>DAOPZY010000001.1:0-249168 GCA_035353615.1 Candidatus Limiplasma sp.
TCCATCATAACAAAAAGGACGCCAACCTCGTATCGAGATTGACGTCCTTTTATGGTGGAGCATAGGAGATTCGAACTCCTGGCCTCTACAATGCGAATGTAGCGCGCTACCAACTGCGCTAATGCCCCAATTCCGGTTTGACAACCGAATTGTGTTCCGATTATGCCGTTTGCCTTGTGGGCGTTCTGCAACCAGCGATATAGAATATAACAAAACTTTCCTGAAAATGCAATACCTTTTTGCGGCAATCGGGATTTCTTTTTTCCGCCCATGGCGGTAGGCTCGCATGAAAACCCATGCGTAGAGCGGTTTCGCTTGCATAACCCGGCAAGGCATGCCCAAAGCGTTCCTGTTCAACATTTGGGTTCGGCTTTCCTGTATCGGCCAACGTTCATTCCGCAACGGGCGGCAGCCCAAACAGCAGGCGTGTCGAACGGTATTGATCCCCAAGCAGCCGGATGATCTGATCCCGGTCCAGCTCCAGGTAGCAGGTGGCGATCATCGATGCCAGTCCATGGGTAAATATCCACAAATGATAATGAAAATCCAATGCCTGTTCCCGGCTCAGGCCCGTACTTTTCATGACCAGTTCCAGCACATAATCAAGCGTTGTATCCTCAGGGTCAGTTATAGCGCCGTTATGGGTGCGGTCGCACATGAACAGCAACTTAAACAGCTCGCGTTCCTCCCTCGCAAACAGGATATAAGCAATTCCAGTGCTCAGGTAGGGCTTTGTCGTTAAGTAGGTGCTGTTGTTGATGTAGGAGGCGTACACGTCCATCGCCATGCGGATCATTTCCTGGCGAATCTCCTCCATGGAGTGAAAAGCGCGAAAAATCGGCTGCGTTGAGCAGCCCAACTCCCGCGCGATGGCGCGTGCGTTCAGTGCGTCGATTCCCCGAGTGCTGGTAAGGGAAAACGCCGCGCGCAGGAGATCCCCTTTTGTGTATTGAATTTTGGGTGGCATGGGGGTTTCCTCCCTTCGATGAAAAACACTCATTATTATAACATCCGTTATTTTAACAGCCCGTTTTGCGGTTGTCAATCAGGATTCTGTATCTTTCAGGCGGCGTGCATTGACAAGCAAGCCATTCAAATGTATCATAACGCATGTTACGTAATGTTTCCAACGGGGCAATACGCTCGGTTCAGCCGTTCGCCATCAATCGCCGGAAAACGCCGTTGACTCTCCTTGGCGGTTGAGGCGAGCGTCGCGCCCGGCTACCGCACGCTACTTTATCAACAGCAGCAGGAGGAATACCATGGATGTGCTCTCTGTTCAGGGGCTAGGCAAAGCCTATGAGAATTTCAAGCTCCAAGATATCCGGTTCACGGTGCAACCCGGAGAAATTATGGGTTTCATCGGCCGCAACGGCGCGGGTAAAACCACCACGCTGAAAGCCCTTCTCAACTTTGTGCATCCCGATACCGGGGACATCCGGTTTTTCGGTTTGCCTTTTGCGGAAAACGAATTAGCCATTAAGCGTCGCATCGGTTTTGTGTCCGGGGGCGTGGATTATTACACGCGTAAAAAGCTGCGCGTCATCACCTCCGTATCTCGCAGTTTTTATCCCAATTGGGATGAAGCTGCCTACCGGAACTATCTGACCCTTTTTCATCTGGATGAAAACAAAACGCCCAGCCAGCTTTCCGCAGGCATGAAAGTAAAATATAACCTTGCGTTGGCGCTTTCACACCGCGCCGAGCTGCTGATTCTGGACGAGCCTACCAGCGGGCTGGACCCCGTCAGCCGTGACGATCTGTTGGATGTATTTCTTTTGCTTGCCAAAGGGGGCGCAAGCATCCTGTTTTCCACGCACATTACCAGTGATTTGGACCGGTGCGCGGACCGTATCACCTACATCCATAACGGTCGGCTATTGGCCAGCGAGAATCTGGAAGCCTTTACATCCAAGTACCGCGCCCTCGAATTTCCCGAGGAACGGCTCACCTCCTCCATGCGGGAAAAGCTGATCGGTCTAAAGCCCAGCAAGCACGGTTACACCGCGATCGCCATTGCCAAGGAGGCCGAGGCGTTCGGGGTGGAAACCAAGCCCGCCGATCTGGAAACCATTATGATCCACCTGGAAAAGGAGTGATGGCCATGCTCAAACTGCTACGGAAGGAAATCCGCCTTGCCTTACACCCGACCAACGTGATCTTCCTCACGCTGTCGGCCATGCTGATGATCCCCAACTACCCTTACTATGTTACGTTTTTCTACACCACGCTTGGCCTGTTTTTCCTGTGCCTGAACGGGCGCGAGAATAACGATGTTGAGTTTTCCGTTTCCCTGCCTGTTCCAAAGCAGGCGGTTGTGCAGGGGCGCATTGCCTTTGCGATGCTTGTGGAGCTTGCGCAGCTTGCGCTTGCGGTGCCTTTCGCCATTTTGCGCCATGGTATGAGCCCTGCCATAAACGAGGTGGGTATGGATGCCAACGTTGCCTTCTTTGGGTTATCTCTGCTCATGTTCGGGTTGTTTAACATTCTCTTTTTCCCCGCCTACTATCAAAACCCGAACAAAGTCGGCAAAGCCTACGTGAAAAGCAGCGTGCTGCTGTTCCTCTACATCACGGTCGCGGAAGCGCTCACCCATGTGGCGCCCCTGTTCCGGGATCAGTTGGATACGCCCGATCCGCTTTTTATGAATGTTAAACTGATGACGCTTGCCATCGGCGCCGTCGGTTTCGTGCTCCTGTCCGGAATCGCCTACGCTATCTCCGCGAAACGTTTTGTTGCGCTGGATTTGGCATAGACTTCGCTGTATGGCTCACGGCCGGAAAGCCTTCGCGCATGCGCGAAAGCTGGCAGGCTTCCCTCGCCGCGGCGAAAGGGGTCAAGAGCAAAGCCATGTGGGTCGCATCGGCGTTGCCCCCTGCCCGCCGGAAGCCTTGCGCGGCAACGCGTTCCATTTACCAATGGTCTAAGCCCGAAAACCTTCAAGGCGGGGGCGTTTGAGCTTTGTCGCGTTTCTCTGCTAACCGCAGTCGCGGCGGACCCTCATGGGCCGCCGCGTTTTTGCGTTTCGCCCCTTCTCATGCCTGAGTGCCATACAAAGCTCCTGCATTGCGCGGCGCAATCCGTATCCGCATGCGTCTGTTGTTACACATTCTACAGGCTCGAGCCTCAGATGCTCGCGGGGATGATCGAGCGCAATCCCCCCAACCGCATGACGGTTTGCATGATGAAACCGCCCGCGAGTTACGTTGAATCCCGGCTTTCCATCATGCGCCATTTGTGGTATACTCAGCTCGTGATATCCACAGGATGTTGCGCGGAAGGGGAATGGGCGCATGTATATCGAAAAGCGATATATTAAACGAATTGAAAAGATTTTTGAGCAAATGAGCGTCGCGCTGCGTCTGTTGGATTCGCAGGGCTACTGTCTGGTGCCTGAAAACGGCGATGCTGAAACTCTGCCCAACCTGACGCTGGCGGCGGGCATCACGCACAGAACCGGCGACCGGCTGTACCGCGCGCTGGATATGAACCCGCCCCTGATCCTCACCTGCGCGGCGGACGCGGAAGGCGCGGAAAACCTCCTGATTGTTTCGGACGCCATGCTGATGAGCATGTTCAAGAGCAGCCTTTCCATTGCCAGCCACAGCGATGTGCTGCGCCGCGCGCTCAAGCAGGAGCTGTCCGGCGCGGACCTTAACGCGCGCGCCAATGAGCACCAGATTCCGCTGGAAATGGAGCGCAGCGTGATGCTGTTTCAAATGGAGCAAACGGAAAAAGCCAGCGCTTACAGCATTTTAGGGGAGCTGATCCCCCTGACCGAGACTGATACCCTGCTGGAAATGAATCGCCACGTGGTCGCGCTGATTAAGGATATGAACGGCATCGACGGCCCGGAGGAGCTTTTGCAGTTTGCCAAGGCCGTGCAGGAAACCCTGATGGAAGAAGCCGTGCAAACGGCGGAAATTGGCATCGGCGAAAGCAAGCCTTCGCTTGCCCTGCTGGGCGAAAGTTATCTGGAAGCCAAGCGCGCCATGGAAGTCGGGCACATTTTCTCCCCGGAGCAAAGCGTGCATGTTTTTCGGGATTTGCTGCTGGAGCGTTTTCTGATGAATGTGCCCCGCGAGGAGAGCATGCACTACCATCAGCTTCTTTTTAACCGAAAAACCGCCAAGCTATTTAACGAGGAAATGCTCCAGACCATCGAAATGTTTTTCCGTAAGGATCTGAACCTGTCCGACACCGCGCGCCAGCTTTACATCCACCGCAATACCCTTGTTTACCGGCTGGATAAGGTACAACGCCACACAGGGCTGGACCTTCGGAAATTTGATAATGCCGTCACGTTTAAAATACTCTATGAGCTGAAAAAATGCGGCCAGGAAAAACCCAAACAAATCTATTGAGGGGTGAGCCTGTGAAAACCCTGAAACTTCATAGTCGGCTTGCGCTCAGTCTGTTGCTGGTGGCCTTGCTGCTCACAAGCTGTTCGCTGTTGCCCAACGCTTCCTCCTCCGCGACCGGGACGCCCAGCGTGGCCGAGGATACCGTCACCATCTCCAAAGCGGAATATGACCGGCTGGAACGCTACGCATCGCTGGACGAGCTTTCGCAAATTGTGGAGGAATATTACTACATTCAGCCCGATACCGACGCCATGCTGGAAGGCGCCAAGCGCGGCCTGCTGGCCGGTTTGGGCGACCCCTATACCTACTACTACAACGCCGAGGAATATGCGAAAATGTGGGAGGATGACGGCGGCGAGTACGCCGGCATCGGCATCCAGATTTCCGCCTCCTACGTCACCATGCTTTGCACCATCTCACGCGTGTTCAGCGGCAGCCCCGCCGAACAGTCCGGCTTGCTGAAAGGGGATATCCTCCTCAAGGTGGACGATTTGGATGTGACCTCCGCCACCCTGAACGACGCGGTGGATATCATGCGCGGTGAAGTGGGCAAGCCTGTGCATATTCAGGTGCAGCGCGGCGATACGCTATTGGATTTTGACATCCCGCGCGCCGTGGTGCATGTGAACTGGGTCAGCTCCTGCATGCTGGATTCGCAAGTGGGCTATATTCTGCTGTACGAGTTTTCCGGCGATTGCGCCGCCCGTTTTCAGGAGCAACTGGACGCGTTGCAGGCGCAGGGCGCGAAGGCGCTGATTGTGGACCTCCGCGACAATCCCGGCGGATGGATCAACGATGCGGTATCGCTTGCGGATATTTTCCTGCCGGATGAAACCGTTACCTATTTGCAGGATCGGGCCGGCAAACGCGAATACTACAAAGCGACTGCGGGCGCGCTGAACCTGCCCCTGGTGGTGATGATGAACGAGAACTCCGCCTCCAGCTCCGAAATTTTGGCAGGCGCTTTGCAGGATTACGGGGTCGCGACGATCGTTGGCGTGCAAAGCTTCGGCAAGGGCGTGGTGCAGTATGTGCTCCCGCTGGGCAACGACGGCGAAGGCCTGCAGTTGACCGCCGCGCAGTATTTTACCCCCAACGGACGCAGCATCCACAAGGTGGGTATCACCCCGGATGTGACCGTGAGCATGCCGGAGGGCGATACCACCGTTTACAAACTTGGCGACCTGACGGATGTGCAGCTGAAAAAGGCTTATGACGTGGCGTTGGAAAAGCTGAACGGCACCTTCGTATCCCCTACTCCTTCCTCGGTTCCGACCCTCACGCCGTCGCCGAGCGACAGTTTGGGAGCCGACGCGCAAACCGGCGAGGATATTACCTCGCAAACGCAAGAAAATTTAACAATCCGGGTTTCATAATCCCTTAGAATGCGGTATAATCCTACTGTTCGTGGAGAACGCATAGACCCGAGTGGCGCAGCCATCAGGGCGAATCCATCCTCCATTGCATCGAAAACCCTGTTGACGCTTATGGCGCAAGCCATCCGCGAAGAGAGAGGAGGCACCGTATATGAAACACGTTGATAACGGCGGCTAGGCGGCATGGCTTGGCTGTCGTTTTTTTGTCTTGATTCCCAAGGGATGGTTTGAGCGCGCTGGCCTACGGCAGGCACGCGCAACCGATGGGCAGGCAAGTGCCCGCCAACGGGAAGCGCCGAGCGGTGCGTAACGCACGCTGGAACACGCATCGCAATTTCGCCGCCTCACCATGAGAATCCCAGCCCAAACTGAGCCGCTTGGCAGCTCAAACCCTACCATTCGGGAGGCGTTGACCATGCAGGAAGAAAAACGTCTTGGTTTTATCGGCATCGTGATCAACAACCGCGCCGTTGCCAGCGATGTGAACGCGACGCTCGGGCAGTACGCCCGCGTGATTCGCGCGCGCGTCGGCGTGCCGGACGCGGACTCCCCCGCCGCCGTCATCGGCCTGATTGTCGAGGGCAGCAATCAGGAACTTGGCTCGCTCACCGCAAAGCTGGGCAACCTCAACGGTGTGGAAGTAAAAAGCGCCCTTTCCAAAAAGAGTACTGCAACAGGCGCATCCAACGCCTGACCATAGAAAGGATCTGAATTTATGAGCTCTCAAAATATCCGTAAAATGGTTACCACCGCAATCCTGATCGCCCTTTCGCTCGTTTTCCAGCTGCTGCGCCCGGTGCTTGGCGGCAGCAACATCATCTCCACCTACATTATCGGCAGTCTGGTCAACCTTGTGCTGATTGTCGCGGCCTGCTCAGTGGGCCTGTGGAGCGGCGTTGCCGTCGCGCTGATTACCCCGATCATCGCGCTGTGGCAGGGCCACGCTACGCTACCCATGATGCCGTGGATCATCGCCGGCAATGTGGTGCTCGTGGTTATCTTTGCCCTGTTTGCCCAGAAGGATAAAAATTCCCTGAAAGTGGAATGGGTCCGTTGGGTGGTCGTAGGCGTGATCGCCGCGCTGGTTAAATTCCTGGTGATGGCAGTCGGTCAGGCGCTGGTGCTCACCTCCGCGAAGGGTTTGGCCTTCAGCGCCGCGTTTGCCGCCGGCACTGCCGCGCAGTTTGTGCAAATCATCACCGCGCTGGTCGCTACTGTGCTGGGCGGGCTGATTCTACCCGCGTTGCCGGCCGCAACCGTCGGTAAAAAATCCGCGAAGTAAAGGGAATTGCCAAGGAGGCTTCCGTATGTAACGGGAGCCTCCCGCCTGTTCATACGGTGGGTCCAGGGATGCAATCCCTTGTCAGGCTCCAAGGGTGAAACCTTTAATTGGGCTTGGAGCGGAACCCCAAAGCCTGATACCGCAGCATTGGAGTCAAAGCAAGCAACAGCTCACAGGGCTATAAGGCGAGCGTCAAGGCGCATAGCGGTAAGCGTTTGGTAAAACGTTTCTCCCTCCGCCGCAGCGGAACCGTGTCTAAGGTTGGGCTTCTGCTTAGGTTTGGGGTGGAACCCCAAGCCTCCAACTCCGCAGCGCATCCATCCAGGCGAGCGAATACCCGATAATAAGGCAAGTGGCAACAGGCTGCGCTAAGGTTCGGTTGCATTCAAAAAGCGGTTCCCCGCAAAGTTGGGGAGCCGCTTTTCATTTTGTAACGTTTGCTCACTTGCCGCATTTGAACCTTCTCAGGCGTTCTGCTTACAGGAAGATTTTGCCGAAAGCAAGGGCAGGCAGGCCCGGCTCATTTTCTGCTGAGCAACCGCGCCAGAATGCCAAGGTCCGCCAGCGTCAGCACCACGGCAAGCACAACGCGGCCCGGCTCGATGGCGTGCTCGGTGGCATATCCGGCCGCAAGCAATTCTACCTGCGTCGCGTGAATGTCCAGATCGCCGCCGTGTTCTCTGCACGCGCGGTTAAAAACGCCGGTCAGGCTCACTTTGTCCCCATGTTCCGCATAGCGGCCCGCAGCCTGAATATCCCCGATCATCTCCGTCGGCGCCCATACCCCGATCGCGTTGCTGCCGTCGGAAACGTTCAACCACGTATAATCCCCGCGCCGCATAATATCGCCGATTACTTCGCCGGTAAAGGTGACGGTCTGCCCATCCAGCTCTTTCGCCCGATCGATCAGGTCCGTGCTGGTTACCGTTTGCGCAAAGGCGCACGCCGGCAGCAGAAAGATCATAAACAGCAGGCCAATCGCAACCTTCTTCATTTCTTTTTCACCTTCATCGCAACATACGCCGCAAGCGCGAGGATGGACATAAACTCCAGCCGCGCCAGCCACATGATCACCACATAGACAGCCTTGAGCGCCCAAGGAATCGCGGCCGATGTTAGCCCGATGCTCAATCCCACGTTGCCCGTCACCGAGGCTGCCTCAAACGCCGACATACCAAACGGATAACCGCACAGCATTCCCGCCAGCGTGCCCAGCGTGAAGGTGAAAATATACGCAATCACAATCAGCAGCGCGCTTCGTGCCACCCCATCGTCCAAAACCACGTCGCGGATGTGGTGGTATTTCCGCACGGATACCGTCGCTTCCGGCAGCGCCACACGGCTCACATCCCGCCGGAACGCTGTAAATATGACCGCCATCCGAAGCCCCTTAAACCCGCCGGCTGTTGAGCAGGCGCTTCCGCCGATCAGCATGGCCAGAATCATCGCAAACAGCGCCACGTCGCCCCATTCAAGGTAGAATTGCCGCGCGTAAATACTCATGAACCCGGTGGTCGTGTGCCCGGAAATCAGCTGGTAAAACCCTTTGCGGAACATCGCCACCGCGCCCGGGTACACGTTGTCGCGCATCAGCCCAAGGGTCACCAGCAGCGTAAGCACCGTGACCGTCACTGTAAAGGAGATGATTTCCACATTCTTAATCAGTTCCCGTTTGTGGCCGGTCAGCACCGCGTGGTGCAGCGCAAAGTTGAAGGAGCCAATCACGAAAAACACAATCGTAATGATTTCATACAGCGCGCTATGGTAATACAGGATGTTCTGCGACATCGGCGCGAAGCCGCCCGTGCTCCATGCGGACATGAATATCCATAGTCCATGCAGAAAAGCGCGGTCTGCCGAAAGCCCTTCCGCCATTCCCGCAATCCACAGGCACAGTGTGCCCAGCCCAAGGTAAATCAGGCTGATTTGCCAGATGGAACGCGCGGTGTGCACAACGTTTGGCATCAGCCGCTCATCCTTGCCTTCGCCAACATACATTTTGTAAGCGCCGCTGACCCCGCGGGTGAGCACGGTCAGCACCAGCACCACCATGCCCTGCCCGCCCACGAAGGTCAGCAAATGCCGCCACATGTTAATACCATTGGAAAGGTGGTCCATGTCCTGCACCAAGGTAAGCCCGGTGGTGGTGAAGCCGCTCATTACGTCAAAACAGCTGTCCAGATAGGAGTTGTAACAGCCGCTCAGACTGTAGGGAATCGCGCACACCAGCATCCCCACAAACCACGCGGCGGCGGTTACCGTCATACCTTCGCCCCAGCCAAGCCGCTGTTTGCGGTAGGCGCGGAAAGCCATCATTAAAAGCCCGCCCAAAAGGAGCGTCGCGCTTGCTGAAAGCGCAAAATCCACGGCGATTTTCCACTCGCCGTAAAGCGCCGCCACAATCAGCGGAATCCCCATCAGGCTACCCAGACCGACAACGACTACGCCGATAAAATACAGGATTGGTTTTGCGTGACTTTCATGGTTCCGATTCGGTAACATAGTGTTTTCACCATCCGCAAAGCAGCGATAGAACCCAACCAATCAGCATCAGGCCAAATACGTAGAGGATTTCCGCTCCGATGCCTGCAAAGTTGTTAAGGAGATTCCCCCTGCCGATTTTGCCGCGGGGGTTGCCGGCGGAGCGCGGGATTCCCGCGCCGGCAGCGTTTTCAGCCAAGCCGGTTTTCATCAGACGTCGCCTCCCCCATTGGTCGCCAGATAGGCGGTCAGCGCGGGCAGATTATCCTCGTGGGTCATGGCAATCACGCTGTCCCCAGCCTGAATGCGCGTCTGTCCGTCCGGTATGAACGCCTCTTTATCCCGAATGACCGAGATAATCACCGTGCCCTTTGGCAGCGCAAGGTTGGACACGGTTTTCCCCGCAGCCTCCGAAGCCTCGTCCACAATGAGATCCTTCACGCGCAGCATCCCCACCTTTTGCGAAAGCAAACGGTTGATGCCCGCCCAGTCCACTTCCTGCTCAATAATATCGGCAATATAGGCGGTGCTGCTCACCACCGAATCCACCCCCAACCGCCTGAACACGCCGATATTCTTGGGGTTGTTAACCCGCGCGATGGTGCGCGGTACGCCAAAGTAGTTTTTGGCCAGCTGGCAGGCCACCAGATTGTTCTGATCGTAGCCGGTGACGGCAATCAAAATATCCGCATGGTCAATGCCCGCGTCCCGCAGGGCGCGCACCTGCGTGCCATCCCCCAGCATGAGATCAATGCCCAGCTCGCTTAACTCCCCCGCGATCTTGTTGCACTGTGCCTGATCGGATTCCAGCAGCACCAGCCGGTGTTTGTCGGGCGCAAGGGTCTTGGCAAGGTAATAACCCACCTTGCCCCCGCCGACGATGATGATGGTCATACCCCTTACACCTCCGCCGTTTCCGTTTGCGCAACCACGAGCATATCGCCCGCCTGAACCGTGGCTTTTTCATCCCGCAGGCTGAAAACCTGATCGCGCACAATGCCGAGCACCTGCTCGTCCTGCGTGTCCGTCAGCGGTTTGCCGATCTGCCGGCGCATGGGTTTAACCAGCCGGAACGATACGGCCGAGCCGCTGATGTGCAGCGTGTCCAGCGTTTCTTTTTTGAGCAGCATGCTCTTAATTTTCTGCACGGCCAGCGTCGTGGGGCACACGGCGGAAAGGCCCATACCGCTGACGATTGTTTCCCGTTGCGGATCATACACGCGGGTGATGATGACCGGCACGCGGAACAGCTCCTTCGCCACTTGGGAGATCATAATATTCATGTTGTCGTCCTCGGTGACGGCGGCCAAAGCGTCAGCCTGCTCCACCCCGGCGCTGCGCAGCACATCCTCGTCAATCGGCATCCCCACAATGGTGACTCCGTTAAAGCCGGAGCCAAGCGCGGCCAAACGCTCCGGATCGCTATCGATCACCACCACGTCATGGTTTTCCTGCGCAAGCTCCATAGCGAGGCTGGAACCCACTTTTCGGCATCCGGCAATAATTACGTACATCTAAATCACTCCCAAGTTTATAGGGTCAGGCCCGGTTTTAGCAATCCGGAACAGCGGTTATTCATGCAGGCCAAAATCGATGTCGGTGATTTTGGTGCTGAAGGAAAACGCGGTAATCCGTTCCAGATTTCGGCAACTGGGTTTGTAGGTCGGGTCCAAAGCATATGCCGCCCGGTAATGCTTGCGCGCGGCCTGAAAATCACCCGTCAGTTCATATAGAATGCCTAACAGATTGTGCGGCTCAGGCGCGTCGATATCCATCGCCATCACCTCGACGATTTCCCGGTGCGCAGTTGACAAATCCTTTAATTTCAAGGCGTCAGCTACACCTTCGATTTTTTCCAGATACTCCTGTGTTTCAGCGGTGCGGCGCATCCGTCATCCATCCTTTCCCAAAGACTGACTGTATTATATGGATTCCGGAATAAGGTTGCTGTGAGGGATTCCCCTTTCTGTGTGAAGATTTTGTGAAGATTAAGAACCGTCGCTGCGTTTTTGCAGCGGCGGTTCTTGGGTGGATCGTTTTCGCGGTTTTCGAAAATAGGCAGTTCCCGCTACCTCCATACCGCAATTGTGCGCTTTGCTCGCTTTGCTTATGAGACGAAGCATAAGGTTTTTTAGTTGTGTCCAAACCCGGCAAGGGTTCCCCTTGAACGCGGTTTAGCTGCGGCAGGCAACATCACACAGTGGCGTTAGGTACGTAAGGGTTCGTGGGTCGGTTCTTTTTTCACGCGTCCTCAACCATGCGGTACCCGACGCCCACCTCGGTGATGATGTATTTGGGCTGCGCAGGGTTCTGTTCAATTTTGCGCCGCAAATTCGCCATGCTCACGCGCAGGCTTTGCGTATCGTCCGCCGTTACCTCGCCCCAGATTTCCTTCACCAGATAACGGTGGGTAAGCACCTTGCCGTGCTGGCTGGCGAGCAGGGTCAGCAGCCGATATTCCGTGGGGGTCAGGTGAATTTCCTCCCCCTGAAGGGTTACGCGGCGTTTTTCGTAGTCGATCTTCAGAGCCCCAATCGCAAACGTTGCGGCAGGCGCGCCCTCGTCCTGCTTGGGCACGCGATGCCGCAAAATAACGCGGATGCGCGCCAGCAGTTCAGCAATACCAAAGGGTTTGGTGAGGTAATCGTCCGCGCCCGCGTCCAGCGCCTCCACCTTTTCCCGCTCATGCCCGCGCGCCGATACTACCAGAATGGGCACATCGGACCATTCGCGCAGTTTCCGGATCACGTCCAGCCCGTCCATGTCCGGTAGCCCCAAATCCAGCACTACCACATCCGGCTTATGGGACGCCGTCATGGCCAGCGCGCCCATCCCGTCCTGAGCCTCAAGGCAGGTATAGGGCTGGGTATCCAGCGCCACGCGGATAAAACGGCGAATGGTCTTTTCATCCTCAACAATCAGCACCAGCGGATTCATATTTAACCCTCCAATGGCAAAGTGAAGCGGAATACCGCCCCGCCTGACGGATCGTTTTGCGCGGAAATGCTCCCGCCGTGCGCCTCCACAATGGATTTGCAGATGGACAGGCCAAGCCCCACGCCTTTGCGTTCGCCGGGCACCGTCCGGCGGGTAAAAAAGCGGTTAAAAAGCATCGGCAAATCTTCGGCGGCGATCCCATTGCCCTGATCGCGCACCTCAAAAACCGCGTTCGGCGGTTCCGGATACACGCGGATGCGGATGGCGGAACCCTCCGGCGTGTGGTGGATGGCGTTATCCAGCAGGTTGACCAGCACCTGCTCAATCAGCGTGCCGTCCATGGGCACCATCATCAGCTCCTGCGGAATGTCAATGTGAATCGGGTGCTGCCCGGCCAGCCGCTGCACGCGGGATACGGACTCCGCCACAATTTCCTCCACCGCTTCGCCCTGCTTGACCGGTTTCACATGATCGCTTTCCAGCCGGGTCAGGCTGAGCACGTTTTCCACCAGCGTGCTCAGCCACTCGGCCTCGCTGTAAACGCCGGTCAGCAGTTCCAGCCGCATGGGGTCGCTCAGCGCGTCATAATGGTCCAGCAGGGTGCCAATGGACCCCAACACGCCGGTGAGGGGCGTGCGCAAATCGTGGGATACGGAACGCAGCAGATCGCTCCGCAACCGCTCGCGCTCAATTTCAAGCTTCGCGCGCTGCTGCTTTTCGTACAGCCGCTCCCGTTCCAGCCCCAGCGCGATCTGCGCGGCGATGGCGTCGGTAAACACCTTCTGGCTTTCGCTCAGGTGCACCGGTTGCGCAAGCGCGATCCCGATCACCCCCAGCACGCCGCTGGAACCGACGATGGGCAAATAGTACGCCTCACAGTCAGAAAACAGCTCGCCGCCCGCGCCGCTGGCCATGCCGGACTGAAACGTTTCCTGAATCGCTGCCTTATCCCGTTCTCCCTGAAAGCAATCCTTGCCGGCCACATGCCGCATGGACAGCGCCCCGTCCAAGTCCGTGGCCGTCAGCAGCACGGAGGCGTGGAACAGCCCGCTGATGTCCTTGGCGGCCACCATCAGCAGTTGTGGCTTGCTGTGCACCGAAAGCAGGTTTTTTTCCAATTGGTACAGTATCTGCACCCGTTTTTCACGGTTTTCGGCCCGGGCAGATTCCTGTCTGGCCCGCATGGTCAGCGTGCCGGCGAGCAGGGCGGAAAGCAGCATGCTGATGAAGGTCACCGGGTATTCCGGGCTATAGGTCATCAGCGTATAATAAGGCATCGTAAAAAAGAAGTTATAGGTCAGCATGGAAAGAAAGGAAGCCGCAAAACAGTACCAATACCCATGCGTAATATAGGCTACCAGAACAACGCCCAGGTTGTACGTCATGATATAGTTGGACTCGGTAAACCCCAGCCGCCTGAACAGAATGCACAGCAGGGTTGCAACCGCGATCACCGCCGTCATCGCGCCCAATGATTTGAGCGAGCGGATCGCGCGCGTTTGAGCCGGGTTTGCGTCCGTCGGCTGAAAATCGAGGTCTTCCTCCTGCCGGGTAAAGAGTATGGCTTTTTTCATACAACATCCCTCATTGGCGTTTGTGTGGCGTGGGTGGGTGTTCTGGCAAGCGCTTTACGGTAAGCGTTTGGGTATGCGTATTCCCCAATACCGGCTGTCTTGACCGCGTTGCGCGCTATCCGGGCATTGGCCGCGCTCCGGCCTCGCCTTGCGCCCCTTTACCGCATAAAGGCGCGCGCGGCGACGTTCTGCAGCGCCAGCCCCCGGGTTGTCAGCGCCAGCCGCGGATGCTCCGCCTGCGCGGGCTGCGCCAGCCCCTGCGCGGTCAATCGGTCCATCACATCGCCGTAAGCCGCGCGCAAGCTGACGCCGTGCATCCGCTCAAAATCCGCGTACGCGATCCCGTCCGTCATGCGCAGGCCCAGCATCACGCTCTCAAACATGGCCTCGTCCCGCCCAATGGGCTGGATTTCCGCCTCTGGCAGCGCGCCCTTTTGGAGCGCGTCACGGTATATGCTCAGCGATATGGGGTTGGCGCTGCGAAGATACCGCACGTCCGGGTCCTCCCCCCGGTACGGCAGCAGGCTGGCCGCGCTCACCCCAAAGCCCAGATAGGGCTTCTGTTGCCAGTAACCCAGGTTATGCCTGCATTCAAACCCCGGTTGCGCAAAGTTGGAAATTTCATACCTTCGGTACCCAAGGGTTTCCAGCAGGCGAATGCCCTGCTCCATCATATCGGCCGTCGCATCGTCCTCCGGCAGGGTCAATTGCCCTTGCCGGACTGCTGCGTAAAGCGGCGTGCCTTCCTCCAAGATCAGCGAATACGCGGAGATATGCGTGACTCCGGTTTGCGCCAGCGCCTCCAGCGTTTCCAGATAGTCGCGCAGCGTTTGCCCCGGCAGGCCAAACATCGCGTCCGCGTTCAGGTTCCCGATGTCGTGCCTTCGGGCCATCGCCAGCGCCTCCAAGGCCTGCGGGTAGGTATGGATGCGCCCCAGCCTGCGCAGAAGCGGTTCCTGCGCGGCCTGCACGCCAATCGAAAGGCGGTTGCAGCCCGCGTCGGTCAGCACATCCAGCCATTCATCCGTTAGGGTGCCGGGATTGGCTTCGCTGGTCCATTCCGCATTCGGCATCACCGTGAAGCATGTCCGAAGCGCATGAAGCACCTCGCGCATCAGGCGGGCCGGCACAACCGACGGCGTGCCTCCGCCCAAAAAAACCGTATCCACCGGAAACCCGCCGAAGGTTTGGGCGCGAAGGCCGATCTCCTCCGCCAGCGCCTCGCAGTAGGTTTCCATATCCCGTTCGGTAAAAACGGCGGAGCAGAAATCGCAATAGGAACATTTTCTTTTACAAAACGGGAAATGCAGGTATAATGATAGCAACATGGCATGCCTCCTCCCGCGCGTCGCGGGCTCCCATGCCATATCATACCACGTGCAAAGGAGTTTGAACATGGCGGAAGCGGAACAGCTGTTTGAGCAGATTGTCAAAATCGCCATCCTATTTATTGAACTGGCCGGCATTATCATCATTGTCATCAGCATGGTGCGCGGCTTTATCGGTTACATAAAGCATCGGGACAATACGCGGATTGATCTGGCGCAGGGCATTATGCTGGGGCTGGAATTTAAGATCGGCAGCGAGGTGCTCCGCTCGGTGATCGTGAGCGGGTGGAACGAGCTGGGCACGCTGGCGGCGGTGATCCTGTTGCGGAGCCTGCTCACCTTCCTGCTGCACTGGGAAATTGATGTGGAAGAAAAGCGGCAGGCGGAGAAGCTTCGCCTGCGCTGTGAAATGGAAGCCGCCTGCCCCAGCGTGCAGCCCCCCAAAACGTCCCCGGGCGCAAGCCAACCCTGACGGAGCATCGGTAAAGCGCCGCCGCGCGGGCGCGAAAGCCTGTCCGTTGCTTTTGTAGAGTCGCCCGTCGCACATGATCCCGCTTAATCCCCTCGCATTTTCAACCCACACATCCGCGGCATTGCCGACAAACGATTTCGGAGGGAATACTTTGAACGAACGCCTGTCTCACATTCGCAATTTCTGCATTATCGCCCACATCGACCACGGCAAATCCACCCTCGCGGACCGTCTGTTGGAAATGACGGGCGTTTTCGAGCACCGCGAAATGGTGGAGCAGATTCTGGACAGCATGGATTTGGAGCGCGAGCGCGGCATTACCATCAAAAGCAAGGCCGTCCACATGACCTACAAGGCCAAGGATGGCGAAACCTACACCCTGAACCTGATCGACACCCCCGGCCACGTCGATTTCAGCTACGAGGTCAGCCGCGCGCTGGCCGCGTGCGAAGGCGCGCTGCTGGTGGTGGACGCGACGCAGGGCATCGAGGCCCAAACGCTGGCCAACGTGTACATGGCGCTTGAGCACGATCTGGAAACCATCCCCGTGATCAACAAAATCGATCTGCCCAGCGCCCAACCGGAAGAAGTGAAAAAGGAAATCGAGGAGGTCATCGGGCTGGACACGGCCGACGCGCCCTGCATTTCCGCCAAAACCGGACTGGGCTGCGACGAGGTGCTGGAAGCCATTGTGCAGCGCATGCCTCCGCCCAAGGGCGATGAAAACGCGCCCCTGCAAGCGTTGATCTTTGACGCGTACTATGACAACTATCGCGGCGCCATCTGCTTTGTGCGCGTGATGCAGGGCACCGTAAAGGCAGGCATGCGGATGCGGCTGATGGCCAGCGGCGCGGAGTTTGACATTGTGGAGGTGGGCACGTTCCACCCCGGATACCAGCCCTGCGAGCAGCTTCAGGCGGGCGATGTAGGCTATATCAGCGCTTCCATCAAGGATATCGCGGATACCCGCGTGGGCGATACCATTACCGACGCGCTTCGACCCGCCAGCGAAGCCTTGCCGGGGTACCGGACCGTTACTCCCATGGTGTTTTGCGGTATTTACCCCACGGACGGCGCGGATTATGACGCCCTGAAGGATGCGCTGGAAAAGCTTCGCATGAACGACGCCAGCCTTTCCTTTGAGCCGGAAACCTCCGTTGCGCTTGGCTACGGCTTCCGCTGCGGTTTTCTGGGCCTGCTGCACATGGATATCATCAGCCAAAGGCTGGAGCGGGAATTTGACCTGAACCTGATTACCACCGCCCCCAGCGTAATTTACCATGTGTTTAAAACCGACGGCAGCATGATCGCCATTGACAACCCCAGCAACCTGCCGCCCGCAGGCGAGGTGGAGCACATGGAGGAACCTTACGTGCTCGCCACCGTATACACCCCGCAGGAATACGTGGGCACGCTGATGGAAATCTGCAAGGACAAGCGCGGCACCTTTCTGGATATGCAGTATGAAGGCGGCCGGGTGAAGCTGGCCTACCATATGCCGCTGAACGAGATTATCTTTGACTTTTTTGACCAGATCAAGAGCCGTTCCCGCGGGTATGCCAGCTTCGATTACGAACTGAAGGGCTATCAGGAAAGCGATCTGGTGAAAATGGATATCCTGCTCAAC
This sequence comes from Candidatus Limiplasma sp., assembly GCA_035353615.1. Classification (GTDB taxonomy): domain Bacteria; phylum Bacillota; class Clostridia; order Christensenellales; family Aristaeellaceae; genus CAXXOK01. The sequence goes on from DAOPZY010000001.1 coordinate 17,442, forward strand.
GGTGAAATCTGCGACGCGTTTACCCTGATTGTTCACCGCGACAAGGCCTATGCCCGCGGGCGCGGCATTGCCGAAAAGCTGGTGGATGTGATTCCCCGTCAGCTGTTTGAAATTCCCATTCAGGCGGCGATTGGCGGCAAGGTGATCGCCCGCGAAACCGTGAAAGCCATGCGCAAGGATGTGCTTGCCAAATGCTACGGCGGCGATATCACACGCAAAAAGAAGCTGCTGGAAAAGCAAAAGGAAGGGAAAAAGCGCATGCGCCAGTTTGGCACGGTGGAAGTGCCCAGCGAAGCCTTTATGGCAGTGCTCAAAATGGACGATCAATAAATCCTGCCCGCCAATCGACCACGGGGTCGGTTGGCGGTTTTTTACACGCTCGCCGGCCGTTTAATCCACGGAGGTCGGCTTCTTTCCTTTGGGGTTAAATCCTTGCAGCAACCCTTATTTCCCCCGGCGCTTCCGATCCGTACCCTCACAGGGGGCCTTTCAGCGGTGCGTATTGTGCGCCTTCACCATGCCGTATTGAGCTTTATCCCATACGCATCATCCGCGGTATTCCGTGCTGGTCGCGGCCCGATCCCTGAACCGCCAAGGCCGGTCCGGTTGCGCTTTTCATATTGCTGAATCTGTGTTAAAATAATGGCGTATGCGCACGCGCGCAACAATACCCAGCAGCCGGAGGCATCCTGAATGACGTTACACAAAACAAAGCTGAACTCAACCCTGCGCACCGCGCTTTGGATACTGATGGACGCCGCGCTGTGCAACGCGGCCATGATTCTGGCGCAACAGTTCCGCTTTGAAGTGCAGATTCCCGAGGTGTTTTTCAGGCGTTACCTGAACATCGCGCCCATGATGACCCTGCTGTGTCTGCTCATTTTTTGGGCGTTCGGGCTGTACCGCAGCATGTGGCAGTATGCCTCCACCGATAGCGTTTTACAAATCGCGGTCGCCACGTTGGCCGGTTCCGTCGCAACCTATCTGTATTCGCTTGTTTGTTATGCCTTTACGCAGCCCGTCAACAACCATCTGCTGCACCGTACGGTCTATCTGCTGTATTGGGTTTTGCTTACGGTGCTTGTGGGCGGTTCCCGGCTTGCCTACCGCATCATCCGCACGCGCGGGCTGTATCCGTTTATGCGCGGCAAGCGCGAAAGCTATCGGCGCACGCTGATTGTGGGCGCGGGTTGGGCAGGCGCGAACATCATCCGTGAAATGCAAAACGGCCGTTATGGCAACAGCCTGCCCATCGCGGCCGTGGATGACGATCCCGCTCGCACGGGCGCGCGGCTCAACGGGGTTCGCGTGCTGCACGGTACCGACAACATCGCCCAGTATGTGGCGGAATATGCCATTGACGATATTGTGATCGCCATCGCTACCCCAAACGGGGAACTGAGGCCGCTGATCGAAGCCTGCCTTTCCACCGGGTGCCGCGTGCGGCGCGTGAGCGCCCTGCAGGATGTCAGCGCCGGCGGCGCACCCGGCAGCGTGCGCGATATCGATATCGGCGACCTGCTGGGCAGGCCGGAAGAGCAGCTGAACATGACGCAGGCCGCGGAATTTTTCCGCGGGCAGACTGTGCTGATTACCGGCGGCGGCGGCTCCATCGGCAGCGAGCTTTGCCGCCAGCTCATGGCCTTTCAGCCCCGGAAGATCGTGTTGTACGACGTAAGCGAAAACTACATGTACGATCTGTTTTTTGAGCTGCAGGAGCATTATCCGGAGGGGTTAAAGGAGAAGCTGATTCTTTGCGTCGGCTCCATACAGGACGCGGCGCGCCTGACCGAGGTGATGGCGGAGCACAGGCCCGATGTGGTGCTGCACGCCGCCGCGCACAAACACGTGCCGCTGATGGAGAGCTGCCCCGCTCAGGCGGTCAAAAACAATGTGTTTGGCACTTACTCGGTCGCGACGGTTTCCATTGCGCAGGGCGTAAAACGCTTTGTGATGATCTCCACCGACAAGGCCGTGAACCCCACCAATGTTATGGGCACCACCAAACGCCTGGCGGAAATGATCATCGAGGCGCTGAACCAGCAAGGCAAAACGGAGTTTACCGCCGTGCGCTTTGGCAACGTGCTGGGTTCCCACGGGAGCGTCGTGCCGCTGTTTGAAAGGCAAATCCGTTCCGGAGGGCCGGTCACCCTGACCCATCCGGAAATTATCCGTTATTTTATGACGATTTCCGAAGCGGCAAGCCTCGTTTTACAGGCAGCTTCCATCGCCAAAGGCGGGGAGCTGTTTGTGCTGGATATGGGGCAACCCGTGCGCATACAGGAGCTTGCGGAGCGCATGATCCAGCTTTACGCCGCGCAGGGCGGGGATCGGAAGGTCGAAATTGTGTACACTGGCTTGCGCCCGGGCGAAAAGCTGTACGAAGAACTGCTTAGGGATGACGAGAACATCGTCCGTACCGGGCTGGATAAAATTTTCATCGCCAAACCCGAAGTGGTCACGCTGGAAGCGATGCAAACGATGTTGGACACGCTTCATCGCTGTGTGGAAGCAGGAGGCGATATGCGGGCCTGCCTGCACGCATTGGTGCCCACCTTTCAGGAGCCGGACGTGGTGAACAGCCGCATGGAAGCGCTGAAACAGACTGCCGCTCCGGAAACCATGCCGGTCGAGGCCGCCGTAGCCGCGCAGCAGGGCCATGCCCCAGCGGAGGCGAACGGCACATGAACCCGCATGAACAGTGGATGCGGCTCGCCCTGGAGCAGGCCGCGCAGGCCGAAACGGAAGGCGAAATCCCCGTGGGGGCGGTGCTGGTTTGCAACGGCGAGGCCATCGCGTGCGCGCATAACCGCCGGGAAGCCCTGACCGACCCGACCGCCCACGCGGAAATACTGGCGCTGCGCGCGGGTGCGCAGGCGCTGGGGAGCCGCCGGCTTTCAGATTGCGCGCTGTACGTAACGCTGGAGCCTTGCCCCATGTGCGCGGGCGCGATGGTGATGGCCAGTCTGGGCCGCTGCTATTTCGGCGCGGCCGATGCCCGGCAAGGCTGTTGCGAAAGCGTGTACGCCCTGCCAAACGATCCTGCGTTTTACTGGCAGGTGCCATGCGTGGGCGGTTTGCTCGCAGCCGAATCGGAAACCCTGCTCCGTGATTTTTTCAGCAAACGCCGCGAACCGTAGGCACTGATTGTGCCCAACAGCGGAAAAGGAGATTATGCTTTGCAAATTGACGCGATTGTGACCGATCTGGATGACACCCTGCTGAATGCCCAATCCGAGTTAAGCCCGTACACGCTGGATGTGATGCGCCGCGCGAAAGCGCGCGGCATTCGGCTGATTCCCGCCAGCGGGCGCACCTCCTTCAGCATGCTTCGCTTTCTGCGGCAGTTGGACACCGGCCTGCCCTACATTGCCTGCAACGGCGGCGAGCTGGTCAATGCGGATCATACCCTGATGCAGGCTTTCGAGTTCTCCCCCGAACAGGCTCGCGCCATTATCCGGTACCTGCGCGCGCGTGACTTTTACGTGCAGTGTTACCGGGGCGAAAATTTTTATTACGATGAGGAATGCGACGCCAGCGCGAATTACGCCAATTCCTCACACATGCACGGGCACGCGGTGGTCAATCTGGAAAAGTTCGTGGATTTTGACACGCCCAAGGTGCTCGGCGTGCAAACGCCAGAAGAAGTCGCGCGGATGTATCCGGTGATTCAGACCGTATTTCCGGATGTGAGCTTTACCATCAGCAAGCCGTATTTTTTGGAGGCGCAGCCCTTCGGCATCAGCAAGGGTTCGGCGCTCAGACGGCTTGCGGATATCATGCGGCTTTCGCCGGAGCATACCCTCGTTTTTGGGGATAGCCTGAATGACGTGTCGATGCTCAACTACGCAACCCACAGCGTCGCCATGGGCAACGCCCGCGACGAGGTGAAACGAGCCGCCCGCCATGTTTGCGCCACCAACGCCGAGGATGGCGTTGCCCGCTTTGTGGATGAATTTGTTTTGCAGGATGGAAACCCAAAAGGGAGTGATTCGCCTTGATTAAAACCGCCGACTTTATCGAAACGCTGAATTTGGAGGTGCTGAACGCTTCCTCCAAGGATGAGATGGATATCACTTCCACCGACCTGAACCGGCCCGGCATGCAGTTTTGCGGGTTTTACGAGTACTTTGCCTACGAGCGCCCGCAGGTGATCGGCAAGGTTGAAATGACCTATCTGGAATCGCTGGAGCCCGAAAAACGGCGCAGCGTTTTGGAACCCTACATGAAGTACAAGCTCCCCTGCATCGTAGTATGCTGGGGGATGATTCCGCCCCGGGAACTGCTGGAACTGGCCAAGCAAAACGATATTCCCGTGTTCCAGAGCAATGCGAAAACCACCAAGTTTTCCTTGCAGGCCATTATGTACTTAAACCGCAGCCTCGCGCCGCATGTAACGCGTCACGGCGTGCTTGTGGATGTGTACGGCGTCGGCGTGCTGCTGACCGGCGAAAGCGGCGTTGGCAAAAGCGAAGCCGCGCTGGAGCTGGTCAAACGCGGCCACCAGCTGGTAGCGGACGACGTGGTGGACATCTGCCGCGTAGCGGACGACCGCCTGATTGGCGAAGCGCCGGAAATGGTGCGCCACTTCATGGAGATACGCGGCATCGGCATCATCGATATCCGCGCGATGTATGGGGTCGGCTCCGTTATCATTTCCAAATCCATCGATATGGTCATCCACATGGAAAAATGGGATCAGAACAAGGAATATGACCGTTTGGGCCTGACCGAGGAAACCGTCACCATCCTTGGGGTCAAGGTTCCCTATCAGATCATGCCGGTGCGCCCGGGCCGTAACCTTGCCATCATCATTGAGGTGGCGGCTCGCAACCTGAGCCTCAGGCGGCTGGGCTACAGCGCCGCGCATGAGCTGGACCGCCGCCTGAACGAAATGATCGCCCAGAGCAAGACCAACGAGGAATAAACCCCTTCCGCAACGGTCCGGCACAGGCGGCCATCGCCGCCGGTATAACGTTGCGGTTTGGGCAGGCTCCCTTCTTCACGGGAGCGGCCAACCCAACCGGTATCACGCGGCAATGTCGCTGCCCGCCGGTTGGGGCTTTCACGGGTTCCGTTGTTTTAGACCGTTCCTTTGGGGAACAGGCGTTATATTGTAGGGGGAATGTTCATGGTATATTTGGGCATTGACGTAGGCGGCACGGGTATCAAGGTCGGTTTGGTAGATGAAAACGGCGCCATACTGGCACAGGGGGAAACCCCAACCCTCGCGGGGCGGCCTTTTGAGGATATTGTGCACGATATGGGCGTATGCGCGCTGAACGTGCTGGACCAGAGCAATTATGACGTGGACGACGTAGTTTCCATCGGCGTGGGCGTGCCGGGCGTTGCGGATCAAAAAACAGGCATCGTGGTGTTTTGCACCAACCTGAACTGGATCAACGTGCCGCTGAAGGAAGAACTGCAAAAATATATCAACAAGCCCGTATACATCGATAATGACGCAACCGTCGCAGGCTTTGCGGAAAGCATCTGCGGCGTGAGCGTCGGCTGCCATTCCAGCGTGTTCCTCACGCTGGGCACCGGCGTTGGGGGCGGCATTGTCATCGGCGGTCGCCCTTGGAGCGGCTTCCACGGCGTGGGCAGCGAAATTGGGCATATCCCCATGGACATTGAAGGCGAGCCTTGCACCTGCGGCAACGACGGCTGTCTGGAACGCTATTGCAGCGCCACGGCGGTCATCCGCATGGGCCGGCAGGCCATGCTGCAGCATCCGGACAGCGCGCTTTACAACGCCTGCGGCGGCGACGTCAACAATGTGACGGCCAAAATGGTTTTTGATTGCGCCAAGGAGGGCGACGACGTTTCCATGAAAGTGTTCCGCCGGTATGTGAATTACATGTGCATGGCGATTGATACCATCATCGCGTTTCTGGATCCTGAAATGATAATTCTGGGCGGCGGCGTCAGCAAAGCCGGGAATTTTCTGCTGGATGCGATCCGCGAACGTCTGCCGCGCTATTTGATTTTCAAATCCCTTCCCTATTCCCGGATTGAAATCGCACGCCTAGGCGCGGACGCGGGTATGATTGGCGCGGCCATGCTGGGCAAACAGCCTGTCAAGGAGGCCTGAACCATGAATCAGTATACCATTCAAAGCCTGTTTACCAACCCGCCGACCGAAAACATCGCACAGTGCGCCCTGTCCGGTTGGGTGCGCACCGTGCGGGACAGCAAGGCGTTCGGCTTCATTGAACTGAACGATGGCACGCACTTTCGAAATCTCCAGATTGTTTTGGAGGATGCGGTCACGGAAAACTTTGCCGATGCCCTGAAAATCACCCTTGGCAGCGCAATCCGCGCCACGGGCGAGCTGGTGCTGACCCCGGGCATGAAGCAGCCCTTTGAGCTGAAAGCAACAAAGGTGGAGCTGATCGGCGCGTGCGATCCCAGCTATCCGCTGCAAAAAAAGCGCCACAGCTTTGAATATCTCCGCACCGTTGCCCACCTGCGCCCGCGCACCAATACCTTTTACGCGGTGTTTCGCATTCGCTCGCTCGCCGCGCAGTACATCCACGCGTTTTTTGCGGAGCGGGGCTTTGTGTATGTTCACACCCCGCTGATTACCACCAGCGACGCCGAGGGCGCGGGCGAAATGTTTCAGGTAACCACGCTGGATATCAACCAGCCGCCGCGCACCGACCGGGGCACGGTGGATTACGCTCAGGATTTTTTCGGCAAACCCGCCAACCTGACCGTCAGCGGCCAGCTCAATGTGGAAACCTTCTGCATGGCTTTCCGTAACGTTTACACCTTCGGCCCCACCTTCCGGGCTGAAAAAAGCTACACGCCGCGCCACGCCGCGGAGTTTTGGATGATCGAGCCGGAAATCGCCTTTGCCGACCTGTTTGACGATATGGCGCTGGCTGAGGACATGCTCAAGTACGTCATCACCCACGTCATGCAGGCCGCCCCCGCCGAAATGGCGTTTCTGGACAGCTTTGTGGAAAAGGGTCTGCTGGATAAGCTGACGGCAGTCGCATCCAGCGATTTTGCCCGTTGCACCTACACGGAAGCAATCGATATTCTTCAAAAGAGCGGGCAAGCCTTCGAATACCCCGTATCCTGGGGCATTGACCTGCAAACCGAGCATGAGCGCTACTTGACCGAAAAGCACTTTGGCAAGCCCGTATTTGTTTACCATTATCCCAAGGGGATCAAAGCGTTTTACATGCGCATGAATGACGATCAGCAAACCGTGGCGGCGGTGGATATGCTGGTGCCGGGCATTGGAGAGCTGATCGGCGGCAGCCAGCGTGAAGAACGTCTGGACACGCTGCTGAACCGCATCCATGAATTGGGCATGAACGAGGATCAGTATGCCTGGTATCTGGATACCCGCCGTTTCGGAACCACTCCGCACGCCGGTTTTGGCCTTGGTTTTGAACGGCTGGTGATGTACCTTACAGGCATTACCAACATCCGCGATGTGCTGCCTTTCCCCCGCACAACGGGCAGCGCAGAGTTTTAGGAGGGTACGATGGCTACGTCTCCCGCTTTCAAACAGGATATTCAGGCAATGTATGCGCTTGCGGCACAGTGTGACGGGTTGGCCTCGCTGGTGCCGGCCCTGTGCGATGTGCTGCGCCGAAACGAAGCGTCGCTTGCGGAGCTTACCTATTCCTACCGGCTGTCGGCGTCCGATACGGGCTATCGCTACGCGTTTGCGCTGGTGCAGGGCCGCTTTGCCGAAGTGGAAGAAAGCAGCGCTGTGGATGTGACTGTCACCGGGCTTGAAAGCAACCTGCTCGCGGTGTTCAAGCGCAAGCTGAATCCCGCTGCCGCTTTATTGCTTGGCAAAATCAAGCTGAACGGCGATAAGACGGCCCTGCTCAAGCTGGCGGCGTTTCTGTAAGACATCAGCGCGCGGCGGCGTATCAAAGCACGCAATAATCTTAAAAACGCGCCGGAACCGCTGATGGCTCCGGCACGTTTTTCAATTTCACGCACAGCAACGTCTCTGTTGAAACCAACCCGCACCGGAGCCATGCGCCTCCACCCCCGATGAGCCGTTTTTACACTGGAGCGCCGTCTCTGGCGGGATTATGGCGCAACGCGTTTGTCGTTCGCCTGCGTTTGGCTTCGTACAGGTATTTATCCGCGTCCGCAATCACGCTGCTGACTTCCACCCCCTGCGTGCATTGGAACCGCACGATGCCGATGGACACATCCAGCAGATAGGGCCGTTTCGCGCGCTCGTTGTACCGGTCGCACGCCTTGCGCAGGCTCAGGATCATATGCTCCTCAAACCATGGATCCTCCGTCAAAAAAAGGCCGACAAACTCGTCGCCGCCGATGCGGCCGATCAAATCGCTTTCGTTGGTAATATTGCGCAGAATCTCGCTCACGGCCTGCAACGCGAGGTCCCCTTCCTTGTGGCCGTAGGTATCGTTAATCTGTTTCAGATAATCCAGATCCATAAACGCGCAGTAAGCTGTTTTGCCGATGTTGTCACGGTTAAGCCGTATAGCGCGTTCAATAAACCCGCGCCGGTTCAGTAGCCCGCAAAGCTGATCGTACTCTGAAAGGAAGTTCAAAATTTCGTTTGCTTCCCGGATTTTCTCAAGCTCCGCGCTGATGTTGTGCTCCTGTCGGCGCAGTTCCAAAAAATCCATCAGCATCCCCAATTGCAACCCGATCACCTGCAATAGCGTGCTTTTGGAGCTGTCCGTTTCGCAAAGCAGAATGCCGTATTGATTTTCGCCGGAATAGATGCTGAAGCTCATCATCGACGGGGTATCGCAAAAACCGGGCATATCCCGAAATGGATGCCGTTTGTCCAGCGCGGACGCGGCTTCGTGGCCATAAATCTTGGTTTCCAGCGGCGTTGCGTGCATCGCCAGCCGCATATGCTCCGGCATGGCGGCCATACCTTTGGCTCCGTAACGCTGCGGATTCTCCAACAGGCATATGTAAACCTGCCGCAGACCAACCGAAAGCATCCGTTCCGCGATGCTGCCATACACATGCTCGTCATCCGAATCGCCAAACAGGCCGCGCGTCAGTTCCGGCGCAATCCAGCTTTGTTTGCGGTATGCCTCGTAGCGTTCTTCCAGCGCGCGCACCTCACGCGTGTGGATGTACTGCTGCATGTAGGAAATCGCCGAAGCGAACTTCTGAATTTTCGGGGTCAGCTTTGGGGCGCACAGCAGTTGAAGCATAAACGTTTCCAGATTTTGCGCGAGCAGAAGCAGCGGGTGTTCGTGAATGCTGAAAAAGCTGTTCAAAAACTCCGACAGCGCTTCAAAATTTATGCCGTCGTCGGCGGTTTGAAGCGCCAGGTCGCGGATATGCAAAAAGCACTCCCGCAGCGCAAGTACGCAGCGGGGTCGCTCCTCCCGGGTAAAATTATCGGCATAGCCCTGCAACAGTTGATCGATCGCCCGATCCATCCACTGTCCGCTTTGCTCGTCCTCCATGCTCAATGTTAAGCACAGCTGTTCCCGTAAACAGCCGCAGGATTGCCTGTGCAAAAACTCCGTGCGCATTTCCAAAGGCGGCACCGTTTGCCCGTCCATCAGGCGGATGGTGGTTTCCAACGCGGTTTTTCCCATGCGGTAGGTATCCTGCGCAACGGTGGTCAGCGGCGGTTCCATGGAGCGGCCGGCGGAAAAGTTATCAAATCCCGTGATGGCAATATCCCGCCCAATCGCCAACCCCCGGCGGTGGCACTCGCGGTAACCAGCCTTGGCCATTTCGTCGTTGGCAAAGGCGATGGCCTCCAGCCCCGGGTTCTGGTCAATCAGATGCGATACCAATTCATCCGCAAATTCGTAAAAATCGCCCTCGGCAATCATTTCCGGGGTCACGGGCAGGTTGTGGTGGCTCATGCAGTCCAGGTAAGCGCGCTTGCGCTCCCGCGCGTCAGCGTGCCCTTCCGGACCCGAAACCAGCGCGATGTTCCGGTATCCGTGCTCAACAATCAGGTGCTCGATGCACTGGCTGAAGCTGTGGTAATTATCCACCACAATGTAAGTGCTGTGTTCCGGGTTGGCTAAAATACGCTCCTGTAAAACCACATGCGGTTTATCGCCAAACCGTTCCAAAAAAACGCGGTACTGGCCTTCGCCCGAAAATCCGCTCAACGCCCCGCACGCGACAATAAACGCATCCGCGGAGGTTAGGCCGACATAATCATAAATGCTGTTGTTGTTAATCGCCAGGTGGGTCAGGTCGCTGACCTTCTCCTGGGCGGAATGTTTTTGCATCCCAAGTAAAAAAAGGACGTGAACGCCGGCTTCGGACGCGGCGTTCGAAATTCCGTCCATCAGCTCGGTGGTAAAATCATAGCTTACATCGCCAATCAATACGCCAACCAGGCGCGTGTTTGTCTGCTCGGTGCCTGACAACTCATTTCACCTTCCTACCAAAGAGGTTTATACTCATATCTATTTTTATCGCGTATGATGCAGCGAGGCGAACCGTGATACCCCTACGCGATTGAATCGGATCGCGCAAAGGCAGCGAGGCAGGCCGAGCGCCATTGGTGCCGGGAACCATTCATGTATCTATATTAAATGTATTATACAATGAAAAGCAATTTGTGACAATATGCAATTTGAATGCCCGCGCCGTTGCGCGTAACCGGAAAGAAGGGGCCTCCCTTCCCCGCGCGTTTCATTTTCCTCTTTTCCCCTGAAATGGGCTTTCCCGCCGCATATGGAAATTTCATCCCCGCTATTGACGGAGTCCCGGCAATACCGCACAATAGAAGCAGCAAATCTCAATGGAGGGCGTTCAAGATGTCTGCATCGCTAACCCGAATTTTTTCCTCCCACGGCACGTTTCCGCTCGCCTGCCTGATCGCGCTTGCGCTGTTGGCCTTCATCGTATTGGTTCCGTTTTCCCACGGCCATATCGCCAAAGCCGAAGGAACGCCGATGACCGCCGTATATGTATATGACCGGGCAAACCTGATCCTGCGGGATGAGGATGCCGCGAACGTCGACCAAATTTTCTATGCGTTCGCTCTGTTTAAGGGCAAGCATATCACCGGCGCGCACTGGAAAGGGATTCATGCCTTTACGGAGTATATGAAAAAGCACCCCGGCATTACGCCCATTCTTTCCGTGGGCGGGTGGGGCGCGGAAGGGTTTTCCAAGGCTGCTTCCACCCAGAAGGGGCGCGACACCTTCGTGAAGGATGTGCTCAAACTGATGCAGAAATACGGCTTTTTGGGCGTGGATATCGACTGGGAATATCCCTGCTCCTCGGAAGCCGGCATACGAAGCTCCGCGGATGACCGTGACAATTTCACCCTGCTGCTAAGCGATATGCGAGCCGGTTTGGATGCGTTAACCGCTCAGGACGGCGTGGCCCGCAAGCTTTGCATTGCCGTCAGCGGCGACCCCGTGCGCATTCCGTGCCTGGATTGTCCCGCTGTCGGCGCGCTGGTGGATCAAGTGAACCTGATGACCTATGACATGCAGGACAACGCCGTCGCATCCCACCATACGCCGCTGTATACCCCGGCGGGGGGCGCGCTGGCCGCCGATGTATGCGTGCAGGCCTATGCGGAGGCCGGCATTCCCAAAAGCAAAATGATGCTTGGCGCGGCTTTCTACGGACACCGGTGGAAGGCCGATGGCGACGCCGCGCTGCAACAGCCTGCCGCCCATGTGGATACGCTCCCCTACACGGAAATTCTTCCCCTCATCGCTCAGGACCCTTCGGCCGCGCATTTCGACGAGGTAGCTCAGGCCCCCTATTGGGTTGCGGGGTCGGTGTTTATCAGCTATGATGACGAGCGTTCTGTGGCGCAAAAAAGCAAGTATGTGCAAGCCAACGGCCTGATGGGGGTGTTCGCGTGGGAGTACGGCGCGGATGACTCGGGGCGGCTGCTTGCGGCCATGCGCCGCTGAGCAGCCCGTTTCCGCCATCGCCTGTAATTCATTCGGTCACGCCCCTGCCCAAGCCGGTGCGCAAGCTTTTTTTATTATGAACCGGCGCTAATTGTGCGACGATCTGCACCCGGAGCAGAAAATGCGTCGGATGCTGTATAGAGGGCTGGCACTCATAAAACCGGCCGTTATCCCCACTTTCCGAAAATTGGCGTCATAGCCCGACAGAGCCAAGGCGGCGGGGCAAAGTGTACTGAAATATGAATGTTCGCCATTCAAAACAGGCTAAGAGTTAGCTCTCAGCCTGTTTTGAATAATTCTCTTTTCTACCGTTTTGCCTCGGATCGCTTGCCTGTTATGGCTGCTTGCCAATATAGGCGAGGATGCCGCCATCCACATACAGGATGTGCCCATTGACAAAATTGCTGGCATCGCTGGCCAGGAAAACAGCCGGCCCAATCAGATCCTCCGGGTCGCCCCAGCGGTTGGCCGGGGTTTTGGCGCGGATAAAACTGTCAAAGGGGTGCATGGAACCGTTCGCCTGTTTTTCACGCAACGGCGCGGTTTGCGGCGTGGCGATATAGCCCGGCCCAATGCCGTTGCACTGGATGTTGTACTGGCCGTATTCCGAGCAGATATTGCGCGTCAGCATTTTCAGCCCGCCCTTGGCCGCCGCGTATGCGGAAACCGTTTCGCGGCCCAGCTCGCTCATCATGGAACAGACGTTGATAATTTTCCCGTGTCCCTTTTGAATCATCGAGGGGATGACTGCCTTGGAAACGATGAACGGCGCGTTCAAGTCCACATCGATCACCTGACGGAATTGTTCGGCCGTCATTTCCACCATGGGAATACGTTTGATAATGCCCGCGTTGTTCACAAGAATGTCGATTACGCCAACTTCGTTTTCAATGGTCGCGATCAGCTGGTTCACGGCGGCTTCATTGGTCACATCGCACACATAGCCGTGCGCCTGAATGCCAGCCTCCCGGTACGCGGCGAGGCCCTTTTGCACCAGCTCGGGGTTGATGTCGTTAAACACGATGGTCGCGCCTGCCTGCGCAAAGCCGGTTGCCATCGCAAAGCCGATGCCGTAGCTTGCGCCGGTTACCAATGCGATTTTCCCCTGAAGCGAGAACATACCGTCCATGGTTTATCCCCCTTTCACGGTTTCATCTGTTGCCGGTCAGCGCTGCACGCGACCGGAACCGCTGCCCTTCATCAGGCTTTCCACTTCGCTGACGCTTACGCGGTTGTAATCCCCGCTGATCGTATGTTTAAGGCAACTGGCCGCCACGGCAAACTCCAACGCGGTTTTCTCGTCCGCGTAGGTGTTCAGACCATAAATCAGGCCGCCGCCAAAACTGTCGCCGCCGCCCACGCGATCGACGATATCGGTAATGGCATATTTGCGGCTCAGGAAGAAATCCTTCCCGTTGTAAAGGCAGGCGCTCCAATCGTTATGGTTGGCGCTCTTGCTTTCGCGAAGGGTAATGGCCACGCGCTTCACATTGGGGTAGGTGTCCATGGCCAGCTTGGCAATCGCCTTGTACTGCTCCACGTTCAATTCCCCCGCCTCCACGGCGTTCTCGCTTTCGGCTTTCAGCAGCAGCGCTTTTTGGAAATCCTCTTCATTGGCGATAATCGTGTCCACATATTTGACCAACTCCGTCATCACCTGATCGGCAGTCTTGCCATATTTCCACAGATTTTTACGGTAGTTGAGGTCGCAGCTCACATGCAGACCCTTCGACTGTGCCGCCTTTACCGCTTCCAGGCTCAGCTCCGCCGCGCCCGCGCTGATGGCCGGGGTAATCCCGGTGATGTGGAGCCATGTCGCGCCGGCAAAGGCTTTGTCCCAGTCGATATCGCCCGGCTTGGCCTCGCAGATGGCGCTGCCCGCGCGATCGTAAATCACCTTGCTCGCGCGCTGCACCGCGCCGGTTTCAAGGTAATAAATCCCCATACGGCCTTCCTTGCGCACGATGCTGCCCGTATCCACGCCAAAGCCGCGCAGCTCGCGCAGGCAAGCTTCGCCAATGTCATTTTTGGGCAAAACCGTTACAAAGCGCGCGTCCATGCCATAGTTCGCAAGGCTTACCGCGACGTTCGCCTCACCGCCCCCAAACGTAGCTTCCAACGATGGGGATTGAAAAAAGCGCTCATAGCCCGAGCTTTTCAGCCGAAGCATAATCTCACCAAAAGTAACCACCGTACCCGCCATGTTAAAACTCCCTTTCCAAGTGGATTCCGATTGCGCCGCTCGTGCAGCGGCTGAAAACGCGATCACGCGATTTGGTTCCGGGTTGTCGCGAATGTTTGAAAACTAGTGCCGTGTGCGCGTCGGCATGCCGGCAGCGGTAGCCGACGCATACCGCCCCAAACGCCAAAGCAACGGCCTAAAAACTCATGCCGCCCGCCAAATTCCGGTCTTATTTTTGCAGGAGGTGGAAAGCGAAGCCCGCGATCTCGTCCTGAAGGTAGATGGCCTTCAATGCGCCATCTTTATACCCGGCGCTATCCTCGTCAAAGACAAACCCACGGCGTTCCAGATGCCACTTGGCGCGGCGGATATCGTTGCAGCCGATGGCGATGTGGCCGTGCGTGCCGCGGAAGGGTTTTTTCATCATTTCGAAACCGGTTCCGGTAAAGATGGAGTTGTTGCCATCCTTGACGTCCCAGCCCAACAGCGCGCATAGGGCAGTCGCGTCCTTCATGGCCTGCTCCGGGCTGCCGCTGTTGATGCCCACATGCCGAAGCTCCAACCCCAGCATCAGGGTTACGGCATTGCGGGTCAGGGTTTCGATTTTGCCCCAATCCTTGGCGGCAATCGCCTTAGCGTCCACCATCCAGCTGCCGCCGCAGGCGATGATTTTATTGAAGCTCAGGTATTCCAGCAGATTCGCTTCATTGATGCCGCCCGTGGGTAAAAAGCGCACGTTGCCGTAGGGGGCGCTCATCGCTTTAATCAGGTTCAGCCCGCCCAGCGCTTCGGCGGGGAAAAACTTCACGGTTTTCAGCCCAAGAGAAAGCGCGATTTCAATATCGCTGGGGTTGGCGCAGCCCGGAACAATCGGCACGCCCACCTGTTGGCAATGTTTAACCACCTCGGGGTTCAGCCCGGGGCTGACGATGTAGGTCGCGCCCGCCGCCACCGCGCGGTCCACCTGTTCGGGGGTTAGCACCGTGCCCGCGCCCAGGATCACGTCCGGCAATTCCTGATGCACGCGCCGGATTGCCTCCTCGGCCGCGTCGGAGCGGAACGTAATCTCCGCAACCGGCAACCCGCCGTCGGATAACGCTTTGCAAAGAGGCACAGCGTCGTTCGCGTCCTCCACCTTAATCACCGGCACAATGCCGGCCAAAGACAGTTTTTCAAGCATGTCCATGGTATCCATCCCTTTCTGTACGGTTGATCGGGCCTTTTCCCGGATCGGCAACGGCGAACGGGCCTCCCTGTACGCCTTCCTTCCGGCGGCCATACGTTTCAGGCCATGCGTGAGCATTCCCTGAGGGTAACGCGGCCATCGATATACGGGACGGCGGATCGTGGCCCTATGATAACATGGAAACGGTTCCATTGCAACCGGTATTTTCGACAGTTTTTCAGCATGTAAAACGCAGCTTTTTTGGATAGATTTTCATCTGCCCGCGCCCTTTAGCGCAGGTCCTGCATAGCAACGCCGTCCATATCGTCAAACGCCTGATTCTCCCCCACCATGCCCCAGATGAAGGTATACGCCTGCGTGCCGCTTGCGCTGTGGATGGACCAGCTTGGGCTGATGACGGCCTGCCGGTTGCGCATCACGATATGCCGCGTTTCGCTGGGTTCCCCCATGTAATGGAACACAACGGCGTTTTCCGGCAGGTCGAAATACAGGTACACCTCCATGCGGCGGTCATGGGTGTGGCAAGGCATGGTGTTCCAAACGCTGCCGGGTTTCAGGCTGGTCATGCCCATGACCAACTGGCAGCTTTCCACCTGCCCGGGCAGGATGTATTTGCAGATGGTCCGATGGTTGCTTTCCTCCAGCGAGCCAAGCTCCACTTTCACGCAAGCCTCCGGTTGAATGAGCACCGTAGGGTACGCGCGGTGCGCGGGCGCGCTGTTTAAGTAGAATTGCGCCGGATTCTGCGCGGTTTGGCTCGCAAACAGAACCTCCTTCGCGCCCATGCCAATGTACAGGCCATCCCGATTGCGCAGCGAATAGGCCGTGCCGTCCACGGTGATTACGCCGTCGCCGCCGATGTTGATAACCCCCAGCTCCCGCCGCTCCAAAAAGCTTGCGGCATGCAGCTCCGCCCCCGAAGGAAGCGCCAGCGGGCCTGTAACCGGTACCGCACTGCCGGTGATGATTCGGTCAATATGGCTGTACACCAAGTTGACCTCATCCGGCTGAAAGAGGCTGTCGATCAGAAATTCCTCCCGAAGCCGGTTTGTGTCGTAGGTTTTCACATCCCTGGGGTTTGCCGCGTTGCGAATCTCCATAAAAATCCCTCCCTGTCCATAATAACGGATTCAGTCGTCTGTGTTGATGCAAACCGGTTGGGTGGGCGCGTGGGCTTGAACGCCGCGCGCCTTCGCCGCAGAGAACCCGTATCGCGCCGCGCCCATTCAACTGATTGTTACTGATCGCGTTTGCAAATAGCCCCAAGCGCTTGCTCTTTACGGTCCGGCCGCTGGCGCCGGTTGATTATCCTGCGCCTGGCGGCCGGTTCTGGGGTTTGCCGCATCCCCCCGTTTGGCAGGCTGCAAGCAGGCCGCGCACTTCGGAGCTTGCCTTCCCTTAGCTTGGATGTCGTTCCATCCATCGCTGTGCGCCCTCTGCCGGGTTCAACCGCCGAAACGTTCCTCCATAACCGCACGGATTCCTTTCTGCCGGATCGCCTCCAGCGCGTCGCTCACGGCTGTCTGCAAACCGGGTATCTCCGTTAAATCCTGCCCGAAAAAGTCTGTGCGGGTCATGAATGCCTTTGTCAGGGCCGCAGCGGGCAGGGATCCGTTTTCAGCAAAGAAAGTAAGCACCGCTTCATCGTCATGCAAAAGATAGGGTTTGCCCTCCCTCCGGCATTCCAACCCGCCCTCTTTCAGTTCGCCACCCTGATACAGCGCCATAAGCGCCGCGAGTGAAAACGTCAGGCGCGGAGGCAGCTCTCCCTTCATCTCCACAAAGCCAAGCACGCTTGGCAGGCAGCGCGCGCGCCATTTGGATACGGAATTGAGGCAGATGGACAGCAGCGCGTGTTTGATAAACGGATTCTCGAACCGGCTGGTAACCGCTTGGGCAAATTGCAGCAAGTCCTCCTTGGGCAGGGTCAGGGTCGGGATCACCTCATCGTACAGCGTATCCTGCATGAAGCGCTTCACCAGCGGATCGTGCATCGCCTCCAGCACAATATCGTGCCCGCACAGGAAAGCCACCGGCACAAAGGACGTGTGCGCGCCGTTCAGGATGCGCACCTTGCGCTGCTTATAGGGTTTTTGGTTATCGGTAAACAGCACCGGCAGGCCGCATTGGGGCAGGGGCAGATCGGCGCTGATATCCTTACGGGATTCGATCACCCACAGGCCGAAAGGCTCGGCGGTATCCAGCAGCCGATCCTCATAGCCCAGCTTTTGCCAGATGGCTTCCGCCTCGTCGCGCGGGTATCCGGTCACAATCCGGTCCACAAGGGTAGAAGTGAACACGCACGCATCGTCCAGCCAACGCTCAAAACGTTCGCCCAGCTTCCAGTGGCGGGACAGCGCCTTCACGCAGCGTTCCAGCTGAATCCCGTTATCGTCGATCAGTTCCACCGGCAGGATGATGATTCCCTTATCCGGCGCGTAATCAAACGCCAGCGCGCGTTCGTACAGCAGTTTGGTCAGCTTGCCCGGGTAGGTGTTAGGCGGCGTTAACTCAAGCTGATCGGCCGTGTCCAGCACAATGCCTGCCTCGGTGGTGTTGCTGACGATCAGTCTGAGCGTATCCAGCTTTGCGAAGGCGGCATACTTTTCATACTCGGCATAGGCGTCCACCGCGTCGCTCACGCTGGTGACCAGGCGGCTTTTTTCGACCCGCTGCCCGTTCTCCATGCCGCGCAGCAACACCGTGTAACGGCAGTCCTGCTCATGAAAAACATCCAGCGAGCCAAAGGGTATGGGCTTGACCAGCACAATGCTCCCGTTGAACCACCCCTGCTCGTTTGCGATATCCAGCATATAATCCACAAACGCCCTTAAAAAGTTACCCTCGCCAAATTGAAGCACTTTCACAGGCCGCATGGGCGCATCCTGAACCTTTGCCGTTAATTTTTCCACGGTTACTCCCCCCATGATGCAACGCAAAGCGTTGATTTTCAGCTATGTAAATAATTACACCGTCTATGGGTATTCTACCGCAACTTAACCCGTTCGTCAATCCGTCGCGCGCATCCTTTTCAAAGCGCTCGCCTCCAGAAAGCCGCTCCTGCTATCCACTGATCGTGAATCTGTTTGCATTTTCAAAGATTTTGGATATAATGAAAACGTACAACTTATGCGTAAGCATTTACAACGGGTAAGAGGTTTTTATGAACATCTATGACATCTCAGAAAAAGCCGGCGTATCGATTGCCACGGTTTCCCGGGTGCTCAACGGGAGCACCCGCGTAAGTCCCAAAACGAGGGAGCATGTGCTCGCCGTGATGGCGGAGCAGGGCTATATCCCCAATGCCTTCGCGCGCGGGCTGGGCCTGAAAAGCATGAAAACCATCGGCCTGCTGTGCCCCAACGCAAGTGATGAATATCTGTCGCAGGCGTTGAATTACTTAGAGCGCACTTTTCGGCAGCACGGCTATAACAGCCTGCTTTCCTGCACCGGCAAGGCGCTGGCCGACCGGCAGAAGGGCGTGGAGCTGCTCATCAGCAAGCATGTGGACGGCATTGTGCTGCTCGGCTCCACCTTTGTGGAAGAAACCGAGGAGGGCAACGAGTATTTGCGAAGCGCGGCCAAGCGCCTGCCGCTGGTGCTGCTGAACGCCTCGTACCCCTGCGACAACATCTTCTGCGTGCTTTGCGACGATTACCGCGCCACCATGGAGGCCACGCAATACCTGATTGACAGGGGCCGCCGCAATATCCTGTACCTGTACCACAGCCGAAATTACAGCGGGCAGAAAAAGCTGGCCGGATACCGGGCCGGTCTGGAAAGCCGAGGCATGCCGGCGCGGGACGAGCTGATCCATTTTTTTACCGAGGATAAGATGAGCGTGCCTGATGTTCGGGATTACATCCTGAGCATCGCGGAGCGCGGTTTGCAGTTTGACGCGGTGCTCACCTCAGAAGATGTGCTCAGCGTCGGCGCGGCCAAGTATGCGCGCGTGGTGCGCCGGAACGTTCCGCAAAGCCTGTCCATCATCGGCTACAACAATTCCAGCTTCTGCCTTTGCTGTGAGCCGGAACTGACCAGTGTGGACAACAAGCTGGAAGCGCTGTGCACCCAGTGCGTGAACACCCTGCTCACCGTGCTTTCCGGTCAGGACGCGCCTCAAAAAACCGTCTATACCGCCGAGCTGGTATGCCGGGGAAGCACGCTGTAACCCACCGGCACCCGCTGATTCGCAGCCAACCGGCTTGCGCGCTACCTTGTGCCCGGGAAGCGCGCTGTAACCCATCGGCAGGCAAAATAACCGCAACCAGCAGGCATTGGCTTGTATTGCCAAGCAGCATGCTCCCCCACAGCGCCCACAACCCCATGGGAGGGGGAATAAGGGGAAGCGGAGCACAGCTTCACGCAGGCGTTGGCGCCCAAGCCAACGCCTGTTGCTGTGTCCGGTTTCATAAACGTGACCGGCGGGTTTCCCAAGGCGAAACAAACTGAGCGTTTGGGATGCGCCCAATCCAACGGATTGCGTCGGCGCTCTTTTGCGTCGGGTTCCGTTGCCTGCGGCTTGGTCGGCTTTATTTTGCTCCCATAACCGTGGAAAAGCACTTGACAGACCCCTTCCGCCTGTCGTACAATACACCCGCGCAAGAGCGCAAGGGGTGCTGACATCCGTCGGCTGAGATCGGGCAAACGCCCGGGACCCTAGAACCTGATCCGGGTAATGCCGGCGTAGGAATCAACGGAATAGCTCCTTTGATAACCGCGTTGCACTACCCGCAACGGCGGGCATTTTTATTTTCAAAGGAGGGCTACCATGAGTTATCAACTGAAGCGCCTGACCGAGAGCGCCATCCTGCTGGCCATCGCAACCGTGCTGAGCCTGTTTCAATTCAGCGGGCCTTGGGTGTTGGGGGGCAGCATCACCGTGTGCAGCATGCTGCCCATCGTGATGATCGCCAACCGTTACGGCACCCGTTGGGGTTTGTTTTCTGCGCTGACGTACAGCCTGCTTCAACTGGTGTTGGGGCTGAACAACGTTCGCTATGCGCCGGACGCACTGACCGCCGTGGCCATTATCGCGCTGGATTATATTCTCGCCTTCACCGTGCTCGGTTTCTCCGCCAGCCTGAACGGCCTGTTTAAAAATCGCCGTCTGGCGATTGTTGTGGGCATTGCGGTCACCTTCTTCGCGCGGTTTCTTTGTCACTTTGTCAGCGGCGTGCTCGTTTGGGAAGTACTTTGGCCCAACGCGCTGGGTTGGGCGCCCGTTGTGTGGTCGCTGGCCTATAACGGCTCCTATATGCTGCCGGAAATCCTCATCACCGGCACCGCCGCGTTTCTGCTGTATCGCCCGCTTGAAAAATACTGGCTGGGCGAGGACCTTCAAAAGCCTAAAAAGGTAACATCCGCACAGGCCTAACATCGCCGCCTGCCGAGCAACGCGCTTTCCGGGGCCGCCTTGAACAGAACCACCCGCCGGTTGGGAGAGCTTCCGAGCCATTGACCAGCCGATGAGGGCCAGAAGCCGCGCCACAGGGCGTGTCCGTCACACGAACACTTGCGTTGAATGTATTTCCCCTATAACATTCTGCCGCGGAAGCATACGCTTTCGCGGTTTTTTAGGACACTACGGCGCGTTTGTCCCGTTTTGGGACACCCATGCGGTTCCGTTTCCATTTGGGACGAAAAATCCCAGCTGGCCATGACTTTCCACCTCCCAAAGCCTATACTTTGGATATCAGAAACAGGGGGCGGTCAGAATGGCAAAAACAATCGCCGAATGCGCAAAGGCGTTCGCGGTGCGGCGCGTGTTGCGCTATGTGGACAAGGATTTCGATCACAACGGAACCAAGGTGCTCAATTGGCTGATCCGCCACGACTGGGGCGAGGGGGTCAAGCATGAAGCGCAACTGGTGAAGGACGCGCTCAGCGACCCCGGCAACAACTGGTCCAAGCTGGCCAGAAGCCTGTGGACCGATATTGATAACGGGCAACGGATGCGCCTGTTTGAGAATTTCGTGATCCACGCCAGCATGATCGGCACGCCCCGCCAGCGTAAAAACAGCGAAAAATACAACTGCAACATCCCGTGGGCGGTGCTCATGGACCCCACCAGCGCCTGTAACCTCCACTGCACCGGCTGTTGGGCGGCCGAATACGGCGACAAGCTCAACATGAGTTTGGAGCAGCTGGACAGCATCGTGCGCCAGGCCAAGGAATTGGGCACATATTTCTTCATTTATTCAGGCGGCGAACCGCTTGTGCGCAAGAAAGATATCATCACCCTGTGCGAACGGCACCCGGATTGTGCGTTTCTCGCTTTCACCAACGGCACGCTGATCGACAACGCCTTTGCCGACGAGATGCTGCGCGTGAAAAACTTTGTGCCGGCCCTCAGCGTCGAAGGGTTTGAAGAAGCCACCGACAGCCGGCGCGGGCCGGGCACATACCGCAAAGTGGTACAGGCCATGGAAATTCTTCAAAATCACAAGCTTGCCTTCGGGGTCAGCTGTTGCTACACCGCCCATAACGCGGAGGTGATCGGCAGCGAGGCATACTTTGACGAGATCATCCACCTGGGCGCAAAGTTCATGTGGCTGTTTACCTACATGCCCGTAGGGCAGGACGCGGTGCCCGAATTGCTGGTCAGCCCAGAGCAGCGCGCCTTCATGTACCGGCAGGTGCGCGCGTTCCGGGCCTCCAAGGCGATTTTCACCATGGATTTCTGGAACGACGGCGAGTATGCCGACGGCTGTATCGCCGGCGGTCGGCGGTACCTGCACATCAACGCCAACGGCGATATCGAGCCTTGCGCGTTTGTGCATTACAGCGACAGCAACATCCGGCAGAAAACCCTGCTGGAAGCCTACCGCAGCCCGCTTTTCATGCAGTACCACGACCGTCAGCCCTTTAACGACAACATGCTGCGCCCCTGCCCGGTGTTGGATAACTACGGCGTGCTGGCCGAGATGGTCGATCAGAGCGGCGCACAGTCCACCGACATGCAGCACCCTGAGGATGCGCATACCCTGTGCGATAAGTGCCGCAACGCCGCGGAATGCTGGGCGCCCGCCGCAGACGCACTGTGGACGGCCAGCGCCGGCCCCGCCAATTGGGAAAAGAAGAAAATCCGCAATGCCCAGTTGCAGCGCAAGTATGCCCGTGAAGCCCACGCGCCCGTGGGCGAGGTTCGTTCCACCCTCTAAAGCGCGTACCGCAGCGCGCGATCGCGGCCCCGCCGGGCATATGCCGATCGCGCGCTATCTCCGTTGGCGGCATCTGGCAAAACGTGTCTGGTAACATGCGCGCCTGCGGCAAGTTGCACCGTCAGGCCGACCCTTGCGGGGTTTCTGTTTTTGGAGTATGATGGTTCTATTCGCTGGAGGTCATGTTATGGACAACCAACCCGTCATTAAAGCGGCGATCCAAAGCGCCGTAAGCAAGGGAATCCGCGATATACGGCGCGATCCCAACCGCAGCATTCGCAAGCTGGTCGATTTGGGCATGCAGTTTGGCAAAGGGCGCAATCAAAAGAGTTTTTTTACCGACGCGCAAAGCGTGCTGAAGAACAGCAACAGCGTCTATTACGCGTTGGTCACGTCGCTGATCCGTAACGTGGACCCCCAAACGCTGGAAACTTTCGGCATCAATATCGGCTACATGAGCTGGACCATGGGCGCGAAAATGATCCGCGCCTATGAGAAGGAACGCGGCGTGAACGTTCCGTGGGCCATTCTTTTACGCTGTAACATGCCCGCGGCTAAGCCGCTTGATCTGTCCCGCCTTGTGGCCGAGGGGCAGGCGCTGGGTATCTTCGCATACTTTTTATTTGTCGGCAGTCAAACGGAACGACTTGCGGATATGCTCGCAACAGTCGCGCAATGCCATACCTGCGCTTTTTTCCTGATGGCGGAGGACGCCGCGACCAACGCCCGGCTGGCCGAGCTGGATATGGCGCTGCCAAACGCCATGTTTCTGCCAAGGGGCGGCGCTCCGGAATACCCCGATACGGCGGATACGCTTTGCCGCAAAAAAAGAATTTTCAGCCTTAACTGTGAATACAGCGCCGCCAATGCGGATTGGCTTTTATCGGAGCCTTTTCTGAAAAGCGTGGTCGAGCGGGACTATCCTTTCCTCATTTTAACCCCCGCGGATACTTGCGACCCCGAAACGCGGGCGCGCGTCGGCGCGGAAGTGATCGCCCTCCGGGCCGCCGGCCGTTATCCCCTGTACCCCATCGACCTGTACGCGGATGTTCAGAGGGTCGATCACATCATATCGGACGAAAGCTGTATGCTGATGCTCGGCGCGGACGGCTTGCCGATCTACCCCGCCGGCATCGGCCAATCCTACGGCGCCGAGCTGTCCCTGGAAGCGTTGATTCGCCTGAGCATGCCCAGTGTCCGTCGCCATCGCTAGCGGAGGTGTGCGCGATGCCCGAAGCCAATATCACCAAGCGCGCGCTGAGCGCCTCCCTGAAAACACTGATGCAGACGCGCCCATTTCACAAAATCAGCGTGGGCGATATTTGCGAGCAGTGCGGCATGCACCGTAAAAGCTTCTATTATCATTTTCAGGATAAGTACGATCTGCTCAACTGGGTGTTTTACAGCGAATTTTTGCAGCTGCTGGACAGCAACGCCGAAGCCGACGTATGGGCGTACCTGCGCCGAGTGTGCGAGTACTTCGCCGAAAACCGCGCCTTTTATATCAACGCCTTTGCGATTGAGGGCCAGAACGCGTTTGCAGACACGTTCAACGAAACGTTGGAAGCGATTCTGAGCGCCTACCTGCATCAGGAAATCCGCGATGAGGAGTTCCGGGAGTTTTTCTGTGATTTTTACAGCGACGCATTCCGATGCTCGATTGTGCGCTGGCTGCACAGCGGCAAAGCCATGAGCGCGGACGCTTTTGTGAACCTGTGCCGTCGCACAGTCGATAGCGCCACAGAGAAATCAAGAGACAGCAGGGCATAGGCAGTCGGCATAACACCGTCAGAAAAAGCCATTGCAGCGGCGATACCGGGACAAGGGAACGCCCTTCTTTGGGTGCGGGGGGTGAATCCCCTGCCGGGGTTTGGAATGGAACCCAAATCCGGATGCCAAAGCCAATCCATTAAAACGAGCGAACAGCCCGCAGGGCAATGGGGCAAATGAAGCAACCCACATGCCGCAACTTTTGCCACCCGAAACCTCCTTTGCCCGGCTCGCGGCGCATCTGCCGCTGCCGTTGCGCAAAGGAGGTTTTCTGCCTGCCATTCCGCATTGTACACAAAAAAAGGCGGGTTGGGCGGCGCGTGCGCCTTCCCAATCCCGCCTGTTTGGATATGCCATTGAGTCCCCGCTGGAAAATTGACGGCTTGGCAACCGCCCGGTTCACTTTGGCAATGCGGCATTGTGGAATTGCGGAATTTTGCGGCGTTCCGTGTTTACTCGGCGTTATCCGCGGCCGCGCGTTCGCCCATGGCCCGGTAATCCCGGTTGGGCAATACCGCTTTATACGCGGGGCGGATAATCTTATCCATGTTCACCAGTTCCTCAATGCGGTGGGCGCTCCAGCCCACAATGCGCGCAATGGCGAAAATGGGGGTGAACATTTCCTCCGGGATGCCTAGCATGGAGTAGGTAAGCCCGCTGTAAAAATCCACGTTGGCGCTCACGCCCTTGTAGATATGGCGTTCCCGCGCAATCACCTGCGGCGCCAGCCGTTCCACCATGCTGTAAAGAGCAAATTCGATTTTCTTGTGCTTTTCATCAGCCAACTGCTCCACAAACGACCGGAAAATGGTTGCGCGCGGGTCGCTGATGGAGTATACGGCGTGCCCCATGCCGTAGATGAGGCCCTTGCGGTCAAAAGCGTCCTTGTTGAGCAGTTTCAGCAGATAGTCCTCCACAGCCTGCTCATCCGTGGTATCGGTCACGTTGCGCTTCAGGTCGGCCATCATCTGCACAACCTTGATATTCGCGCCGCCGTGCTTGGGCCCTTTCAGGCTTGCCAACGCCGCGGCTACGGCGCTGTACGTATCCGTGCCCGACGAGGTCACCACATGCGTGGTAAACGAGGAATTGTTGCCGCCGCCGTGCTCCATGTGCAGCATCAGCGCCAGATCCAATACCCGCGCCTCCAGCCCGGTGTAGCTTTTATCCGGACGCAACAGGCGCAAAAGATTTTCCGCTGTGGAAAGCGAATCGTCCGGGCGGTGGATATACAGGCTTTCATCCCGTCCATAATGGTTGTAGCTGTGATAACCGTACACCGCAAGCATGGGAAATACGGCAATCAGCATCATGCACTGCCGTAGCACGTTGCTGATGGATAAATCCGCAACGCGCTCGTCATAGCTGGCAAGGGTCAGCACGCTTCGGCTCAGGCTGTTCATCATATCGGCGCTGGGGGCTTTCATCACAACGTCGCGCACAAAGTTGGTGGGGAGCGTGCGGCTCATGGCCATCACGCGTGTAAATTCCTCCAGCTTTTCCGGCGTGGGCAGCTCGCCAAACAGGAGCAGGTACGCCGTTTCTTCAAAACCGTACCGGTTATCCCGCATTACGCCGCCCACAAGGTCGGTAATATTGTAGCCCCGGTACCATAGCTTGCCTTCGCAGGGCACCCTTTCCCCATCCGTTTCCTGGTAGGATTGGATTTCGGAAATGTTGGTCAGTCCCGCCAGCACGCCCTTCCCGCTCTGGTCCCGAAGCCCGCGCTTGACGCCATAGGTTTGATACAGTTCCTGATCGATCCGTGCGCAACGGATCACGGACGCCTCGCGGGCGGTCGCGTATACGCTCAGACGATCCAACGGCGACATTTGATTTATCATCCTGTATGGCCCCTTTCAATGCTTTCCCGTATCTCGATGGTTCATCTCGGCTTTCCGGAGGCGCTATGGTGGAAGCCCTCCAATATTAAGGGTATTGGTATAGATTTTATCGGATACAGATTGGAAAGTCAAGCTGGTGCCATGGGCTGCCGCATGCCGCGCAAGATGTCCGTTATAACCGGACGAATCCCTGCGCCCTACCCGGCAAAAGCGCCGTGGCAAGGCGCGCAATCCTTTATGACAAAAGCTTTCGCGAGCGCAAACCTGCCGCTTGGGAAACGCTGAAAACTGTCGGAAACCGTTTGACTTATGAAATGGCGTGTGATATCCTAAAAGATAGCGGTAACGAGCCGCAGGCGCATGGGAGGGACTTCGGAAATGCAGTCGCAGGATCGGGATGCAAGGGCCGCAAAGGCCGTTTCGCAGCCCACGGAACTCCCACGCTGGGATGGTCGGCTGAGCCATCCGCTGTACAGTAAAGTGTTCAAGCGGGTTTTGGACCTGGCGCTGGCGCTTGTGCTGTTGCCGTTAGGGCTGATCGTGATGCTCCCCATCGCGGCCGCGGTAAAGCTTACCTCCAAAGGGCCGGTGCTGTATCAGGCGCTTCGGGGCGGCTACCACAACCGACCGTTTACAATCCTTAAATTCCGCACCATGGTGGTCGGCGCGGATCAGTACAGCGGCACCACAGCCCTGAACGATCCGAGGGTTACTCGTCTGGGCCGCGTGCTCAGGCGAACCAAGCTGGACGAGCTACCTCAGCTGCTCAACATCATCCGTGGGGATATGAGCTTTATCGGGCCAAGGCCTGAGCTGCTCAAGTATACGATGCGCTACACGCCGGCAGAACAGTGTATCCTGTGGGTTCGGCCGGGCATCAGCGACCCAAGCTCCATTCAGCTCATCAGCCTGGACGAGGCGGTCGGGCACGACGACCCCGAAGGCGCGTACGAGCGGAATATCCTGGGCGAAAAAAACCGGATGCGCGTGGCTTATGCGCAAAGCCAATCATTCCTGACCGACGCGGGGCTGCTGTTGCGAACCATTGCCTGCGTGGCCAGAAAAATCGCCGGCGGTTCACAAACGCACGCGTAGCCGCCAGGAATACAGCGCCAATCGCTTGATGGAGGGGTGTTACCTCAATGACCTACGACAAAAGCAGACAACTGGCCTACCGGATTCGCCGTCACGCGTTGGATATGACCAACCGCGGCGGCACCGCGCATATCGGGAGCATTTTTTCCATGGCGGATATCGTCGCCGTGCTCTATGCCGATGTGATGCGTTACGATCCCGCCAACCCCAAATGGCCGGGCCGCGACCGGCTGGTGCTCAGCAAGGGCCACGCAGGCGCGGGGATCTATGCGGCGCTGGCGGAATGCGGCTTTTTTCCGCTGAGCGAGCTGGAAACCCACTGCCAGAACGGCAGTCGGCTGAGCGGCCATGTGAGCCACAAAGGCGTGCCGGGGGTTGAGGTGAGCACCGGTTCGCTGGGTCAGGGTATGCCCATGGCCATGGGCATGGCCATGGCCGGCAAAATGAACGGCGAACCGCACAGCGTTTTCTGTATCATTGGGGATGGCGAGTGCGACGAGGGCGCCATTTGGGAAAGCGCGCTGATCGCCAACCAGTTTGGGCTGGATAACCTGATTGTGACGGTTGATTTCAACAAAATTCAGTCGATCGCAAGCGTGGAAAAAACTATCAGGCTGGAGCCGCTGGATCAGAAATGGGCCAGCTTCGGCTGGCATGTGATCCGCATCGACGGGCACGACCACGCGGCGCTCCACCGCGCATATGCCGACGCGCAGGCCGCGCGCGGGCAGGGTAAACCCATCGTCGTCATTGCGGACACCGTAAAGGGCAAAGGCGTCAGCTTTATGGAAAACGACGTGCTGTGGCATTACCGCACCGCCCGCGGCGAAGAATATGACCGGGCCGTCAAGGAACTGGAGGCGCAAAAACCGTGAGAGAAACGTTCACCCGGTGTTTGCAGGAGCAGGCGCGCGTCAACCCCAATCTGGTGCTGGTGACTGGCGATTTAGGTTTTGGCGTGCTGTTCCCGTTTATGGAGGAGTTTCCCAACCGGTTCATCAACGCCGGCATTTCGGAGCAGGCGATGATGAGCATGGCGGCCGGTATGGCCATGGAAGGTAAAACGGTGGTCGTTTATTCCATCGGCAATTTCCCGACCCTGCGCTGTCTGGAACAAATTCGCAACTGCTGCGCCTACCATGAAGCCAACGTGAAAATTGTGTGCGTCGGCGCGGGCTTTGTTTACGGCACTTTGGGCATGACGCACCACGCCACGGAGGATATCAGCGCCCTTCGGCTTTTGCCGGGCGTCACGGTTTATGCCCCTGCGGACGCGGTGGAAACCGAAGCGGTGATGGCGCGCTTCTTAACGGAACCGGGCGTCGCTTACCTGCGCATCGGGCGCGGCGGCGAGCCGATCTTTCACGAAAAAGGCTCGCTTGTCGGCTATCAAACCGGCAAGGCATTGCCGCACAGCGAGGGGAAGGACGCTTACATCCTCACGGCGGGCGGCATTCTTTCCAGCGCCATCGAAGCGGAAAAGTTGCTGCGGGATCGGGGCTTCTCCGTCGGGGTTGCCAGTTTCCCAACCGTGAAGCCAATCGACGCGGACTATCTGGAACGCCTGTGCCATCAGGTGCCCGTGCTGTTTACGCTGGAGGAGCATACCATCGTGGGCGGCTTTGGCGGCGCGGTGTGCGAGGTGGTCAGCGGCCTCCGTGACCATCGCGCGCGCGTGGTTCGCATGGGGATGAACGATCAGTATTCCTGCATTGTTGGCAATCAGGCGTATTTAGAAGCCTATTATGGTCTGGACGGCAAAAGCGTTGCCGACCGCGTGCAGGCCGTGCTGGAAGGGCTGGCATAATGGATTACGGTTTACAGGCCGTGCATGCGGAACTGTACGATGTGCTGGCCGACGCTGTGCGCGTGCTGGAAGAAAACGGCCTGCCTTACAGCATGATTTGCGGCTCGCTGCTGGGCGCGGTTCGCCATCAGGGCATGATCCCGTGGGATGACGATATCGACATTGTTTTGCCGCGCGAGAGTTACGACCGCTTTGAGGAGCTGTACCCATCGCAGTGCGGGCTGGGGTTTTCGCTGGATTTATCCGACACATGGGTGCCCCGCGTGCGCAAGGTAGGCGGCGACGCTTTCGTGGATCTGTTTGTGCTCGACCCCCTGCCGGACAAGCGCTTACCCCGTTTTTGGAAGCTGCTGCGGTTGCGGGTTTTGCAGGGGATGCTCAAAGAGCATACTGATTACCGCCGTTTTTCCTTTAAGGGCCGGGTGTTGCTGTGGGGCACGCATTTGCTCGGGTTGCCGTTTGGCAAGGAGAGCAAGCTCCGGGCCTATCGACGGGTCGCGCGCAGCGGAGGGGATAGCGCCCAACTGCACATGAGCGACGGCGCGTTCAATTTGCTGAATATGGCGTTTGCGCGCGACGCGTTTACCGATCTGACGCATGTTCCGTTCGGATACCTGAGCGTGCGCGTGCCGCGCGACCCAAAGCCCGTGCTTACCCAACTGTACGGCCCGGATTACATGACCCCGCCCCCTGAGAACAAACGCAAACCGCTCCATCTTGACCGATAATGAGGGATACCGTATTGAACAGCCGCACCAACACTCGCACGTCGCGTTTTGTGCAGAATACCGTGTTCACGGCAGCCTACCAGTTTACCGCGATGCTGATGGGCTTTGTGACTCCGCGCCTGATGATGCTGTTTTACGGCTCGCAGGTCAACGGTTTAATTGTTTCGGCCAACGAGTTTCTGACCTACTTCCGGCTGGTGGAGGCAGGCTTGGCGGCCGCGGCGGTTTTCAGCCTTTATAAACCGCTGGCGGAAAAAGATGCCGACGGCGTCAGCGCGATCGTTTCCGCGGCGCGGCAGTTTTACAACATCGCGGGCTGGATGTTCATCGGCCTCACGCTGATTTTTGCGGTCATCTATCCGTTCTTTGTGCCCATTGAAACGCTGCAGGGCAACCTCATGGATTACTGGAGCGTGTTCCTGCTCATCTGCGCCATGGGCGTATCGGGTGCTTTGGAGTTTTTCACGCTGTCGCGTTACCGGGTGCTGTTAACAGCCGATCAGCGCACGTTCATGGTCAGCCTTGCCAGCATGAGCTCGCTGCTTTTGCAAACAGCCGTAATCGTGGTGCTGGCTTACCTTCACATCAATATCATCATTGTTCGCCTGCTCGCTTCCCTGACCATCGCGATCCGGCCGCTGATTCTGGGCAGCTATGTCAAAAAGGTATACCCGCAGGTCAATGTGTTTGCCAAGCCCAACAAAGCAGCGCTGGCCAAGCGGTGGGACGCGATGTACCAGCAGTTTACGACGGCTTTTCATCAGGGCGCGGCCATTATGCTGACCACCGTCATTACCCGCGACGCGGCCATGATTTCCGTTTACGGCACCTACAACATGGTTACCGTGGGGCTATGGGGCATCCTGAAAATGACCACAACCGGCATCTATTCCGGTTTTGGCGATTTGATTGTGCGCGGGCAGCAGCAGAAATTCCAAAAAGCGTACCGCGATTTTGAGTACCTGTACCTTGCCATCACCAGCATCCTGTTTTCAACGGCAGCAATCCTGATTGTGCCGTTTGTGGTGCTGTATACCGATAAAATTACCGACGCCAATTATTCCGCGCCCCTCATTGGCATGATGGTGGTGCTGGAAGCGATTACCGACCATGCAAAAATGCCAATGGACCTGATGATTACCGCGAGCGGCAAGTTCCGTGAAACGCGGCATCACTGCACCGCGCAGGTGCTCACCGCCGTTGTGCTGGGGTCAGTCCTTGGCGTATGGGGCTTGCAGACCAGCCTGACCATGGCGGTGGTTGGCATTCTGGCGGGCATCATCCTCTCCAATGTGCTGCGCGCCATTTTGCAGCTTTGGTTTGTGCCCCGGCAGATTACGCATTTGCCTTGGACCTGGACGCTGAAACGCATGCTGCGCATGTTTGTGCAGGTTGCCGTAATCGCCGGCCCGTTCCTTGCGTTTCATCTGTTGGATATCAACGGCTTTTTCAAATGGATTACGCTCGCGGTTCCGATCAGCATCTACGCGACGGCGATCACTCTGGCATTTGGCTGGCTGTTTGACCGGGAAAGCCTGATGTCGCTGTTTGGCCGCGCCAAGTTTATGTTCCAGAGGGGCAAGTAAAGATAAGCACGCTAGGGAACCGTCTGCGGATAAAAGTAAAATGATAAGGCAATCCGGAACCACGCCGCCTTGCGCGCCTTCGGATTGCCTGTTGGTTACGGGAAGTTTCCTGTTTGGATATACCCGCCGCCCTCAAAATGGGGGCCGCCGCGGGTTTTCAGCGCATGGGTTTTCGCGCGCGGTGGCGTTTCATTTGCGGCTTTTGCACCTCTTTGGTCTCGCCCTTCAAACTGAATAGCTCATCCCGGAGCTTCGCCGCTTTTTCAAAATCAAGCGATTTAGCCGCGGAAAGCATCTGATCCTCAACGCTCCTGAGCAACGCTTCCCGCTCTTCCTCGCTCATATCCTTACCCGAGCCGCCGGCAAAATCGTTGGTGATTTTCAACAACGCCTGCACCGTGCTCTTCACGCTTTGCGGCGTGATGCCGTGCAGCTGATTGTACGCCTCCTGCAAGGCGCGCCGGCGGTTGGTTTCGTTTATGGCGCGCATCATGCTGTCGGTCAGGGTATCGCCGTAAAGGATTACGCGCCCGTTCACGTTGCGCGCGGCGCGGCCGATGGTTTGCACCAGCGAGGTTTCGCTGCGCAGAAAACCCTCCTTGTCAGCATCCAAAATCGCCACCAGACTAACCTCCGGCATATCCAACCCTTCGCGCAGCAGGTTAATGCCCACCAACACGTCAAACTCGCCAAGGCGCAGGTCGCGGATCAACTGTGAACGTTCCATGGTTTGGATATCGCTGTGTAAATAGCGCACCTTGATGCCAAGATTTTTCAGATAATCGGTCAGGCTTTCGGCCATGCGCTTGGTCAGCGTTGTTACCAGCACGCGCTCCTGACGGTCCACCGTGCGGTTAATCTCCCCCACCAGATCGTCCACCTGACCCGTCGCCTTGCGCAATATCACCTGCGGGTCCAACAGCCCTGTCGGGCGGATGATCTGTTCCACCATATTTTGAGCGATGCCCAGTTCGTACGCGCCGGGCGTAGCGCTCACGTAGATCGTCTGGTGTTGCCGCTGGCGAAACTCGTCAAACAGAAGCGGGCGGTTATCAAACGCAGAGGGCAGGCGAAAGCCGTAATCCACCAGCGTTTGCTTGCGCGCGCGGTCACCGTTGTACATCCCGCGCACCTGAGAAACGCTCACATGGCTTTCGTCAATGAACATCAGAAAATCCTTGGGGAAATAATCCAGCAGGCAGTAGGGCGCGTCGCCCGGCTTGCGGCCGTCAAAATAGCGGCTGTAGTTTTCAATGCCCGTGCAAAAGCCAATCTGTCGCATCATTTCCAGATCGTACTGCGTGCGTTGTCGAAGCCGCATCGCGTACAGCGGCTGGCCTTCGTCTTTCAGCTGTTGCACGCGCACGTCCAGATCATGCTCAATCGCGTCGATCTGCCCGGTCATTTTTTCTCGGTCCATGGCATAGTGCGTGGCTGGGAAAATGAGCGCGTGTTCCAGGGTGCTCAGCACATTGCCGGTCACTACCTCAATTTCACGGATGCGTTCAATTTCATCGCCGAAAAACTCCACGCGCAGCGCATGCTCGCGTTCGTTGGCGGGGATAATCTCCAGCACATCCCCGCGCACGCGAAAACTGCCGCGCGTAAATTCAAAATCGTTGCGGGTATACTGAATTTCAATCAATCGGCTGATGAGCTTATCCCGGCTGAGCGTCATGCCCGGGCGCATACTGACCATCATGCCTTCATATTCGCTGGGGTCGCCCATGGAGTAAATACAGCTGACGCTGGCGACAATAATCACATCGCTTCGCTCGCGCACCGCGGCGGTGGCGCTGTGCCGCAAACGGTCGATTTCCTCGTTGATGGACGCGTCTTTTTCGATATAGGTGTCGCTGGCGGCAATGTACGCCTCCGGCTGATAATAATCGTAATAGCTCACAAAATACTCTACCGCGCTATCCGGAAAGAAGGCGCGAAATTCGCTGCAAAGCTGCGCCGCCAATGTTTTGTTGTGCGCAAGCACCAGCGTCGGCTTCTGAACGCGCTCAATTACCGAAGCCATGGTGTAGGTTTTGCCGCTGCCAGTTACCCCCAGCAGCACCTGATCCTTCAGCCCCCGCTTCACGCCATCGGCAAGGCTTTCAATGGCGGCGGGCTGGTCCCCGCTTGCCTGATAGGGCGATTTGAGCACAAATCGGTTCATGGTTTGCTCCTCCAATATGGGATACCTGTATTGTACCATGAAGTGCATGAAATGGAAACACCAGTTTGCTTTTTTCGGTAAAAACAGAGGTTGCTTGACCCCCGTGAGCAAACCCGCTGTCCCTTCCTGCGGCATCGCGCGAGGCGAGCGGCCCCCGCTTCGCCGGTCGCGGTAAGGCTCCGCGTGCCGTCACAGGCGTGCTGCTCAATGGGCTGCCGTCGGCGCTATGGCCTACCAGCAGCATAAAAAAGCGGCGGAAAATTCCCGCCGCTCAAATGGGTTCGATCCGCTTGTTCATAAACACCATGAAGTCGATAAGCCACAACCCATTGCGATGTATCCCATGGGGTGTTTAGGTTCTATGGGTGGCCGCAGGTGCGTCAATCGGCCGAAAGGTTTCCCCGCTGTGCCTCCAAAGGGCTTTGCCGCTTGTCCGCTTCTGTTACGGCGGGAGTGTTGATCGCCGGCGGTGCTGCCGCCAATCCCGCCTGCATCGCCCGAACGACACTTCCGCCGTCCGGTTAGCCCATCACCCTTTTTGCGTAAAGCTGTTATGGCAGCGCCCGCAGGTCACCGTGACCACGCCCGCCCCGCGCGGAAGGCGTAACCATGCCTTGCAGTTGGGGCACCGGAAATATTTATACTGTTTGCGGTTCTTAAAACGGGTACGCGCCTGTTTGACTTCCGTGGTCAGGCGCGTTTTCCAGCTCAGGTAGCGGCGGTTTTCAGCCGCCCGCTTTTCCTCGTTCCGGGAAAACATGCGGAAAACCGTGTACCCATACAGGGCCAGCGATAGCAGGCTAACAATCCCAAGCCCAAAGATGGCCGAGATCACATACAGCCCAAGGCCAGTCCACACCAGCGCGACCGATAGCTGATCCACCCCATGCCGCCCCGCCATCAGGCCCCGAAGCGACTGCTTTATTTTTTCCCAAAAGGACATTGCGATTTCCTCCTCCATTAACAACAGTAAGCGCCGCGCCCACCAAGGCAGCAACAGTTACAAAGCACATTGGCGATAATCAGCGACACGCAGGGGTTTGCGCACAGCGCGCCGGTAAAGCCGCGCTGCGAGCCGTACTGCTGGTAGCTCTGCCCGGTTGATTGCAGGCTTGCAAGCAGTTCCCGGTAAACCGCCTCGTCCGGCGCCATCTGCACCGCCATGCGCGCGTTGTTGAGCGCTGCCACCCGGTTGCCCAGCCCCACGTTGACCCTTGCGCTCCAATAATACCACGCGGCGCGCCGATCCCGAATGCCAGTCAGGATTTGGGCCGCGCGGGCATATTCGCCGTCCAGAACCGCATCCTCCACATTTTTCAGCAGCGGGTCATACTCCGTATAGGTGGTTTCTCCTCCGCGGTTTGCCTGCTGCTGCTGTGCCCTGCGGAAAAATTCGCCGAAACCGAACGGATCAAAATCGCCGTAGCCGCCGCCGGAACTGTTCTGGCTGCCATAGCCGCCCGAGCCTCCGTATCCGCCGGAACCATAGCTGCCCGAGCTGCCGTAACCGCCCGCGCCGCCATAACCGCCGCTGTTTGCGCCATAGCTTTGGCCGTATCCCTGCCCCTTATTTTTAATCAGCAGGGTGTAGGCTTCGTTGACTTCCTTCATGCGGTTTTCCGCTTCGGAACTGCCGCCGTTCAGGTCTGGGTGGTATTTTTTGGCAAGTTTGCGGTAGGCTGCCTTGATTTCGTCATCCGTTGCGTTTCGGGACACGCCGAGCACGTCATACGGGTCTCTGTTCATGGTCACTCTCCTTCAGCTTGCCCTGTTCGCGGTCGGGTTTGGCCTGCTTTTGCCGGTAGCGCATCCAAACGCCGGAATACAGAATGTTACGCAAAATTTCCACATCCTGCACCAGGGGCAAAAGCTCAAACGCCTGCGTGCATTCCGCGATCACCAGCGTCAGGCTGTCTTTGACAAGGCTTTCATAATCCGCATGGTCGCCGTATTCCATAAGCGGATTATACCGCTTGCGCCGGCGGTCGGCCGGCAGATCGTCATACGCGTCCATCAGGTAGATGAACCGGCCCAGCCCTTCCCCGATGATGCGCAGCGGTACCGCCCAGTAATCGTTGCGGTATACGAAGATTTCGCCCAGCATCCGCGCGGTCAGGTTGGCCGGGCCGTCCGGGTCCAGAACGCTTTGCCGCTCCAATGCGTCGATATCCGTCAGGCAGCGTTGGATGGCGGCGCACTTTTCCGGGTAACGGGTTTCCACCTGCCGATAGGCTTTTTGCAGCAGTTTTGCCTCCGCCATGCCCGCCAGGCTGCGGTCGTCCGTCCAATCATCCCGGCATTTATGGTAGGCCAGCGCCAGGTTCATATCGGCGCAATAGTCGCTCAGGTCGTTGTGGATGCCTTCGCGCCGTTTCACCGGATGCGGCAGGCAGCGCCCGACCGTCAGGCTCTCGCTTGGCTCGTACAGGGAACTCAGCAGCACCAGAAGAAAGGTCATGTCATTGCTGAGCGTCACGCGGCCAAGGTTTCCGTAGCGTCGGTACAGGGTGCGGCACAACCCGCAGTAATAGGCCTGATACCGCTCGCGGCTTTTGGTCCCCAGTTCCGTTGGGTTAATGGTCACATATCCGAACATGGGCGCTCCTTTCCGAAAAGTCAGCTGCCGTTACGGCTGATCCTTCTTTTCGGCGGAGGTAAAGTCCGCGTCCATCGCGCCGTCCTCGCTGGCCGCGCCGTCCGGCGCACCTGTGTAGCGGCCCGCGGAGGTCAACGCCTGTTCCAGCTCCGCGCTTGCGTCGCGCAATGCCGCGTCGTCATGGTCGTCCAGCGCCTTCTGCGTCCACTTGCGGAGGGTTTCCACACGGTCGCGGTCCTCCGGTTTCAGCTTGCGCATGGCGCTTTTCGCCTCATAACACAGCTGTTCGCCCCGGTTGCGCAGTTCAACGCTTTGCTTGCGCTGCTGATCCTCGCTGGCATAGCGCTCGGCGTCGCGCACCGCCTGATCGATTTCCGCAGAGGACATATTGCTGCTTTGGGTCAGCATAATTTCCTGATGTTTGCCGGTGCCCAGGTCTTTGGCCGATACATTGACGATTCCGTTGGCGTCAATGGCAAACGTGACCTCGATCTGCGGCACGCCGCGAAGCGCGCGCCGGATGCCGTTAAGCTTGAATTTGCCCAGCGTTTTGTTGTAGGAAGCGATTTCCCGTTCGCCTTGCAGCACATGAATTTCCACCTGCGTTTGGAAGTTGGCCGCCGTGGTAAACACCTGGCTGCGCTTTACGGGAATCGGCGTGTTGCGGTCAATCAGGCGGCTGAACACATCGCCAACCGTCTCGATGCCCAGCGACAGAGGCGTAACATCCAACAGCAGCAGCCCCGTAACCTGCCCTTGCAGCACGCCGCCCTGCAACGTCGCGCCCAACGCCACGCACTCGTCCGGGTTGATGCCCTTGCTCGGCTCCTGCCCGGTGAAACGCTTAACCGCTTCCTGCACCGCGGGGATGCGCGTGCTGCCGCCCACCAGCAACACCCGGCCGATATCCGCCGGTTTCAGGCCCGCGTCGCTCATTGCCTGCTTGACCGGTCCCATGGTCGCGTCCACCAAGCTACGGGTTAAATCGTCAAACTTTGCGCGGGTCAGCGTCGCCTCCAGATGTTTGGCGCCATCCTTGCCGCTTGCGATAAACGGCAGGCTAACGGTGGTGGACGCGGCGGCGCTCAGCTCAATCTTGGCTTTCTCCGCCGCCTCCTTAACGCGCTGCATCGCGGTCGGGTCGCGCGTAAGGTCGATATGTTCTTTTTTTGTAAACTCATCCAGCAGCCAGTTGGTAACGCAACGGTCAAAATCGTCGCCGCCCAGCCGGTTGTTGCCCGCGGTTGACAGCACCTCAATCACACCATGATTAATGTCCAGAATGCTCACGTCAAACGTGCCGCCGCCCAGATCATAAACCATGATCTTCATGCTTTCGCCCTTGTCCGCGCCATAGGCAAGCGCCGCGGCCGTCGGCTCGTTCACAATGCGCAGCACGTTCAGGCCCGCGATTTTACCGGCGTCCTTGGTTGCCTGCCGCTGGCTGTCGCTAAAATAGGCGGGCACGGTAATCACCGCGTCGGTGACCTTTTCGCCAAGGTAGGCTTCCGCGTCGGCCTTCAGCTTTTGCAGGATCATCGCGCTGATCTCCTGCGGCGTGTAGGCTTTGCCGTCGATCTTAATCCGGTTATCGGTGCCCATTTCACGCTTGATGCTGGAAATGGTGCGCTCGCTGTTGGTAACAGCCTGCCGTTTGGCCGCGCTGCCTACAATGCGTTCGCCGTTTTTCGCAAACGCCACAACGGACGGGGTGGTGCGCCCACCTTCCGCGTTGGGGATTACGACAGGCTCGCCGTTTTCCAAAAAAGCTACGCAGGAATTGGTCGTGCCCAGGTCAATGCCAATGGTCTTAGCCATGTTGCGCCTCCTTACAAGGATGCGGATCCATCCTTACCATGGTATCATACATGAAAAACGTGAGCAAGTCATATCCCAAATATGGACAATTCATGAACAATGGTTAGCCGGCTAACCGAACGCCCGCTTGCCAAACCGCGCGTTCCGTTATATGCTGAGGTTTGTGGGTGCATTTGCGCCGTTTGAAAGGATTTTTTACGCATATGCGCCGGGAGGCTGTTTATGGCGGAAACCTATCTGGGCATCGCTCACCCCTTCCCGCCGGTGTGGGATTGTAACTCCCGCGCGTTGGTTCTGGGCACGTTTCCCTCGGTTCAGTCCCGAGCGAACGCGTTTTATTACGGACACCCGCAAAACCGTTTCTGGCGGGTGCTGGCGCTCCTGTATGGAGAAACGATCCCCACTGAAAACGAAGATAAGCGCGCGCTGCTGCTGCGGCACGGGATCGCGCTTTGGGATGTGCTGGCTTCCTGCGATGTAACCGGCAGCGCGGATGGCAGTATCCGTAACCCTGTGCCCAACGATATCGGTGCATTGCTTACCCAAGCCCCGATCCGGCAGTTGTTTGCCAATGGGCAAACCGCCGCCGCCCTCTACCGCCGCTGGTGTGAGCCTCAGGCGGGCCTGCCGATTATTCCCCTGCCCTCCACCAGCCCGGCGAACGCCGCGTGGTCGGTCGAGCGGCTGGCGCGGGCATGGGCGGCTCTGCCGCAATCGGTCGCACAGAATCCGTCGGCGTAGCTCGGCCCCATGGCTCAGCGTAAAGGATAAACGGTCAAAACATCCCTATCCATTTCATCTGTCCCTTGACAGGCAATAGAGTTTGGATTATTATACATATGAGCATTTGCTCATATGAAGGAGTGATGCAGCGTGTGTGCCGATCAGGAACCGTTCCAATGCGAATACATCTGCGTGCACGAGGACATCGTGCGCCATGTCAAGAACGCCATGCCCAGCGAGGATACGCTCTTTGACCTGAGCGAGCTGTTCAAGCTGTTTGGCGATTCCACCCGCATCAAGATTCTCTACTGCCTGTTTGCGAGTGAAATGTGCGTTTGCGACATCGCAACGCTGTTGCAAATGTCCCAAAGCGCCATATCTCACCAATTGGCGGTGCTCAAGCGCAGCAAGCTGGTTTCGGCTCGCCGGGACGGCAAAACCGTGTTTTACGCCTTGGCGGACGATCATGTGCGCACCATCGTGAACCAGGGGATTGAGCATGTTGGCGAGTAACGGCGCCCCGGCCATTCGCGCGGAACATCCCGCGCGCCATGCCGGGCAACGAAGGCAGCCCATAAAATAAAGGAGGTTATCCCTAATGAAGAAAACCTTTCAGCTCAGCGAGGTGGATTGCGGCGTATGCGCCGCGAAAATCGAAACCGCCGTGCGCAAACTAGATGGCGTAACCAACGCCACAGTCAATTTTGTAACTCAAAAGCTGACGCTCGAAGCCGACGACGCCGCATTTGACGATGTGCTCGCGCGCGTAAAGGTTGCCGTGCCCAAGGCGGAACGCGGTTGCAAGGTGCTGTAAACCATTCGAAATCGGACCCGTCTTTGGAGGGCGGACTGTTCCGCGGGGGCGTCGCATGTCGGGGATCGAAACGCTCAGGGGCCAACCGGCGGAACCGCGCCCATGTCCCATCGGAAACCCATGAACATACAGGGAGATGGATTGGATATGACCCGCAAACAAAAAAGGAGTTTAATCACGATCGCCGTTGCGGCGGCGTTGTTTTTGGCGGCTCTGCTCATCCGGCAAAGCGCCGTTTCGTTCGCGGTATTCCTTGCGGCTTACCTGATGGTCGGTTGGGATGTGCTGTGGGAAGCCGGCAAAAACATCGTGCACGGCGAAATCTTCGATGAAAATTTTCTGATGTCCGTTGCCACCCTGGGCGCAATGGCCATCGGCGAATATCCCGAGGCCGTGGCGGTGATGCTGCTATACCAGATCGGCGAGTTTTTTCAAAGCTATGCGCTGGGCAAGAGCAGACAGTCCATTGCCGCGCTGATGGATATCCGCCCGGATACGGCCAATGTGGAGCGCGACGGCGCAACCGTAACCGTATCGCCGGAGGATGTGGCCGTCGGTGAAACGGTGCTGATCCGCCCCGGGGAACGCGTCCCGCTGGACGGCGTTGTGCTGGAAGGCGCTTCCTCGCTAAACACGGCCGCACTGACCGGTGAAAGCCTCCCACGGGATGTGAACGTTGGGGACGAGGTGATCAGCGGTTGCGTAAACCAGAGCGGTCTGCTGCGCGTGCGGGCCACCCGCGCCTATGCGGAATCGACAGTGGCTAAAATTCTGGACCTTGTGGAAAATGCCAGCAGTAAAAAAGCCAAAGCCGAAAACTTCATTACCCGCTTTGTCCGTATCTATACGCCGCTGGTTTGCGGGTTGGCGCTGTTGCTTTTCTTCGTTCCCTCGCTGGTAACGGGCGGCGGATGGCGCATGTGGGGGGAGCGCGCGCTCAGCTTTCTGGTGGTATCCTGCCCATGCGCGCTGGTGATCTCGGTTCCGCTAACCTTTTTTGGCGGCATTGGAGGCGCATCGCGAAACGGCATCTTAGTCAAGGGCGGCAACTATCTGGAAATGCTCTCCAAGGCGCAAACCGTTGTGTTTGATAAAACCGGCACCCTCACCGAAGGCAGCTTCAAGGTCACGGTCATCCA
Organism: Candidatus Limiplasma sp.; assembly: GCA_035353615.1. Classification (GTDB taxonomy): domain Bacteria; phylum Bacillota; class Clostridia; order Christensenellales; family Aristaeellaceae; genus CAXXOK01. The sequence goes on from DAOPZY010000001.1 coordinate 57,942, forward strand.
CCCCGAAATTGTGGATCAGCAGGAGTTGCTGCGTTTGGCCGCTACGGTGGAAAGCTATTCCGACCATCCGATCAGCCGTTCCATTCGGGCGCAGTATCACCTGCCGGTCGATTCCGGCGGGCTTGCCCATGTGCGGGAATTGCCCGGCTTGGGCGTATCGGCGGAGATTGACGGCCACACGGTGTATGCCGGTAACCTGAAATTGATGGACAGCGTTGGCGTAACACCGCCGGATTGCCCCCATGCGGGCACAATCGTTCACGTTGCGCAGGATCAGGTTTATCTGGGCCATATCGTGATCGCGGATGAGGTGAAGCCTGCCTCCGCAGCCGCGATTGCCCAACTGAAGGCCGAGGGCATCCACAAAACCGTGATGCTGACCGGCGACAGCCAAACCGTAGCCGATCAGGTTGCGCGGGAGTTGAAGCTGGACGAAGTGCACGCGCATCTGTTGCCCGCCGAAAAGGTGGAGCAGGTGGAGCGGTTGCTTACGCAAACCGTCGGCGGCGCGCTGGTGTTCGTGGGGGATGGCGTGAACGACGCGCCTGTGCTGACCCGCGCGGATGTCGGCGTTGCCATGGGCGCGCTGGGCAGCGACGCGGCGGTGGAAGCGGCGGATGTGGTGCTGATGGACGATGACCCCCGCAAGGTTGCCTTGGGGGTGCGGATTGCCCGGCGCACGCTGCGGATCGCCCGGCAAAACATCGTGTTTGCCTTAGGCGTGAAAGTGCTTGTGCTTGCGCTGGTCGCAGTCGGGCTGGCGAACATGTGGCTGGCGGTTTTTGCCGATGTCGGGGTTAGCCTGCTGGCCATCCTCAACGCCACGCGAGCGCTAAAAATCAAGGCAATCGCGTAACCGTCCCTTACCGACGGATGGGCGTGGGGCACGGTTTAGGCCATCTGGCCTGTGATACCTCGGCAATCAAAACCCTACCGCGGTTTGCGCCGGTCAACGGGCAGCATGGCGCACCGAATGGCGCGGTCGAAATATCATCCTCTACAATCATAACCCGGGTCAAGGTGGATAGCCTTGGCCCGGGTTTTCGGCGAGTGGGTTTTTTTCGATCCATCTGCCGCTCTGGCTTTGCCCTTGACCCAGTTCCGCTGCGGCGGAGAAAGGGGTAACCAAAACCGCCCTACGGTTTTCCGCAGGGCGGTTGGGAATGGTTCAGAGCGCCGGCTCAGGCGCGGGCCGCGTGGCGAGAGGAGGTTTCGCCGCGCGGGTGAGCCATTCCGGAAAGCTCGGTTACTGCGCGCTTACGGCAGGGGTAGCGGTGGCTTCCGGCGTCGCGGTGGCCTCGGTGGCCACCAGTTGCTCGAATATGGCCTGAAGGTTGTCCACATCCCGTTTGTTCACCAGCATGCTCGAATCCCCGTTGACCACAACCTGATCGAAGCTTTCGTCGTAGGGGTAGATGGCGACAGGCAGGCTTTCAAAGCCAGCGCGGTTCTGGGTGAACGCCGCATTCAGCAGCGGTTTGGCATCCGTGGCTACAGGGGTGTCGGTATACCCCTCGGCGGCGATGGCGTTGAGCGAGTTGACAAAGTAGCTGAACAGCGTGGTTTTCAAGTCCTTGCCATCCACTTGGTACAGCACCTGCGTAGTCTGCTCGCCGTTTTGGGCTGTAACCGCCTGTGTGGAGGAGGTAACCGCTTTGGTAACCCCGCCCATCGTCGCGTTCATCCCGGTGATGTCACTCAGGCTTAAATCGGTTATCTGCTTCAGGCGAAGGTCATCGTCCGTCAGCTTTTGCAGGGCCGTCAGGGTATCGGCGCTGACCGTAAAGATGCGGTCCGTTTTGCTGTGCGTTATATACACGTTGCCGCTCTCATCCGCCGAGCCAAACCAGAGGGTGAGGGTGCGCTCCACGGGCACGGTGGGTTCCGGGGTTGCAGTCGGTGCCGCAGTCGGCGTTTCCGTAGGCACGGCGCTTGCATCCTCAGCGGAGGCAACGCGGAGCGCGCCGCTGAGCGCTGCGGTCGGCGTTGCGGTTACTGTCGCGGTATCGGTCGCGGAGGCCGTCTGCGCCTCCGTTACCTTGGCGGTTGCCGAAACGGTCGGGGTTGCGCCGGCGGTTGCCGTTGCGCTTGCTGTTGCGGAAGCCGTAGCTGTCGCGGTAGCGTCAGGCGTTGCGGATGCGGTCACGGTCGCGGTGGCCTCAGGCGTTGCGGTGGCGGTCGCTTCCGGCGACGCGGTCGGTTTCACAGTCGGGATGGGCGTGGCAAGCGACGCGGCTTCCTCGGCTTTGGCAGCGTCCGCCTGCGATTCGGGCACTTGCTCCGTGTAATGCAGGGTGAGCGTCAACTGCGGGTGATCCAACCCGTAGGTTGCCAGATCTTCCTTCGTATCGGCGGCCGTGCCCTGATAGGTGATCCCGGTCGCGGAGGATAAAAGCGTGCTGACAGCGTCCGCGTTCACGGGGCTTACCGTGCCGTCCGTCTTTTGACTGAACCACTTAAACGCGGAAGAATAAGCGCTCGCATCTCCGTCGGCCAGGTGGGTAAGCGTTTTTGCGTCGCTTTGCGTACTCCACTCCAGGCCCGTTACGGTATCTTCAGCAACGGTAGGAAACGCTTCATCGGTCAGGAGGGACATCAGCGGCACGTCAAACGCGTTGTACAGGTCGGAGGATATCGTGTATACGCCGGCTTTGCCCTCCACGGCGGCGTAGTAGTTGCCGTTGGTGGCGTTCTTGTCGCCGATGGACAGCTTTTGCGTGGTGCCATCCTGATTGGTTACGGAAATGACGATGGCGGGTGCGCTCAGGCCGTAATCCGCTGCGGAGGTATCCGTATCCGTAACCGTCCGTACGGATTCCACCGTTTTCAGGTCGCTGAGCATGGTATCCACTTTGGAGGTGTTGAGCGCGAAGCTTTCGCGGGGGGCATAAACCCATTGGCCGTCCTTTTTAGCCAGCTCGATGGTCTGATCGCCGTTGGTGTAGGAAAGCCCGGTTACGTCGTCCGCGTTCGCGCTCAGCAGGGTCGTCTTGGCGCTTTCCTTGGCGGCCTCCTTGGCGGCTTCCTGTTGCTGGGTGCTCAGGTTCAGCAGATAGGCGCCAACGCCGAACACCGCAACCACAGCCAGCAGGAGGAGCAGGCGTTTGCCCTTTTTCATTACCGTTTCCTCCTCTTCAGAACCACGAAGATGCCGATGGCGAGCACGCCGAGGGGCAGTACGACGGCCAACAGGGCGCTGAAGATGCTCGCTGAGCCGCTGGGTACGGTCAGGTAAGCCTGGCTCAGGTTCTTGGCGCTGATGGAGATGCTGTTCTCACGCTCGCACATCCAGTTCAGGCTGTTGATAAACAGGTCCTGATTGGCGCCGCTGACCATTTCGTTAATCTGATCGACCAGGAACTGGGAGGTTGGGAACCATACCATACGGGTTTCCTTGTCGGCTACGGTTTCGCTGATGGCCACGCCGACGTCAAACGGCCCGCTGGTATCGCCATCCTGCTTATCCATCGTGGTGGCGCTGTTGGGGTTTGCCTTGTTGTAGGCCTGATCCGACGTGGTCAGCAAGCTGGTAATGGTCAGGCTGGAGCGGTAGCTGGGCAGCTTGACAATGCCTTCGGATATCGGCATCAGCACATACAGGTTGCCATCTTTAATCGGCTGGGTAATATCATGCGCGTTCACCGTCGGCAGCAGATAATGCTGGTAACCGCGCAGGCAGTGGTTCAGATCGCCTTCCACCACAATGCCGCCGGACATATCCACGCCGTAGTTGTTCACAAGCTTTTTAAGGTTGGGGCGCGACGTGTCGGTGTAGTCGGTAATCAGCAGCAACCGGCCGCCCTTGTCCATGTAGGCGATAATCTTGTCCACTTCTTCGCTGTTCAGGTCGCTGGTAGGCGCGTAAATCAGCAGCGTGGAGCAATCGTCCGGCACGGCGTCCAGCGCGAGCAGGCTCAAATCCTTGATCGTCAGGTTCGCGTTGTCCACGGCGGTTTTAAGCGTACCGGCCACCGCGGTTTCACCATGCCCCTGCAACTGGTAAACGGTGGGCAGGTTATCGCTGACCACATAATCAATGGCGCTGGTCAGCGCGCTTTCGCCGGCGAAGGATACGTCATAGCTGCCGGTTGTGTAGTAATTGGAGTAGTCATACAGGTAAATAGCGTCGTTGGCGACCACCTTGTTGCGCTTGGAGCTTTCCACAATCACGCTGTTAGCCGCAACGTCGTCGGTGGTGTACTTTGCGGTAAACTTGGGCTGCACAACGGGGTCCACGGTGTTCACGGTGATTTTGTCGCTCAGCGCCTTATAGCGGTTGAGCAGTTCCAGCGTGGTTGCATCCTCGCTGCCTTTTTCAGCCACAAGGGTCAGCGTTATGTTTTCGTTCAGGTTTTTCAGCAGCTGTTCTGTTTGCTCGGAAAAGGTAAACAGCTTCTGGGCGGTGGTGTCAATCTTGGTGGCGGTTGTGGGCAACTGGCCTACAAAGATGTTGACCGCGACCACTACCAGCACCACAATCACGGATACCAGCACCGCGTACCCGCCGCTTTTAAACCGGCGGGTTTGAAATACCGAGGCCTTGTGTTGCTTATTCATACGTTCATTCCTCCCCTAACTCCAGCGCCGTTTCTCCACAGCCTGCACCGTGAAGAAGCAAAAGAGCGCCGCTACGGAAATAAAGTACACAAGCCCCGTGAGATCAAAGATACCGTTGGTGAAGTTATCCATCCGGTCAAAAATGGCCAGCGCGCCCAGCGCCTTGGTAAAGGCTCCGGCAATGGCCGTGGGGGAAATCAGGTACAAAAGCGCCAGCGGCACAAACGTGATTACCGCGGTCAACCCCGCGGCAGTCCAGCTCTTGGTCATCAGCCGCACAATCAGGCTTAAAAGGAGCGCGACGATCATCAACGAGAGTGTGGAGGCCAGCGCAGTGGAAGTCATCAGGTTGGATAGCGCGGTCATCAGGTAGCAGAGGATCAGCGTGCCCAGGCACATCACAGCGGCGATCAGCTGGTTTTCCGTGATGCTGGACATGAACATGCCCACTGCGATCAGCGCGCAGCCAAGCAGGAAAAACGCGAAGATGCTGCTGTACGCGCTTGCGTAGCTGATGGTGCCAAAGCTGCCCACCAGCAGCGGGTAGAACGAGACCACCGCCATGGGGATCGCCATCAGCGCCACCATCGCAAAGTATTTGCCCAGCACCATATCCAGTACGCTGATGGGCAGGGAGTAGAGCAGCTGATCGGTGTTTTGCTTGCGTTCCTCAGCGAAAACGCGCATGGTGAGCACCGGCACCGCAATCAGGAACATGAAGGTGCTGCTCTTAATCACATACTCAAAGCCCGGATAGGCATACTTGAGGTTGAGCGCCGAGGTATAGATACCGATGAACAGCAGCACAAACGCGATGAAAACATAGCCCATCATGCCGGTAAAGTAGCTTTTGAACTCACGTTTGAAAACGGCGATCATTCTTTGTCGCCTCCTTCTGCAACGGCGGGGGCGGGTTGCGCGGTCGCGCCCTCGGCGGTAAGGGTCAGGAACACGTCCTCAAGGCTCTGCTTCTCCCGCGCCATAGCGACGATTGCGCAGTTGGCTGCCGCAAAGGCGTAGAACAGGCGCTCGCGCACGTCCTCATCGGTCAGCACGCCGATTTCAAGCTCGGTTTCGGCATCGCTGATCGCTTTGCTGGTACGCAGCTTAACCGCGTCGCCCAAGGTGGCGACAATCCCGGCCGCCTGTGGTTCGCCCGCAAGCACGCTCAGCTTCAGGGTCTGCTCGTGTTCCGCGTGGCGCTCCAGGTTTTCAGGCGTATCCTCGGCGACCAGCTTACCGTTGGCAATGATAATCAGCATATCGCAAACCGCGCTGATTTCCTGCATAATGTGGCTGGAAAGCATCACGGTGCGGTCACGGCCCAGCTCGCGGATCAGGTCGCGGATTTCAATCAGCTGCTGCGGATCCAGCCCGACAGTCGGCTCGTCCAGAATGATTACCTTCGGGTCGCCCAATATGGCCTGAGCAAGGCCGACGCGTTGCCGGTAGCCTTTGGAGAGGTTTTTAATCAGGCGCAGGCGCATGTCCGTAACGCCGGTTTTCTCCATCACCCGCGCCACCTCGGCGCTGAGGCCCTTGGCGGGTACGCCTTTAGCCTCGGCCACAAAACGCAGGTAATCAATCACCGTCATATCCTGATACAGGGGCGGCATTTCGGGCAGGTATCCAATACACTTTTTCGCCAGCAGGGGTTCCTCGAAGATGTCATGACCGTCCACCGTCACGGTTCCCTCCGTGGCGGCCAGACAACCGGTGATGATGTTCATCGTTGTGGATTTGCCTGCACCGTTGGGGCCCAGAAAGCCGTAGATCTTTCCGGGGTCGATGGTGAAGCTCACATGATCCACTGCGGTGTGGTTGCCGTACACCTTGGTGAGATTTTGAACCTCGATCAATGTGATTCCTCCCGTTCGGATTGTTTTCGCCTTATTGTAGCGGTGAAGTATGAATAAATCTGAGTGTAAATGTGGCAAAACTTTGAACGCATCGTGAAGCTTCCATGAAACCCTGACCAATGGCTCAAAGGGCAAACCCAAACGAAAAACCGGGCGGCAAACGCCTCCCGGTTTGTGAATCATTCAGCTTTTTCCGCAAAGTGTGGATCGCGGTTTTCCAAACCCAGTTATGCCCTTTGACCTTGTTTCGCCGTAACCGGGTTTGGGGGCAGCTTTGAATTTCCCATTGGGTAACCGTTACGGGTCGTCTTACGGCGAATAAGTCAGCGGGCGCGAACCAGCTCCACCAGCGCGCGCGTGATCCGTTCCATTTCCGGCACGCTCACATATTCCAGCACGCCGTGCATGTTGTAACCGCCGGTCGGCATATTGGGGCAGGGCAGGCCCATGTAGGACAGGCGAGCGCCGTCGGTACCGCCGCGAATGGCAACCAGTTGCGGCTCGTCTCCGACGGCCCGGATGGCGTTGAGCGCACGGTCGATGATTTCAGGATGCTCGTCGATCTTCTCTTTCATGTTGTAGTAGGTATCCCGGAGGGTCAGCTGGAAGGAGCCTTCGCCATATTTACCGTTGAGGTAGGCAGCCACCGCCTGAATGCGCTCTTTGCGTTTTTCAAACTTGGCGCGGTCATGGTCGCGAATAATGTAGTGCAGCGTAGCGTTCACCTCGTCGCTTTGGATGGAGCCAAGGTGGTAAAAACCTTCCCGCAACTCGGTATGCTCCGGGGTTTCGCTTTCGGGCATCATGCCCACAAACTCGGCGGCCATGCGGTTTGCGTTGCGCATCTTGTTTTTCGCGGTGCCGGGATGGATGTTAAAACCGTGCACATGCACCATCACGGTGCAGGCGTTGAAGTTTTCGCATTCAAACTCGCCCGCGATGCCGCCGTCCACCGTATAGGCAAAATCCGCGCCAAAGCCCACCACGTCAAAATTGTTGGCCCCTTCGCCGATTTCCTCATCGGGCGTAAAGCCAATGCAGATTTTTCCGTGACGGATGGAGGGATCGTTCAGCACCGTTTCGCACGCGGCCATGATTTCGGCAATGCCCGCCTTGTCATCACCGCCCAGCAGGGTTGTGCCGTCGGTCACGATCAGCTCATGTCCGATATGGCGGCTGAGGCTTTCATATTCGGTCGCGCGCATCACAGCGCCGTTGCCAACCGTGAGATCGCCGCCCTGGTACTGCACGCACCGGGCATGCACCGGGCCGGTGGAAACTGCGTCCGCGGTGTCCATATGGGCGATGAGGCCAATGGCCGGCTGGTTTTCCGCATTGGCGGGGATGGAGGCGTACACATAGCATTCCGGTGACACGCGTACATCCTGCGCGCCCATTTCGGTCAGTTCCTTTTCCAACAGGCGGGCCATATCCCACTGTTTCTCGCTGGAAGGATGGGTTCCGCTGGTTTCGCAGGAACCGGAATCAATGGCAACATAGCGTAGAAAACGTTCTTTCGCGGTCATACAGGTTACCCCCTTGCTGTTATCGGTTTCAGAATAGCACTGATGCGGCCGGATGTAAAGCCGGGCCTTCCTTCAGCGCATATTTCTTCGCTGTACAAAAACGGCGCTTGGCGTTATAATACGCGTTGAATAACCGTATGAGGAGGATTACTTTGTTACCAGTACGTTCGGAAAGACGGATTGCGTTTTTCCAGCGCACAATACGCCCGGAACGCGTGATGGCGCTTGGGTTCCTTTGTGTGATCCTGGTGGGCACGTTGCTGCTGACGCTGCCGATTTCAGCCAACAGCGGTCGATCGGTAGGCGTGCACAACGCCATGTTTACAGCCACCTCGGCTGTGTGCGTTACCGGCCTGATAACCGTTGATACCGCGGATACCTACACAACCCTCGGCCGGGTTGTAATTTTACTGCTGATCCAGATCGGCGGCCTCGGGTTTATGATTTTCGCCACGCTGGTGATGGTGGCGTTGGGAAAGCGAATCTCCCTGCGAAACCGCGTGCTGATCCGCGAATCGATGAACATGACCAGTCTTGGCGGGATGGTCCGGCTGGCCAAATGGTTTTCGATGCTTGCTTTCCTGATTGAGGGTAGCGGCGCCATTTTGTTATGTACGCGTTTTATACCGCTGCTTGGCTTCAAGCGTGGCCTATGGTACGGCGTGTTCCACGCGGTCAGCGCGTTTTGCAACGCCGGTTTCGATCTGTTTGGCGGGTTTAAAAGCCTGATCGACTTTCAGCATGATCCCGTGGTGCTGCTGACGATCGCGTCGCTGATTATCTGCGGCGGGTTGGGGTTCTCGGTAATCAATGAGTTTTTGCATAACCGCTTTCATTTTCACAAGTTTTCGCTGCACGCCAAGCTCGTGCTGGTGGTAACGGCCTTCCTGCTGGTTTTGGGCACGGCGCTGATGCTTTTATTGGAGTGGGACAATCCGGGCACGCTCGGGGATCCGTCGCTTTCGGTCGGGGATAAAATCCTCAACGCCTTTTTCCAGTCCACAACGCTCCGCACGGCCGGTTTCGCGTCGCTCAATCAGGCGGCGCTCACGGACAGTTCCAAGCTAATCAGCGTTATACTGATGTTCATCGGCGCATCGCCGGCTTCTACCGGCGGCGGCGTTAAAACCACCACCATGAGCGTGGTATTTTTGCTGGTTTTAAGCGTGGTGCGGGGCCGCGATACCGTCGGCGTTTTTGGCAAACAGCTTGCCGCCAACACGGTTAAGCGCGCGCTGACCATTGTGATTATCAGCCTTGGCATTGTGCTGGTATGTACGTGCGCACTGTCCATATCGGAACGCACAGGCAGTAAAAGCATGCTGGACCTGGTGTTTGAAGCCACATCTGCCTTTGCGACAGTTGGCCTTTCTGCGGTGAACACCGCAACGCTTAACCGTTTTTCACAGGCGCTGCTGATCCCGATCATGTATTTTGGACGCGTCGGGCCGCTCACTCTGGCGTTCGCGCTGGCCAGCCGCATGGAAAACAACCCGAAGAACCGCATTCACTACCCGGAAGACAAGATTATGATCGGATAACGGAGGGGCAACCGCTGTGAAAGAGAAAGTAAAGCAATATCTGGTATTGGGTTTAGGCCGCTTTGGCGAAAGCCTTGCAAAATCGCTCTGCCAGCTTGGGCACGAGGTGCTGGCGGTGGATTCCGATCAGGAGCTGGTGGACGCGATCGCCCCTTATGTAACGCAGGCCATCCAGATTGACGCGACCGACGAAGGCGCGCTGCAGTCTCTGGGCGTGCGCAACTTTGACGCAGCCATCGTTTCCATCGGGCAGAACATGCGCGACAGCATTCTGGTGTGCGTGCTGCTCAAAGAGCTGGGCACCCCCTACCTGATTGCCAAAGCAACGGACGATCTGCACGCGAAAGTGCTGCGCAAGGTTGGCGTGGACCGCGTGATCTTCCCGGAACGCGATATGGGCATGCGGTTGGCCAAATCTCTGCTGACGCCGAATGTTCTGGAAATGATCGACCTGAGCGACGATTATCAGCTGGTGGAAATTATTCTGCCTAAAAAGTGGGTTGGCAACACCATCATCGGGATGGATGTGCGCAAGCGCTTCGGCATCAGCATTCTGGCGATCCATCGCAGCGGCGATTTTATCGTGTCCCCGGTTCCGGAAACCCAGTTTGAAACCGGCGATATTCTGCTGGTACTGGGCAAGAAGGACGATATCGACAATCTGGATCAATAAATTCGGCCGCCGCACCGGCGTGCCCTGCGCGGGGAGGGAACAGGATGGAACCGTGGGCAGCTTCTCACTTTGACGTAAGCCAGTGCAAACCTTTCTTTCATGAGGGGGGCGAACAGGGCGTGCTCCTGCTCCACGGCTTCACCGGAAGCGTCGCGCACATGCGGCCGCTCGGGGACGCTTTGGCGGACAGGGGTTATACGGTGATGGGCATTAACCTGCCGGGCCACGCAGCCACCGAAGGCGAAATGGCCGTAAGCGACGGTATGCAGTGGCTGAACGCCGCCCGCGACGCCGCGCTGCAGCTGCGCAAACACTGCAAAACCCTTACGGTGGCGGGGCTGTCCATGGGCGGGCTGCTTGCGCTTTTGTTAGCGGAGGAAGGGTTGCCCGACCGTTGCGTAACCATTTCCACCCCAATGGCGACCCGCAGAAGGCTTTTACGGTTTGCCCCGCTGATTGCGCTGGTCAAACCCCGCATCAGTTGGGCGCCGACTGAGGAGCGACATCAAATGCTCGATCAGCGGTTCGATTTCGGCTATTCCGGTTTTCCCACACGCAAGGTGGCAGACCTGAACCGCCTGATCCATCAGGCGCGTAGCAACCTGAGCCGTGTGCGTTGCCCCCTGCTGGCGGTACAAAGCACCGGCGACCGGGTGGTGTGGCCGGGAAGCGCGGACTGTATCTTAGCCGGCGTAGAAAGCCGCAGGAAGCAAAAACTGATTTTGGACGGCGTGCCCCATGTTTGCACCATTTCCCGGGAACTGCCAACCCTTGTAAGCGCGATGGATCAATGGTTGCAGGATGAAGGGCGAGACGCCAGCCAGCAGCATTCATGAGGGATATCCCCCGCCGCGGCGGGGGTTTTTCGGCAGTCTGACCCCTGTGAAAAGCCGCTGGGCGGTTCAGCCCAGAGATTTGGTCATCCCATACGCTCGGCCCCAAGGAGGTTTACTAAAATGAAAACAGTCCTTTACCGGGTTTCCCAATGCTTCACGCACCTTGTGACGCTGATCGCCCCGTGGCGCATTCCCCTCACGCTGGAGGGCGAAAATAGCGTTCTTCGCCTTGCGGGTCAACTGTCGCAAGATGGGATTCAGCGCCCGCTGCTGATTACCGGCCCGACGCTTCACCGCCTTGGCGTGCCCAACGGTTTCATCCAAGCCCTTGAAAACGTGGGGATTCCCGTAACCGTTTTCGACCGGGTGGATAACGATCCAACCCTTGCAAACGTTGAGGATGCCTATGCCTGTTACCGGGAAAACCGGTGCGATGCCATCATCGCTTTCGGAGGCGGTTCGCCCATGGATTGCGCCAAGCTGTGCGGCGCGCGCGTAGCCAATCCCAAGCGACTGATTCCGCAAATGCGGGGTATGCTCAGGGTTCGCCGCGCGCTGCCCCCGCTGTATGCGGTACCCACCACGTCCGGCACCGGCAGCGAGGTTACCCTTGCCGCTGTGGTTACGGATGAAAACCACCGGAAATATGCCGTCGGCGATTTTTGCCTGATCCCCAGGGTCGCGGTGCTGGACCCCTTGCTCACGCTCGGCATGCCGAAAAGCGTAACCGCGTCATCCGGTATGGATGCGCTTTGCCATGCGGTGGAATCCTATATTGGCCGCAGCAACACATCCCAGACACGCGCCGACGCATTGAACGCTGTCCGGCTGGTGTTCGCCCATTTGGAAACCGCCTGTGAAAACGGCGCAGACCGGACTGCGCGCGCCGCCATGCAAAAAGCGGCATACCTTGCCGGTTTGGCGTTCACGCGCGCCTATGTGGGGTATGTGCACGCCATCGCGCACGCGATCGGCGGCCGCTACGGCGTTGCGCACGGTCAGGCATGCGCCGTCGCCATGCCGACAGTTTTGCGCGCTTACGGCAAAGCGGCATACCCCGCGCTGGCGGAACTGGCTGATGCCGTTCAAGTGGCTCCGGAGCTTTCTTCTCCCGCGCAAAAAGCCGAGGCTTTCATCGAAGCCCTAGAAGCGCTCAACCGTCGCCTTGGTTTCTCCTGCGGGTTTGCCCAACTGAAGCGGGAGGATATCCCCCTGTTGGCTTCCTTAGCCGCCAAAGAAGGCAATCTGGCCTATCCCACGCCTAAAATTCTGTACCAGCCCGCTTTGGAAAAGGTTTTGGAAAAGTTGCTGTTGGCCTAACCGGGCCTCCGGTGTTCCAAAGCCGATCCTCTCTTTGTCGTCGGGGGTGTAACTGCCGGTTGAACGCCAATGCCCACTCCCGCCTGCGTATCGTATAACCCATCCGCACAGGCAAGGCATGACACGCGCTGCGCAACGTGAAAAACGCTTCCGGATACGCGCCTTCGGCATCCGCGCTTAGCCTATAAATACTCCTGACAACACGGACCGCCCGCATCCCAGTCCGGGAGCGAGCGGCTATTTCATATTCTGTTGACGCTCTGTTCAGCATGAGCGTTTCGGGCTTAACCAGTCGCTAAGCGCCTCATTTTCCATAGCATATGTGCTCGTCATCGCGCACGCGGTCAGTTGTCGTTACGGCGTTACGCACCGCTCGGGGCCAAACCCATAGGCCTTTCCGGTACATGAGCGGGATCACATCCGCCGGAACTGTAAGGCCTCAAACGCTTCGGCCCTGCCCCGCCATCCACGGGCAGGGCAGCCATTCCGAATAAAGGCACACCGCTTCGGGCTTTCTGTCCCCGGGTCAAAAACCGTCTGTCGCAATCGGATCGCCCCAAACAGTCGCTTTCGTGCCGCGCCTGTTTTTCAAAGCAGCCCCGCGCCATGCGGTTTAGTACTCCTCAACCCCGTCAGGAGTTCTTCATCACAACGTTCTCGATCAGGTCCGCGGCGCGTTCACACAGGTCGCAGCAGGATTCGAGCGCGTCATAAATCGCCTTGATCCCATAGCAGGTCATCGGCGCCATCTGCTCGGCGGTAAACAGTTCGCGCACCGCGCGCAGGTACGCTTCGTCTGCTTCGCTTTCAATGTCGTTCACTTCCACCAGCAGGGGCTTGAGCGCCTCGGAGCGTTTGAAGTTGTGCAGCTCGCAGATAGATTTTTCCAGTGCGGAAACGCAGCGTTTGACCAGCTTGCTCATCGTCAGGGCATGTTCCGGCAGGCTTTGCACGTTAAACATGTACAGATCGATCGCCACATCCTCAATCGCGTCCGTCACGTCGTCAATGATCTGCACCAATTGGAGGATATCGTCGCGCTCGATCGGCGTAATAAACTCCCGGGAGAGGCGGTTGAGCGCGTCATGGCTGACCTCGTCGGCCTCGTGCTCCACCTTGTGCAGCTTGATCCGGTACTTGTCCGCATCCTTGGGCTCATAGCCTTCCAGCAGCTCGTCCAGTTCTACGGCCGCCTTCATACTCAGCGCAATCTGTTTACCCATGATTTTGAAATAATCGTTTTTCTGTTTCATGCCGGTTCATCTCCTACATAAAGAAATAGAGGAACAGTTTCGCAATCAAAAAACCAATCAACCCGCAGCCGGGGAATGTCAGCACCCAAGTGAGCACCAGATCCTTCACCGTAGACCAGTTAACGCTGGAAAGGCGCTTGGACGCCCCCACGCCCATGATAGCCGTCGTTTTGGTATGGGTGGTGCTCACCGGCACACCCGTCAGCGAGGAAAACAGCAGGCACAGCGCCGCCGCCGCATCTGCGGCAAACCCCTGATACGGCGTCAGCTTCACCATATCCATACCCACCGATTTGATGATGCGGTAACCGCCGATCGATGTGCCCAGCGCCATCACAATGGAGCACAGCGCCATCAGCCATACTGGAACCACGAAATTATTCGTGGTGGATTGGCCGTTGGCAAGCGCAACGCCCAGCATAAACACGGCCAAAAATTTCTGCCCGTCCTGCGCGCCGTGCATGAATGCCATCGCGGCCCCGCCGCCTACCTGCGCATTGCGGAAAAACAGGTTGGTTTTACAGCGGTTCATGCCGTGGCACATCCATTCCACCAACCGCGTGGTCAGGAAACCCATGCCAAAACCAAGGCCGGTGGAAAGCAACAGGCCCCAGAGCACCTTGCCCCATTCGAAAAAATTGATGCCGTCCAAACCGTTTTGGATGGCGATAGCAGCGCCGGAAAGTCCCGCAATCAGCGCGTGGCTTTCGCTGGTCGGAATGCCAAAGTACCACGCAACCGTCGCCCAGATCACAATCGCCGTCATCGCCGCGCACAGGGCCAACAGCGCGCTTTTGGTGTCGCCGCCAAAATCGACCATGTTGTAGATGGTCATGGCGACCGAGGCGTTGACGCTGGTCATGATAAACACGCCCAAAAAGTTGAATACCGCCGCCATCATGATCGCGGAACGCACCCCGATGGCCCGTGTGGATACGCAAGTCGCGATTGCGTTGGGCGCGTCGGTCCAGCCGTTGACCAGAATCACTGCCAACGTCAGAATGGATGCGATCAGCAGCGCCGGATTCGCCAGGATCTGCTGAAGGAAAGTTTCCATACTCATGCCTGTTCCTCATACTCCTTCGTTTCTAGTTTCCTTCTGCCGGATAACTCCTTTACCGATAAGGCGCGACCCTGTCAGGGGCGGCGCGCGCCGCGGATTCCTCCCCGCCGCAGACGAAACATGCGCCGGTACACGCCAAATTTCCGCAATCCACCCTTGCCTGCCCCACAGGGATACCCTGCATCGCGGACAGTCTGGTTTTTCACAGTTCGAGGCGGTTGCGGACCCGGTTCAATGTACCTGATTGCCCTATGCTATTGTAAACCATTTACCGGGATTTTGCCAAGACTTTCGCAAATCTTCATCAAAACCTTACAAAGCGGATGTATTCTGGTTAGTTTCACCTTTTTTCCTTTCGGTCAGTCGATTTTACCCTTTTTGCAGTTTCTGCGGCGCCGGCTGGCGACCCGAGCTTGTCAATAGTTAATATGCCCGTTATGGAAAGGATATCGACCGAATTGTCATATTGATTTTTCTAGTTATTTTTGATATTCTAATTTTGATTATAATTACGTAATCAATCAAAGGAGGTTGAATATTTTGATCGTTGAAGGGATCATCATATGCCTCCTGGCAAGGTTGAAAAAACTCCGACTGCGCTACCTTTGGCGAACATGGACGTTCTACCCGGTGCTCGCGGTGCAGGTGATGCTGGTTGTGTTTCAGGCCAGCGTGTTTTTTCGGCAGTATGTGTTTGTCCCCTTTGTGCCCTATCTGGAAATGAGCGTCATTTTCTCCTTTTTCTTTGCGATGGTCGCCTACAAGCTATATTCCCCCGCGATTCTCGGTTCAGCCTCCATCGTGGCGGGTACGTTTCTCAACAAGCTGGTGATTGCCCAAAACGGGGGCCATATGCCGGTGATGCCAACCCTTTCCTACCTGACCGGATACCTGACGCCCGCCATGCTCAGCACGGTCGATAGCCTCCACACGCTGGCCGGGCCTAACGCGAAGTTGCTGTTCCTAGCGGATTACATCGATTACGGCTACAGCATCCTTAGCCCCGGCGATGTGCTGATTCACCTGTACGCCTGCGTGATGTTTTACGCGCTGATCCGCGCGGTCAACAAACAGTTTGGAAACCCCAATCCAACTTCAGTACGGGAGGAAAACCAATGAACGGTATCTCAGTCAGTCCTGTGGTGTTACTCATCAACGGCATCCCGGAATGTCTGCTGGTTGCCTGGGCGATGTACATTTTCACCGGCACGCCCCTCCATGCTAAAAAGTACCTGATCCTGTCCGGCGTGTACGCCGTGGCGACCTATCTGATCCGGTTTTTGCCCATCACACTCGGGATCAACACGGTGCTGTTCCTGTTTGTGCTGATCTTCTCCTTCCAAATTTTGCATCAGTCCAGCCTGTCCAAGTTGGTGCGGTCCATCATCTCCTCTGTGGTGATTCTGATCCTGATCGCGGTATCGGAAGTGTGTAACGTTTTGCTGCTCACGGCTTTCTACGGCCGGGAAGCCGCGGAAACCCTGTTCACCTCCCCAAACGGGCTTACGCGCGCGGTCTATTCCAGCCCCTCCAACCTGTTTCTTGGGTTGTTTGTGCTTGGCAGCTATTTCCTGATGAAATTGATCCAGAAAAAGAAGGACGAGAAAAATGGAAAAGTTAGTGAGGAAACAAGCAAGTAAAATATCCACATCCCTTGGGTACGACGCCGAAAAAGAAGCGGTTGTCGCCTATGGCCTGATTGCGATTGTCCAAATCTGCATCACGCTCACGCTTGTGTTTCTTTTTGGCCTGATTGTCGGCGCGCCCATTGAGGCGCTGATTGTGTGCCTGTCCGTCAGCATCCTGCGCAAGTACAGCGGCGGCGTGCATGCGGATAACGCCGAGTTTTGCACCGTATTCAGCGTGATTTACTGCACGGTGACGGCCGTACTGTCCAAATGGTTGGCGGGCGTATATTTTGCCGTGCCCATGCTGGTGGCCGGGGTTGTGATTTACGCGGCGGCGTTTGCGATCGCCTACCGCTATGTGCCGGTCGATTCCCCCAATAAGCCGATTAAAACCGAAAAGAAGATTAAACGGATGCGCAAAGGAAGCTTCATCATTTTGACAGTTTACTTTGCGCTATCCGTTCTTTTCTACCTGCTGAGCTTTCAGGCGCCCGCCTACCGCTCGTTTGGCATCGGTATGCTGTTTGGCGTAGCCTGGCAGGTGTTGACCCTTACTCCGGTAGGTGCCATTCTGCTTCATAAGCTGAATGATCTGCCTAAATATTTGGGGAAGGAGGAGAAACAACAATGAAAAAGCTCTACGGTCTCGTAGCTGCCATCAGCACTCTTGTGGCGGCGCTGGTCGCTTCCTCGGCTTGCTACATCTTCATCTATCAGCCCGAGGAACCCGCATCTCTCCGGAATGAGTAATGGAGGAAGTCCTCCGTGGGGGGCGCGTCCCGCCCCCCACCTTCCCCCCGCCGCGCACACGATGTAGGAAGGCTAAGTGGTCGATATGGAAAACGATAATAAGATTCAAATACAGCAAATTCTGAATATTATCAAAATATCGTCGCTTGCTTTTCCTGCGATCGCTTTTTTGCAGTACTATTCTAAAAAACCGGATTTCCTGATGTCCATCACGCATGAAGTGCTCATCATCGCCATCCTGATCTCCATTTTGCTGATCTACTCGCTGTGGATTTTTATACAGTCCCGCATTACCAATAAAACGCTGACGCAGCGGCTGATTGATCCCATTATTTCCATGACCATCGCGTTGCTTTCGGTGGTTCTGACCGGCGCCAATGAGAGCAATTACAAGTTCCTGTTTATCTTCGTGATTCTATTTACCAGCATTGAGTGCGGGCAACGCACCAGCCTGACCATCGCGGCAATCTCCGCAGTGATCATTCTGGCGGTCGATCTGGTATACGGGCCTCAAACACAGGTGAACGTTTACTTTGAAGGCGATATCGTGCTCACCTGCGTGTTTATGATTATCTCCTGGACGGTTGGCTACTATGATGATATTCGCAAAAAGCATATCGAATACCTCAAGGATCTGGCCAACATCGACGGCCTGACGGAACTTTACAACCACCGCTATTTTTACGATTATCTGGCAGAGCGAATCAAGGACGCGGGCAAGAAGAACGTCCCGGTTTCCCTGCTGTTTATCGATATTGACAATTTCAAGTATTATAACGATATGTACGGCCACCAGCGGGGCGACGACGTGCTGCGTTCCATCGCGCTCATCATGCGGGCCACCTTCCCCAAGGATATCTTCATCGCGCGCTACGGCGGGGAAGAATTTGCCGCGATCTTTGAAGGGTATGACGAGGACCTAGCCATCCTCGAGGCAGAGAAACTGCGCAAAGCGGTTCAGGAGCACCCCTTTGACGGGCAGGAAAGCCTGCCGGGCGGCAACCTGACCATCTCGGTTGGCGTATCCACCTTCCCCACCAAAGCCAAAACAGACGCGGAACTGATTAAGGGCGCGGATGACGCGTGCTACCGCGCGAAATTCCTGTGCAAAAACAGGGTGGAAGCCTACTTCTCCATCCTGGAAGAGTTCCACTTTACCCCTGACGTTATTACGCAAATCAAGACGCTGATCGCCGTCATCAACGCCAAGGATAAATATACCTACCGTCACGTGGAGCGCGTGGTGTTCTACTGCAACCTGCTTGCCGATCAACTGAAGCTCAGCGAGAAGGAAAAGCGCAACCTGATCTATTCCGCTTACCTGCACGATATCGGTAAAATCAACATTTCGGAAGATATTTTAATCAAAACCGAACCCCTGACCACCGAGGAATGGGAAACGCTAAAAAATCATCCGCAATACGCAGTGGATATTATTAAGAACAACGACGCGCTGGAAGAGGTTAAGCCGATCATCCTGCAACACCATGAGCGTTACGACGGCCGCGGATATCCGGCAAAGCTCAAGGGCAACGAAATCCATTATCTTGCGCGCCTACTGACCGTTGTGGACGCGTTTGACGCCATGACGTCGCTGCGCCCCTACCAAAAAACCAAAACCTATACGCAGGCAATGGAGGAACTGACCCGTTGCTGCGGCACGCAGTTTGACCCCGAGGCGGTCAAGGCGTTCAACCGGTGCATTGAGGAGCGCAATGGTCTGACCATGGAACATTGCGATATCATGATGCCACCTTCCGCCGGCGAGCAGGCGACCTCCCGCGAGTAGCAAGCCGGAAGCGCCGTTCGTCTTGCCCCTGCGAACCCCGAACGGAACCATGCCGCCCCATTGGCCTTAACGGAAGTTCCATCGTTGATGGATACCCTCTGGAACAGCC
This sequence comes from Candidatus Limiplasma sp., assembly GCA_035353615.1. Lineage (GTDB taxonomy): Bacteria > Bacillota > Clostridia > Christensenellales > Aristaeellaceae > CAXXOK01. Next base: position 76,846 of record DAOPZY010000001.1, read on the forward strand.
GGAGATTTCATCGGGCGCTTTGTATGCGGAAATACCGTTCCACGCGCGCAGGAGCGCCGTATGGCGGCGTCGCGGTGGGGTCGTCGGGAAGGAGCCTTGCCGATGAAACGGATGGGTTTAAGTCTGGGCGCGCTGTTATTTACGCTGACGCTATGTCTTGCCGGCGTTGCCGCAGCGCAATCGCCCAAGGTGCACATTACCGGGCCGGGCAAGGAACGCCCCCAATGGGTTGGCAAAGCCTTTACCATAGGTGTAGCCGCCTACAATTTTGATGCGGGCACCGTAGAAATCAGCAGCAAAGCGGGGGTTGTGACCCTGCCGATGGCTCACAAAAAAACCAACTACCTCACCTATACGCCGACCGTTTCCGGCGAGCATACCATCACCGCGACCGTTACCGTGGAAGGAAAAACCCGCCAATGGACATCCTCGGTAACGATTTTAGTGTATCCGGTAAACGCGGAGGATCGGGCGATATGGATGGTGAAAACCGCGCTCGCGTGCGTCGGTTCCACCGATGCGGAGAAGTTTGTTCAGTATGCTCATATAGACGCGACGGCCGATTGGTGCGCCGCGTTTATCGGTTGGTGCGCCAAGCAGGTCAAAATCCCGGACGGGGCCGGGCTGCAATCCATCTACGCAGGCGTGAACCTGTACGACGGTCTGGCGGAACCCACCTGCGCCACATGCCTGCGCAATTACCGGGCAAGGTTTCTGGCCACCGTGCTAGGCGAAGGGGAAACCCCGCGCCCGGGGGATCTGGTTTTTTTCATCTGGGGGTCCAAAACCAAAAGCCAACGGCTTTCCCATCCCGGCTATGAGCAGAGCTGGCACGGCAACGCCAGCCATGTTGGGATCGTGACCGAGGTTCGAGCGGACGGTTTCAGCTTTGTGCACGGGAACGTGCGCATGAAGCACAATACGTTTGGTGTGGCGCTCAGCCAAAGCACCGATGAAAAAGAAGAAAAAACCTACGGCGATTGGGTCGTTGCCTTTGCGCGTCCCCACTACGGATACATGGATTAAAAATGAGCAAAGCGCGACTGTTTCGGCTCGCCTTGACCGCTCATGACAGCCCGGCGCTTTCACAGTTCAGGGAAAATCTCGATCTTCGAAATTTTCATATTGACAAATGTTGATTTGATGCTATACTTCTTTTGCATCAAATATTTTTGATTTGAGGTGGTGGCATGGAAACCGCTTATATACAAAGCGCCCGCATATTCAAAGCGTTCTGCGATGAAAACCGTTTGCGCATTTTAGAGGCGTTGCAATCCGGCGACCAATGCGCCTGCGTGCTGATGGAAAAGCTCGGCATCAAACAATCCGCCTTATCCTACCACATGAAAATTCTGGTGGAATCCGGCGTGGTGGAAAGCCGCGCCGTAGGCAAGTGGACGCATTACCGCATCAGCGAAGTAGGTTGTGAACGCGCCAAGGCGCAGCTCCGGCAGATTACCGAGCTATGCCCAAATGCCGACGGATGCTCGGATTGCGCCGTCTAACCCCGAGGCCGGCCGCGATGGACGCGAACCATAACGTACTATGAAATGAGGATGAATCAGCTGTGGAAACCGTCAAATCAGTCTGGGACTTTTTTCAAAACCAGGTGTTAGGGATGAAGTGGCTCAACGAGCTGTTAGGGAACGCCCTTTCCGCCCTTGGCCTGGACCCTTCCGGCCGCTGGGTGGGGAGCTTGCAGTTTTTTCTTTATGATGTAATCAAAATCACGCTGTTACTCTGCTTCCTGATTTTTTTAATCAGTTACATTCAAAGCTATTTTCCGCCGGAACGCAGCAAGAAAATTCTGGGCCGTTTTCACGGTCTGGGCGCCAATACCATCGCCGCGCTGCTCGGCACGGTCACGCCCTTTTGCTCCTGTTCCTCCATTCCGCTGTTTATCGGCTTTACCTCGGCGGGTTTGCCGGTGGGCGTGACGTTTTCGTTTCTGATTTCTTCCCCGATGGTCGATCTTGGCTCGCTTTTACTGCTCATGAGCATTTTTGGCGCGAGGGTCGCGGTGATCTATGTGGTGTTTGGGCTTGTGATCGCCGTGCTCGGGGGCACGCTGATTGAAAAGCTTCACATGGAACGGTACGTGGAAAGCTTCATCCTGACCGCCGGCAATGTGGATATCTCCTCCCCCAACCTCACCAAACGCGACCGCGTGCAGTATGCGAAAGAACAGATGACGTCAACCTTCAAAAAGGTCTTTCCCTACATTCTGGTGGGCGTTGGCATTGGCGCCGTTATCCATAACTGGATTCCGGAAGAATGGGTGGCTGCGGTGCTGGGCAGCAAAAATCCGTTCGGCGTCGTACTGGCTACCCTGATCGGCGTGCCGATGTATGCCGATATTTTCGGCACCATCCCCATTGCGGAAGCGCTGCTGAGCAAAGGGGCGCTTCTGGGTTCCATCCTTGCCTTTATGATGGCGGTGACCACGCTTTCCCTGCCGTCCATCATCATGCTGCGCAAAGCCGTGAAGCCGAAATTGCTGGCGTTATTTATCGCCATCTGCACCGTCGGAATCCTGATTGTCGGTTATCTGTTCAACCTTCTTGCGCCTTATATCCTTTAACCCAACGCCCCGCGCGGCGCAGGCCCAAGCTCTGTGGCATCGCCTCCGCCGCCCTATCATTCTGTTAACCCAATTGAAGGAGGAAACCGTTATGGCCCTGTTTGGAAAAAAAGTAACCCCGGTACAAACCACCTGCAACTGCGGACACTGCGCACCGCAAGCTTCTGAACAACCCACCCAACCCACGGAAGGCCCGTCTGTTAAAGTTTTAGGCAGCGGCTGCGCCAAGTGCAACCAGTTGGAAGCTGCCACCAAAGCTGCGCTTGAGGAGCTTCACATGGATACCGCCATCGACCACGTAACAGATTTTACCAAGATTGCTGCCTACGGCGTTATGTCCACACCCGCGCTGGTTGTGGATGGCAAGGTAGTATCCTACGGTAAAGTGCTCAGGCAGGACGAGGTGGTTGCGCTGCTTCGAAAGGTTCGCGGCTAACCGCATGCGCCAAGCGGATTCCTGCCGGCTTTCAACCGTTTGAAGCGGTGAAAGGCCGTATGCAAAGAGTTCTCTCCCTATTAAAAAGCAGTCCACGGGCATGCGCCCTGTGGACTGCTTTGCGTTCCCATGCTATCGGGGCAATTCTGGCATGGCCTGAGGAAGGGCATTTGTGAATATTTTGCCAAATGGATTGACAATCGGAAAAATTGGATTATGATACACTCGATACGTATTTCGTATCATTCGTACATAAAGGAGCGATCCTATGGCAGCCTGCGATGCGTTGGAAATTCGGGACCTTCAGGTGGGATACGGAAAACGTATTGTTTTGCATCAGGTCAACGTTACCGTTCCGCAAGGGAAGATTGTCGGAGTTCTGGGCCCTTCCGGCTCCGGAAAAACGACGCTGGTACGGTCCGTTTTGGGAGTCATCCCGATTGAATCCGGGCACATCTCCGTGTTCGGCAAGCCCGTGCCCTCTTTTTCTGCCATGGCGGAAATTGGCTACATGGCTCAGAGCGACGCGCTGTACGACGATCTGACCTCAACAGAGCACCTGCTGTTCTTCGGTCGTCTGCAAGGGCTTAGCGCCGCCGAGGCGAAAGCCCGGGCTAAGGAGCTTTTAGCGTTTGTAGAGTTGGACGCCCATCCGGGCCAGCCTGTGCGCAACTTTTCCGGCGGCATGCGCAGGCGGCTTTCGCTCGCCATCGCGCTCATCGCGCACGCTCCCCTGCTGATTCTGGACGAGCCGACCGTTGGCATCGACCCCGTGCTTCGCCGCAAATTCTGGGATGCTTTTGAAGCGTTAAAAACGCAAGGGCGTACCCTGCTGACCACCACGCATGTGATGGACGAAGCCGCGCGTTGCGATCGGCTCCTGATGGTACGGGACGGTCGGATCATCGCGGACGGCACGGTGAGCGAAATGCTAACCCGCACCGGTGCGGACACGCTGGAAAACGCGTTTTTGCATTTCAGCGCGATCAAAGAAAAGGAGATGGCCTGATATGCGCGCCTGTACCGTTGCCCGCAGGGTAATCCGGCAGATTGTGAAAGACCGGCGAACCATGGCGCTGATGTTCATCGCGCCGATCGCGGTCATTTTTCTCTTGTACACCGTGCTCAATGCCGACACGGTTCAGCCGCGGGTTATTGCCGTCGGCCTTCCGGCCGAGCTGACAGAGCAGCTGGCCCAAACATCGGAGGTAACGGAAGCCGCGGACGCAACCGCCGCGCTGGAAACGCTGCGCGGACGCGACACCGACGGGGTGGTTACTTTTTCCGATTCCGAGCTGACCCTGTTTGTGGAAGGCACCGACCCGAGCGTGACCGCTTCCATGAGCCGAAACGTCGCTTCCGCCGTCGCCGCCTATTCCGAAAAGCAGTTCGCCGAGGCGATGCGAAGCCTGACGGCCGGAAACGGCGCAGGCGCGCCTGCGAAAGCCGTGACCGCGCCGCAACCGCTGGCCGTTACCGTTAGCTACCTCAACGGTTCTGCCGATGTGACCGGTTTTGACCTGATCGCGCCGCTGCTCATGGGTTTCTTCATTTTCTTTTTTGTGTTTTTGCTGGCCGGGGTCGCGTTTTTACGCGAGCGCACCACCGGCACGCTGGAGCGTCTGTTGGCGACTCCCGTGCGCCGTCACGAGATTGTGATGGGGTATTTTCTGGGATTCGGCGTGTTTGTGTTCTTCCAAACTATTCTCATCCAATCGTTCATGGTCAGCGTGCTTCAGGTTCCGCTCAAGGGCGATTTTTATCTGGTGGCATTGATTAACCTACTGCTGGCTGCTGGCTCGCTGGCGCTGGGCACGCTGCTATCCGCCTTTGCGCGCAATGAGTTGCAAATGTTTCAGTTTATCCCCGTGGTTATTGTGCCACAGGTGTTGTTTTGCGGGCTGTTCAGCCTGCGCGGCGCTCCCCGGTGGGTGGACTTGCTTTCCAAGGCTTTCCCCCTTACCTACGCGGCCGAGGCGCTCAATGACGTGGCGTTGCGTGGCAACGGCTTTGAAACGGTATGGCCGTGTCTGCTGGCGCTGTTTGGCTACGTTGCGGTATTCCTGTTCCTGAATACTCTGGCGCTCAAAAAGTATCGGAGGCTCTAGCATGCAAAGCCGACAGCGAATTATGGATGCGGCCCTCAGGCTATTTTCAACTTTGGGCTATTCCGGCGTTACCATGGAGCGTATCGCTCACGAAAGCGGCGTGGGTAAGGCGACGCTGTACCGGTATTTCGCCTCGAAGGACGAGTTAATCAACGCCTGCGTCGAATCGTTCTCCTCAGCCCTTGGCGCAAGCATCGAAGGCGTGCTGAACAGTCCATCCCTGTCTCCGCGAGAAAAAATCGCCGGTTTCCTCTCCCCCGTGGTGCGGTTTGTTTCCGGCATCAACCCCGCCGCGCTGGCTGATTTGCAGCGCAGCGCGCCCGAGGCGTACGCGCAAATCGAACTGGCCCGCAGGCGCTTGATTTTCGGCAACATCACGCGCGTGATTAGCGAAGGGAAGGCCGCGGGGCTGTTTCGCAAGGATGTTGGCAGCGCGCTGGTTGCGCATGTGCTGATCGGCGCCATCTCCCACCTGTCCCGGCCGGAAGTGATGGAAACCCTGGCCATGCCCTTGGGCGCAATGCTCGATCAGGTGCTGAACCTGCTGTGGGAAGGCTGCTGGGACCATCCGGACGGTTCCGTCTGATCCGGCGCTGTCAGCAGCCGATTGCGGATGCCGCCGGGACCATCCGGACGGTTCTGCCTGATTTGGTGCTGTTCTCGGCCGATTGCGGATGCCGTTTACCGCGCCGCTTACGGATGTGCGGTTGGCGTAGCGCATGGCGTTCTTTCAGCGGAAACCATCGGGTTTCCAAAGGAAACGCGCATCGCATTGTCGAAACTCTTGAACGGGACTTGCCGTTCGCCGCATTATTCCCCGCCATGCCCAGCGGTTTTCCGGCGTGCCCCGATACCCATTCTGTGAAGCGAGATGAACCCTTCCATGATGATTTTCGAGGCCGAGCAAGTGCTTGCCCAACTGCCCATGAAAACCTGCATCGGCGTTATGGCTGACGCGATCCGCGACCTTGCGGACGGCCGGAGCAGCCAGCCCCTGCGTACGCTTTCCCAGTTGCCGGACGGTAACATTTTCGGGTTTATGCCTGCCTACCTTGGCGCGGGCGACTATTTCGGCGCAAAGATCGCCACGGTTTTCCACACCAACGCGGGCACCGGCTACCCAACCCACATGGGGTATGTGATGCTGTTGGAGGCAAATCACGGCAGCGTGTGCGCCATGGCGGACGCGTCCGCCGTTACGCAACTGCGCACGGGCGCGGTCAGCGGCGTCGCAACCAACCTGCTGGCCCGTCAGGATGCGCATACCCTTGCCCTGATTGGTTCCGGCGCACAGGCCTGGTCCCATCTGGAAGCCATGTGCTGTGTGCGGGATATCCATGAGGTTTCCGTGTTTGACGTGGACCCCGTCCGCGCCACCCATTTTGCGGCCAAGGCCGGCGAGCGCTTCCGGATTCCCGTACGCGCGGCGACAAGCGTAACGGACGCTACCGTAAACGCCGATATCATCTGCACGGTTACCAATGCGAAAACGCCCATACTGACCTTGGCGCAGGTGAAACCCGGCGCGCACATCAACGCCGTTGGCGCATATTCCAAAACCACGCGCGAAATCGCCTCCGATCTGGTGGCGGCGTCCCGGCTGTATGCAGACCGCATGGATTCCATCCTGTCGGAGGGCGGCGAATTTCTGATTCCCAAATCGGAAGGGTTGTTGGATGAAAGCCATATCGTCGGGGACCTTGGCGGCCTGCTGCAAGGCCGAACCCCCGCGCGCACCGGCGAAGCGCAGATCTCGCTGTTTGACGCTCACGGCCTTGCGGTTGAGGATGTCGCGTGCGTGAAGTGGCTATACCAGCACGCGACCTGATGTAAAGGAGAGCCTTGCCTGCGGCACCTCATGTTTGCAGATATGCGGCGTTTTCTGCCATACGGTTGCTGTTCCATCAAGCAAAAAACCCCCCGCCATTCGGGAGGCTCCTACCTTTCAAAGCATTCGCCTCTGTGCCAAGTCAAGGTTGAAACCCTTGTCCGGCACAGAGGCGAAGTTATCCCCGGAGTTGGGGGCTTCCCCCCTTCCCGGATGGCACAGCCGCATAATTCAACCACGTAAACCGTCCGCTAGTTTTTGAAGCAAGCGGTATTTCTTTCCTTCCTGCACTTCAGGTTGCGGAAACTCGCGTTTCGGCCTCCCGTCTCATCCACCCGCTCAGCCGGCGACCGGCGACGGTTGCCCAACCGGGTGGTAGCAGGCCACCCGGTGCCCAAGCTCCACCTCCGCAAGCGGAGGCATGGCCGCGCGGCATTCGTCCGTTGCATACGGGCACCGTGGGCAGAAGCGGCAACCCGGCTTCGGGTTGATGGCGCTCGGTACCTCGCCGGTGAGCAGGTTGGCTTTTCGCCCCTGTTCATAATCCGGATCGGGTTCCGGCGCGGCCGCCAGCAGACCAACGGTGTAAGGGTGCATGGGATGCTCAAACAGCGTATCGGCGGGCGCGGTTTCCACCAACGTGCCCAGATACATCACCGCCACATCGTCCGCCACATGGCGCACCATCGATAGATCGTGCGCAATAAACAGGTACGTCAGCCCCAGCTGCTTTTGCAAACGCATCAGCAAATTGATCACCTGCGCCTGTATGGATACGTCCAGCGCGGAAATGGCTTCATCGCACACAATGAACTCCGGGCCTACGGAAAGGGCGCGCGCGATGCCCACGCGCTGGCGTTGCCCGCCGGAAAACTCATGCGGAAAACGGCTGGCATGCTCGCGGTTCAGCCCCACCATTTCCAACAGTTCAAATACTTTCGCGTCATATTCCGCCTTGGTTTTACACAGCCGGTGGATTTTCAGCCCCTCGCCCACAATCGCGCCTACGGTTTTTCGGGGGTCAAGGCTTGCGTAGGGGTCCTGAAACACCATCTGCATCCGGCGGCTCAGTCCTTTTTGCCGGTTGCGGGGTATGCGGTGCACATCCTCCCCGTCAAAGAGCGCCTGCCCGCCGTCCGCGTCGTACAGGCGTAAAAGCGTGCGCCCCACCGTGGTTTTGCCGCAACCGCTTTCGCCTACCATGCCAAGCGTTTTGCCTTTTTCAATGGTGAAGCTTACATCCTCCACGGCATGCAGCACCTGCGAATGCCCCACACGGAAATATTTCCGGAGGGATTTAACCTCGATCAGCTTTTCAGCCATGCTCCCGCACCCCCTTACGCTGCGCCAGTTGCGGCGTTTCCGTTTTTGGGGCGCGCTCATCCAGCAGCCAGCAGGAAACCAGATGGCCGTTGCCAAGGTCGGTCTGCGGCGGTTCCGCCTGCGTGCACGCGCCCATGCAATACCTGCAACGGAAGGCAAAGCCGCAGCCCGCCGGCGGGTGAAACAGGTCCGGCGGCGTGCCCGGAATGGCCGTCAACTCCTGCCGCCGGTCGCCCTCGCGGTGCGGCACGCTTTGCAAAAGCCCCCAGGTGTACGGGTGGCGGGGGTTGTAGAAAATATCGCGCACATCGCCGGTTTCCACAATTTTACCGGCGTACATCACCGCAATGCGCTGGCTTACGCGCGCCACCACGCTCAAATCGTGCGTGATGATAACCACCGAGGCGTTCAACTCCTGTTTCAGCTCGTGCATCAGTTCCAAAATTTGCGCCTGCGTGGTCACATCCAGCGCGGTGGTCGGTTCGTCCGCAAAAAGGATGCGCGGTTTGCAGGCAAGCGCCATCGCGATCATCACACGCTGGCGCATACCGCCGGAAAACTGGTGCGGGTAACGGTTCATATTGCGTTCCGGGCTGGGTATCCCCACTTTGCCAAGCATTTCGACCGCCCGCGCGCGGCCTTCGCGGCGGCTGATGCGCTCATGCTTGCGAATGCCTTCGATGATTTGCTTGCCGATGCGCATGGTGGGGTTCAAGCTTGTCATGGGGTCCTGAAAGATGATGGACATCTCCTTACCCCTGAGGCGGCTCATCTTTTTCGGGTTATACTGGCTGATCTCCTCGCCCAGGTAGCGGATGCTGCCGCCCACCATGCGGCCCGGCGGTTCGGGCAGCAATTTCAGGATCGCCTGCACCGATACGGTTTTCCCGCAGCCGCTTTTCCCCACAATCGCCAGCGTTTCGCCCGCGTTCACGTGGAACGTAACGCGGCGCACCGCCTGCACCTGACCGGCATAGGTGTCAAAGGAGTATTCGAGGTTGTTCACCTCTAGGATGCGCTGTGCCATCTTCCCCCTCCTCTCACATTCTCAGCCGGGGATCCAGCGCGTCGCGCAGGCCGTCCCCGAACAGGTTAAAGGAGAGCATCGTGAGTGAAATCAAAATCGCGGGGATAAACAGTTGCGAAGGAAACACCCGAAACACCGCCACGCCCGCGTTGGCCAACTGCCCCCAACTGGGAATGGGCGGCGCGATGCCTAGCCCAATAAAGCTTAAATAGGCTTCCTGAAAAATCGCGCTGGGCACGCCCATGGTCATGGACACCACCACAATGCCCAGCGTGTTCGGCACCAGATGGTCGAAAATCAACCGCAGGTGCGATGCGCCAAGCGTACGGGAGGCCAGTACAAACTCGCGTTCCTTCAGTTGCAGCACCAGACCGCGCACGCTGCGCGCCGTGCCCATCCACCCTGTGAGGGCAAACGCCAGCACAATGGCTACCGGCCCGGACCCGACGTACAGCATAATCAGAATCACGTAAATCATGCCCGGGATGCACATCACAATATCAATCAGGCGCATAATCAGCATATCGATTTTGCCGCCAAAGTAGCCGGACACGCCGCCGATGATGATGCCGATCAAGCTTGGAATCACCGAGCCAAATATGCCCACGGCCAGTGAAACCCTCGCGCCCACCCATACGCGCACCCAGATATCGCGCCCCAGCGAATCGGTGCCGAACCAATGCGCAGCGGACGGCCCCTGGTTGATTATGGCCAAATCCTGATAGCTGTAGCTGAAGGGGCTAACGATCGGGGCCAGAACGGCCAATAGCGTCATAAGGAGGATCAGCCACAGGCCAAGCATGGCTACCTTGTTTTTCAGGAGCCTGCGGCGCACGTCCGCCCAGAAGGTGATGGACGGGCGGGAAATGTTTTCCGCCCCTGAAAGGGACAGGCCAACGGGGATAAAGGCCGCCTCCGGCAGTTGAATGGTTTCGTTTCTCATGCCGTGCCCTCCTTACTTCGCAATCCGGATGCGCGGATCCACCAGCCCGTACGCGATATCCACCAGAAAGTTCGCCGCCACCAGAAATGCGCCGTAGAAGATTGTCAGCCCCAGCGTGACCGTATAATCCAGCCCCGTGATGGAATTTACAAAATGTTGCCCGAGGCCGGGTATCGCAAAAATTTTCTCAATCACAAACGTGCCCATGAGTACGCTGGCGACCATCGGCCCCAGCATGGTCACGATTGGCACCAGCGCGTTGCGAATCTGGTGGAAGAACACGACGCGGCCCTCTCCAAGGCCCTTGGCGCGAGCGGTTTTCACATAATCCTGCGTGGTTACCTCCAGCATGCTGGCGCGCATCACCCGCGTCAGGCTGGCCAGCAGCGCAAGCGCCAGCGCCGCCGTGGGCAACACCGCGTATGCCTCGCCCTTCCATTGGGCAATGGGCAGAATTTTCAGCTGTACCGCAAAAATATACTGCAAAAACGTGCCCATGATAAAGCTCGGAATGGACACGCCGATCACCGATATCAGCACCGCCAGATAGTCCAGCGCCTTGCCGCGCTTTCTGGCGGAAAGTATGCCAAGGAAAAGCCCAATGGGCAGCGCAACCGCCAGCGAGCGTAACCCCAGCGAGGCGCTGACCGGGAACCCGGACGTAATGATGGAGTTGACCGTGCGGTTGGTAAATTTCATGGAATAGCCCATATCGCCGTGTAAAAGGTTGCCCATATAGGTGATGTACTGCGTAAGCATCGGCTGATCCAAGCCGTAATAGTGGATCATCTTTTGCTGCATTTCAACCGTGAGCAATTTCTCCGTCTGGAAGGGGTTGCCCGGCAACACCCGTAAAAGAAAAAAGGAGGCTGTCGCCAGTAGCCAAAGGGTCAGGACGGAAATGACCAATCGCCTTACAATATACTTGCCCATGCTGGCCTCCCTTTGCCAAATGATGGAGCACGACGCCGACGCGCAAACCCCGCAAAAAACGCCAGCCGTAACCCCGACGCAAAACCCGCAACAAAACGAATACCCCTAAACCCGCGTTACCGGCACACCCATTATACCGCATATCGCCGTTCGGTTCGACCCCGAAACCCAAGCATCCAGTCAAACCCCATTTACCGAAAAAACCGCTGCCCAGTTCACACCCCCGCCCCAAGGAAAAACGAGCCAGTGAAACGCATCCCCGCCCCCCAAGGCGCGCAAGCGCCACTCCAGGGGAAGGTTGGGAAGGGGACCTCAGTCCCTTTCCCAAAGGAGCGCAAGCGCCGTCTCCGGGGGAAGGTTGGGAAGGGGACCTCAGTCCCTTTCCCAAAGGCGCGCAAGCGCCGTCCCGGGGGAAGGTTGGGAAGGGGACCTCAGTCCCCTTCCCAAAGGCGCGCAAGCGCCGCTTAGTGTGCCAGAATCGTCGTATGCAGGAACTCAATGGAGCCGGTCCATGTGCCAAAGCTAAGCCCCTGCACATAGTCCTTGGCCACATAAGCCCCGCCCGGCGCCCATAGCGGCGCAACGGCAGCCGCGTCCAGGATCATCTGCTCCGCCTTTACAAGCGTGGTAAAGCGGGTCGCGTAGTCCGTTTCAAAGGCCTGCGCGTTAATCAGATCGGTGTAGTCCTGATTGTTCCAGTGGGAATAGTTGTTGCTGCCATCTACCACAAAGTTGCTCAGCAGGGTGTCTGGGTCTACGCCCGCGTCGGTGCTGACCAGAAAGATGTCAAAATCACCGGAGAGCAACGCGCCAATCGCCTGAGGCACGGGGCGGATGTCGATATCCACCTTGACGCCAAGGTTCTGCTGCCACTGGGCCTGCAGGGCTTCCGCCATGGCCTTGTGGGTGGAGGATTCCATGGCGACATAGCGGATGGTCGGCAACTGATCCGCTGATGTCAGGCCAAGGTCCGCAAGCGCGGCGTTCAGGTACTCCTTGGCTTTGTTTACATCACCCTGCGCGGGGATGCCGTCGGTTGCCGGATAGGTGGCCGCGATGGATTCGCCGTCCAGCGTTTGCGAAGGAATGACCATACGGTCCGCCACGGTGGTGCCGGGGGCGCTGACCGCGTTCACCACAGCCTCGCGGTTAATGGCCCAGCTCAGGGCCAGCCGCAGGTTCTGGTTAGCCATCACCTTGCCGTCCTCCGTCATAAAGCTAAGGAACTGAAGGGTGGTGCCGCTTTCCTTGCTCTTGTACTCGGGATAGGTGAGCGTTTGGGCGGTGTTCAGGGAATACAGCGCGTCCACCTCGCCAAGGTCGTACATCCCGGAGGCGGTGTTGGCGTCGCCCACGATCAGCTCCACCACTTTGTTGAGGGAGATATTGGCGGCGTCCCAGTAGGTGGGGTTTTTCTCCATCGTGAGGGAAGCGGTCTGCACCCACTCTGTCAGGGTGAAGGGGCCGCAACCGATGAATTTATCAGGGCTGGAAGCATAATCCGCGCCGTATTTGTCCACATAATCCTTACGGATGGGGTAGAAGTTGATGCCGCGGGCCATGGATTCAATAAAGAAGGGATCGGCCGCCTCAAGGGTGACGACCAGCGTTTTGTCATCGGCGGCAGTGATGCCAACGGTCGCGGGGTCGGTGCTTTCGCCGCTGTAATAGGCAATCGCGCCCTTGATGGAATTGAAGTTTTCCACCTGGGAAGAACCGGTGGCAGGGTCGAGCGTGCGCATCCAGGAGTAGACGAAGTCCCCGGCGGTTACCGGGACGCCGTCGCTCCACTGCGCGTCGCGCAGATGGAACGTGTAGGTCAGGCCATCATCCGATACGTCGTACGTTTCGGCGATGCCGGGCACTACCTTGCCATCTTCATGGCGAATCAGCGCGTCGTTGACCGCATACATGACCAAGCCGGACATTTCGTCGTTCATCAGGCTCACGTCCAGCGTGGTAAGATCGTTCGCGCTGGCGAAGGTGAAGGTCTGATCGTCGGCCAGTTGGGCTTGCGCCAATGCAAGGGGCATGGAGGTAAGCAGGAACAGTGCGCAGAGTAGAAAGGCAAGCGTTTTTTTCATGAAAGATACCCCTTTCCTCTTGTGAAATATCAGCAGGCCCGTAACGGACCGACCAACCTAGGCGAGGCCGTTTTGGTGAAAAACCTCCGCGATGCGGCCAAGCGCGGGAAACAGCTCGCTGTCCGGCATGCCAATCTGCATCCGCGAAAACAGCTTCCCCTGCTCGCCATACTTGCTGCCGCGGTCCATGATGACCCCGGCGCGGTCAAACAGGGCGTGCAGCGCGTCCTCCGTGATGCCGAAAGCTCGAAAATCCAGCCAGAGCAGCGTGCCCGCCGTGTGGCGGCAAATCGCGACGCTGGGCAAATTTTCCGTAAGGAACGCGCCAATGCGCGGGATTCGCGCTTCCACGTGGCCGACCAGCGCGCGAATCCACGCCATGCCCTCCGGGGTGTACGCCGCGAGCACCGACGTGTACATAAACGGACTCAGGCTTCCGTAATGATCCTCATTGCGCTGGGCAATGTAGCGCTCCCGGATGCCGGGGTTGGGGATGATAATATTGGCGTGGCTTTCCCCGGTAAAGTTGAAAGCCTTGCCAAGCGACGTGCATACGATGCAGTTGTTTTGCGCGTCGGGCAGGGTCGCGTAGGGTGTCATGACCGTAGCGCCAAAAACGTGCTCGGCGAAAATCTCATCCGAAATCACCAGCACACCGTACCGCTTGGCCAGTTCCGCAACGCGCCGAAGGCTTTCCGGGCTCCACACATCCATGATCGGGTTGTGCGGGTTGCACAGCAGCATCAGTTTGTTGCGCGGTTCTGCCATCAAGGCTTCCAGCCCCTCAAAATCCATCCGGTAGCAACCGTTTTCAAGAATCAGCGGGTTTTCCACCCGTTCGCGGCGGGTTCGGGTCAGGATGCGGTCATACAGCACATACACAGGCGGCTGCACGATAATGCCGTCCCCTGGTTCGGTAAAGGCACGGATCGCGGCGCACATCGCCTGCAACGTGCCATAGGAGGGGACGATCCACTCCCGCTCAACCTTCCAGCCGCGCGCCTGTAGCATCCAGCTTTCAATCGCGCTCAGGTAGGCGGGTACATCCGACTCGGTATAGCCAAACAGGCCGCACTGCGCGCGACGGGTTAGCGCGTCCACCACGCACGGGGCGGTTTTAAAATGAAGCTGCGCGCCGGACATCATCGTTTGCGCGGGATTGTAGGGCGTACCTGTATCCATGTCGCAGGCATCGGCCACCGTCTCAAAATCAAACTCCGTACCGCTCACCGCGCTTTCCGTAAACTTTCTACTGAACATTTCAGTAGCTAAGTTAGGCATAGTATAGCGAATGCTTCACCCCTTTGTCAATGCAAAACCGCAAACAAAGGGGCGTGTTCTTTGTACTTTTTCTGCATCTGCATTTCCATTCAGCTGCACAGGGGTCAGGGTCAAGGCGCAGGTCCCAGTTCATCTTCGGCCTGCGCCTGTAATGCCGGATGAGGGTTAAGTACCCGGCAGGTTGAGCAGATGGTTATCGGAACAGCACCCATGCTTATGTCGTTCGGCTCCCTGCCCATCAGGTTCAGGCTGTTGACAAACCGAATGGTGCCAATCAGCCACGCCGCATTGCGCCTACGGCACACGAAGTGCTTATGCTGAACGCCTTGCCGGCACAACCTCCGTCGGGCAAGGGAGAACCCTGATGCGCCCCGCAAGGGCTTTGCATTTGACCCCTTTTCACCGCGGCGAAGGGTTTACAGTTGCTCATCATGCAAAGACTGCCCCCCAAGGAATGAAACCAAACTTATGCAGTTTAATCATTACTGAAGGAAGGAACAGGGCAGTCTGGGGCAAAACCTATTCTTACATCATTTTTTCCGTCGAATGGAGCCTGTCAGGTTACGAAAGTGCTCAGGGTTCCAGATCCTCCGCAAGGGCCAGCAAAGCGGCTGCCGCATCCCCGGCCATCAACGCCTTTACCAGGCGCACATGCGTTTCCCGCATTTGATCGGGCTGGGCTGTCATATTGCGCAGTGAAAGCGGTCGTTCCACCGTGCTCATCAGTCGGCAAACCACATCCAGCAAGGTGCGGCTTTCCGCCAACACCGCCAGCGCGCTGTGAAACTGTGTGTTGTGTTCCAACGTATAGGGCTGCTCCGCCAGCGCAAGCAACTCGGCTAACGCCTCCGGAGTCGCGTTCCGGGCGGCCAGCTCCACGGCATACCCTTCCGTCAGCAATCGCAAATGCTGCGCATGCGCCAGTTCCTGCTGGGTTACGCTGGCGATCAGGTAACCTTTTCGGGGGTAGCTCACAAGCACGCCTTCCATGCAAAGGCGACGCAAGGCTTCCCGCACCGGCGCCTTGCTGACCCCATAACGTTTTGCCAGCGCATCCTCATTTAAAAACTCATTGCCGCCAAACACAAGGCCGTGCAGGTCGGCGCGCATTTGATCGTACACTTCCGCCGTCAGTGACATGGGCTGCCCTCCTTACAGGGTATCAAAATGGGTGACGCAATCCGCCCGCTTACGCCTTGGCGGTATCCGGCGCCTTCCAGCCGGCACGCAGCCGCCCCGTCTGCCATGGGCGCAAACCGCAGGCCACAACCGGGACGGCCCACGAGAATCAAAGTTTGACTTGCCGCCCGCGCGTTGTTATAATTGTTTCAGCATGTGCGCGGAGGATAAACCATGAAGCCGACTTTGGCCGATACCGTCTATGAAAAACTGCGGGACGCGATTGTCAACGGAGAAATGGCATCCGGTGAAATTCTGCTGGAGCAAGGCGTTGCCCAGCGTTATGGCATCAGCAAGGTTACGGCGCGCGAAATTCTCCAGCGGCTTTGCAGCGGCAAATATCTGGTCAGCTATCCGCGCAAGGGCTATCTGATTAACGAGATTACCGCCTATCAGGCAAAGCAGCTGCAACGCGTGCGCTATCAGGTAGAAGCCTTCGCCATGCGGGAAATTATCAAGCGCTGCACCGACGCGGAAATTTCTACCCTGCTGGAAATCCTGAGCATTGAGCAAACCGGGAACGACCCCTACGATACCATCAACTCCCGCTTTCACCTGCGCGTAGCCAAGCTTTCCGGCTCGCCGTACATCTTTGATTCCATGTACGGTTACATGGGGCCAATCTGCCGCTACGCCATCACCAACGCTTCGCAGGGCGGCTTTAGCATGGAGGACAGCCGCCACCCCGCCATTGTTCAGGCGCTGCTAAACCGCGATGTGGCCGCCGCGCTGGAAAACCTTCGCATTGATCTGCAACTGACCCCCGAGGAAATCTGAGCTTCAAGCGGCGCGGCCTTTACGGGCGGCTGTCGCCGCTTGCTTTACAGCCATGCGGGCTGTTCGCTCATTCTGGTTCCAGTGCCGTGGCATCCGGCTTTAGGCCCGCGCCAAACCGCGGCAATGGTTCCCAGCTTGGAACCCGATAAAGGGTTTCATTCCTTGCCCCATTTTTAACAAGCCGGTCGCCGTGCATGCACGGCGTCAAACCGTTGACAAACCGAATTGAGTCCATAAACCGCACCACATTGTGCCTTCGGCACTCGTGGTGCTAACGCTGTATGTGTTGCCACATAAGGCCTCCGGCGGGCAAGGGCAATGCCGATGCACCCCACAAGGGCTTTGCCCTTGACCCATTTTCGCTGCGGCGAGGTTTTTTCAGCAGTCAGTCGCCGTGCATGCACGGCGTTCTTTCCGCCCCCAGCCAGCTTCAACCTTTGCCGTTTACCTGCATCTGCCTGATTTGCAGGCTCGGCGCGCCGATACAGTAGCTTTTCAGCAAAAATTCGTCAATCCACAGGTCGTTTCCTGCCGCTTCCACATTGGCAAACAGGTCGTTCAGGTTGCCGCTCAGGGTCAACCCTGTTACATTGTACGCGCAAACCCCGTCCCTGACAACGCTGCCCCGGCACGGAATCGAAAAATCGCCGCTCCCGATGTTGATGGAGTGGAACACATCAAAGGATTGGGCAATCAGAACCCCATCCCCCATGGAAGCCAACAGTTCCGCGCGACTTCTTTGCCCCGGCTCCACACACAGGATTTTGGGAACCGGAATCAGCTCCGTAGGGATGGAGCCGGTCAGCAACGCCACCCGTCCGCTGTTGCCCGTGCGCTTTACCCCCATTTTTTCGGCGGTTGCTCCGGTATGCAGCAGCCCCGTCAGCACGCCGTTTCGCATCAGCGCTGTATCCTGACCGGACGCGCCCTCGTCATCCACCGGAAACACATAGCCGCAGCCTTCCCGCGCCGCCCGGTCAGTAACGGTCAGCGCCTTGCTGCCGATCGTATGCCCCAGCCGGCCGTAGAACGCGGAGGAACCGCCGAGCACCTTCGTTGCCGCGAACAGTTGCCACGCCGTAGTGAAAATATTGATGACCACCGAGCTGTCCAGCACGGTCGGATATGCGCCGGATTGCAGCCGGACAGGCTCAAACTGGCGTTCCATCGCCTGCGCCACGCGAGCGGCGGCCGCCCGCAGTTGCAGGCCCTCCGGCGTGGCCGCCGTCACGTGCGCCTGCGCGTTATACTGCTTGCCCGCCCGTTGCGCCATGGCCGATAGCGCCGCGCAGTATACCTGCCGGGACGCGTCCACATCCAGCCCTTTGGAGTTTACAACGGCATTGCGCCACGTATCGGCACGCACCTCAGCCTTCACATACTGAAGATCCGGCGTTTGTAAACGCGCCTGTTCGCAGGCTTCCTTGCCAATTGCAACCAGTGTTTCCACGGCTGCAGGCGAGGTTTCCCGCGCGCAATGTTCCTGTTTTGCCTCCAAAAGAACATCGGTGGAGCCGCCTTCTCCGTACTTCCCGTTTTCCACAGCGCGGCGGATCACCTCAGTCGGGTTTTCCTCCGCATCCTGCGTATACGCTACGCCAGTCTGTTCGCCGCCCGCCCGCACATACAGCGCTGTTTGCAGGTTGGCCGCCGTGCGTTCCACTTCGCCGTTGACCACGCAAACCAGCATGCTCCCGTTTTCATGAGCGTTAACCTCCGCCCACAATCCGTCGCCACCCGCGGCGGTCAAGGCCGCACGGTATCCGCTTACATCCATCATCGCTCAGCCCTCCCCGCCTACGGCCATTTCGCTGATGCGCACGCGGGGCTGAAACGCCGTTACCGGGCACAGCCCCGAGGACGAGCCGCAGAACCCGCCGCTCTCCTCATACTCGTTGCGTTTGCCCACGCGGTCCACCTTGCGGATCAGCTCAGCGCCGCTTCCATTCAGGGTCAGGCCCTTGACGCGGCGGTCGATCTGCCCGTTTTGAATCCAATACCCTTCGCTTACAGCGATGGAAAACTCCCGCCCGCTATTGCCGCCGCCAAGCTTTTTCACATACAGGCCGTCGGCTACGGTGCGGATCATCTCCTCCTCATCGTCTGCGCCAACCGCCAGATAGGTGTTATTCATGCGGGAGCTGGGGGCGAAGGCGTAGCTTTGGCGGCGGCCGCTGCCCGTGGAGGGCATGCCGATGCGCCTGCCGTTGAACCGGTCGCAAAGGTAGCCTTTCAGCACGCCGTTTTCAATCAGCACATTCTTTTGCGTGGGGTGCCCCTCGTCGTCCATGGCGGTGGAACCGTACAGGCCGGGGATGCTGCCGTCATCACACAGGGTTACCCGATCGGAAGCGATTTTTTGCCCCAACAGCCCCACAAACGGGCTGGCCTGATCCGCGATGGCAATCGCCTCCAGCATATGCCCGCACGCCTCGTGCCACAGGGTGCCGCAGCCGGCTTCAAACACTACCGGCACCACGCAGGAAGGGGCGCTTTCCGCTTTCAAGCCTGCTTCCAGGTCAAGCACAAAATGCCTGGCAAAATCGGCGGTATCATTCGCGTTCCTGAAAGCCTCAAAGCCCTGCGGTCGGGTATAATCGCCCCACTCGTACAGCGATTGCCCGCCCGCCTCCACCGTGGCTTGCAGGCGAACGCGGCTGGCGACCCGCCGATCCTCGGCCCACAGGCCCTCCGAGTTGACCACCGTAATGCGCTGGTCGGTATCGAAGTAATCCGCATTCAGCTGGCGAATCGCCACAGGGGTAGAGCGCGCGGCTTGGTTCATCTCTTTGAGGATCGCAATCTTCCGCCCGTGCGCCACCGTGCCCGGGTAAATTTCCACCGGGTTTGGGGCAGCGTAACGCTGCATGGCAAACGTAATGGCCGGAACGGCTTCCGCCTTGGGCGTGCGGAGCAGCGTCGCGGCCTGTTCGGCCGCGCGCATCAGGGCCGGGGCGGAGGTGTCGCAGGTATAAACATACACGCTGCGCGTTTCTTGCAGCAGATGGATGCCCGCGCCGTGAATGCGCACGGTCGTCACCCCCTGCATCGCGCCTTGGGCGCAGCGCATGTTCAGTTCGTCCTTATCTTCCCAGAAAATTTCCGCAAAATCGCCTCCGGTGGAAAGCGCGGTTTGCAGGCAACGGGCCAGGGTTTCCCGCTCTGGCATGGGCATCGCTCCGTTTCTTTCACGGCAATCTGCCATATTCAGTGATAAAGCCAGTATAAAACCAGTAACTTGGTTTGTCAATCAAGAGCTGGCTTGTGAAACTGGGTGCCGTGAACCCGGCGGAACCCATTGATCCAAACAGCGTATCCCATCGTATCCGTTCCGTATCAGTTTCTTTACTTTTTCTTCCGGTTCCACTATACTATTCTTAATGGTCTTTCCTGCCTCAACCTTTGAGTCTCTTGGCGTTAATTCGTTCACGACAGGAAAGGCTGTTTTTTCGTATCCTTTGTCTGCAAATCCTGTATTTTTACATTCCTTTCATTTTCTGGTACATTATTTATGGAAGCTTCTTTCCCGCGCTTGGCCTTTGAGCCCCATGGCGTTAATTCGCCCTTAGCCGAGGAAGGAGTTTCTTCCATTTTCCCGATTTTGTATATAGTGCCGTCCCCCTATGAAACAGCGTGCTATCCGTTTGTGGTAACGGATCGCGCGCTGCCGTATTCCATTACGCTTATCTCCCTGCAACGGCTTATGCCCCTGAGCCTTACGGCTTGGACAATGGTGATTCGACCGCCTGCCCCAACGCCATCGGGCATTGGGTCCTGCAAGCGTTACAGTTGGTCACATCGAAGCCCCGGCTGTTTACGCCGTAGGCATGCTTTCTGCACAGCTGCTGATCGACGCCCCTATCGTTGATGGCGTGCGCCGGGCAGCCCTCGATGCACACGCGACACCCCGGAATGCAAATGCTTTCCGCAGGTGGATCGGTCGGCAAGTCCAGATTGGTTAGCACCGCGCCAATGCTAAGCCGGTTACCGAACCGGCGGTTCAGCAGCAAGGTGCTTTTCCCAAGCGTACCCAGCCCCGCCAGCAGCGCGGCGTGCTTCATGGAAAGGATGCCGCGCCCCTCCATGGTTTCGGGAACCCAATACTCATAAGGCCCATCCGACGGGATCGGTACGGCAATCGCATCCGGAAACGCCGCTTCCACTCGCCCTGAAGCCAGAAAGGCAATCCGGTCCAGCTCCACGAGGTTTTTTGAGTTGTATTGCTGGTACACGATTCTGGGGCTTACCAACGTGGCGCCTTTGGGGAGGGCCTTGGCAAACACCACCACGGATCGGCAGTCAGGGTACAGGTTAGTGGGATGAAACCCCTCCGGCGTACCCTGAAAAGCCTCGATATTCGCCACTCCGCAAAGATCCGCGCCCGCGTCTAAAAAAATCTGTTTGATGGTTTCAACCACAGGGAACCCCCTCGCTTTCCTTTGCTGAATTCCAACCAGCTTTCGCCGACTACCCTGCCCGGAAAACCCGGCCGTGTTGACAAGGGCGAACCGCGCCCGGTTCTTCTGGGCAAGTATAAAAAGCAGTATAGACCGTTTTCAGTTTTTCGTCGAGTTTTTCGTTTGCCTTTTTACAGCCTTGCCGGGCAGCCGTTGGGGAGGCAAAGCGCCTCCGCGCCGCAATGAATATGCTTTGGCCTGAGGCGCTGCAAAAGCGCTCCGCGCCGTTTTGTTGACAACCCGCTTCAAACGCCCTATCATACAGCTATCTTCAGAACGTGCGGGGGAGGCGTGGCGCATGAAATTTCCCAAAAGCAGTTGCATGAAAATTGTACAGGAAATCAGCAACATCATCGGCGAGCGCGTGAATATGATGGATCACGAGGGCATGATTATCGCCAGCACCGATCCGGCCCGCATCGGCACCTTTCACGCGGGGGCCAAGCGCGTTGTGGAGGAAAAGCTGGAAAGCCTGACCATCCATGGCAACGAGGAATATATGGGGGCCAAGCCCGGCCTGAACTTGCCCATCGAATTTCAAAACGACATTATCGGCGTGATCGGCGTAACCGGCCCGGAAAAAAAGGTGGGAAAATACGGGCAAATCATCAAAAAAATGACGGAAATCCTGCTGCTGGATATTGCCATGCGGCAGGAAATTGACGTGGAACAGCGCATCCGCGCCCGGTTTTTGAACGATTGGATTCATGGTCAACCGCAGGAAATCAACCGCCAGATGGTGGAAAACGGCCGGCAGATCGGCATTGACATTACCGATCCGCGCCGCATACTGCTGGTGGGCGTCATCCCCCGCCGCGGCCCGGCCAACGTGGCCCTGCAACGCAGCATCGACGCCGCAGAAGGCAGCGTGCGCAAGATTTTAAGCCCGCTGACCGAACCGATCGTGTTCAAATCCGGCAGCGCGCTGGTTTGCCTTGTGCCGCGTGCGGATGACGCGCGCATGCTGGACTACGCCAAGGCCGTGAAGGCGCGCATTGAAACCGACGAAGCGCTTTGCGTATGCGTGGGGATTGATGACGCCGTAGGCAGCTACGTGCACATCCGCGCCGCTTACCAGCACGCGCAAAAGGCGCTCCGCACCTGCATGCGTTCGCCCAGCCGCGATATCCGCCTGTACGACAGCATCAACATGGAGATATTTTCCGGTGAAATCCCGGACCTTATCAAGCTGGAATACATCCGCCGCATCTTTCGTAACTGCACATTGGAGGAGATCGAAGGCTGGATCGCGTTGCTGGATACCTACTACGGCCTGGAAGGCTCCATCACGCACGCGGCGCAGGCGCTGTTCATCCATAAAAACACGCTTCAGTACCGGTTGCGCCTGCTGCACGAAAAAACGGGCTACGATCCCCGCAGCATCCGCTTTTCATCGCTGTACTATAACGCCATCCACTTTTACCACGACTTGGGCGGCAAGCTGGAGCTGGAATCCGAAGGGGATGAAACCCTCGCCGAGGAGGAGAATGTTATCCATGCCAATAAAAACATGGATACTTTGTATCGCATGCCATAGCATGGTTTTCTCAAACGTGTATAATGAGGTCAACAAAGGGCCACATTGTATAAGGAGGGCTGACCATGACCGGTATCGGACTGATTATCGTTTTCGTTCTGGCAATCGTGGTAATGATTGTCGCCATCAGCAAGTTTAAGGTACACCCGTTCCTCTCCATCATGGGCGTCGCACTGATTTTCGGACTGATCGCGGGGATTCCGCTGTATAAGTACACCGCCGCGGACGGCACCGCCGTGCTGGGCATCGCCGATGTAATCGGCGCAGGGTTCAGCGGCACATTCAGCAGCATCGGTATTGTGATTATCTTTGGCGCGCTTGTGGGCACCCTGCTGGAAAAGACCGGCGCCGCCCTGAAAATGGCGGACAGCGTGGTTCATCTGGTCGGTAAAAAGCACCCGGAGCTGGCCATTGAACTGATGGGCTGGATCGTATCCATCCCTGTGTTCTGCGACAGCGGTTTTGTAATCCTCAACCCCATCCGTAAGGCGCTGGTCAAGCGCACCGGCACAAGCAGCGTAGCCATGACGGTCGCGCTTTCCATGGGCCTGTACATCAGCCATTGCTTCATCCCGCCCACACCCGGCCCCATCGCCGCCGCCGGCACGCTGGGCGTTGGCGACAGCCTTTTGCTGGTCATCGGCCTTGGCGTGCTCCTGTCCATCCCGCCGCTGATTGCCAGCTACTTCTTTGCCAAGATCATCGGCAAAAAAGTGAAATCCACCGAGGATGAAGAAAACGCTGAAAACGTGAAAACCTACGAGCAGCTTGTGGCCGAGTATGGTAAGCTCCCCAGCGGCTGGCTGGCTTTCGCCCCCATCGTGGTTCCGATTCTGCTGATGGGCATCGCCTCCGCGTTTGCCATGGCCAAAATCAGCGTTCCCTTCCTCGCCTTCCTCGGCACCCCGATCATCGCATTGGCGGTCGGCGCGATCATTGCGATCATCAGCCTGTTTGTTGCCGGCAAAGGGAAAGACTTTTATGAATTGACCAACGAAACCCTGAAAACCGTCGGCCCCATCCTGTTCATCACCGCCGCGGGCGGCGTGCTGGGCAAGGTGATCGCCTCGTCCGATATTGTGAACTTTATTAAGAGCAACGCCACAACGCTGCAAAACATCGGTCTGCTGTTCCCCTTCCTGCTGGCCGCGATTCTCAAATCCGCGCAAGGCTCCTCCACGGTGGCCATTACCACCACGGCAGGCATTGTAGCTCCGTTGCTGCCCATCCTGGGGCTGAGCAGCCCCGCGCTGGCTTCGCTGACGGTTATTGCCATCGGCGCGGGCGCGATGACCGTGTCCCATGCCAACGACAGCTACTTCTGGGTTGTAACCAACTTTGGCGGCATGAGCACGCAGGACGGTTACAAAACGCAGACGCTGGGCACGCTGGTCGTCGGTATCGCTTCCATGATCGGCGTAATGATCGTATCCCTGTTCCTGCACTGAGCCACCTGTGGCCGGACTGTTCTGGAACAGTCCGGCCCTTTTTTTGCCACAGCGGCCCGGCACGCATACGGGAAACAACCCGTTAAGCCGGCGCCTGCTTGCGCATCGCATGCTTGGGATGCGCGGAATCAACGCCCAAATGAACGGCAGGCAAGTTTTTTATGGCTGGCCTGCTCAACGGGAGAGTGACGGACATGCGCCTGAGGGAGGACTGCGACCACATCACCGCGCGAGCCATCGAGGCGGTGCAGCCGGACACGGCGGTGCGCCGCGCGCTGGAGGGTAAAACCTTCGCGGACGGCCGTGTGATACTGGTTGCCATCGGCAAAGCCGCATGGTCTATGGCCAACGCGGCCAAGCAGACGCTGGGCGACCGCGTTGGCGGGGGGCTGGTCATCACTAAATACGGGCATGCTCGAGGCGAAATTCCGGGGCTTGCCATCTATGAAGCCGGGCACCCGGTGCCGGATGAAAATTCTTTTCGCGCAACAGAAGCGGCGCTTCAACTAACCTCCGGCCTGAGCGCGGCGGATACCGTTGTGCTGCTGATTTCAGGCGGCGGGTCCGCGCTGTTTGAATCCCCCATCATCAGCGCCGCGGAATCCGCCGCGCTCACAGGCGAACTTTTAGCCTGTGGAGCGAATATTGTTGAAATGAACACCATCCGCAAACGCTTTTCAAAAGTCAAGGGAGGCCGTTTCGCCCTCCATTGCCTGCCTGCCAAGGTTTATTCCATTGTGCTTTCCGATATAATCGGGGACCCGCTGGATATGATCGCTTCCGGCCCGGCCTACCCGGACAGCAGCACCGTCGAAAATGCCGTGCGCATCGCGGATCAGTACCGTTTGACCCTGACGGACAGCATGCGAGCCCTGCTGCGCGTGGAAACGCCCAAAACCCTGAGTAATGTGGAAACGGTGATTACCGGAAGCGTGCGGGAGCTATGCCTCGCTGCGGCGCAAGCGGCGCGTGATCTGGGGTATGATCCGCTGATCCTGACAGATTCGCTGGACTGTATTGCGCGGGAGGCAGGCGCTTTTTTCGCCGCGCTGGCCCGTTACCATCAACATTCGGAACGTTCCCTCGCGCTGATCGCCGGCGGGGAAACCGTTGTGCGCGTGCAGGGCAACGGTCTGGGCGGGCGCAACCAGGAGCTGGCGCTGGCCGCCGCGCAGGGCATCCGCGGATTACCGGGTACAGCTGTGTTTTCGCTGGGTTCGGACGGAACCGACGGCCCCACCGACGCGGCGGGCGGCTACGTGGACGGCGACACCGCCGGCTTGCTGGAAGCGCGGGGCGTGGACGCCTACGCCGCCTTGCAGAATAATGACGCATACCATGCCCTGCTCGCGGTGGAGGGCCTGATCGTGACCGGGCCTACGGGCACAAACGTCAATGATGTTTCCGTGCTGCTGATCCGCCGGTAAAACCCCGCCGGGCAAAGAAAGCCGCGTCTGATCGGGCAAGCCGTAAGGCAAGTCCGATCAGGCGCGGCGCGTTTCAGCCTGCGGCGGTGCGGTTGCGGCCCTCCGCTTTGGCACGGTACATCAGCGCGTCCGCCCGTGCAATCGCCTGTTGCGGGGTTTCTCCGGGCCGGTACAGAGTCACCCCTACCGAAATCGTCACCTGAATTTTATCTTCCTGAGCCTGCGTAACGGTGTTTTCCGTTAATACGCGGGTTTTTTCCGCTATTTGCAACAGTTTGCCGGCATCGGCGCAGACGCATATGCCCAAAAATTCTTCGCCGCCCCAACGGCCAATCAGATCCGTGCTGCGGAAATTGCTGATGAACGTATGGGCCAGGTTTTGAAGTACCCCGTCGCCGGCCGCATGGCCGTAGCGATCATTTAGGCTTTTGAAATGATCGATATCAAAAAACAGGATGCCAAACTGAATGCCCAGTTGATTCGCATCCCTGATTTTCGAGGCTAAAAACGATTCCGTATACCGTCGGTTGGGCAGGGACGTCAGCGGATCGGTCAGCGCCAGCATTTTCAATTCTTCCAAGTGGGACGCGCTGCCGGATTTGTCCTGCTGGGTCTGGAATATTTCCAATGCGCCGGTCACCCTGCCGTTTTCCGTGATGGGAACCGTGCGCACCGACACGGGCACGCGATAGCCCGCCTTGTGTTGCAGATAAACCGAAGCCGAGTTGATTTCGTTACGCTGCAGACTGTCCAAAAGCGGGCATCCGCTCATGCAAAGCTGGATGCCGTCGCAGTTTGTGTGCAGCAACACATTGTCATAGCAGCAGGTGCCGATCACCTCCGCCGCGCTGTAACCGGAAATCAGCTCGGCTCCCTTGTTCCAGTACGTGATCTTCCGATCCGTGTCCACAAAATACGCGCCTTCGTGCAGGTTCTCAAAAACAGAGGTCCATGGGTCATTAAACTGCATGCTCGATCCCCACATTCCAACCAAATCGGTATGGGCAATATTATAGCAACATTCACAGGAAAGGCAAGAAGATGATTTGCACCTTTACCAAACCATTCACCCAAAAAGCGCAAACCATTCACCGCGTTTTCGCTTAGCGGCGTTACACTTGCACTGTCCTGATAGAACAAAGGGACGATAATACTAAGGAGATGAAACGTATGTTAACTCGCCATGGTGTCCGGAACAAGAATCTGGCAGCAACTGCACTCGCCGTTTTACTGGCTGCGGCCATCCCGTTTGCGGCGATGGCGGAAACCGCGACCGGCACAGCAACGGCTGCCGCGGATGCGACCTCGACCGCAACCTCGCAGGCTATGACGGGGAATGCTATGGGGTTTGGGCGCGGGCAAGGTAGAGGCGCAGTAGACCTGAGCAGCCTGACAGACGATCAGAAAACCGTCTACAACAACGCCGTATCACTGTATGAGCAAATTGAGGACGCCGTTTTGGCGGATCTGGTGAACGCCGGCGTGGTCACTCAGGCAGATGTGGACAGCTACACCGCGCTTCGCAAAGCGGAAAAATCGCTCAGCGACATGGACCAGAGCGCTTGGACCGCAGCGCAGCTGAAAGCCTATTATGAAGCGACCCAAAAGACCGGCGACGACCGCAAAGCCGCCATGCAGGCGCTCGCGGACGCGGGCCAGCTGACGCAGGATCAGGCGGATGCGCTCAGCGCGGAAAACCAGACCAACCTGTGGGCAACCATTCAGCAGAACTCGTCTACCAACACCGCTATCCAAACGGCCCTTTCCACCATGCAGCAGGCCCGCGAGGCCATGACCCAGACGCTTCGCAGCGCCGGTATTAACGGCACGGTTGACAGCATGGGCATGGGCGGCATGAACGGCCAGCAGCCCGGCAACGGGCAGGGCCAGCCGTTTGGCAATGACAATGGCAACGGCAACCGGAACGATAACAGCCGCAACCAACAAATGCCTTCCCAGCAAAACGGCGCCCCCCAGAACAGCCAACAGACGCAGGGCGGCAATCCATAACCTGTAAAGCGGAAACCGCAGGTGTGCAAGCGAACATTCAAACAGTCAAAGGGGGCGGAGATCATCTCCGCCCCCTCTTGACTGCTGAAAAATCCTCGTCACAGCGAAAATGGGCCAAGGGTAACGCCGGTGCACCCCACAAGCGCGTTACCCCATGCCCGTCGGAGGCCTCATGTGGCAACCCATACAACATACGCGTCACGAGTGCCAAAGGCACAATGGGGTGCGGCTTATGGACTCAATTCAGTTTGTCAACGGTCTGAACACCGTGCACGTATGGCGCCCAGCCTGTCCAAAAGATGGGTCAAGAGATGAAATCCCTTGGCAAGTTCTAAAAGTGAAACCCACCGAGGCATTGGCTGAAACCCCGAAGCCTGATGCCGCAGTCTGAATATCAAAGAAAGCAAACAGCCCACAGGGCTATCCTATGAACGGCATAGGGCTCTGCGACATTCCCTTGATAAAAAAAGGGGAAGATGCTACTCACAAACACGAAGCGCGCGCTATGGCTAACCGATTTCCCAATCCGGGCCAAAGCGTCTTAGAAAAGCCATTTCATTAAATCCGCGCGAATTTTTCCGTCCTTGTCCACCAAAACCTGCGCATAGGCAACGTTGCCCGCCAACCGCTGGCAGATTGCGCCCGGGTTAATCAGGTAAACGCCGTAAACCATTTCCAGCAAGGGGTGGTGCGTGTGCCCAAAGAACGCCACCTTCGCGCCCTTGGCTTCCGCCGCGCTGAGATAGCTGCTGTACTCGCTTTTCACCTGAAAGGTGTGCCCATGCGCGGCCACCATGCGCACGCCGTTTGCCTCAAACAGCTCCATGACGGGCAAATCAAACGCGCCGACATCCCAGTTGCCACGCACTTTATAAATCCGTACCTCGGGGGATTTTTCCCGCAGCATCGGTTCCACATAATCCATATCGCGCGCGCCGTCGCCGCAATGCACGCAGATATCAATCGGGGCGCCGCGCATGGCCATTTCTACCGCGTCGCAAAGCATGCCCCGGTTGCCGTGGCTGTCGCTGAAGGCGACAATTTTCATGTTCAAAGCACCTCCTGCAACACTTTCCGCATGGCTTCGGAGGCTCGCGCCCGGTGGCTTACCCGGTTCTTTTCGTTTTCGCTCATTTGCGCGAAAGTTTTTCCGGACGGATACAGAAACAGCGGATCATACCCAAAACCGCTATCGCCACGGTACTCGCTCAGCAGCGTGCCCTCGCACTCCTCCAGCACGGTTTGTGTTGGCTGGGCCGGCAAGGCCAGCGCCATGGCGCACACAAATTTACAGTTTCGATCCTCCCGGCCCCGCATCTGTTCCAACAGGAGCCGGTTGTTCGCGCCGTCGTCGCCATGCGACCCCGCGTAGCGCGCGCTGCGCACGCCCGGAGCGCCGCCCAGCGCCTCCACGGCAAGGCCGCTGTCGTCCGCGAGGGTGGGCAAGCCGGTCGCGCGCATCACAGCCTCGGCTTTCAGGGCTGCGTTGGCCTCGAAGGTATCGCCGTTTTCCTCAATATCCTCCTCAAAGCCCACGTCCCGCATGGTGACCAACTCGCACAAACCGCCCAATATAGCGCGAAGCTCCTTAAGCTTATGGGCATTCCCGGTGGCCACCACCAGCCTTGGCAGCGGCAACAGCAGATCGCCGTACCCGTGCAAGGCGAGGCGTTGCGCGCGCATCAGCCCACGGATGCCCATGCGGCCATAGTCCGTTAAGGTTTCCAGCTCGCGTTTGGTAAACGCGCGGCCTTCGCCCGTGCCCTGAAGCTCGATAAATTCTCCTTTGTGGTTCATCACAAGGTTCATATCGGCCTGCGCGGCGCTGTCCTCCAGGTAGCACAGGTCCAAAAGCGGCGTGTTTTCCCACAGGCCCGCGCTGATGGCCGCCACTTGCCCAATCACAGGGTTCTGGGCTAGCAGGCCCGCGTTCATCAGCCGGTGAACAGCCATCACCAGCGCCACATACGCCCCGGTGACCGACGCGGTGCGCGTGCCTCCGTCCGCCTGCAACACATCGCAATCCAAGGTAATCGTCCGCTCCCCCAAC
Organism: Candidatus Limiplasma sp.; assembly: GCA_035353615.1. GTDB lineage: Bacteria > Bacillota > Clostridia > Christensenellales > Aristaeellaceae > CAXXOK01. The sequence continues at coordinate 106,275 of DAOPZY010000001.1, forward strand.
CGTTCCAGATCGACCGCCTGCCGCAGCGAACGCCCGATCAGCCGCTGAATTTCCACACTGCGGCCATCCCGGTGAACGCCGTCGCGGGCCTTGCGTTTGCCGGTGGAGGCCGGCAGCATGGCGTACTCCGCAGTAATCCAGCCGCGCCCCTGCCCGCGCAGGAAGGGCGGCACGCCCTCATCCACGCTCGCGGTGCAGATAACCCGGGTGCTGCCGACCGTTATCAGGCAACTGCCGCCGGCTGTTTTCACAAAATCAGGTTCAATCGCGCAGGGCCGTGCCTGCATGGGAGAGCGTCCGTCCGTACGGTTCATGGATACACCGTCCTTTTTCAATTGCCTCCGCCGTCGGAGGCGCGTATCGCCGGCACAAGCCTGCCGATCCGGCACAACACCGTAAGGCTTGATGTTTCCGCGCTTTGCCGTTCCGGCGCAGGAAAAGCCCTCAAAGCCAACCCGCCCAAGGCAAGTATCAAATGTGCCACCTATTTCCGGTATTTCACCTTTACGCCGTCCGGGATGTTGCCGTCCAGTATCGCGCCTTTATCGCACACCAACTTATAGCGGTAGCTCTTTTCAAACAGGCGTTTCAGCGTCGGTAAGGTTGCGCCCTTTTCCAGCACCAGCGTACCTTCAAACCCGGTAATTTCCAGGCAGCCGTTTTCGAGGGTCAGCCCTTTGCCGATGGTGATCGTATCCTTCACGGTTCCGTATCCATTGTTGCCGGAGCCGCTCGCCGTAAACGAGTCCGCGCCCAGCGTAACGTTTTCGCCGATGGTCAGGTTGGTGACGTTACAGCCGGCCAATGCCTGAGTGGCCGCCGTCACGTTGCTTTCCAGAGTCAGCGTGTCCTCCACCGTCACGCCTGAGAGGCTGTTGCTTGCCAGATACGCGTCTTGCGGAATCGTGAGCTGGTAGGCATGATAGTCGCTCAGACCAAAAGGCGCGATCCCTTCCAAATTCGGAAAACGGATGTCGACCATCTCCGTAGATTCCCGTCCGTTTGGCACATATGCGTGGCGGCAAATGTAATTGATATGGTCATAAATAAAGTATCTCAAACTCTGCTTGCCGGATTTCACCGTTTTCGGATTATACGCGTCTAACCCATCAGCGGTAAAGCCAACCAAATTGGAGCCGATAACACGTACATTGTCAGATTCATCGATGCCCGCCCGCAAATACTCATAAATTGAATATTCTCCCGGGCCAAAACGCAGCGAATCCACATCCTCCGCATCATATTCCAAATCGGGATAACCGTTGAAGGTATAATTTGAAATTCCCGTAAGCGTTGTGGGGAAATGAATCCGTTCAGGCTGTATCAGCCATTCCGACAGCGCGCTGCAAGCCCGTTCCAACCCGGCGATATAAATCTGATCCCCGTTCTTGTTTAAAAATTCATTTGTGATAAAGCGTACCGGCAAGCCATTGTATTCGGCTGGGATATTCAGCACTTTCGCAGGCAGGCAGTAGCCGGTTAGCGCGATTCCATCCTGATATGGCTCAAATGTGTACAGGTTAAACGGCTCCCCAAACGACTGATCCGAGGATTGCACTTCTCCGATTTCAAAAAGCAATGCCATCGCCAGCGCAAGGGCCAATAAGGATTGCAGCACAATCCGGAGCGCTTTGTTCATTTGCTTTTCAGGCTTGAAGCCGAGAATCCCCGCGAGCATCGCAAGCGCCGTTACCCCGCAGGCAACGCAGGCAATCTCCCACACCATGGCAGATAACAGCAGGATCAGCGCATGTACACACACGGCAAACGTCAGGTACAGTTGATGTCCTGTTCCGCGTATCGGGCGGTCGGTCAGGCGAGAGCCCAGCAGCCAATAGGATACCAGATACGTTGCGCTCAAAGCTGCCGCGCGCACCCATAAAAGGCTATGCCCCGCCAGCAGGAGGCCGCCAACTGTCCATGGGATTACTGCAATCAAACACAACGCCAGTTGTTTACGTCCATGGTTTTGGGGTTTCACAATTGGCGAATGGAAAATGATGTGAATGCAAGCCAGATAAACCGCAACCTGAGGCACCGCAATCCAAAGAGTCGCGACATGCGTGACCGTCCAGGCAAACCACAGCCACATGGCAATGGCCGTCAGGGCCATGCCGGCGATCAACCGCAGCAGATACCCCGTGGAAAGGGGCGCGTTCGCCTCCGCCCGCGCCTGCCGGTTCCGCCGGATGTACAGCCGAAACGCAATCAGGTAGGTGAACAGATAAACCAGAATCTGAACGCCGTAGCTGATCGGATTGCCACAGTTGGCCACGAGATACGCAAGCACCGCCAAGCCGCCGACAATGAGGCCGGCCAAACGGGACGCTCCCCTTTTCTTCGTTTTGGGGGCAGGCTCCGGTCCATCTTGCGGGTCCTGAATGTCCTTCTTATCTTTCGGCTCGGGGGTAGGATCCGCCTTGATTTCCTTCCCCACTTGCGTTTGTTCAGTGCTCAAGCGCTTGCCTTGTCTGAATGCCTCGGGGTTCAATTCGGAGCCGTCCTCCTCCTCATCCTCAAAAGGAGTGTCAGACAGGATCGTGTGCTCTGCGATTTCCGTGTGCCCGATTTCTGAATCGGGGTTGGAGGGTTCGTTCGGTAGAATCTGCTGGGACAGTTCGTTCTCCGGGTAGGCGATTGTCTTTTCGTAATCCGGTTCATCCGTCTGGCGTTGCGGATCATCCAGTTTAGGCGTTATCGGTTGCGGTTTGATTTCGGGGGTCGTCTGCGGTTCGCCGCTGCGGTTCGCGTCTGCGGGCAGGGCTTCCGTCAGCGCTTTTTCCAACGTTGCGATGTCCGCATAACGGTCCTTGGCATTCAGGGAAAGCCCCTTCATCAGCGCCGCCTCAAAGGCCGGGGCGATGGCAACGCCAAGGGCGGAAGGCGGCTGAAGATCGTCATTATCATAGGCGCGCTCCAGCGAGGCCAGAGGTTTCTGGCCGGTCAGGGCATAGTAAAGGGTGCCGCAAAGCGCATATTCGTCTGTGCGCGCATCCTGCACGCTATTGGTGCGGTACTGTTCCGGCGGAGCATAACCGGGGCGCAGGTTGGTGGAATGATCGGATTCCACATCCGTCTGATAATGATTGGCCGCGCCAAAATCGAGCAGCACGGCCCGGCCGGTATCCGCGCGGAACATGATGTTATCCGGGCTGATGTCCCTGTGGATAATCCGCTTTCCATGCACCTGCGTAAGCGCCGAAAAAATCGGCCCCAGCATCCGCATCAGCGCCGCGGGCGCAATTCGACCGCCGGCGCTCGCCACCCGGGCGCGCAAGGTTTCCCCTTGGATATATTCCATCACAATGTACAGGGTGGAATTGGCGCGAAACACGTCAAACACATTGACGATATCGGGCACGTTGTTCAGTTTGGCAATGGTACGCGCCTCGGTGATGCTCCGCTCCAGACCCTTTTCAAACGCGAGCTGGCTCTGATCGTCATACGCCACCAGATAGCTCTGCCCTTCCGCGCGGCTAATCAGCTCGCCCGGAAAATATTCCTTGATGGCGATGCGGCGCTCCAAAAGGAGGTCCATGCCGATATAGGTAATGCCAAACCCGCCCCGCCCCAACGCCTTGCCGATGACATAGCGGTTTTTGACAATGCTGAAAGGCAATTTCCCGCTGCCGTTGGTGCGAAGCCGGTTATCATACCCGCAAACCGGGCAACGCTGGTTCTCTGTTTCCATAGGCTCCATGCACTGAAAGCACAGCTTTTTAGGGTCCATTGCGCCACACACTCCCGAGATTGGTTTATTTGTAAGTTAGGAACAGCCACGCCCGCTGGATTCGGGCATGGGCGATGCGATTGATGCGACCGGGCCGTCTCGTTGGAATCGGGTTTCAGTATACCATATTTCCGGTGGCAGAGGCCAGATTATACGCCGCTCATTGGAAAAAAATAACGCAAAACCAATCCGCCTGTCACGCGCCCATGAACGGGGTTTTCTGCCGCCGCGTTCTGCCAAGGCCCTTTCCGCTGTTTCATCATACCCAAATTGCCTCGCCCGCTAGTCTACGCGCAAGCGACAAAAAACCCGCAGCAAATCTCCGTACCGCCTCAAACCATGGCTTTTTCACCGGCGCAAAAGCTGTGCCAGCCAACAGGCAACGGCGCATGCGCCCCGGGGGCAGACGGTTTTGCCCATGCACTCCACAAAGGCTTCGCCCTCGACCCCTTTTCGCTGCGGCGGGCGCTGTGCTTCAACTCGCGCGGGCTGCCCTGCGGCAATGTCTTTAGCCCATGACCAGCGGCCAGAGGGTGCAACGCTCCACCGATACCCGCCCATCGGCTACCAGCGCAAAGCCGTAATCTTCCCCCTTTGGGCAGGCCAGCATGCTCATCACCACTGAACCGTCCTGCGCAAACACTTCCACCGTGCTCCCATCCACAACCACGCGCAGCGTTACGCGCCCATCCACCATGGGTATCGGCGCTTCGGCATGGGCGCAGGGTTCGGGGCCGCCGTCCGCCGTAAAAGGAAACCCGCACGCGGAACGGTCTACGCGCAGCAAACCGTGGGAGCACGTGACCGTCGCCTGCTCGTCGCCCGTGCGCAGCACGCACAGGGTCAGCGTCGCGCCTTTCGCCAAAGTAAACGCAAGGGCAACGTCCATACTGGGCGGCCCCTGCTCAACCAGCACCTTTTGCCCGTCGCACAGCGCAAAGGGGGGCCAGTCCCGCGCCTGCGCACGGTACGCGTTCAACTCCTCAACGGGTTGCTGGCACAGGCGGCCTTGCCGGTTTAGCGTCAACTCCCTTGGGATGGAAAGGATGCCATTCCACCCGCAACCCTGCGTGTGCATCGGGGTTACCAATCCCCAGCGGCACATCCAGCCGATCATAACGCGGCGGCCGTCGGCGGTTTGCGTTGTTTGGGGCGCGTAAAAATCCAGTCCCTGTTCCAGCGCCTGCGACGGCGATACCGGTTGGAACCTTCCCCGCCGCTCCACGCCCACAAAACCGGTCACGGGTTGCGCTGGGCCGCATGCCTGCGGCTCCGCGCCCATCTGGCAGGCAATGACCACATCCCGCCCCTGCAGGCGAAACGCGTCCGGGCATTCCGCCATGTCGGCAAGCCCATCCAGATAAACGCCCCGGTACCGCCACACCCGCAAATCCGGGGACGAAAAACGGAGCAACCGCCCCCCGGCAGGCCCCCGGGAAGCCACAATCGCGTCAAAGCCCCCGCGCGCGGCCCGCACTTTGGGGTCGCGGAAATCCTGCGGCGATGCGCCAACGGGCAACAGCGCCAATGGAATCACCGGATTGCCGGGGTTTTTGACAAAATGCGCGCGATCCTTGCTGACTGCCAGGCATTGCTGCTGCACGGTTTCTCCATCCCGCACGCACACGCCCGTATACATCAGGTAAAGTTTTCTCCGATGGGTAACGGCGGTTCCTGAAAAACAGCCCTCCGCGTCCGCCACGGTATCCGGGGCAAGCGCGGCCGGTTCCTCCCGCCATAAAATCATGTCGCGGCTGGTGCAGTAACCCCAGTGCATCGGCCCCCAAACGGTGCTGTACGGGTGGTACTGGTAAAACAGGCGATAGACGCCCCGATCCAGAGAGAACCCGTTAGGATCGTTCAGCCAACCGGACGGCACGCTGATGTGGAAGCGTGGGCGCCACCGATCCCCCGCTCGCTGTTGTTGCCGCGCCCATGCTCGTTCTAACGCCTGCGATGCCATTCAGCGCGCTTCCCCCTCCGTTGCACAGTTTTTTTCTTTGATTATACCTGAAATACACATGTATTTCCATCCTTTTCTAACCGCTCGGATCGTTTTTGGCAAAGCCGGTTCGCCGGCGCATCCCCGCGCCGATACCGTTCCGGTCAGAACCTGACCATAACCGGAGTGGGTAAAAACCCGCGCGGGGGAATGTCATGCGGTTGACAGTCACAGCCCGCCATGCTATTGTGTATGCGAATCCATGCAGCGAGGTGAATGCGCCATGGCAACCATCAAGGATGTAGCCGATCGGGCGGGCGTTACCGTAACCACGGTATCCCGGATGCTTAACCGCCCCGGCAAGGTCCACCCCACCACCATTCGGCGGATACAGCAGGCTATGCGGGAACTGGATTACCGGCCCAATGAAATCGCTCGTTCGCTTTCCAAAAAAACGAGCAATATGATTGGCTTGATTGTCCCTTCCGCTCGCAACGCCTTTTTTGCCAAGGTAATCGACAGCACGGAGCGCGCCGCGGCCGCCAACGGCCTCAAGCTGCTGCTATGCGTTTCCAATCACGAGCGGCAAAAGGAAATCGAGTACTTTTCGATGCTCAAGGCCAACAAGGTGGCGGGCGTGATTATCGCCAGCCACACGCAGGATTTGGCGGAAAGCGTGGCGTTTGACGCGCCGATACTTTCCGTTGACCGGATGATTTCGCCGCGCATCCCCTCGGTATGCTCCGACAATTTCGGCGGCGGCCAGCTGGCCGCGGAGCTGCTGATCCGCAAAGGTTGCAGACGGGTCGCGTATTTCAGCGGCGGCGTTGTGCTTCAGGGCATGAGCGCCTCGCTGCGTCAGCAGGGTTTTGAGCAAACCCTGCGCGCGCACGGTCTGGAACCGGTCATCCAGACGCATCCGGAGGAACGGTTCATCACCATGGATTATCAGGATATGATCGCTGATTTTCTGGCGCTGCATGGGGAAATCGACGGAGCTTTTTGCTCCAACGATGTTCTGGCAGCGGAGCTGATTCGCTCCGTTACCCGTAAGGGCATTGCCGTACCGGAGCAGCTTCGCGTAATCGGATATGACGATATCGACCTTGCGGCGCTTTTCATGCCCTCCATTACCACCCTTCGGCAGCCGGTGGAGGATATCAGCCGGTTTGCCGTGGAAAGCATCGCGCACTTTCACGAACGGCCCATACCGTCCCAGACGATTTTTCCGGTGCAGCTGGTGGAACGGGAAAGCACGTAATGTAAACCGGTTGCATGTGGACTCAATACGAAAAACAATCCATCAAATCATCTGTGCAAATGAAAAAGCTGATATGCACGCATGCAATGTCAATCGGTTGACATTTTGCCGATGCGCGATTATAATCATCTCAGTCCGCAGGCGAACGCGGGCCGCCCAAACGGTCGCCGCGCCTGGCTAGAAATCCGCGCGTCCCGAGCCGCTGCGGAACGGAACAACATCGATTTTTCCGCCGGATGTCGCAGCGGTTTGCGCGCCTCAGATAAACGATAGGATTGAATAGGAGGAACCCTTGCAATGAACGGAATTCCGTCGTCAGCCGCCCCATGGAAAGCGCCCGCGATCCCGGAAACCATCCCTCAGGGGGATATGCCGGGCGACCGCATCCATATTGGACAAAACCACATTCAAAAAGCGAACGTGATTTTCCCCGAGCTGCTCGCCCTTTTGCCGAAGGTGTTCGCGGCCAACCCATACGGCCGCGCCGTGCTAGCCGTGTGCGGCGGGTCCGGCGTTGGCAAATCGGAAACCGCGTCGCTGCTTTCGTACTATTTTACCCAGATCGGGATTGGCAGTTACACCCTGAGCGGCGACAATTACCCGCACCGCATCCCCAAGCTCAACGATGCGGAGCGGTTGCGCATTTTCCGCGCCGACGGCCTGAAGGGGCTGGTTTCCAACGGCCTATACACGCTGGAACGCGGGGAAAGGGTTCGTGTCTTGCAAAAGGAGGATCGGGACGCCGACCCGGCCCTCGCGCAAGCCGATCCTTGGCTGGCCGCGTACCAGCGTGAAGGCCGCGCGTCGCTGGCTGGCTATTTAGGCACGCCGGCAGAACTGGACTTTTCGGAGCTGAACGCGATCCTGTCCCAGTTCAAAAACGGCGCGCCCTCCATACTGCTCAAGCGCATGGGCCGAGAAGAAACCGCGCTGTGGTATGAGCCGGTCGATTTTTCCGCTGTGCGCGTGCTCGTCGTGGAATGGACGCATGGCAACAGCGACTATTTACGCGGGGTGGACGTGCCCATCCTGCTCAACAGCACGCCCAGCGAAACCCTCGCGTACCGGAAGGCGCGCAACCGTGACGGCGCGACGGACAGCCCGTTTACCACCCTTGTGCTTGCATTGGAGCAGCAAAAGCTGGAAGCGCAGGCGTCCAAAGCCAAGCTGATTGTGACCAAAACCGGCGAGTTGTGTTCCTACCGCGATTATCGCAGGCTGATGGCGGAGGCGTAACGATGGATAAGCCCATTTACGACTCTTTTACCCACGGGCCCATGCTGAACGCTTATCCCGACAGTCTTGGCACAAACCTTAGCGATCTGGTGCTCGTTTTGCAAAAGGAGGCTATGCGCGGCGCCTTTGCTTCCGCCTACCTCCTGCCCAGCCTTTTTAATACCGATCTGGATCGGGGTTTTTCAATCATTGACTATCAGCTGAACGAGCTGTATGCCACGCGGGATGATCTGGACACGATCAGCGCTCTGGGGATCAACCTGAAACTGGATTTTTTGGTGAATCACGCTTCCGTGCTGTCCCCGCAGTTTCAGGACATTCTCAAAAACGGGGAAAATTCCCGCTACCGTGACTTTTTTATTGATTGGAACCGGTTTTGGCAGGGTCACGGCGATATGACCGAAGGCGGCTACATTCAACCATATGAATCAGAAATTCGGGATATGTTTTTTCGCAAACCGGGATTGCCCTTGCTGATGGTTCGCTTTCCGGATGGCCGCCGCGTGCCGTACTGGAACACGTTTTATCAGGAAATTCGCTACCCGCGTGTGGATGAACAGGACCTGATGCGCATAACAAACCTTCAGTACGCCGCCGCGCAAGCGCTGGCGGCGCGGGTCAATCAAGCGCTGGACGAGGGCCAAACGCCTGATGGCATCGATTACGGCGTTTGGGAACGCGCGCGCCCCGCAGTTACAGAGTGGCTGGAATCGGGGCGCAAGTATCTGGGGCAGATGGATTTGAACCTGAACTGCCCGGAGGTTTGGGCCTACTATGAGCAAACGCTGGCTACTCTCGCCGGCTACGGCGCGCAAACCGTGCGGCTGGACGCGTTCGCCTATGCGCCCAAAGCGCCGGGCAGGCGCAACTTTCTCAACGAGCCGGAAACCTGGGCCTTGCTGAGCCGCCTGCGGGAAATGGCCGACCGGTACGGCCTGACGCTTTTGCCCGAAATCCACGCCAGTTATGCCGAAAAAACCTATGAGCGCCTTGCGCGGGAGGGATACCCGTGTTATGACTTTTTTCTGCCCGGATTGGTGATCGACGCGCTGGAACGCGGCACTGGCGACTTTCTGTGCCTGTGGGCGCGGGAGCAGAAGCAAAAGGGCATCCGCACCGTTACCATGCTGGGCTGCCACGACGGCATCCCTCTGCTGGATTTGAAAGGGCTTCTGCCGGAGGAGCAGATCGATCGCCTGATCCAAACTGTCGTTGCCCGCGGCGGGCTGGTCAAGGATTTGCACGGCCAAAAAAATGTTTACTATCAGGTTAACGCCACCTATTTCAGCGCCTTGGGGGAAGATGAGCGAAAGCTGCTGCTGGCGCGCGCCCTGCAACTGTTTATGCCGGGCAAGCCCCAAATCTGGTATCTGGACCTGTTTGCGGGCCGCAACGATCTGGAGGCCGCGCGGCGCGCCGGCTCGGCCGGGCACAAGGAAATCAATCGCACCAACCTTACCCTGCCGCAGGTGGATGCGGCCCTCCGGCGCGGCGTTGTGTGCGATCAGCTGACGCTGCTGCGCTTCCGCAACTCGTGCCCCGCCTTTGGGTTTACGGCGGATTTAACCGTCCGCCAACCCAGCCGGGAAGCCATCGTTTTGGAATGGCAGCAGCAGGGCTACCGCGCCCGATTGGAAGCTAACCTGCAAACCTTCGCGTTTTCCGTAACCGCATTCGCCCCGGACGGGCAATCAACGGCTGTGCTGGCGCAGGCGTAGTCCTCCATCACGCGCATTTAACGCAATCGAAAAGCCGAACCGAAACACGGGTTGTTTCGGTTCGGCTTTTCAAACAGGCGAGGTCACGGAAACGCCCTCGGCAGGCCATTTGGAGCCCGCGCAGGAGGGTTGAGCCTTACGCCCTTAGTCAGGCCTGATGGTTTACTTCAGCAATGAAAATTTCAACAATGTGGGGGTCAAACTGCGTGCCGGCGTTCCTCGTGATCTCCGCAATCGCGTCAGGGTGGGTCATGGCTTTGCGGTAAGCCCGATCCTGCGTCATGGCGTCGTACGCGTCCACCACCGCGATAATGCGCGAAAGCAGCGGGATGCGTTCGCCGCTCAGACCCTGCGGGTAGCCCGTGCCATCCCACCGTTCATGGTGGCACAGAATGCTTTCCGCAACAGGAATCAGGTCCGGGGAGGATGCGGCGATCCGATAACCGATTTCGGGATGCCGCTTCATTTCTTCCCATTCGGCCTCGTCCAGTTTCCCCGGTTTGGTCAGGATATGGTCGCTGATGCCCACTTTCCCGATATCATGAAGCGTGGCCAGCAATTCCAGCCGCCCCTGATCGATCTGCGACAGCCCCAGCGCGTTGGCGACCGCTTTGGCCAGATCCACCAGCCGCTCGGCATGCTCCTCGGTTTCATGGCTTTTTTCAAGCATGGTCGCCTTGATGGAGGAAATGATAGCGCTGTGGGAGCTTTGGTGCTCCAGCAGCTTACGCTGATACATATATTCCTCCGCGGTCTTCAGCACCTGCGTCATTTCCTGATCGGCGGTCGCTTTGGTTGCATACCCCATGGAAACGCTGTGGGTAAAGCGGTTTTTCGCAATGCTCGCGTCAAACGCGCTCAGGGTCGACTGAATCTGGTTCAGGATGGCCATGGCGCTTGCCGCATCGGTTTTTGGCATCAGTATGCAAAACTCATCTCCGCCGGTTCTGGCTACGGTATCCGTGCTCCGGCAGCAACTGCCGATCATCCGGGCGCATTCCACAATCAACCGGTCCCCCTCGGCATGCCCGAACGCGTCGTTGACCAGCTTCACGCCGTTGATATCCCCAATCAGCACGGATAGCGGCAGTTGGCTGGAGGTATCTACACGTTTCAGCTCATCCTCAAAAAACCTGCGATTGTATAAATCCGTCAAATAGTCGTGATAGCTCAGGTAAAGCAGGTTCGCTTCCGCAACCTTCTTTTCCGTTGTATCGCCTGAAAAACCGAGGTAGCGGTCCTCCGCCACCCTGACAGCGCTGATGGACCACCACCGCACCGAGCCGTTTTGATGCAGGTATTTCAACTCCGCGTTCATCCGGCCTGAGGTTTTCAGCGTTTCAAAGCTCGCTCGCGCGCCGGGCAGCGATTCCTGCGCGGTAATGTCCATCACGGTCATTTGCAGCAGCCGATCCCGACTGTATCCGGTGATCGCGGTAGTCGCGCGGTTCACCTCCACATATCGCCCCTGATCGTTGATCACGCATACCGCGTACGGCGCGTTTTCGATGTAATCGCTGTATTTGGCCTCGCTGGCGCGCAGTTCTTCCTCGCCCAGCTTTTGCTTGGTAATATCCTGAAGAATGCAGTGAGTCTGTAAAAACTGCCCGTTCGCGCCATAGCTGATTTTGCCTTCAAACGCGATAAACACCGGCTGGCTGTGTTTGCCGATCATTTGAAATTCGCTGTGGATATGCCCCTGCGCCTTAAACTGCGGAAACCTTCGTAAAAAGCTTTCCCGATCTTCCGGGTACAGGAACTCCTCAAACTGCCTGCCGATCACTTCTTCCCGGGTATAGCCCAATGTATCCAGCCATTGCTGGTTCACTTCCAAAAACCGGCCCTCCGCGTCCAGCGATTGGTAACCAAGCGGCGCTTTGTCAAACAGGCTGCGGAACCGTTCTTCGGACTGCTTCAACTGCACCTGTATATCCCGGTACTGCTGCTGGCGCAACAAAAGCAGGCCAAGCAACACCGAAGCGGTGGGATAAATCACCATCACCGGCAGCGAAATCGCCCGGATCACCGTCAGGCTGTTGGGGTAGGGCAACAGCAGCATGCACAAAAGCATCGTCAGGTGAACAACCACACTCATTATATATATTTTCAGCCAACGCCAGACCTTGAGTTTGGGAAAAACCCAGCGCCGCCACGCAAGGCCGATCAGCGCGCTGGTCAGGATTACCGCGATCCCCGGCAACGCGCCCGCGCCGCCCACGCTAAGCCTGAAAACAATGGCCGTAACAACCGTCATGGCCGTGGGCAGCACGCCGAAAATCAATGCGGTTACGCTAATCAGGATTGAACGCGTATCGTACACAATCCCGGGTTGCAGCGTGAACGCCAGATTCATCACAACAATGCAGACAATGGATATCATCAGGCCGCTGAAAACGGTCTTGATCCGGGCGTACCGATCCGGCAACAGATAAGTCACATCCAGAATTACAGACAATACCAACAAAATGGCAACGTTGTTAAAAAATGCTGTCATCAGATTCTGCTGCATATTGTTACTTCTTTCCTGCCGCCGGTCGGTTCGTTCCCTCCAACGCATTTACCGCAGTCAGTAAAAATCCTTTTCCAAGGGTTGTGAGGGATCCGCTTGCCACACGATGCCGCCATATTTTTATTATAACAAATCGACCGCCGCTTTTCAACGTCGGTCGGTTATTCGGCGGCAATTTCACGCCGGCGGGCAATGGCGCGGGCTTCTGCGGGCGCGGATGCGCCCCCTTGCTATCGCCCTTGCTGAGCCTGCACGGGTATCCAGATATCCACCGCGCACCGGTCGTTGGCTTCATCCCACAGCCGGTATTGCTCCACAGTAGGCAAATCCAGCTGCCGATAGGCGCTTTGCGGCATAAACTCGCCGTAAATTCTCCGCCATGCGTTTGCCAGCGTCCGCCCGCCAATGCTGCCTTGAGCGGTGAAAATCAGCCAGGTCGCCTTGGGGCAGGCATAGCGGTCCATGCCGTCAAAATCCTGCCCACCGTACTCGGCGCCGCAAAAGTAGTCGTTGTTCCCCTGAGCGTCAAACCCAAAACACAGGCCCAGATCACAATCGTGTTGGCAAATAGCCCGCACCTTTTCCATCACGCCTTCGGCCTTGGCAATCGCCCAGGTTCCGCCGCCCTGCGGGGTGGTGCGCCGGATGCCGAGCACCTGAAACGCTTCCTTTTCCACCACTTTGTATTCCATTTCTTCCACCCCCGCAATCATCAGCGTAAACGTAAGCCGGGGATAATACTTGACCACAGCGTCCGCCCTGCGCGCTTCCTGCGGGGTAATGCCGTGCAGGCGTTTGAACGCGGCGGCAAAAGCATCGGCGGAATCGTACCCGTACCGCACGGCGATGTCCAGAATGCGCTGATCCGTGTTTTGCAACTCATAGGCTGCGCGGGAAAGCCTTCTGCGGCGCAGGTATTCCGAGAGCGATACCCCGGTGACCGGCCCGAAGGAACGCTGAAACACGCTATAGGGGCATGTCATGATCCGGCTGATGGCATCCGGGTCCACCTCGCCGGTTAAGCGCCCTTCCAAATCGTCCATCACGCGGTTCATCCGATCCACCCATTCCATGCCAATCCTTCCTTTCCAAACGAGTATATCACGGCGGAACGCGGGCCATCCGATTTTCAGCGTACAAATTTTCTCGGTTGGGCAGTTGCGGTTGCGCCGGTTCATGGGAAAGCCAAGGTTTGACAATCGGTCGGGCAGGCGGGATGGTTCGGAAGGCTCCTCGGGTCTCCCGCGCCGCCGCTTTAGCATTAACCCGGTCTTTCACGCGCGGCTTTCCTCCCAGGTCGTCAATGCCAGGCGATTTCATTGACATTGACTGGGTTTTCAGTATAATTGTGATAGAGTATATTCGCGTCTGAACAGGCGGAAGTCCATGATCCCGGGATACGACGCCATGGGGCAATGCGCCCCGGTGTTTCCCGTACCATGCCGCGCCCCTTTCGGCTTTGCCTTCCCGCAAGGTTTCGGGCCTTGGGCGGTTCCAAAGGCAACCGTTACGCCAAGCCAGCGCGCGAAACAGGCCCGTCACAGTCACAACAGAACACCCCCCACCGAAGCCCCGTGCGCAGGCACAGAAAGGGAAACGCCGATGCCACAGCAGTCCAGAACCTTCCGGCTGTTTGTCAGCTCCACCTTCGGCGATATGAAAAGCGAACGCAGTCTGCTCCAGGCGCGCGTGTTTCCGCTGCTCAGGCAGCTGTGCGAGCGTCATGGCGCAAGGTTTCAGGCGGTCGATCTCCGTTGGGGCGTGAGCGAAGCCTCCCAGATGGACCAGCAGACCATGCGCATTTGCCTGAGCGAGATCACCCGTTGCCAACGCATCACCCCCAAGCCGAATTTCCTGATCCTGCTTGGGGATCGGTACGGGTGGTTGCCCCTGCCGGAAAAAATACTTAAAACGGAGTTTGAACGCTTAACGCCCTTTTGGGACGAAGCGGAACAAGCCCTGATCGGCCATTGGTACCGGTTGGATGAAAACGCTTTGCCCGCGGAATACCGCTTGCAGCCCAAAACGGAGGAATACCGGGATCCGCAGCGGTGGGCGCCGCTTGAAGCGAGCATCCGCGACGGTTTGCAAAAAGCCGCCGACAGCGCCGCGCTCCCGGAGGATGCTCGCGCAAAATACTTCGCGTCCGCTACCCATCAGGAGATTCTCCACGGCGTGCTGCACCCGCTGCCTGGTTTGGAGGAGGCCCGGAAGCATGTGTTCGCCTATGCCCGTGAAATGCAAAATCCGCCACCCGCGGACGCGTCCACAGCTTACCTTGAGCCGGATTCCCAGCATCGCAGCCAGATGAACGCGCTCAAGCGCGAGCTGAAGCAGAGCTTGGGCGGGCATTATGTTCCCTATGCCGCGCGGTGGGCGGAGCGCGAAATCGCCCTTGCGGATGCGGATGGGTTTGTTAACCGCGTTTATTCGGATTTGAGCGCCATCATCGCGCGTCAGTTGGCCGAGTTGCCGCCTGCGGATACGATGGGTCAGGAGCTTCGCCTGCAGGACAGGTTTCTGCAAACCCACACGGAGTTTTTTCAGGGACGCGCAGCCGCTCTGCGCGCGCTCCATACCTACGTTCAAACCGGTAACGGTGGCAAAATTTTTGCGCTGGTGGGCGACGCCGGTTCCGGAAAATCCAGCTTGATGGCTCAGGCTATCCGGCTGGAGCAACCCCGCCACAGGGTGTTTTACCGTTTCATCGGCATCAGCTCGGCTTCTTCGGCGGCATATTCCCTGCTAACCGGCCTATGCGCACAGATGGAGGTCGATCTGGGCGTTCCTCCGCCAGAGCGTACCGTAAGCCGGCAGACCCGGAACGACGATCCTTTGGTAACGCTGAAGGATCGGCTGATGCGGTGCCTGCGGCAGGCAACAGCCGAGCGTCCGGTGCTTGTTTATCTGGACGCGCTGGATCAGTTGACCCACACCGAAGCCGCGCCGTCGCTGGACTGGCTTCCGTGGGATTTGCCGGAGCACGCGCGGGTGATCGTTTCCGCCACAACGCCGCTGGCGGCGCAGCTGTCGGATACGGCCCTGTATCCGCTGCCCTACCTGACGTTTGGGGAAAGCAAAGCCATCCTGACCGGCTGGCTGAAAGCGGCGGACCGGCAACTGACCGATGCGCAATGGGACAGCCTATTTCAGGCATGCGGTTCCAGCCTGCTGGCCATCCATCTGCGCATGATTTTTGAGCAGGTTCGCCATTGGCATTCCTACGATGTGGATCAAACCGTGCCGGCTGATTTTCCCACCGCGTTCGGGATTTATCTGGATCGGCTGGAAAAGGAGCACACGCCGGAGATTGTCGCCCGGGTGCTGGGATTCATCGTTTCCGGCAAGGAAAGCGGAATGCGGGAGGATGAAATTCTCGACCTGATGGCCTACGACAGCGTTTGCTGGAATCAGTTTTTGCTGCGTTGCCACCCGGAACAGGTAGCGGAAGTGAAGGCGATGGGCAAGGTGCCAATCGTCGTTTGGTCAAGGCTGTATCTGGACCTTGAACCGTACCTGACGGACCGTGAAACCGCCGGGGAAGTGGTCACGGGGTTTTTTCACCGTCAGTTTACGCAGTTGGCCCGTGAACGGTACGCCGCGGACGAGCAGGGGATGCTGCTGCATCGGCTGTTAGCGGAATATTTTACGCAAAAGCCTCTGTACCTTGGCGGCGAGCCGGACGGCAAGCCAAATGTTCGCAAGGTATTTGAGCAGCCCTGGCAACAGCTGCAAGGCGGGCTGATGTCCGAGGCGATCGGCACGCTCACGGATTTTGCTTTTTGCAAAGCGAAGTGCGATTGCGGGCTTGTCATGGACCTGACGGAGGATGATTTGCTGCTGGAGCGTAAAAGCACGCCAGAGAGCAACGTCCATTCCAACCTTCGCTATGCCCAAACGGCTTTGACGGACGTTCGCGCCTTGCCGCGCGATGCGCTGGACTTCAGCAACTTTTTCAACCGGTTCTGCTATCGGCTGGATCGGGAGCCGGATCTGTTGCTGCCGCTGGCCTATAACTATGAAGCCGACGGAAAGCTGCATGCCGAGGCAAAACGGCGGCTTGGGGCGGGCCTGATGGCCAATCAGCCTTGGCTTTTGCTGCTGGACCTGCCCATACGCAGCGTTCGCCCGCTGGAAAAACTGTTGCTGACCGGGCACAGCGACACGGTGCGGGGGCTGGCGGTATCCGCCGATGAACAGTTGCTATATTCCTGCAGCGACGACGATACCGTTAAAATATGGAAAATCGAAACCGGGGCATGCCTGAAAACCATCCGCTGCAAGCAAAAAGGGGTAAA
Organism: Candidatus Limiplasma sp.; assembly: GCA_035353615.1. Classification (GTDB taxonomy): domain Bacteria; phylum Bacillota; class Clostridia; order Christensenellales; family Aristaeellaceae; genus CAXXOK01. Next base: position 122,969 of record DAOPZY010000001.1, read on the forward strand.
CGCGCTTGCGGTTTCCAAAAAAGGGGACCGAATCGCAACCGGCGGCAACAACGGAACCGTTCTGGTTTGGGATGCCGCCGGCAATTGCCTTGGGGAACTGAAAGGCCACGAAGGCAAGGTGTTAACCGTCGCCATGTCCAAAAACGGCAAGCGCCTGGCATCCGGCGGAACGGATCGGGAAATTATCGTATGGGATCTGCTGGATCAAGGCAGGGTGCAATCCTTCCGGTTGTCCGGGCATAGCGCCAAGGTGGTGCAGGTTTGTTTTTCCCCGGACGAGCGCATGCTCCTCTCCAGCGATTCCAACCATCGCAGTTTTACCGTGTGGAACCTGATTCGGCAGGAAAAAACCGACACACCCACCCTCCAAAGAGGCGCTGTCAACTGTATCACATTCAGCCCTCAAGGGCAGTATGTGGGGGTCGCGACCGGCGTCCCGGACGGCGGGTGTCAAAAGAATACCGCAGGCATTACGGTATGGGACTGGAAGGAATATCTGAAAACAGGCGAGCTGCGCGAGGTGTTTGACCATGATATGGGGCTGTACCGGCCCTTCACACGCGGCGGCTTGGCCGGGATCACCGGGAATGCCGCTCTGGACCTGTCGCTATCCCCGGACGGGAGCCTTGCCGTTGTATGCGGTTTCAGCGACAGCGTGAAGGTGCTGGATATGAATAACGATGCGGCGCTCAAAAACCTGCGCGGTTATGACAAGATACTCAAAGAATTGCGCGGCCACAGCGACATTCTGTGCCAGGCCAAGCTGATTGCCGGCCGCCGGATGGTGGCTTCCGCCGGGTATGACCACACCATCCGGGTTTGGGATTTGGCCGGTCAGGAGGTGACCTCCTACGAGCGGGTATACCGGCGTGTTGCCGTGGCCGGAAAAGGCGAAAAACTTTCCGGTCAGCTGGGAACCTCGCTGCTGATGGAAAATCAGCACATCCGCAGATGGATTCTCAACCCGCTGTTGGCATTGGTCATCATGTTCGTTATTTTTGGACTAAGCTACGTTTTTGGCAAATTCGACGATTATCTGCGGCAACCGATCTTAATCCCACTTTTATACCTGAGCCTGTTTCTGTGCGCATGGCGCCTGGATACCGATATGGGGTTCACGGATACCGTTGTCAGAGGGTTGCTCACTTTTTACCGCACCCGGATTGCCGCGAAGCTATTGCCGCCAATCGCATGGCTTATCAAGCCGTTCTTTAAGCGGTATTCCTGCCCGCAATGCGGCGAGCCGATTGCCGGGCGACGGGGGCTTTGGATGTGTGGGCGCTGTGATTGGAGCGATCACTGGCGGTTGGACGGTCAAAAAGTGATGATTCGCATATCCAGAAGGCTTTCGGATGCTGTTCTCAAGCGGCGTATCCAAGGCCGGCGGGGCTTTCGACTGCGAAAACCCCGCCGGTGAGGCTCAATCCTTGCGGAAGGCGATGAAGGCAAACAGCCACGTGAGCAACGCGGACACCGCAAATACCGCTACGGCAAACAGGTACGGCGAATGGAACAGGCTGGGCGGGCTGCCCGTGCCATAGATCAGGCTGTACGCTATATACACAACCAGCCAGGCCAGAATGCAGGAAAAGCCGTTTAACACATCCCCAAACCGCCGGATGTAGAATTCGTGGGGACGGCCGGTCATGATCGCCGGGTTTTCGGTTTCATCCTTGAACGATTGAAAAACCTTCGATTTAATAAACGCGGTGATCACGTTAAACACCAGCATCAAAATCAGCACAATCAGGATGGAAAGCACAATGGAAAGCCATGCGGTATAGTCGCCCGCGCCCATGCCCACAACGGAGCGGAACGCACCGTGCGCAAGCAGGATGTATACGGGTATCCCAATCATCGCCACCCGCGTGAAGTAAGCGATAAAGATAGCCAGCCCATGTTCGCCGGCGGTCGGAGGGGTATCGACGAAGTGATACTTATCCTTTTGAGATTCGTATGAGAATTTCATGGTATGCCCCCTTTTATGAAATTGTCTTTGCTTGATGACAGTATATCATGATCCCCGACAGGTAGCAATTGGTAAATTTCAGCCGCAACCCATGCGAGAGAATGCTCTCCTTCAGGGCCATATTCGCAGAATCAGACAGAGCCGACCCGAGTTAGCGGATCGGCTCTGTCTGCTGAAAAACCCTCGTCGCAGCGAAAACAGGTCAAGGGCAAAGCCCTTGCGGGGTACATCGGCGTTGCCCCTTTCCCGCCGGAGGCCTTATGTGGCAACCCATTCAACGCAAGCGCCGCGGGCGCCGAAAGCGCAATGTGACGCGGCTTATGGATTCAATTCGGTTTCTCAACGATCTGACTGAGCCGACCCGCGTTGACGGATCGGCTCAGTTGATTCGGTTTTGAAAAGGCCATCCACGGCTCAGCCTCGGCTTAGGCTATACGCGAATCGGTAACCCGCGGGAATCCCAGCCGTTACATTCTCAGGGCAAGCAGGTTGCAACCGGCGCGGTTAATCAGGCTCAGCGAATGCCCAGCGCCGCAAGGCACCGGGGCAGGCAACCAATTTCCTGACGCAGAGGCTCCGGGTTCAGCGCGCAACGGAACACCTCGGGGATCAGCCAACCAAGCACCGCGGCATCCGCGGCGGCCAGAAAACCCCCGTGGAGCTGCGCGGACGCGGCGCTCACAAAAACCCGCATCTGCCGCGTCGTTACGCCCGAAAGCGCACTGTTCTGCTCGTTCAACCTGGCTTCCAGCGCCTCAAACCACGCCTCGCCCTGCTCCATCATGGGCTTGGCTTCATCGCGCAGCGCCTCGAACGAGGCAATCGCCGTAGGCCGAAGCGGTTCCAGCGGGCTTACATCCCGCAGGCTGGGCCGGAACACAGGCGTATAGACCACCGGCAGCGGCATGCTTCCCTGCAGGTGGGAGCGGGCCTCCAACAGCCGAATGGTCTTGTGCCCATACGGCCCGATGGCGGCGCGGCCCAGCGTGCAAATCTCCACGGTTGGGGCGCGCAGGGTGGTTTCCGGTAAAAGGCTCACAATCTCAAGGCGCGTATTGTCCTTTGTGCGCGCAGTCACGCCCAGCAGGCCAAGCCCCTCAAGCAGCGTGCGCGCACACAGCTCGGCTTCGGCCAGCGTATCGCCGCAGAGGCAAAGCTCGTCGTTGAGCGCGAAATGCAACAGCAGTTCCGTCGCGTCATCTTCATTGCAGGCAAAACCGCGACGGTTCATGGCGGTGCGCACGGCGGCAACCATTTCCGCCGGGGCGCGGCGCACCCCAAGCGTTGGCGAAAGCGCGACCGTTTCCCCATTGCTGGCGCAAAGCTGCAAATCGTTTCCCAGCATCCATTGCAGCGTGCGTTCCTGCGCCCCGTCGGCCAGCGCTTCCACCGCGCGGGTCAGTTGATCCCGCTCGGTTTTCAGACTGGCAATCTGGCTGTCCAGACGGTTCAGCTCGTCCTTTTTTTTCTGGGCAAGGTCGGCGTACATCACATCCATCGCTTGCTTATAATCCGCCTTGGCCGTTTCAAGCTGCATCAGCAGGCTCAGCCTTTCGGCCTCGATATCCTCCAACTGCTCCTGAGCGGCCTCCACGGCTTTCAGCTCCTGCCCCTGCGCCTGTAAAAAGTGGAGGAACGTCTGCATGAATGTTTCGTTATTCAACAGGGATTGCATCGCCTGCTGCCGGATTTCCGCGCTCTGCCAGGTTTTTTCCAGCGCAACCTGCAAGTTTTCAATCGGGTTATCCAAATGGCGGAAATCCGACGCGCTTTCGCCCTGCTCCTTATGCGCCATACGGATTTGCCGTTCCACCACATGGTGAAGCGCCTCGCCAGGCCGGATGGGTTGCGGCGTTTTAACCCCCACGCGAATCAGCGGCGTACCGCTGAAACGAACCCCTGTCGCGGGGCTTTCCTGCCGGTCAGGCGTTGCGGAGGAACGGTTCAGCAGGTTCGCGTCCATCGAAAGCGGCTGGTCCAGCTTGGAAATTTGCTCATCAAAGGAAATGTTATCATCCAGTATTGTCAGCCGCGTGCCAATGGGCAGGGAGGTTTCGGCTTCCTGCGTTTGTCGGCGTTCCACGCGCGTAATCCGGGGGGACGGTTCCGCCTGCGCAGGCTGCGCAGGCTGCGCGAAGGCGCGAACGGGTTCCCGCTGAGCCGGCCGTTCCGGCAGGGCGCGTTCAACGGACGCACGAGCGGCCGGGCGGGCATCGGCGGGCGCGGCGGACGCGGTTTCCGGCTGAACATACGCCGCTTTGATCGGCGTTGCCGGGGCTTCGGTCGGCTGCTTTTCTTCCGCTTTGGGCGGCGCGTTCTTGGTTTGGGCTGCGGTAGGCTGTGTTTTTGTCACGGCATCGGCCTCTGATTCGGCATCCGTCTCGGTTTCGGCATCTTCCGCGCCATCCTCGGCGCGCGGTTTGCCCCGGCGCAGCGTGCCCCGGCGTTGCCGCCAGGATACGGTCAGTTCCGGGTTCCAATAAAAAGCGCGCTCAACGCCATCGCTCAGCAGCACCGTATGCAACAGGTAGCTGTCGTTGCCAAACGGCCGCAAGGCAGACCAATCCGCTTGCTCAGCACTGTCCACCGGGCCGTAGAGCACCTGCCCGCGACGCAGCAGCACGCGGGGCGACAACGCCGCCGAATAATCGGAGCCGTCGCTAAACACCTCGAAAATCCCATCCGGCGCAAATTCGCAAATCACGTCGGAGTAGATGGCGAACTGGTTGCATTCTCCCTGCCCGGGATCGTAATTGCGGTTCTGGCGTACCTTTGCCAGCTCCTTGCCTTCACTGCATAGCTGAATGGCGCAAAGGCTCCCCATGGAACGCATCCGCTCCTTAAAGGTGCTCTGCTCGCGTTTATCCGGCACAATGCGCAGGCTGCCCTGATCCGGGAAATCCACGGATTTTTCACGGAACACGATCCCTTCGCGTGTGCAAAGAGGGATGACTCGAAAGATCACGCGCTGTTGGTTATCTTCTTCCAAAAAAGACAGCGTGATCGTTCCATTGATTTGTTTCATATAAGTCCAAAAACCTCCAAAGCATGTGTATAATTGCTAACCAATTGATAACGATCGCATGAACAATCATAACTTAGTGTAATCGCCAAAGCCGTTTTCGTCAATAGGTTCCCGTGGGGGAAATGAAAATCTTTCCTGTGCAATTATTACGTTTCGCGCTGGCGCGGCCCGTTAATATTGTAAATTTGTTTCTTTTATGTGTTGACATCTTAACAATTGTGTAATATATTAGTCGCGTACCAACGTCCTTTCGACAGGAGGTCCTTATCATGTTGTATGGAATCCCCCGGCAGGAACGGCAACCGTTTGGCCGCCGGCTCACGTCGCTGGTTCTCGCGTTCTCCTTTCTTTTCAGTTCCGCATGGTTTTTACCGGCAAAAGCCGAAAGCACGGGCGCGTTGACTGCCAAGGTGGTGCTTCGGAAATCCGCGGACAAGGAATCCAAAGCGCTTCAAACCCTGCCCGAAGGCGACGAAGTGAAGATTCTGGGCACATCCGGCTCCTGGTATCACGTCAATTACGGCTCCTTTTCCGGATATGTCATGAAAAAATATGTCACCGTCTCCACCAATTCCGTCGCCGCCAACGAAGAAAAGATCAGCGCCTTGGGCGATGCCCCCGGCCCCCTGCACATCGGCGATGAAGGCGCGGACGTGAAAACGCTTCAAAAGGCCCTGAAAATCCTCGGGTACTACACCTCCGGCATCGACGGCCAGTACGGCGAAGGCACCACCGTGGCGGTTGCGCTGTATCAGCAACAGGAAAAGCTGGAAGCGGACGGCGTGGCCGGCCGCGCAACCATCAAATCCATTTTCGGCTCCTGCGCAAAGACAGCCGACATTACCGTTTCCGGCGAGGATACCGAGGATGACGGCACGGATAGCACTGAAAGCTCCTCGTCATCATCCGCAAGTTCGTCCGGCTCCACCGCAAGCGATAGCAACACCGTTTCCACCATTGAGGAAATCGGCACCGCGCCGGCCGCCAGCAAGCAGGGCGACAGCGGCGCCAAGGTCACCAAGCTTCAACAGGCGCTGGAACTGCTGGGCTACTACACCGGCACCATCGACGGCGATTACGGTGAAAACACGGTTGCGGCTGTGAAGCGCTTCCAAAAAAACCGGGGCATGAACGAGGACGGAATCGCCGGCGCGTCCACCATCCGGGTTTTGTTTGGCACCAGTTCCTCCACATCATCCTCCAGTTCTTCTTCCAGTTCCTCCTCCAGCTCGTCTTCCTCCACCAAAACGTACAAGACCCTTACGCTGGATTGGTTTAAGGACAATGTCAGCAATCTGTTCCCCAAGAAATCCCACTTTGTAATTAAGGATGTGCGCACCGGCAAAACCTTCAACGCCGTGCGGTGGAGCGGGGTCAACCACATGGATACCGAACCGGCCACCAGCGAGGATACGGCCATTATGAAAGCCATCTACGGCGGCACGTGGAGCTGGAGCCGCAGGCCGATCCTGATCCTGTTCAAGGGCAAGGTGTACGCGGCCTCCATGAACGGCATGCCCCACGGCACAAGCACCATCAGCAATGATTTTGGCGGACATTTCTGCATCCACTTTAAAAACAGCATGACCCACGGCACTAAAAAAGTGGACCCGGATCATCAGAAGTGCGTAACCATCGCCAGCAAGGCAACCTGGTAACCATACAGTGTAACGAAACAGCCCTCCCCTTTGTTCCTGCAAACGCAGCGACAGGGAGAGGGTTTTTTAGTCGTAACTGGTTCAGCGTTAAAAAGCAAACTCTGGGCAGCGTTCAAGTTGGACTCGGCTTCGTTGGCCGCCAATGCGACAAAAACCTTCGCCGTAGCGGGAATCGTCAAAGGCAAAGCACTTCCGGTTGTTGAAAAGCCCTCGCCGCAGCGGACAGGGGTCAAGGGCAAAGCTCTTGTGGAGCGTCGGAGCGATACCCCATGCCCGCCGGAGGCTCCATGCGGCTATCCTTCCAACATGAGCGCCACGAATGCCGAGGGCACAATGTAGCGCGGCTTAGTAGCCCGCTTCAGTTTGTCAACGATTTGATCCGTTCAGACTGTTCGTTCGCTTTGCAAATGGGTTGTGACACAAGCTTTTATGGGGTCTTCCTCAAACCCTGCCAAGACGAGTATTCTTGGAGCCTGCCAAGGGTCGAATTCCCTTGGTAACCTTTTGAACGGCTAAGGCGCAGAGAACCTCTGCGCCCTACCGCCGACCCTGCCAAATTCTACCCGTCTACAGCCTCCCGGCCCCAAACGCTCGCGGGTCAGGGCCGCGCGTCCTCCTTCTGCTTTTCACGCAAAATGAAGCGCAGCGGCGTTCCCGTGAAGGAAAAGCTCTTGCGGAAGTGGTTTTCCAGATACCGCTCATACGCAAAGTGCATCAGTTCCTGATTGTTCACAAAAAAGATGAACGTGGGCGGACAAACGGCCTGTTGGGTCGCGTAGTAAATTTTCAGCTTGCGGCCGCCCTGCATCGGCGGTTGAAGGGTTGCCTGCGCATCCGCAAGCGCTTCGTTGAGCACCCCGGTCGGGATGCGGCGGCGGTAATTTTCAAAAACCTCTTTCGCCTTAGTAAGCACCGTATTCACCCTTTGCCCCGTCAGCGCGGAAAGGAAAATGACCGGCGCGTAGCTCATAAATTTCAAGTCATTGAGAACCTGTTTGCGGGTTTCCTCCATGGTGTTCGTGTTTTTTTCCACGGCGTCCCATTTGTTCACCACCACGATCACCGCTTTGCCCGCGTCCAAAATCAGCCCGGCAATTTTGGTGTCCTGCTCGGTCACGCCTTCCTGAGCGTCCAGCAGCAGCAGCGCCACGTCGCTGCGCTCGATGGCGGCAATGGAGCGCAACACGCTGTACTTTTCAAGGCTTTCATCCTCCACCGCCTTTTTTTTGCGCATGCCGGCGGTGTCGATGATGTTGTAGCGAACGCCGTCCTCATCGGTAAAGGGGGTGTCGATCGCGTCGCGCGTGGTGCCGGGAATATCGCTGACCATGGTGCGTTCCTGCGCGAGCAGGCGGTTGCACAGCGAGCTTTTGCCCACGTTGGGCCGGCCCACAACCGCCAGCTGAATCACGTGATCCGCTTCCTCCTGCTCATCCGGTTCGGGCGGGGGCAGCAGCTTGACGATTTCTTCCAGCAGATCGCCCAAGCCAAGCATGTTCGTGCTGGAAATGGCGATCGGATCGCCCAGGCCAAGGTTGTAATATTCGTACAGGTTGTCCATCTGCGCTTTGGCGTCCACCTTGTTGACCACCAGCAAAATCGGTTTGTGCGTTTTACGCAGAAACGCGGCGACATCCTCATCCTCCGAGGTCAGCCCGGTGCGGCCGTCGCAGAAAAAGCAGATCACATCCGCCGTATCCATGGCAATCTGCGCCTGATGGCGCATCTGGCTTAAAAGCACATCCTCGCTTCGCATATCGATGCCGCCAGTATCAATCATCGTAAACCGGCGACCCATCCATTCCACATCGGTATATACGCGGTCGCGCGTTACGCCGGGGATATCCTCCACAATAGAAATGCGACGGCCCGCAATTTTATTAAAGAACGTCGATTTGCCGACATTGGGGCGGCCCACAATGGCCACAAGCGGTTTTGCCATACTCATTCTCCTTCAATTTCGGCTGTGCCGATCCATACGGGTAAGTCTTGCGTATTCTTTTGCCCCTCGCCGATTCCGGCGCGGCTGTCCCCCTGCGGTTGCCGCCGCCTACCGGCCGTGCAGCGCCTCATACAGGTCGTAACCATCGCCGACAATCCGCACGGGTGCGGGTAGCCGCTCGCGGAATGCGTCCAGCGTCATGTCATCCAAAAACAGGTCCTGCTCATGCCTTAGCATGTTGCAGCTGATGAGCACCGCGTCCGCCCCGTCGAGCATTTCCGAGGTCAACTGGGAAAGCGTATCCTCCCCGGTGAGCAGCCCCGTAACGGTGATGGTTTCGCCAAAAAAGTGATTGACAATGGTTGCGACGCGCACCTCCGCCTCAGGCGGCGCATACAGCCCCGCGAGCCGGCGAATGTGCGGCGACGCGCTCACGCCGGTTACCAGCACATAAGTCTGTTTGAGGGGTTGGCTGTTTTTCGCGGTCGGATCATCCTCCGCCGCCTGCCGCATCCCGTCCTCCAACTGCGCGAGCAAGCCCACGCCGTTTTCGATTTGCGGAAAATCCTCATACCAGCCTTTCGGCGGGATGGGTTCGCCGCTCAGGCAGTAGAACTCGTCGCTGGGGAACACAAACGTGGTGCCAAGGGTGCGGCGGCACTCCGCCTGAAAAGGGGCGAGCATGGCAAGCAGCGCCTTCGCGGCCTCCCGGTCAAACAGCGTCAGGTTCGCAAGCTCTTCGCGGTAACGGGTCAGCCCCACCGGCACAACCGCTACGGAGAGCGTCGCGGGCGCGAGCGAACGAAGGTCGCTCAGCGTTTTCATCAGCGCTTCGCCGTCGTTGTAGCCGGGGCAACACACAATCTGGCAGTGAAACCGGATACCCGCGTCCCCAAGCCGCCGCAGCCGGTCCAGAATATCGCCGGCAAAGCGGTTGTTCATCATGCGCCTGCGAAGCTCCGGGTCCGTGGTATGCACGCTTACATACAGCGGCGAGGCGTGCCGGCGGATCATGCGTTCAAATTCCGCGTCGTCCACATTGGTCAGGGTTACAAAGTTGCCCATCATCAGCGAAAAGCGCCAGTCGTCATCCTTCACATACAGCGTATCGCGCATGCCGGGGCGCATCTGGTCAATGAAGCAAAAAAGGCAATGATTGCGGCAGGTGCGGGGCTTCAGCGTCATGCTGTCGCCGAATTTCAAACCCAACGGCTGCCAATCTTCCTTGGCAAAGGTTACGGTTTCGGCGGAACCGTCCGCGTGTTCCAACGCGACCGTCAGCTTGGTTTGCGCGCTTAACGCCTGATAATCAATCTCGTCGATCACCGGCTCGCCGTTGATGGCAACGATCGCGTCCCCGGGGCGCAGGCCGGCCCGTTCGGCCACAGAGCCTCGCTCCACGCCGGTAATCTCCTGTTTGTTCTCCATGAAAACCTCCATGTTTTCAGCCATTGTATCTACATGAACATTATCCTTCGTTTGCGCCCGGAAGTCAAGCCTCGCCCGCCGCCGACCGCGTTTAGGGGCGCGCCGGCAGCCCCGCGGCGCCGCCCTGCTCAGGCGAGCCGGCGGGATTGCCATCCGCGCGGGTAAGCGACTGTCATCCCGCGCCGGGCTTCAAAACGGCCTCGCGCGGCCATTCTCCGATACCGGTTTTTCCTGTTCCAAGGCTTGGCATACCCCGGCATATCCGTAACAAAATCTGCCGACCGCTGTACGCAGGTTGACCCCGTGTGCTATAATATTTTGTCATGGAATTGGCTTGCGGATACGCAAAGGAGTTGGTCGGCGAATGGAAAGGCCCGTCGCAGAGGCGAAGCTGATACTGGCTTCAGGTTCGCCGCGCAGGCGAGAGTTGCTTGCCCATTTTGGGATTCCGTTTGCGGTAATCCCTTCTCAGGCGGAAGAAAACGCGACCGGCACGGGGTTGGAGCGCGTGGCCACGCTGGCCCGTCTTAAAGGGGCGGATGTGTTTCAGGCTTATCCCGATTTACCGGTGCTATCCGCCGATACGCTTGTTTGTCTGGACGATCTGGTGCTGGGAAAGCCCCGGGACGGGGCCGACGCGCGCCGCATGCTCACGCTGTTGTCTGGCCACTGGCACTCCGTACACACCGGCGTTTGCCTGCGCACTCCCAACGGTCAGCTGCGCGAACGCCTTGAAACCACGCGGGTCAAGTTTCGCCGCATGCAGCCGTGGGAGATCGACCGCTATGTGGAAACCGGCGAACCTATGGATAAAGCGGGCGCGTATGCCATTCAGGAGATCGGCGGCATTTTTGTGGAGCGGATCGAAGGCAGCCCGTCCAACGTGATCGGCCTGCCGCTGGCCACGGTGGCCTCGTTGCTGGAAGCAGCCGGTTTGCAGCCGGATACGGTCGCTTTTGCGCAAACCAATTCCTCTGGGCTTTTTCTTTGATCCTAAAGAACGGATGTGTAAGCGATGGCTTTCGTAGCGCATGATCTGGGCATTGATCTGGGCACCAGCAATACGCTCGTATATGTCAAGGGAAAAGGGATCGTGGTGAGCGAGCCGACCATCGTGGTGGTGGAAAGCTCCAACGAACGCAAGGTGCGCGCGGTGGGCGACGATGCGAAAATTATGCTCGGCCGCACCACCGAGGGCGTCATGGCGGTCCGCCCCATGCGGGAAGGCGTGATTACCGATTTTGATATGACCCAGATTCTGCTTCAGTATTTTACGCGCAAGGCCGTCGGTTCCAGCTATCTGGTGCGGCCTCGGCTGTTTTTAACCTATCCGTGCTCCATTTCCGCCATCGAGCGCCGCGCCGTAATGGAAGCCGCGAAGTATTCCGGCGGGCGCAAGGTGTACCTGGTGGAAAAGCCGTTCGCGGCGGCGCTTGGCAGCGGCCTGCCGGTGTTTGACCCCAGCGGCTGTATGATTGTGGATATCGGCGGCGGCACCACGGACGTATCCGTGATTTCACTGGGCGGCGTGGTCATCAGCCACTCCATCCGCGTAGGCGGCGTTAAGATGGATGACGCCATCATCAATTTTATCAAGCGGGAGTTCAACATCCTGATTGGCGACCGCACTGCCGAGGAGGTCAAGCTGGATTTGGGCGCGGCGCTCCCCATCCGGGAAGAACGCCGGGCGCGCATCCGTGGCCGCGATATGGTTACCAACCTGCCGCAAACCACGGAGATCACCTCCACGCAAATCTATCAGGCCATTCACGAACCTTGCTCGGCCATCCTGAGCGCCATCAAGTGGGTGTTGGAGCGCACGCCGCCCGAGCTTGCGGCGGATGTAATGCACAACGGCATCTACATCACCGGCGGCGGCTCGCTTTTGTACGGCATGGATCAGATGATTGCCAGCGAGCTGGGCATACCCGTGCTGCTGGCCAAGGAACCGATGGACTGCGCGGCACTGGGGCTTGGCAACATCATAGAAAACTTCGATCTGTTGCAGCACCTTGGTCGTACCAGCTTCCTCAAGCAAGGCTAGGCCACAGGAAAACACCTCGTATACAAACCAGCGATCGTACCGGAGGAGAATGAATGAGGCTCAAGGAACCGAAACCCGAGCGCAAAAGGAATACCGACAGCGCAAGCCGCCATATTTTCAGGCGCGTTGTGCTGGTTGCGGTCACGCTTGTGCTGCTGGGGCTGGCAGCGACCCGCTTGCTGGGGCTGATAATTCCCACCAATACCAGCCTGAAAATACCCGAAAACGCGGTCGCCGGCATTTTGACGCCGTTGCAGACCGGTTTTTCCAGCGTTGTCGAATCCGTTGTGAATTATCTGTATAAGCTAAAGCTTCGCGCCAATCTGGAAATTGCCTACAACGACCTCAAGCAGGAAAACGAGCAGCTCGTGTATCAGGCGATGCTGGCCGATGAATTGCAGTACAAGCTTTCAGTTTACGAGGATCTGTACGACGAAATCTCCGTAAACGAAGGCATGAATCCGCTGGTTGCCACCGTAATTGACCGCGACTCCGGCAACTATTTTTCCGTGTTTACCATCAACAAGGGTTCCAACGAAGGCGTCAAGGATTATATGGCCGTAACCATGGAAGGCGCTCTGGTTGGCTACACCTACAACGTGAGCGCCACCAAGGCGAGCGTGCGTACCATCATCGACAGTCAGGCCAGCATTGCCGCCCTGATTTCTTCCACACGCGATCAGGGCACGGTACGCGGCACCCTTGGCGTGGACGGCACCGCCATGTGCCGCATGTATTACCTGCCGGACGATCACCTCCCTCGCCCCGGCGACACGGTGGTCACCTCCGGCGTGGGCATGTCCTTCCCCAAGGGAATCCCCATTGGCACCGTGCGGGAAAGCACGCGCGGCATGGAAAGCAACAAAAGTTACATCGTCGTGGAGCCGACGGTTGATTTTGAACATATCGAATATGTGATCGTGCTTCGCTACCAGCCCGACGCTGAAGCCGTGGAGGCGCGCACCAACAGCAACACCTCCCTCGCGCTTACTCCGCTTGAAACCGCGCAGCCGATACCCACCATCCAGATCGGTTCCGATTTCTATCAGCTGGCCCCCACGCCGGAGCCGACCGAATCGCCGACTGCGCCGCCCATCGACGGCAGCGTTCTGCTAACCAGCGTGCCGCCGGACGCGCAGGTTACGCCCACCCCCAGCAACGGGAGCAGTTACGAGTATCAGGTGCCAAGCGGGATGTCCACAAACAACTCCTACGGGTTTACCCTTGCGCCCACGGCAACGCCCACGCCTACGCCGCCGCCGTTGGATGTTTCCGTGGAGGAGGATCAGTAAGTGTTCAAAAAAGGGCTCAAGTTTGCCATCCTCACATTGCTGTGCTACCTGCTGCAAGCGTCCGTAGCCGGCTATCTGGCTGTGTGGGACGTGGCGCCAAACCTTGCGCTGGCCATCATTGCCGTTGTCAGCGTTGCCATGGGGCGCAAATACACGTTTTTCATATCGCTCACCGTCGGCTATCTGCTGGAAATCATGCTGCCAGCGCTGGAATACATCAACCTGATCCTCTACCCGGTGTGCGCGCTGCTTGGCGCGCTGGTGTTTTCGGATAAAAGCGAGCGTAAGCTGGAAGAGGAGCGCAGTCTGGGCAAGCGGGGCGGCAACATGCCGCCGCATCTGCGCACCATTCTGTGCGCGCTACTGAGCGTATCGCTGTTTGAAGCGGTCAATCTGCTCTATATTTACCTTAACGGCATACAGCTCGATTTGGGGCATTATCAGCGGGCGGTCATTTCCATTTTATACACAACCGCGCTTGCGGCCGTGTTTCAATTTCCCATCCGATGGTGGTTGGGCACCTATAAGCTAAAAAAAGCGCGTTAGTCCATTTTCCGACTTTCTATTGCAACGTTCCGCGCCCCACGCGTTTTACGGCTGGCACGGGCATCGCAGAAAGGAGCGTACATGAACGGTTCCCCCAAACGCAGGCTGGATCGCAAGGAATATAACCTTGGCGCCCGGTATTTAGTGTTTTTGGGCGTGGTGGTCGCCTTGTTCGCATACCTGACCATAGGCCTTGTAAACCTGCAGCTGAAATCCGGCGACGATTACCAGCAAAACGCCGAGGATCGCCGCACCACCAAGATCACCCTTCGCGGCAGCAGGGGTATGATTACCGACGCGGACGCCGTGATCCTGGCCAAGGATGAAATGGTGTACAACGTGACTTTCTACCGCGACGCTTCGCAGAACAGTAAAAAGCAATACGCGGAGTTCACAAAATCCATTTCCGACGCAATCGACATCATCGAAGGCAACGGCAACAAGCTTTCAGTCAGCTTTGTGATTGAACGCAACCCGGAAACCGGCGCATGGCAGTTCAACTTTGGCTCCGGCGTAAGCGAGGCGGTGCTGCAAACGCGTGAAAGCCAGTGGCGCAACAACAACTATTACACCACCACCAGCGTGCCCACCGCGGATATCGCCATTCAAAAGCTCAAGGAGCGCTACCAGATTCCCGACGACATGAGCGAGGAACGGATGCTGCAGGTAATGGCTGTGTTTTCCGAAATGCAGATGAACCTGTACAACTCCCAGCCGATCGTGATCGCCAAGGATGTGCCTTACGAAACGGTGATTGAGATCGAAACCCGTTCCATGACGCTGCCCGGCATGGAAGTTGCCGTGGGCACCAAGCGCGTGTATCCCCGCAGCACGCTGGCCGCTCAGGTGATCGGCTACATCGGCGCCATCCCCTCCCAAACCAAATGGGAGGAGCTGAAGCCCAAGGGATATAAATACAGCGACGATATCGGCCTGGACGGCATCGAATCCTCCATGGAGGACTGGCTGACCCAGAACAGCGACGCTCGTCAGGGCTATAAAATTGTGGAACGCGACAGCGTGGGTAAAATTACCCGCGAGCTGAGCTATGTGGAGCCGCAGGACGGCAACAACGTGAAGCTGACTATTTACGCCAGCTACCAGCAGCAGGCCGAACGCGCGCTGGCGGAAAACGTCGCCACCACGCGCGCCACGCAGGAAAGCAAGCTGATGCTGAACAGCTGGCTGGAGTCCAACAAGGCGGACATCGAAAGCCGCAACTGGACCAAATACCCCCTGTCGTTGGCCGACCGCGCGGCCATGATGGTAATCGACATGCAGGGCCGCGTGCTCGCCATGGCCAATTACCCAACCTTCGACCTCAACGCACTGGAAGCCTCCGGCCCGGAAAGTCAGGAAATCCTCAGCGACAACCGCAATGTGCTCATGAATTACAACATCCATGCGCGCGGCACGCCGGGCTCGATTTTCAAGATGGTTTCCGCCCTTGGCGCGTTGCTGGAGGGCGAGCTGCTGCCGGATGAAACCATCAGCGACGCCGGTTACTTTACCCTGTACACCACCGACCTTTCCACCGCGCCCAAATGCTGGATCAGCGCTTCGCAGCGCTACAAGCACCAGTATCAAACCATTGTGCAGGGCCTTTCCAACAGCTGCAATTACTTTTTCTACACGCTGGGCGCGCGGCTTGGAGAAACCCGGCTCTACCAATACGCTTCAGAGTTTGGGCTAACCAGCAAAACCGGCGTGGACCTGCCCGGCGAGGAGCGCAGCGTTGTGGGTTGCCAGACCAGCCTGTACGATCCCGACAAGGCTATGGACGAAGCCTCGCAGGATACGGCCGTGCCGATCATCGTGTTCAACTCCATTAAAAAACACTTGCGCAATCAGGGCGCCATCCGCAACATCACGTATGACGACGAGCGCCTCAACCGCTGCATCAAGCGCCTGATGGATATGGCCGTCAACACCAACCAGAGCGACTGGGTTGTGAACATGCGCCCCATTCTGATGGAAGAACTCAACATGACCCGCGAAATGGTTTACCTGCAATCCATCATCGGCGATACCTACAACTACCTCAACGATATTAAATGGGGCGGTGGCCAGACCATTCAGGTCGCCATCGGCCAGTCCATCACGGTGGTCACGCCGGCTGCCGTCAGCCGATATGCCGCGGCGCTTGGCAACGGCGGCACCGTTTACAACCTGATGATTGTGGACAGCATCACCTCCCCCGAGGGCGATATTCTGAGCCAGCGAACCCCCTCGGTGATGAACACCTTTGAAGGCGCGGACCAATACCTGCCCCTGATTTTGGAGGGGATGAAAGGCGTTGTGGACGAGTCCGGTACCGCCGCCAAATACTTCCGAAAATGGTCCTACCGGGAGGATGTTTGCGCTAAAACAGGAACGGCCGAGGTAACCACCATCGATCTGGAAAACAACGCGTGGTTTATTATGCTGGCCCCCTATGAAAAACCGGAGATCGCCGTGGTGGTGTTTATCCCCAGCGGATACAGCGGAGGGGAAGCCAGTCTGGCGGCGCGCGAATTTGTCGGCTGGTATCTGGACCAAAAAACATTGCGAACTGACAGCGCCGTATTCCCCGGCGGCAACATGCTTGCCCCGTAGCCCGCTCGGAGCGGCGGCCGCTCCCTTCAGGGGAGCGGAGCGCCGCTGCCGCCCGCGCGCGCAGGCATTTACTGCCATGACCCATGGCGCAACCGAACTGTCGTTGGGAGGGATAACCCGTGAGTCAAGCCTGGATGATCATTTCCGGCAAGGGGGGCGTTGGTAAATCCACCATCACGGCTGCGCTTTCCGTCGCGCTGGCACGGCGGCAGCTGCTGACCGTCGCTGTGGATACGGATATCGGCCTGCGCAGTCTGGATCTGCTTTTCGGCCTGCAAAACCGGATTGTTTATGATGTGATTGACGTTGCCAACCGGGATTGCAAGCTCAAATATGCGCTGGTGCAATATACCCCGGCTCCGGCGCTATCCCTATTGCCCGCGTCGCAGTTGGGCACGTCCGGCGATTTGAACGCCGAGCTGATGAGCCGCATCGTGCGCAAGCTGAAAAAACGCTTCTCCTATGTGCTGATGGATGCGCCCGCCGGGCTTGAGCGGGGCGTGACCAATACGCTGGAGCACACCGACCATACCCTGCTGATTGTAACGCCGGACGATGTGTGCATCCGCGATGCCGAGCGCGTGATCGCCCTGTTGGAACAGCACCACAAACCCCGGCCCATGCTGATTGTGAACCGGGTGATTCCGGAAATGGTCGCCGCGGGAGAAATGTACAGCCCGCAGACCGTCGCCAACACGCTGGACGTGCCCCTGCTGGGTTATGTGCCGGAGGATAAGGCCGTGCTGCACGCGCTGAACGCCCACCACACCGTGATGGATGAGGTTTGCCCGGCGCGCGACGCGCTGGAGCGCATCAGCCAGCGGTTTTTAGGCGAATATGTACCCATGCCGGGGTTTGAGCGCCGCCGACGGCTGTTTGGAAGGCGCGGATGACCGCCTGCCTGTGCGTGCGGGCGAGCCGAGCCGCTTAACAAGGAGGGATTGCCTATGATGCTTAACGAGTCCCGGCGTTCCAAGGCGCATTTTGATATTGTGCTGACGGCGCTAGTGTTCGGACTTGCCGCGTTTGGCGTGCTGAGCGTTTCCGTCGCCACCTTTTCCACGTCCTCCGATACGGAAAGCACGCTGCTCAACTACATTGTCGCCTCGCACTACGGTTTGCGGCAAGCCATCTTTTTCCTGATTTCCCCGATTGTGATCGGCGTAATCACCTTTTTCCCCTACGAGTTCATCCGCCGCCGTTCCCAGCTGTTTTACTACTTCGCCTGCGGCCTGCTGCTGATCGCTCTGGGCGGTCAGGCGGTCGGCGTGAAGGCATGGATCGACGTTCTGTGGGGCTATACGCTGCAACCGTCCGAGTTTATGAAGCTGGCCTGTATTATTGTAACGGCAAAGTATCTTGAAAAAAATGACGACCCGATGGGCAGCTGGAACAGCGCGCTGCGGCTGGGGATGCTCATGGGCATCCCCTGGCTGCTCACGCTGGCGCAGGGCGAAATGGGCTCGGTGCTGGTTGCCATTTTCCTGTTTGCTGTGATGCTGTTTTTTGGCGGCATCCGCCTGAAGGTCATGGGCGGCATTCTGGCGGCCGGGGTGATTGCCATCGCCATCCTCTATGCCGTAACCGTCGCTTCCGGCACCGATAACTACCGCATTACGCGCATCCTGTCCTTCATCAACCCCGCGCTGGTGGATGAAGCCGCCACCTATCAGGTGAACAACTCCAAGATCGCCATCGGTTCAGGCGGGCTGCACGGCCTTGGCATGTTTGTACAGGGCAGTTTCAGCCAGTTGGACTATGTGCCCGAGGACTGGACGGATTTCATTTTTTCCACCATTGGGGAAGCCTTTGGCTTTACCGGCAGCATGTTTGTGCTGCTCATGTATCTGGGGATTATCCTGCGGCTGATGTATCTGGCGCGTTATACGGCCGACCGGTTTGGGCAGATGATTATCATCGGCGTGATGGGCATGATGCTGTTCCACGCCTTTGAAAACATCGGCATGACCACCGGCCTGCTGCCGGTCACCGGGATACCCCTGCCGTTTTTAAGCTACGGCGGCAGCAACCTGATTACCAACATGGCCGGTATCGGGCTTGTGCTCAACGTGGTGCGCAACCGCAGCGTATCCAACAGTGAAATGCTGACGCCGCAAACGCGGGTGCGAAGTAAATACATCCACTGATGTTAAGAGGCCGGCAGGGGTTCCTGCCGGCCTCTTAGACTGCTGAAAAACCCTCGCCGCAGCGAAACCGGGGCAAGGGCAAACCCCTTGCGGGGTACAGGGGCAACTGCCTTGTCCGCCGGAGGCCGTATGTGGCAACCCATACAGCGTTAGCGCCGCGAGTGCCGAAGGCACAGTGGGGTGCGGCTGATGACCTCCATTCGGTTTATCAACGGTCAAAGGTGGGTCAAGGGATTTCGTCCCTTGACCCACCTTTGCAGCAGCGATGGTTTTCGACCGTTCTGCCGGTTGAAAGGTTACGCCCATACCCGGGCAAGCAGTCCTTCAGCACCCCTTCGGGCAGGAGGCGCTTGCCTGCGTTATATTTAATCCGCAGTCGCAATCGACGTGAAAAAGTTCATAACATATCCCGTTTGCCCCTGATACTTCACCTTGGACCAATCCGGGCCCGGAGCAATCACGGTAGCCTTTGCCTGATTGGGTATATGCGTCAGAATCCCCGCCGTCATGGAAGCCGACGCGCGCAGGTTTACATACGACCCCTGCGGGTTCCGAATGGTAAGGGTAGGCGTTGAGGGCAACTGGTGAAGCTTCAAATACTGGGTTTGCACATAGCCCACGGCGGCCAGCGTATCGGCATACACCTTGCACCACTGCGTACCCTGCACAATCACCGACAGCTTATACCCGTTGCTCAGTTGGGATACGACCGCCGAAGCCGTGGAGGGCAGTTCCCGCAGGTTCAGTTTTTGCGTGCTGATTGGGTTATTCACCACCGCATAGCCGTCGCTGTCGTCACCCTGCGTAGCCTCGTCCCTTTCGGCATGCAAACCCTCTGTTAAAAAATCGCTGCTGATAAAGCCCATGTATCCGTCAATCCACACATACCACCAGCCGGCGCCCTGGTACAGCACCGCCACATACCGGTCGCCCGAAAACTGCCGCCGAACCGCCGCGCTGGTGCTTGGCGCAACGCGCATGTTCACGGCGGTGTTGTTGGGCGTTTTAATGGTTGCGACATTTGAGCCGAGCGGTTGGTTGCTCCGGACGGTGTACTCGCTGCGCACATAGCCCTGCGTGCTGCCAAGCTGCACGAAATACCACCCGTTGGCTTCCGAAAGGATGTTCAGCGGCACCCCGTTGTACAAAATCCGGATTACAGACGCGGAATAACTGGGGTAGGAACGCAGGTTTAAAAATGCCGTCGCCTTGCTGTTGTTAACGATGGCCACGCTGCCATAGGTCAGCTGATCGGTTGTGTGCAGGTAGTTTTTACTCATATAGCCGGCTTTGCCGTCGCCGGTTGTTACGTTGTAAAAATTGTTCTGGCTGCCAATGACCGTAACCCAACTGCCTTTTGCGTAGGTGCCCAGCCACTGGCTGGCGGAGCTGGCCTGCGCGCGCAGGTTGAGCGTGTCGGTGCCGTACACCACGGCATAGGTTTCCGCGCAGGCCGCGCCTGCCAGTAAAACGGTAACGAAAAAAATCAGGATCGCCGCGCGAAGCTTCGCCATGTTTCTCAATTCATTGTTCATCCCTGATCCCCGTTCCTTTCGGTGATGCGATCCTCAAAACAACGTTCCTTCGATCGGTTTTTATCCCTCGGCGTGTGGTTGTGCCGGCCAGCGACAGGTTTCATTCCAAAGGTTTCAGGCCAATTTGGGTTGCCCCCCATCGGCCCGTTATGCCAGTTTGCGGTTTTTCCACCCTGCTACAGGGGAACGACAAGGGCGGGAAAAAATTGAGCCTCGCCTTGCCGTTGGCCTATCGCATACAAGCCGCTTCGGCTCAAACCGTCGCCAAACCGAATGGAGCCCATAAACCGCGCCACATTGCGCATTCCGCATTCGCAACGCTTGTGCCGAATGCGTTGCCACGTAAAGCCTCGGCGGGTAAGGGGCATTGTCGATGCAACTCGCACGGGCTTTGCCTTTGGCTCTTTTTGCCGCGGCAACTTTCCCCTCAGTCTATTCAGCTGCGGCGTGTTTTTCGGTAT
This sequence comes from Candidatus Limiplasma sp., assembly GCA_035353615.1. Classification (GTDB taxonomy): domain Bacteria; phylum Bacillota; class Clostridia; order Christensenellales; family Aristaeellaceae; genus CAXXOK01. Next base: position 143,611 of record DAOPZY010000001.1, read on the forward strand.
TGCGAAAGCTCCAAGGCGCGCGTCACCGCGGCTTCCACTGCCGGGTCAAGATTGGGCGTTTCTCCCGCGCCAAACGCAACATGCAGAAAAAACTCCCGCGTGCCGTTGTTGCCTGTAATGTGACTGTGGGTTACATTCAGCACACGGGTCCCCTCCTGCGCGTTGAGCGTTGCGATCAGCCGCCGCAGCAGCGGCGCGTAGGCGTCATCCGTAAGCTCGCCCGTACGGCGCGCTTCCGCGCTGTCGGTTTCAAACAGCGGCTTGACAAGGCAAGCCAGTTCCCCCTGGGTTTGCATAATCGCCCGGAACTGTGGCACCGCCTTTTGAAGGCTCAGGTAGCTCAAATCCACGCTTGCCAGCGTGGGGCGCGGGTCCAGCGACAGCAGGCAAGCGTCCCCCAAGTTTGTGCGTTCCAGGTTCACTACCTTCGGGTTTTGCGCCAAGCTGCCCGCCAGTTGCCCGTAGCCCGCTTCCACCGCATACACCCATTCCGCGCCGCTTTGCACCAGACAATCCGTGAAACCGCCGGTGCACGCCCCCGCGTCAATGCACACCCGGCCGAGCGCCTGAATGTGAAAATCCGCCAGCGCCCCCTCGAGCTTGTAGCCGCCTTTGCCCACATACCGTTCGCCAAGGCCGCGCACCGCCAGCGGCGCGTCCAGCGGCACCGACTGCCCACCCGTGCGCACCGGCGCCCCGCCGCAGGTAACCGCGCCGCTTAACAGGTAGGGCAACGCCTCATCCCGGTTGGAATAAAAGCCTTCATTCAGCAACCGGTCGATCGCCCTTGCTTTTTTGCTCACCAGATGTTATCCAGCCTTTCCAGCGGAAGCCACGCCAACACCTGCCGGATTTGCTCATCCCAAAAATCCCAGCTGTGCGAGGCGCCCTCCTTCGTGTGGTACTCAATCCCCAGTTTTGTGCCAAACGATTCGATGAACGCTTGGTTGTCCTCATACAGAAAATCTGCCGTGCCGCAAGCCGCATACATCCGGGGCGCGTTTTCGGGCTGGATTGCCTTGGCCAACCGGAACAAATTTCCGTTACCTTCGCGCAGCTTTTCCTCGTCGCCAAAAATCGCGTCCATTTCGTGGAACCATTCATCCCCCTCGTGCTTGCGGTGGTAAGCGTCGTGCATCCTGAGGGGGGCGGACAGCGCCGCTACCGCCGAGTACTGTTCCGGCAGGCAAAGGCCCAGCTTCATCGCGCCGTATCCGCCCATGGAAAGCCCGGCCGCAAACCGACCTTCCCGCTTTTTCGCCAGCGGGAAATAGGTTTCCATCACGCGGGGCAGTTCCTCGCTCACGAAGGTCCAGTATTTCGCGCCGTATGCCATATCCGCGTAAAAAGAACGGTTAGCGGCTGGCATCACCACCGCCACAAAGGAACGCCGGGCATATTGCTCAATGCGCGTGTTGCGCATCCATGCGGTATGATCGTCGCTCAGCCCATGCAACAGGTACAGCGTCGGAATTGGCCGGTTATGCTGCTGTTGCATTGCGCTTGGGTCCGGGAGCAGCACATAGGCCGCCGTTTCAATGCCTAAAACCTGACTTCTGAAATGGAAATCTATCCAAATCATACGGAACGCCTCCATGTGTATTTCTGCATTCATTATACCACAGATGGCCCGCGCGGCTCAAACGGAAGGCCCGGGCCGCGGCGTAGCCGCGAAACGATCGGCTGTTTTCCCAAACCGCGCTGATTCCGCCCCGCCTTCCGCCTCCCCGCCTTTACACGGGGGAAAGGCGCGTTGTATAATATCGTTACGGTTTCTAGCGTTTGCGGCCAAAAGGAGCCCCTGCCTGCACCGTCCAGTTCCATGGAACCGTTGCTTTGGGCCGCCGCAAACGGACATTCAGCACAGAACGGAGCCTGCCCATGACGGACATGATCTTGATCCTGCTATTGGTTTTCTATGGTTGCGCGCGTTTACAGCGCCGGTTTGAGGCAGTGCTGCCCGTTATTACTCTGGCGCTGATGCTTGCCCTCACCGTGCTTTCCATGGCCGGCGCACTTGCCGGCACGGAGATCCTGCTCGCGGCCGTATGTGTGCTCGCGGGCGCGTATGCCATATTCGAAGGGGTTACCGGACGGTTTCGTTTCGGCACGCTGCTGAAAAATGCCGGTCGGTACGGCTTTACGCCCGCATTGGTATGTTTTGCCGCGCTATGCGTTTTTTACACGGCGGCGGCGCAACCCATGGCCGTTTGGTGGCGGGACGATCTGGCGCACTGGGGTTTGGAGGTTAAATCCCTTTGGCATTTTAACGGGCTTGTGGATGGCGCGCGGATGCTGAACGTGCGTTTTGGGGACTATCCGCCGGGTTTGCAGTTGTTGCAGTGGCTGATGATGCGCGTGGGCGGCGAATGGAGCGAGGCCGCGCTTTATTCCACTCTGTTTATCACCTACGCGGTGTTTTTGCTGCCGCTGTTCAGCGGCCTTTCCTGGAAAAAAGCCTATCTGCTCCCGTTGATGTTTGTTTTCTGCATCGCCTTCCCCACCTTTGGCAACGTGCTCAGCTATGTGTTCTTAGGCATCGACACATCGCTCTCCCTCTGCTTTGGGTACGTGCTGGTGACAATCTGGCGGCACAGGCGGGGCGATTTATTCAGCTTGTTTGCGATCGCGCTTGGGCTTTGCGGGCTTATACTCATCAAGCAGATTGGCGTGCTGCTGGCGGGTATGGCGGTTGCGCTGTTCGCGTTTCGGAAAACGGAGCGGGGTTTGAAAACGGTCGCGGCGCTTCTCCTCCCCGCCGTAGCGCTGGCCGCATGGTACCTCTACTGCAAGGCTATGGGGCTGAGCGGCTACAATTCCTCCGGCGCGTTTCAGGCTGTAGCCAACCTTTTCAGCGGAACCTACCAGCCGCCCGAAAACGCGGCGGGTGTTCTCCCGGCGTTGTTCCATGCCCTGCTCACCCGCTATTCCGGCGATATCACGCTATCCACAGCCGCCCCCTGGCCGCTTCCGCTGCTGTTTTGGCTGATTGTTTTACCGGCGATACCCTTGCTGCTCGCGGCCGGAAAAGCGCAACCGCTTAAAGAGATGCGGCTTGCTTCCCTCTGGATGCTCGGCACGGGCGTGTTGATGATCGTCGCCATCTACCTGAGCTTTTTTACCACGTTTTATTATGAAACCAACGTTTACACCTATGCCCAGCAGGATAATATGATTTTGCTGATTGAGCGCTACCTTGCGCCGCTGCTGCTTGGCCACGGCATGCTGGCGCTGTGGCTTACGCTGGAAGCCTTTGAGCAAAAACGCCTCCGGATTGCCCGGCCGCTTCCGTGCATCGCGATTTGCACGGCTACCGTTCTGGTTGCGCTTTCCACCAACTGGGCGCTCATGGCAACCGTGCTGAACGCCAACGCATATTACCAGAATGAGCGCTCCATCGGTTCCGAAGCCACGGTGCGCGATCAGGAATATTGGGGCGCGGCGCTAGACAATATCCCCGATGCGCGCGTGATGATCGATCTGGACAGCACTTCCGATTATGTCAAGGAGCTGGTCTATTCCTTCGCGCCGGCTCGCTTCTTTCTATCGACCGGCAGCAACACGGAAAGCACCGACGCGCTGGTTGCCTACCTGCAAGCTGAGCGCATTACCCAGCTGATCTGCCTGCAGGACGGCTCGCCGTTGCAGGCAGCGGCCGCACCGCTCACGGCGGATGGCGAACTGTACAGCTATACGCTTTATGACGTACACCTCGCGGACGGTCAGGCGACGCTGGAAGAAAACACGGACTGACGGCTTTAATTGCATGTGTTGGTTTTTGCATATCCTGAACGTGCGGTTGCAGGCGAGTACAGCCACAAATCACAACCGCCCGTCAAACGGACAGTTTGCACTAAGGCTATGTACGGCTGGCAGTCTTGTTAAGCATCAGTTATCATACCCCATGATGCCAGACAAAACTGCCAGCCGTGCCGCATTTTCTCGGCGCCATGTATAGATTCTGGCTCAATGATAACCTGTTTTAAATAAAACAAGTTTAACCTACTCGCGTAGGTCAAAGTAACGGCGGATCCCTTCGAGCTTCAAGTTCACAGGCGGGCGTCTCAGATGCTCAGCGTATCTATAACTGCAAATATCCGACCGACGGCTGCATCTCTCAACCACACCAGTTTGCCTTTCTTGATCCGTCGGTTTTATTTTGGTGAAAATGGATTGTTCATTCAGTCCAATATTTTTCCCATGCGTCTAACGGGTGAAAGAGCTTTTTGGATTGTCAACAGTTTAGCCGGACAGAATGGATCGGGTGCATCCATGCCTGAACCCGGCTAAGCGGGATGCCCAAGCGTGCTATGCCATCGAATATGATGGAACCCTTGAACATATTGATGCAAGGCATACTGAAATACCTGAATACAGTTCGGCAGGAATATCCCAACAAGTGCTTCTTCTGATGCCGTAGGGCTTGCTGGCCCTTACTCCGCTTTGCCGCCCAGCGCCTGTATCGCCATGTCCAGTTCTACATCTTCGCCCGCCGCCACGCGCAAGGCATTTTCCTGATTCATGGGTACGCGGATGGTAGGCGCGACGCCACCAACCATGTCGCGGCTGTCCACCTGAATACACTTGTCAGCGTCCAGCGACTGCCCTGACGGCCAACCGACGGTCAAGCCCCCGGGCAGGTTGGCTTCAGGCCCACATAACCCAAAAGAACCGTGGGTGCCGTAAAAACCGAGCGTATCGCCGTTTGGCAGGTTGCGGATGCCCAGCGCAAGCCCTTCGCCGCTGCTTACACACTTGAGGTTTATTAGCGCGATCACCCGGCCCGTAAACACCCTGTCGGCAGGCAAAATCATCAGCGCGGTGGTGTCGGAACCATCCGGTTTCACAATGGCACGGGCGCCGGTCGTCTCGTCGTACACGTTTTGATATTCGTAAAACGCCGGTTGCGCGTAAAAGGAGCCAAGCATCGCAGCTGACATCGCATCTTCCCCACCCAAATTGTTACGCAAATCAATGATGAGTCCCTTGCAGCCATTGTCGATCATGGTACCGATCGCGTCCCGAAACAGCTCCAACGTGGATACCATGTTGCCTGTTTGTGCCAAATCGGCATCCACCTCGCCCCAAATCCGTATGTAGCCAATGTTATCGTTCAGCATTGTCGGCTGCACCATCGCGTCCGGAGTGGGCTCGTCTGAATCAATTCCTTGATACATTTCGCGGATTTTATCCGACAGCACTGCTGCGGGATAGCATTTTTTGATGGACAGCCTGCCGTCGTCATATGCGGTTAACGTTACGGAAACTGTTTTGCTGTTTGAACTTTGGCAGGTCAGTTGCGCCTGCGCCCCCACCGATGCGCGGGTAAGGTAAACCGCCCGTTTGGCGCGTACATTTTCCGCAGTCGCCGCATTGCTGTCAAATATTGGCACAACCTGTTCCAGCGCGATTTGTACGGGCAAGCCATTCCAGGTAAGCAGTTCATCCCCCGTGAGCAACCCGGCAGCCGCAGCCGGGGAGGTCGGGTCCAACCATGAAATCACTGTGCGCCCGTCATCCAGTGTGGTAACGGCAAAGCCAAATCCACCGCCTATGAACTGATCATCCAACGGTTTTAGATTTGTAACATGCACATGCCCATCCGGAATGGAATGAATGAAGCCACGCAACGCCAGATAGTATGCGGTAAAATCGTTAGCGGACTGTGCTGCTTGGATTTTGGCCCCAAACGTTTCCCCAAGCGCGACCCAGTTGACGCCTTTCCAATCCGTAAAGGCATACTCCTTCTCCATACGCGTGCGCAACTGCGTAAACGCGTCCGACCATGTCAAAGCTGTGTAATCGGTCGTAAGCGATTCGCCGATGGCGGTCAGGCTGCACGCGAGCAACATCACAGTCGAAAGAAGTAATGCGCAGACCCTTATCAGCGGATATGAAAGCTTTCTCATTTGCGTTTCTCCTTTGGCGGCTGCGAATTGTAATGAGGCATTCGTTTTGTTTCAAAAAAGGTCGGTGCGTTTTACCGCGCAGCCGGTATGCAATTTGTTGCCATGATCCCATGAAAAGAAGTGAAGCGCGCGCCCCTTCTGCCTTGTTTACGATAGATGCCTGTGAAAATGCTTTGATAAGCTTATCATATACCCCGATTGAGCCACTGTCAACGCCGCAAGTGCAACAACGAAATGGAGCGCGTATTGCGCGCGGTTTCGGCAGTCGCATGGCATGGGCGTTGAACGCGGGCCAACGAAAAGCCGACATGCAAAAGGGCCCTGACGACCATTTTCTGGCGAATCAGGGCCCTCGGCATTCAGGGATTATGGGATGCGAGTCCGGGTTTTTATCTGGATTCAAATCTCATTGGAAATGAAGAAGCCCATCTCCGTTCAATCGGTTCAGTTTTACCACTTGCCTCTGTCCTTATGGCTCGCGGTTTCCGCCTTGCTTCTTTGCCTGATGATCCCGGCTCGTGTTCGTCTGTTATGCTCTTTTCAAAATGGGCTTCCGTCCACGCTGGCTGGTTTCGAAACGAATCCGGGAAACATGATCCGCGCCAATCGGCGGCATGCTTTTATCTGCCGAGTTGAATCGCGTTATTCTCCATCAGCTGGGCAGAGCAATGCCATGCCTTCTTATGCTCTTAGAACCTGTGGTACATTTCCTTTTTTGTGCCGCAAACCGGGCACTGATCCGGAACTTCATTGAGCACGGTATGGCCGCAGATGGGGCAAACATAGATAGCCTCCAGCTCGATATCCTTACCGGAGTTTACCGCATCAAGCGCTTTCTGGAACAGCGCTGCATGCTGCTTTTCAGCCTCAAGAGAAAAATGAAACGAGCGTTTGGCGTCTGCCTCATTTTGGTATTCCGCTGCGTTTAAGTAAACGGGATACATCTGCTCCACTTCATGCTGTTCGCCCATGATGGCGCCCTTTAGATTGTCCGCAGTCCTGTTCGGCCCAAAAATGCCGCCGGCCGTCACGGTAGCGTCTGCGGTATCCCCGCCGATTGCGCGGAAATGATTGGTCGCGTGCACCTGTTCCGCATAGGAAATTGCCCGGAATAGCCTGGCCACCTTGGGGAAACCCTCTTTCTCCGCCAGGTCGCCCCACAGCAGATACCGCATATGCGCCATGCTTTCGCCGCCATAAGCGGAATGAAGGAAACTGGACGTCATTACATTTTTTACAGACATACGCTTACCTCCCAACATGATTTAGATGTAGGCTGCGATCAGCCGGTTTACCAAAGCCGATTCCGTTTTCCTGTCCAGCAGCGGAGTTCCTTGTTTCAGCACTTCGTTCTTTTGGTGAAAGGTCTTTTTCTCCTCACGGTAAAGAATCCCCAGCGGAATCTTGTCCCCGAATTCCAACGCCTTTTGCAGCGCAATCGCTTTATCGGAACAGGAATAGGATTCGTCCAGCTCGTAGACGCGTGCGTTGTACCACGAAAAAGTATTCGTCTTGTTAAAACTGACGCAGGGTTGCAAAATATCGACCAGAGCGTAGCCATTATACTCAATTGCCTGTTTCATCAGCGATATCAGCTGGTCCTTATGCCCGGTAAAAGCGCGGGCCACGAACCCTGCGCCGGAGGCAATCGCCACCAACGCCGGATTCAACGGCTCAGTGAAATTTCCATCGGTCTGCACGCCGGTAACAAGGCCGATCACGGAGGTCGGCGACGCTTGGCCTTTGGTCAGGCCATAAATCTGGTTATCGTGCACGAAGTGAGTAATATCGACATTTCTGCGGATATTGTGGATAAAATGGTTCCCACCCTCGCCGTAAGAATCGCCGTCGCCTGTATCCACAACCACCGTCAGCTTTTCGTTGGCGATTTTCGCCGCCGCCGCCGCGGGAAGCGAACGCCCGTGGAGCCCGCAAAATGCGTTTGCATTCAAATATTGCGGCGTTTTTGCGGCTTGGCCGATACCTGCCGCCATCAGGACTTGCGATGGTTCCATGCCAAGTTGTTCAAGCGCGGTTTTCAGGCATTCCAGAATAACGTAATTGCCGCAGCCGGGGCACCATGCCGTCTCGTATGTGCAAAATGCTTCTGTGCTCATTTTAACCCCTCCTTACGGATACGTTCGGCGATTTCTTCCCCGGAAATCTGCCTTCCGTCGTATTTCAGGATGCTGCCTGTGCAGACGATCCCGGTCTGCTCGCGAATCAAACCCGCCAACTGGCCGGTCGCGTTCTGTTCAACGTTAATCACATGTTTGGCCTTGGCGGCTTTCTCTTGGAGTAGTTTGATGGGCAGGGGATAGATATCGCCGAAAACCAGTGCAGCATAACGATGCGGCTGATCGCTGTTTAATAACTGAACCGCCTGCGCAATCGGCCCCCATGTTGATCCCCAGCCAAGGAGCAGCGTATCAAAATCATCCGAGCCAAAGAAATCCGGTTCCAGAAGTTCCTGCTTCAACCCATCGATTTTCTTCATGCGTTTGTCCATCATCTGCGTACGTACCTGGGCCGATTCCGTAATCCACCCGCGCTCATCGTGCTCGTCGCTGTCGATAACTACGGGATGTTTGGTTTTCCCCGGTATCAAACGGGGAGAAATTCCGCTTTCGGTATACCGGTAACGAAGATATTCGCCTTCTCCGCTGTATTCAGCTGCGGGTTGGGCAACCTGAATGCGTTCCGGATCGAACGGTTCCACCGTTGAGGAGGCGTCGCCAAGATATTGGTCGCTTAGGAGAATGACCGGGAGTTGATATTTCTCCGCGAGATGAAAGGCGCGCATGGTTTGATAGAACGCATCCGCTGGATTGCGCAACGCGATCACCATCCGCGGAAATTCGCCCTGTGATGCGGAAATAACAAATTTTAAATCGCTTTGCTCGGTTCGCGTTGGTAGCCCGGTTACCGGCCCCGGACGCTGCACATCGATTACCACAAGCGGGATTTCCGCCATCCCGGAAAGGCCAAGGGCCTCTACCATCAGGGAAAACCCACCTCCCGATGTGCCGGTCATGGCTCTTGCGCCAGCGTAAGAAGCGCCGATCGCCATATTGATAGCGGCAATCTCATCCTCAGCCTGTTCAACCACAAAGCCCGCGTCATCCGCCATGGATGCCAGCGTTTCCATAATAGACGTGGATGGCGACATCGGATAAGCGGAGTAAAAGCGAAGGCCGGCCGCGACAGCGCCGAGCGCGACAGCTTTGCTACCGGAGATAAGCATCCAACCGGCATATTGCCCATCGAGATGCGGATATCGCTGCTCGGCGATCTGATACCCCTCCTGCAACGCCTTGAGGTTGATATCAAGATATGGCTCCTTGATAAAATCCCGAAGAATATCCTCCATACCGTCCGTTGTTTCCCCGAACAGTTTGAGCAGGATTCCGATGGCGACTGTTCCCGATACGCGCGGGTTACCGAGCTTTTTGGCCATTCCCTCCATGTCAAACTTCATCAGCCGATGGTCAGCGGCGGATAATTTGCTGTCACAGAGAATCAAACCGTTCTCTTTCAGCTGATCCTGATGCAGCAGGATGGTTTCGTCATCCAACGCGACAATGCAATCCAGAAGGTTGCTATGTGAATAGATTGGTTCGGTGCCAAAACGGATGAGTGAAAAATTATGGCCGCCGCGTACGCGGGACATAAAATCTCTGTCCGTGAACACATAGTAGGCGGATCGCTTCAGCCGCTTTTCCAGAATCGCCACCGTTGTCTCAACCCCTTGACCGGCGGCTCCCCCAAACAGTATGTTGTACACTTGAAATTTCGCTTCCTCTCCTGTAATGTTCATTTATGGATTTCGGCTCTGGGGAAACGGATTGCCCCAAAATGCTCCTGTGTGAATGCCCAAATCAGGACATAAGGCCCGTAAGCCGTATGATTTTTTTCGTTTGCAGTCGGTTTGTCAAGGTGATGCACGGACGGTTCTCATTGTCATCATTTCGCCATGGTTCCAGATTTTCCCTTGTGCCCGCCGTGAAAATGAATCCCGCGGTCTGTCAACGGTTGTTCGAATCCAGATTGAATACGACTGCCTTTGGCCGCGTCATCGCTTCAATGGCATACTTAACGCCCTGCGTACCCATGCCGGACGCCTTGACACCAAGAAAAGGGAAGTGATCCGGGCCGCGTTCCGTTTTGTTGTTGATCTGCACGGAGCCCACCTCCAACTGTCCCGCCACGAAGAACGCATCGTGGATATTTTTAGTAAACACCGAGGATTGAAGGCCATATTCCGATCGGTTGGCAATGTCAATGGCATCCTGCATGTCTTTCACGCGGATCATCGGCAGCACGGGGCCAAAGGGCTCCTCCCACGCCAACCGCATATCGGTGGTAACATGGTCGATCAGCGTTGGCTGGATAAGATTGCCGCTTCGGGTACCGCCAGTTAATACCGTTGCTCCTTTGGCAACGGCGTCGTCGATCAGCGACATCACAAAATCCGCTGCATGGGTGTTAATCAAAGGCACAATGGTTGCGTTTTCGCGCGGATCGCCTACCTGAAGCTTTGCAATGCGGGCCAATAGCTTGGGCGCCAACTGATCGGCAACGCTGTCCTGCGTCAGGATTCTTTTAACAGCCGTGCACCGTTGCCCGGAGTAAGCATAGGCGCCGGATATGATATTGTCAGCCGCAAAATCCAAATCCGCATCCGGGAGTACGATCGCGGCGTCCTTGCCGCCCAATTCCAACATCAGGGGCACCATGGCCGACAGTTTGGAGATATGCTTGCCCACCTCCGTGCTGCCTGTAAAATTGATGAAATTAACCCCCGGGTGGGTCACAACATAATCGCCGATCTCGCTTCCATAGCCGGTAACGGTATTCAGCACGCCGCGGGGCAAACCGGCCGCCTGCATCACGGCCGCGAGATAAAGCGCGCTGATCGAGCCTTGCGTGGCGGGTTTTAACAGAACCGTATTGCCGCCGATTAACGCCGGGGCCACTTTGGATATTGACAGGTTGATGGGGTAGTTGAACGGAGAAATCGCCAGCACAGTGCCAAGGGGCACGCGGCTTACATAGGAAATTTTATTTTTGCTCCCGCCCGGGAAATTGTCGCCGCTAATGGCTTCACCCGCGATGGCCTTGCCCGCGTCCGCCGTGTAGCGCAGAAAGACCGCGGTTCGTTGAACCTCGAAAATTGCCGATTTTTGATCCTTTGCGATTTCCATGGTTAGAATATGGCCGATCTCCTCAGCGTTTGCCTCCAACAAATCAGCCGCGTGATATAACACGCGGGCCCGTTCGTATATCGGTGTTTCGGCCCAGCTTTGCAGGTTTTCCTTGGTGTTGGCAATCGCGCGATCCACATCCTCGCGGTTCATGGCCGGCACTCTGCCAACCAGAGAACCGTCCACCGGAGAAATAATATCAATATAAACGCCGGACGATGGTTTTACCCATCCGCCGTCATACAGGTTGCAATACGTCTTGTCTTTTCCGCATAAGTTTTGAAACATGCAAATCACGCGCCTTTCGTTTACCAACCACAAAGTGCAGCGGTCACGGATACAGTATACCGCATTCTTGCGCTTTCAAACCACATTCTGGCGTTCCATGGTTTTTTGTGGCCAAACAACCCTCGCCCAATGCGATGTATATTTTCTGTAATGATGAATGTTTTAAGGGCTTCGCTTTTTGCGCGGTTGTATACGCGTTTGCAGTATCCTCTTGCCTCTGTGTAGTTGATGATATCAAAAGCCTCCTGCTGTATGCCTGGTTTCACAGCAGGAGGTCTTTTCTGATCGTATGCTATTTTTCACGCGCTCCCTGCCCTTGTCGCAAAAGCTAACAACCGCGCGGATTGCGCCTGTGCGTTTAGGGATAAGGGGATTTCGCCGGATCTCTATCAATGTGCCAGCAAACGGATACGCAACTCCGCCAAACCATTTTTGGGTATTGAAAAAGTAACTTCGGAGCCATCAACCACTACAGCCTGATCCATCCGCATGTTCAGCGCGTTAACCTGTACCGCTTCGGCGATGGGTCTACATGTGCGCACCTTCGCGGTGCCTCCTTGCCCGTTTGCATCGTATACGCGCAGCCGGAACGCATCCTCGCCGTCCAGCGTCAGGGCCGAAAAGGCGATCCCGGGCGCGTCAAGCTCCAGCAAACTGTAACTTGTTGGCAAACTGCCCGCATGCGAGGTGCCTGATTGGTACGTTAAGCCGTGGGTGAGGCACGAGGCGGCTCGTTCGGCTGCGGCAGGGCTTGCAGCACAACCTCCAAGGGACAGTGCAAAGTGATGAATGCCGCGTTCCGGGTAGGGATCAGGGCTGGTGGAACTGTTGATCAGCGTGAGCGCAAGAATGTCGCCCGTGCCACGGTAGCCATATTTGCAATCGCTGGCCAATAGTGCGCAAGGCGCGCCTTCCCGTTCCGCCAAACCGTATTGCAATGCCGGCACATCGTTCGCAATGGCCGGGCGGCGGATGAAACCGCCCGCAATATCATATAGATAATTCTTCGGACAATAAGCCAGCGGTACGCGGTAATCCAATACAGGAATCGTTTTGCCGCCAATTTCATGCCAATCGACGGTCGCATCCATGCGCACTGCGTCCGCGCCACGGTCAAGCGTGTACGTTACCTCCATGGTAGAGGAGCCGACTTGGTACTTCGCGCAGAGGCTTTGCCTCAAGGCTCCATTGGCAACCCATTTCAGCTCGACGCACTGGTCAACAGCCAGTTCCCGAATATGTCGCCCAATCTGCCATGCGTTCGAGGTTGCGCACTCCGTTTCCACAAACGTAAACCCGGCCCCGTTCCCGGCAACCAGTTCCTCGCCATGCACGCGTAACGACGTGACCCGGCCGCTCTCCGCGTTCAGTACGGCGCGAACACAGCCGTTTTCCAGCACAAAATCCTCAAATGTGGCGGAGCAGCGTTCGCCAGACTGGAAATGCAGCGGATACGCATCGGCTTCCTTCTGTGTAAGCACAAGGGTCGTGTAGCCCAGCGCGGGAACCTCCACATCGGTTAGGATGCGGAAAAACTTATGATCCCAGTACGGTTGCAGTTGTTCATCCAGCACCTGACACGGCAGCGGCGTGCCGTCGGTAGCCGCTACACAAACCCGTTTGAGATCGCCAAGCCAGTCCCACACCGTCAGTTCCACCACGGCCGTGCGTTTTTCCGCAAGCGGGTTGAACACATGGAAAATACGCGTCAAACCGCCGCCGCGTTCCGGGCAGGGCATTCCGGAATAGTTTTCCACATTGTAACCCACCCCTGCCCCTTCACTTTGCGAATGGTATTTATCGGATGCAGTGATGATCGCGGAGGTATCCACCGAAGCGCAGATAGCCTGCAAGGCAAGCGTACACTGCGTATTGGCAACAGCGGAGGACTGTTGATACAGCCCCATCGCGTGCTCGCGCGTGTCCTGCACGCAGGAACCGGTCAAAATATCGTGAAAGTGCGTAAACAGCACATTCTGCCATGCCGAACGGAGCGCATCGGGGCGGGGCGTAAACGCTGTCCAGACCTGCGCCGCCACACCGTAAGCCTCCGCATCGGTCAGCGCGACCTCCATTCGGCGGTTGCCGCGCTTGATGCGGCTTTGCGTGGTGTAGCAGCCGGGGGCAAAGAAGTTCACTTCATGTTCAATCACGGGCAGCTGATCCCGCACGCTTTCCGCCGCAAGGAAGTAATCGCGCGCCTTGCCAAAGGTCATGGTTGGGAACACAGGCCACTGCATCATATCCAACGCCCGTTCCAGGTCGCGGCGCGTAGGGCCGCCGCCATGATCGCCCACCCCATAGATGGCCAAAGAGGTTTTCAGGCCGCCACAGCGTCTGGCGATCTTCGGCGCGGCAATCCCCATGCGGGGCGTAACGGAAGCGTTATACCAGAACGGCTCTCGATACGCAAGCAACTCCTTGCCCGAGCACGCCCGGTAGCGGTACAGGAGCACATCCTCCTTCAGGCCGCGGCAGTGATAAAAGTACTTCACGTTCGCAAACGTGTCAATTTCCGGCAAATTAGCATTATGCCCGAAGGTATCGGGCGAAAAGTCAATATCAAAATGCGTAACGCCCCATTTGGAGGAGAGATACTCGCGGGTATACTCAATATGCCGCAGCATGGACTCGGTGTTAGGCATGTTGTGATCCGCCTCCACCCATGCGGTGGCGGTAACCTCCCATCGGCCCTCGGCAATACGCTTTTTAATTTCCTCCATCATCTTCGGATCGTGCTCCTCTACGATCCGGTACACCGCGGCTTGCGACTGCGAAAAGCAGAAGTCCGGGTACGCTTCCATCAGAGTCAGCAGGGTGCGGAAAGTCGCCAGCGTAGAAGCTACCGTTTCGGGATAACTCCACATCCAGTTCATGTCAATATGGGCATGCGCGGCAAGCAGCACACGATAGCTTTTCGCCTCGTCTGTCAGCGGCAGTAGCAGCTTTTCCGCCTCCAGGCAGGCGTTATCACACAGCGCGCCATCTTGCGCCTGTTTAGCCAAAAGGCTGTCCAGCGCCTGGTCGATGACCGCGTCATAGCGTCCGTCATCATTCAATTCCAGCGCAAAATTCAGTTCGCACAGGATACGCTCGTTCCATTGGCCGGGCGGAGTGATATGCGCCTGCGCCTCGCGCGGCATTCCAAAGGTATCCTCGTACCCGGTGATCTCCCGGTTGCCGCCTACGGCTGTTTTCAAACGAATATATTTCTCCGTCAACTTGCTCATTGTTCTCGTTCCTTCCGGATGAATGATGGTTTGCCTGTTTGCTCGGCCATTTGGGTGGGAGGGAGGTATCTCCCTCCCACCCCCCTGCGCAAGCGTTTACTTACTCAGGTAACGGTCATACTGCGCCTGCTTAACGGCAATGTAATCGTTTGAACCCATTGCCTCAAGCTGCTTTACGTAGGCGTCCCAGTCGGTATCGAAGTTCCACTCGCCGGTAACAAACTTCATGCGGGCTTCCGTAACATAGGTTTCCGAGTCTGTCAGGAAGGGCGCAACCAGGCTGGCTTCTTCCGCCGTGGGGATCATGCCGGGCAGCAGCGCGGCGGAATATTTATCGGAGTCCGCCACATAATCGCTGAAGCGCTCGCCGGTAAAACCTTCCACATCCTGCATGCGGGCATGTTCCATGGTCTTGGAGTCGTAGGAACGCCATGGAAAGCTTCCGCCGTAGACAAAGAGGCCGTCCTGCCACGCGCCAAGCTGCGCGCCGCCATCGTAATTCAGAATGCTGTCGTTGTAAACGATCTGCCCGTTATCGTCCAAGTGATAGGTTTCGCCTTCCAGCCCATAGGCTGCAAACGTAGTGCCCTCGGGGCTATAGAAGAAGTCCGCCCACTTCACAAGAGCTTCGGGATCCGCGCAGGCATCGGTAATCACGAAGGTGCCCATGCCGCGCACGGGGTAATCGCACCAGCTCTGCACGCAATCGCCATCCGGGCCGGTAAGGGCAGAGATGCCCACATAATTCTGTGAAGCGTCGCTGTAAAGGAATGCCGCGTCGCCCCAACCATACATGCCAACCACATCGTTTACTTTGCCGTCGGTAACCCAGTTCTCATACTCATACTTGCCGAAGGTTTCGGGATAGAAGTAGCCCTTCGCGTACCAATCCGCCATCTGCTGCCACATCTTTTTCATGCCTTCGCTGGTGAAAAGATACTGCACCTTGCCATTCGCATCCAGATAATACTTCTCGGAGATTGGCTTAAAGCCGTTGTTGCCGATGCCATAGCTGCCGCAGAGCATCTCCTGCAGCATCCCGATGCCGTCCGGCTGGAAATAGATAGGCCATTCATCATTGGCGTCACCGTTGCCGTTGACGTCCGTCGTCTTGAAAACCTCAAACACTTTGCTGAGTTCTTCAATGGAGGTAGGAACCTCCAAACCAGCGTTTTTCAGCCACTTCTTGTTCAGGTAGAACCTAGCGTTGGTCTGGGGTTTGTCCGTCATGACCCAAGGCATACCATAGATGCCGCCGTCATCCAGCGTAATGGATTTGAGGCCGTCTTTGACTTCATCCGTCAACAGGGTTTTCAGGTTGGAGGCCGAAGTGTCCAGATATGGCGCGATGTTGACGAATTCTCCGGTGGCACCGTAACGGGCAAGTTCCTCGCTCGACCAGGACACATGCCAGAACGCATCCGGCTTGTCCGTGGAAGCCATTATCAGGTTCTTACGGTCGTTCAGCGCAGACTCGGGCACCTCTTCCCACTCGATGTGGATGCCGGTCATTTTCTCGTAAGCCTTCCAAATCCACCATTCGGATACGGGCGGGTTGCTATCGCCGCCGGCGGGGCAAACGATTCGGAAGGTTTTGGTGGGGGTCGTTGCCGTCTCCGCGCTCGCAGGGATCAGCGCAAGAAGCATCAGCATCGCCAGAACCAGTGACAGAAGCTTTTTCATGGTTGTTCCTCCTTTTTTGTTGGGTAGCTCATAATCATACCAGATTCCTCTGGCAGAATTATCCTTTCACAGCGCCGATCATCATCCCCTTGGCAAAGAAACGCTGAACAAATGGGAACACGATCAGGATCGGCAAGGTGGAGATCACAATTACGGCGTATTTAAGCCCCATGCGGGCAATCATGCGGTCGGCATAGCCTGCGTCCGTAGCGGTATGCAGCATATCACCCGCCAGATTTTGCAGCAGAATCTCACGCAGCACAAGCTGAAGCGGGTAAAGGTTTCGATGCGTAACATACATCATGGCTGAAAAGTAATCGTTCCAGCGGCTGACGCCATAATAGAGCGTCACAACCATTACCACCGGCAGTGACAGCGGCAGCACAATCTTGAGCAGAAAACGGAAGTTTGTGCAGCCGTCAACCGCAGCCGCATCCTCCAATTCCTGAGGAATCGTGGTTTGAAAATACGTGCGCATAATGATAATGTTATACATACTGATGGCCGACGGGAGTAAAATAGCCCAAACCGTATCCAATAAACCCAGTCTGGAAACCAGCACATAGGTTGGTATCATGCCGCCGCTAAAAAACATCGTAAACGTGAACAGGAACATCAACGTGTTTTTACCCTTCAACCGCCGCTTGGAAAGCGGATACGCGCCGCAAATGTTGAGGATGACGTTCAGGGTTGTGCCGGCGACCGTATAAAATACGGAGTTGGCCAAGCCCATCATGAAGTCTTTATCGCGAAACACCATCTTGTAGCTGTCCAGCGTCCACTGGGTCGGCAGAAACAGGAACGTTTTCTGGTACAATTCCATGGGGTTGCTCAACGACGCTACCACCACTGTCCAAAGCGGATAAAAAATCAGCAGGATGACGAGCGCCAACAGCGTCAGCGCACACGCGCGAAACACGCGGTCACCAAGCGCGTGGTCCGTCAGACCGGAAGAATATTTGGGCAATCTCAGCGCCTCCTTACCACAGCGAGGTTTCACCAATCCGGTGGGATAATTGGTTTGCCAGCACCAGAATCGCAAAGTTAATCACGTTGTTAAACAGGCCAACCATGGAGGCGAAGCTGTACTGCGCCTGTTCAAGCCCTGATTTATAAACATATGTGGATATAACTTCTGATGCTTCCAGATTGGAAGTGTTCTGCAGCAAAAAGACCTTCTCATACCCGACATTCAACACGCCGCCAATTGCCATAATTGCAAGAATGGTAATGGTGGGCGCGATGCAAGGCAAAGTTACATACCGGATTTGCTTTAGCTTGCTGGCGCCGTCGAGCCGCGCCACCTCGTACAGTTCCTGCGGCACGCCGGCAATGGCGGCCGTATAGATGATACTGTCCCAGCCAATGTTCTTCCAAGCCTCCGACCATACGTAGATGTGCTTAAACGCCGAGGGAACGGACAATATGCTCGTATCCCTGGCATAGCCCAACCATTGAAGAATCGTATTGATAAAGCCGGTGCCGGGCGTAAGGAACATAACAACCATGCTGGCCAGCACAACAGTCGAAACAAAGTACGGCGCGTAACTGACCACCTGCAACGTTACGCGCGCCTGCTTGCGGCGAACCTCGTTAAATAGCAGCGCGAGGAGGATCGGCGCAGGTATCATAATCGCAAGGTTGTAAAGCGACATCACCAGGGTGTTGCGAATCACTCGGTCGAAATAGAAGGAATGGAGAAAGCGCTCCAAGTGTTTCAACCCGACCCATGGGGCCGCCTCCATGCTGATGGCGGGCGTGTAATCTTTAAAAGCAATCTGCAATCCATACATCGGCATATAGGAAAAGACCACGAAAAAGGCAATAACCGGAATCAGCAGAAGATAAAGCTCATAATCCCGCTTGAGTGCCTGATTCCATTCACGCCTTTGGCGGGACAGATATCCTCCAGCATGTCCAGACGCCCATCGAAACATCCCATCACGCTTCCTTCTTGTGCATTTCTTCCGTACCTATGCGCTTATTGTAGAACGCATGCGATTGAATGTCAATATATCAACATCATATCAACTTTACCATGCCATGATAAGCCCATCCTCCGCACTGACTATTCTTTTGAATATTATATACTTTATTGCTTGCCAGTTTCCATTTCTATGCTATAATAAAAGTAAACTTTGGGAAAGGAGCATGACATGTCAACTCGAATGGCATCTCCCCTTTATGAGAAGATTCAGAAGGATATGATTGAGAAACTTCAGGACGGAACCTACCACGACGGTGACCGAATCCCCAGCGAGAAGGAAATTGCCGAGCAGTATGGCGTCAGCCGCATCACAGCCGTTAAGGCGCTGACAGAGCTGAGCCTCAGCGGCTACATTCGCCGCATACAGGGCAAGGGCTCGTTTGCCAACTCGCTTGATAAGCACCTGCGAACAAGCGCGTTGCAGTTGAACGTCGGCGCAAAGCCGCCTGCCGGCCCGCGACGCGTCGGTGTGATGATTCCGGAGCATTTCGATTATCACTCCGGCAGCATCATCCAAAGCCTCACCCAAGATCTGTTTTTTCCAGAATATTTTGTGCAGCTTTTCATTACACGCCAGGCGGGTATGGAGGAGTACGCGCTGGATTACGTTGTGGACAACGGCTTCTCCGGCGTTATTCTTTTCCCTGTGGATTGTGAATACTACAGCGATACCATCCTCCGCATGCACCTGAACAAGTTTCCCCTGGTACTGATTGATCGATCCTTCCCGGGCATCCAGAGCAGCAGCGTCAGCTGTGATAACGAGGCGGGCTGTCAATTGGCTCTTGAGCATTTGCTTGCGCTTGGGCACCGGCATATTGCTTTTGTGGCGGACTGCACCTTCAAGGAGCAGATCACCTCCATACGCTACAACAGTTATGTAAAAGTCATGACAGGCAACCATTTGCGCGTGCATCCCTACGAAAGCTTCTGCCGGCACGGAAGTTCCCCAGAGGATTATGTGGATTTTCTCAGCGCGGTACGTCAGCGCCGCATCACAGCGGCAGTGGTGTCCAACAGCCACGCCGCGCGACGGCTTTATGAGTTCTGCCGACGCAATGACCTATCCGTGCCGGAAGATCTGTCTATCATCTGTTTTGATCTGCCTTACGCTTATCACGCAGGCTCGGATGACTTTTTCACTTATGTGGAGCAGGGTTCGCTGGAGATTGGCCACGTTGCGGCAAAGATGCTGCGCGAGGCCATCGAAAGCGACGATCCCGCGCCGTGCAGGCAGGTGCTGCTAAACCCTACGCTGGTGGTTCACCACTCTACATCAACCCCCAAGGAGGATGCCCTATGAAAACGCCCGCTTCGTTAACCGCATACGCGCAAGAGCTAACCGCTTTTTACCAAACCAACTTCCCCGCCATGGCCCCGCTCGCCGCAGCCTGTTTTCTCAACACCATCGAAACCACTGTGCAGCCGCTGCCCGACGGACGGACATTTGTTATCACTGGAGACATTCCCGCCATGTGGCTTAGGGACAGTTCGGCGCAGGTGCGCAACTATCTGGCCTTTGCCCGTGAGGACGCGGATTTGCGCGCATTGCTCAAGGGCGTTATTGCCATG
This sequence comes from Candidatus Limiplasma sp., assembly GCA_035353615.1. GTDB lineage: Bacteria > Bacillota > Clostridia > Christensenellales > Aristaeellaceae > CAXXOK01. The sequence continues at coordinate 163,484 of DAOPZY010000001.1, forward strand.
CAGGCACGCAGCGTGCTCCTTGACCCCTACGCCAATGCGTTTAACGCAGAAGCCAACAGGCAGGGCTTCCATGACAATACCGCGCAAAACGACAGCGTGTGGGAGCGCAAATACGAGGTCGATTCGCTATGCGTGCCGATTCTGCTTGCCGATCAGTACGCGCGTGCCACCGGCACCGCCGATGTGTTTGATGGCGATTTTCACCAGATGCTTGCGTGCATTGTGCAGGTTTTCCGCCGTGAGCAGCGCCATGAAGCCTCGCCTTATACTTTCGAGCGGGATCATTGCCCGCCGTCCGATACGCTTTCCAACAACGGTAAAGGTGCGCCGGTTGGTTACACCGGCATGACGTGGTCGGGCTTTCGTCCCTCCGACGACGCGTGCTCCTATGGCTATCTGATTCCCTCCAACATGATGGCTGTCGTCGCTTTGCGCAGCGCCGCTTCCATGGCCATACGGCACTATGGCGACGAGAACCTTGCCATGGAATGTAACGCGCTCGCCGCTGAGATTGACGACGGAATCCATCGTTATGGCATTGTCACACACCCGACCTACGGTGAAATCTACTGTTACGAAACCGATGGGCTTGGGCACCGGTTGCTGATGGACGACGCCAACGCGCCCAGCCTTCTTTCCGCGCCGTATCTGGGTTACTGTGCCGTCAATGATCCATTATACCTTCGCACGCGACGTTACGTGCTTTCCTTGGACAACCCGTATTATCACAGCGGCAAATACGCGCAGGGCGTGGGCAGCCCGCACACGCCGGACGGTTATATATGGCACATCGGCATCATCATGCAGGCGTTAACCAGCGCAGACCCCAAGGAAGTATCGCGTTGCCTCGCGATGCTTGCCCGCACGCACGACAGCGCCAATGTTATGCACGAGGCTTTCGACCCCGATGACCCTTCCCGCTACACGCGGCCGTGGTTTGCCTGGGCCAACACCTTGCTGGCAAGCCTGCTGATTAAACTGAAGGAGGATGGGTTCTTTGCGTGACGTCGGCTCCCTCTGGCAGGCGCTTTCGCGGGCCAACCCGGCGCTGTACGATTTCGCGCTCATCACGTCCGAGGGTATGTTTTTTCAAAAGTTGCGCCCCTGCGGCCATTGTCACAATGGTTATTCTGTGGCAAAGGTATTGGTCATGACCGCCATCGGCCTGCTGTACGATGACGGAGCGCTGAGCCCGAACGATTATGTTAGCAACTATGTGGAAATTCCACCCGACGCGGATGCGCGTTGGCATGAGGTAACGCTGCAACATCTGCTCTGCCACCATTCCGGGCTAGGCAAACCGTTTTTGGACATTGACTGCGACGATATTCGCGCCTACCCCACGGACGATTACTTGTCACTCGTGCTTTTGCGCCCGCTTCCCTTTGCGCCCGGCACGCATTATCAGTACAGTGACGCGGTTTTCTATCTGCTTTCACGCGTTGTAAGCGCAATCGCCGCATGCCCTGCCGACGCTTTGCTGCAAGCGCGGCTTTTCCGGCCGATGCGTTTTGGAGAAACCGCATGGAGCCGCTGCCCAAAGGGCTATCCCATCGGCGGAACTGGCCTGTACGCCGGCGCGGACGATATGGCGAAGCTGGCGTGGCTCTACCTCTGCGGCGGTATCTATGAAGGAAAACGGCTTTTGAGCGAATCTTGGGTTAACATGGCGCTGAACAACGGCTACGAGCTGGCCCCTTTCGGCAATACCGGCTGGACGGGCAAGGGTGGCATGTATGGGCAAGGCATCGCGTTTCACCGGGATATGGGGGTCGCCGCAGCATGGCATGCCTACGACCTGCAACGTCAGGAAGGCGCCGTATTTGAGGTTTTAAATCGCGTCCTGCCAAACCTTCTGGATTCAAGGCAACATAAGCAGGCACACTGGGATAACGTTGAAAACGCCTGAAACTTTACCAATCAAGCGCATGACAAACATTTTGACGGCGTTTCCCTGTGACTCCGAATCAAAAATTTCAGATAGGAGCTTCCAATCAATCTTCTTTGATCGTTACTTCATCCATCAAGTTCAAACTGCTTTTTTGGCTCATGTAAGTACCGCTTCCCATGCGTATGGTATGCGGATCCAATCACGCTATATTTCCCCTGTCTGGCGTGCTGCTTCTTCATCAACATACACCGTGATCGTAACAACTGTGGGCGGTCAAAAGACCGGGAGGGACGGTTGCCCTTCATTGCTTTTTGGGCGGTTCAAAGTTCCCCAGATCATCTTCTTGGCATCAAACTGGCGGGAAATCAGGGCTCCGCTTTCCCGCCTTGGCTGTAACGGCGGCAAAATCCGGACGGTCTGTCATAGGCGGGCGCGAAGCGGCCTTCCATTTACCCTTGACAGAGCATCTGGATTTTGATTTTGTTTACTTTTGCTGATGACATACAATTGGATTCCATCCCATAGCCCGTATGTTGAATCTTCTTGATTGTTAATCCATCTTCAAGTGATTCACATTCAAAACCTTCTGATAACCCTTCCGTAACCCGGAAGCGATTCTCTTATATAATCTTGTCCGGTTGCTTCTGAAGCATGCGAATAATGAACCTGCACGAAACAAACGTCCCTAAAAGAATCAGCAGCTCGCCAATGGCTACCCACATCATAGTGTCAAGGTACCCGATATACCGATCCGTTGCGAGCAGCCAGGCCAAGGCCCCGACGCTCGGCACAGTGAACAGCGCAAACAGGCTGGCCGCTTTCAATCGGTATGTATCCTCCTGCCCCCATTGGAGAAGATATTGCGCTGCGATCATCGCGGGAAAAACCGAAAGAATTGGCAAAATGGTAGTAGGCAAATCAAGCAGGGACACAAACCAGAGTATCGTCATCTGGTCAATGGTTTGAAGGTCAAAAATCCATGATTCGAGCATCTGAACACCTTGAACCAGCATCACAGCAGCGCATAACACGAGCATCCACGCTAGGGTTTTTAATACATTCCAGGCGCGATGATGGCGGTAGAAACGTAACGGACGAAGATTTTGCACTTTCAAAGGTTTAGCGCTGTCGTTCCGGACTGTTCGTAAATGCCGATGTCGTTTTGTTGCCTTCAGGGATAATACGATCAAAATGACAACCTCCAGAAGGATCAGCAGCAGTATGATCAGAAGAATCCAGAGGTTCTCAACCATCATCTGTTTGGCTGTACTGTTTACCACCAAACCGGTCAGCGCGTTATGATCGTCAACCGAGCGGCAAACCAATCCATCTGTGCTTGAACGCAGCGCATACTGTACCCCATCCGCCGCGAAAGCCGTCGGTAGTTCGCAAGTATACATTTCATCCATCGACAGCGCTTGATCGTCGATTTGATAGCTGTCCGTTTGCGTGCTTCCGCTTTGCCCTTCCTTGACCGCGAAAGTAACTTCATCCTGTGTCGTTGGGGAAACCGTAATGCGATATTCAGCGTCTGCCGGAATGGCGATTGTTGTTGCGTCACCATTCTTCGTGATCGCAAAGCCGATGGCATTCTGGGAACTGGTGGGGAGCCCGTCCACAATTTCCAGCGCGCATACTTCTTGATCCGCTTGATTCAGAATCTGAACGCGGGCGTCGCCGCCAAGGAGAATCTGACGATACCTGCGATGGGTGGTTATCATCGCGTCCCGTGTGTCGTAGGCCATGACCCACGCAAAGTATCCATTGGGATAATGCTCATGAAGCAAGTTCTCGCCCAAATTGGCGGTTGCGCTCCATGTTGGCTTCAGCGCGCCAACATCTTGCAGCAACAGTTCCTGCGCCGCATTCGAAAGCAAGGTAAGAATTGAATCCGATGCGTTTGTCAGGCCCTGCCATACTGAATTGCCGGATAAAAGCGCGCCGCCAAGGATGCTTGCGATCACAGATGAACTCCCATGGTTATCCCAAAGCTCAATCAGCGGTTGCTGATAGTTTTCCGCATACTCGCTAAAATCTGACACCATGTCCTTTACAGTGCCTAACAGGCTTTGCAGCAGACGGTTGTCGCTCTGGTTTGTCCAATAGGGCTCCCCCGTCATCTGCTGATAGAGCTGATCGACTGGCTGCACCCTGTCGGCATAATCGCTGTCCACTTCCGACGAGGGCAGGTAATAGGTAGCGCCATATCGGGTATAACCCCATTCTTCAAAAGGGATCATCGGAACCGGATCAAAAGAGCCAACCAAATTGAATATGGATGGATATTGCGAAGCGTCCTGCTGCCTGGTTACGTTTGGCGTTGCGAACGTATAGCAGAATAGCTGATCTGCTGTCAATATGCGATTATCAAGCAAAATCGCTGCGGTGCGGTTGGCGACTGCTGCCCCTCGGCTGTAGCCCGTCAGCCAAATTTTGATCGCGCCATCAATTTGCTGCGCTTGAATGTAATCCTGAATGCGCTGATATACCTGTTTTGCCGCATAATCGAACCCTTCGTGGTGAAGTCCGGTCCCAATCAGAAAATTGCTCTCCCACTCATTTTGGTAACCGCCGCCGCTGACAGCAACCGAAATCAGCGTATAGGGGGTCAACGCCTCTGTGACCTTACGCATCGCAATGGCCGTGGCAATCGTCTGGATGGACGGTTCCACATCATACTGTTCCAAGGTTACTTTCCCAAAGTCCAATTCGGTTAAAAACTGCTCGATATGGTCGCCGCGGTTCGCAAGCGCTACCTCTGGCACGCGAAACGCTGACAAAGCCATGCCCAACGACGCTTGTGCCAATGGCTGTTGGTATTGCCGGCCGCTGGAATTTGTCCAGTCCGTTGAGAATGAAACTGGCCAGTCGATATCCTTAACCGAACGAAACCGTGCATGCGCCGTTTCAGCCAACGTTGACGGTATAATCATCAAGGTGGCGAGCACGATCAAAATCAGTGAAAAAATCAGCTTACGGTGCTTCAAACGATACCTCCAGCAATGTAGGAGAATGCAGTTTCGTGTTTTCAATTGATTGCCGTGACCTACGCGTTCGTGTTCGCTCATGGTTCATTATATCCATGAAGGTGCCAAATCACAACCCTATCGATAGAAATGGTTACGCAAAACCGGATGCGCGAACGATTCTGAGAACCGTAAAGGTTTCAATTGCTCTTTCACTCATCGCGTTGCTATTCGGCTACTCCTCCGATTTTCCTGTCAGGCGGCAGGATTGGAACCTTCAAGGCGGCGTACGCTCCCTCCATTCATACGGAAACAGCATCCATTCGGAGTGGCGCGATACGTTACATCGCAACGGAAATCCTGTTTGTTTTTCTCCCCGGTAAACCCGCCGAAAAAGATTTGCGTGTTATGCAGGTTAACAACAGGCAGTTTTGCTGTCGCCATGACCATCCCAACCGCTGAAGATATTCCTCCAAGACCCATTTTCACGGTAGCGCCCACGCTGGTTCAACTGAGCGCTGATCCGCCGGTCGTTTGCTTGGAACGCTAGGAATTGATTGCCTTTTCTTGGTAGTCGGCCTGTTCGGCATGGATACTTTTTGAAGCGTTTTTATGCGGATTGATATGCTTCCTGCACTCGTCAGCGATAAACTGCAAGGTTTCAATCGCGAGCCGGTCGCTCGCGCCCGCCTTATTCTCGCTCATCCATAGCTGGTCAAAGTGATTCTGAAATTCGTCAATCAGCATCAGTTGATCCGAATAGATCATCACAGGATCGTCCCGGTGCCATGAATGAAGCATAAAATGTTTGTTGTTCTTAATATGCCAGCAACTGTTGGGCTTGAAAAGGGCCTCATCATTCAGGATCACAACGGATAAATTCGGTTCGTTCTGGAGGTAGCTTATGTAGCCATCCAGTATGGCCACGCAGTCCTCCGCGTCGATCATCCAAACGCCCATATTCATGAAATACATGCCCGGCATTCTGCATGTGCCGGTGAGCGCGATCTCGCGGAGTCTTGACATGGACAGAATTTCTCTGAAGGAAGAAGCCCTCAGCACGTCGTCCATGGCAGCTTTGAAGCGCGCAAACTCGTTGTAGCGCCAGGTGTGCTCGCCGCCGAGAATCCCCATATCCGTAATGATTTTGCTAAACTGCTCCAGTGGCATGAACATCGGGTTCAGCCCGTCCTTGATTACATCCAGGCGGCCCGGAACCCCGTATTCTTCAAAGAAAATCTCAATGATGTTACGGGCAAAGCTATCATTGAACACATTCATCATGGGCCGAGCGTATCGCTTGGAGCGTTCGTAACTCTCCGCAAGATCGATCAGGTGTCGCCGCTCGTTGATTACCGTGGCAATCGGCGGAGACGAACCCATGGCTGTTTCCTGAATGGTAATGGCGCATTGATTGGGGATCAGTATTGTCATGGAGGTGGTAAAGGTTTGGGGAGTCCCTTGAATGGCCATAAACTCCAACTGCGCCGTGACCAATAGCGGCATGTACGCGGCAAACAGCTTGCTGCTCGCCTGCGAGTTGTTGGAGGATTGGATCAAAATACAGACATGATACCCGTTTGCCGCAGAAAACTCCGTGATGACGCCGACAATACCCTTGTCGATTGCCGATTGCAGGTTTTCGCTGGACAAGTAAATGCTGATCTGCGAACCGGGGGTCGCCGCAGCCAACTTGCAGCGCAGCAACAGGCTAATTTCAGCAAAACCAGCCTTTACATCATAACGCGCTTCGTTTTCAAAGTCGGGCACGTCCGCGTTCAATAAATCTTCCGCAGGGTTCATCGCCCGAGAAAAACTATCCATAAGCATAATTGGCGTTTCAACCTTTGCGGTTTGCCCGCTTGCTTTCCTCTCGCACTTGGGGTAAAGCCAGTAGGCCATCCACTGCTTCAGATCCGCCATCCCGCCAATCTGGGATTCCGGATATTGCGCTGTGATAATCAGCTTCAGCCATAGAACATCCTGCTCCGATACCAAACGGGACACAAAGAAAGCGGCAATCCTTTCCGCGTATTCCGGAAATCTGCGTATGGAGCGCGAACCTAAAAGCCACCGGCTAATCAGCGAATTGTCTACGCCAATCGTCTTGGCCAGCTTTGCGTTGGAAATTTCAAAGTGTTGTAACAGAGCTTTCAGGTTCCTTTGAAATACTGCGTCCGCCTCGTATGTCTTCATTGGCTAAACACCTCTGACGTTCATGGTCCGTTCCTTTTTTCTTACTGCTGCAAACGCTCTTTACATTACTATACCAGCAAATTCCAAGTCCATCAAGTGCTATCCTGTTTTGTCAGTGACATGACATTGACAAAACGCCTTAGCACCTTGTCAGGGCTTCTGGTAAATGTTAGGATAACCATACAGAACCGAGTGTTTCCAACAAAGATAACCTGGGAAGCGCCTGGCGGTTAGGGTGTCTAAAGACAATTGCACAGTTCAGTGCCGACCTCTGACCAAGCCATCCCCGGTGTAAACTCGCATGGGTAGGTAACCGAGCGCAAACCATGTCGCCGACAGCCGACAATCAGTCAGGGTACCCGTTCCAAATGAGTGGAATCCATTGAAAGTCAACCGTGGAAAAGGAGTAATGGAAATGAAAATCACAAAATCTGCCTGCCGGTTCGTATGCCTATTCACCCTGCTGATGTGTGTCGCCCTGCTTCCCGCGATAGCTGAGGAAGCGCTTCCCGAAGGCTCCTCCATTCAACTGCTTGGAGAATTTAACTGGAATACCATGACCAAAGCGCCCGACCGCTTCGGACTAATGAATGACAACGAGAAGATCGTCATCAAGCCCATCTATGACGATATTCAGAACCTCGGGGGCGGCTATTGGGCCACCACCCAAAAAGGCAAGCTGGGGCTTGTAAACACGCTGGGCAAAACGCTGTTAAAACCAATCTACGACAGCATTACCCGTTTGCAGGACGGTACGTTTCAGGTACAAAAGGGCGAAGAGATCGGCTTGCTCAACGAAAGTGGAAAGCTGATTGTCAAGCCGGGCGATATGTCCTGGAAGCGTTCAGAAAACGGCTTTTATCTGACGGATAAAAATGGCAGGGTTGGGCTGATGAACCCGGACGGCGTTACCCTCGCAAAGCCCGCCTACAGTTCCATAGCATTGCTGGAAAACGGGTATTGGCTTGTTGAAAACGACGGTCTGTTTGGCCTGCTCAACGATACGGGCAAGTTGATCGTCAAGCCCGCTTATGTCAGCATCCGCGCAACAGGGGATGGATCAGGAGCGACATTTCAGGCATTGGATGCAAACGGGACGGAAGTGTTGCTGAACGCCAAGGGAAAACCGCAGAAGTAGCACACAGGCAAATCAGCAAACGCGTTTCATGATCTGAACGTTGGCAACAATATCATGCTAAAGGGAAGCCGTCTTTCAAAGAATTTGCGCTTTAAGACCTTTGGTGCAGCGATCAGGAGTGTTGCTTTGTATTTGACACCGCCGCCTATGAGGGCAAGGAACTGGGCGTAACAGGGATCTACAACATCCTGACCTTTGGTTATTATGAAATAACAGGGTGAAAGAAGGGGTTTTATCATGAAGCCATTCAGGTTTTATACAAGCCGGTCGATCCTTTGCGCCGTCCTGATGCTGTCTGTTTGCATTTGCCTCAGCGCGTTTGCGGAAACGGATACCCTCTTTCCATGGCTGGATAACTATACGCTGGACGTGGCGCTTGTTTCTACCGACCCCGCGGTTGTCAATGATTCGGATGCGCCAAGCGACGGAACCGTGGTGTTGGTCAAGCTGATCTCCCCCTACGGGTTGATCCAGACCGAGGATATTGAAACCCACAGTGAGGAAATCCGCTTTCGCGACGCGGATAACGATGAATACACAGCCTATTCCTGGCGGGTTTCGGGCGTGGATTTCGACGCCGAGAAGGGCTTCAGCACAAAGCCTCAGCAGGAAGGCTTTGAAATGTTGTACAATTTGCAGGGGAAAACAGCGGATGCGCTCAACGGCGCACAGCTGCTGATCCCTGCCGGGGTGGAGGACGAAACCATCATCGTAGCGCTGGACAACGCGCCCCGAGAAGCCGCCGACGGGAATGCCGCAGCGGAAAGCGCAGAAGGTTCAGAGCCGACTGCCGCATCTTTTGTGCTTGGCGGAATCCGTTACACAATTTCTGCCTTGGAGGACTCCCCCGCCTTCCCGCTTCCCAACCTCATGGATGGCAAGGGGGGGCATGTGGTTGCGTTCTCCTACCCGGGTAGCGGCGCGGAAGCCGAGGACGCGAACAATCTGCTTTACTCCGGCGCGCGCTTGCGCCAGCCCAACGGCGATTTGGTATCGCCCTACAGCAATAGCGACAATATCGGCAATCCTTATGAGCTGTACTTTGGCCTGTCGGATAACGTTCTGTTGTCCGATTGCGTTTTCACCCTTCAAAGCGATGAGGGTGAAGTTGAAATTCCGCTGGCCAACCCCACGGATGGGGCGACGCAGAGCGCAGAAAACCAGACGCCCTCACAAGACGAGGCCACAACGGCTGAACCGGCCGCGACGGTGACGCCTTCGCTGACAGCCGAGCGCGCTTCCAACACATTCAGCCTGACCGTGGGGGGCGCTACGTATGAGATGGCGCTGGACAGCGTTGCGTACGATGACGAAGAAAAGCTGATGGGCGTGGACATCATTTTCTACGATCATGATCTATTGGAGTTTGTTGTGAACAAGCAGCTCATTATGCCGTTTGGATGCGGCATCATCAGCACGAAGGATGGTTTTCTGTACACCGAGGGTATCACGGCCACGCTGGTAACGCCCATGCACCTGATTTTCTACTTCGACACGAAAAACTTGCCGGATTTGGTCTGCTTCGGTAAGCTGAATGAAAGTAGCTACGAGGCTTCGGAGGACTTTGCTTTGGTGGACCCGACGACCCGGGCTTTTGTTACCACCTTCCCTTTGACGGCGCTCTCCGACCATAAGAAGGATCCCGATGGACTGCTCAACACCGTAACCTCCGACAGTTCTGAACCCGCCGCGACCGTCACGCCGACCTCGACGCCCATGCCGACGGTGACCCTGAGCGAGGGCGCAAGCGATACGGAGCGAATGATCGTAGCCGTGCTGACCAGTTGCGCACAGGACGTGAAAGACGAGTGGCAACTGGCCATCTACCGCGCCGGCGTGAAGGACGTGCAGGCGGTTCCGGATCAGGAAGGCGTTTACACCTTCCTGCTGCGCTCTTTCAATCCGGAGCTGAAAGCGCTCGGCAAGTATCAGGATGACAACCAAATCGGGTACCTGTCCCGGCTTTTGGATAACACAAAGCAATACAAACTTTCAGTTTCCCTGACGCTTACGGACGGTACCTTCACGGATAAAAGCGTCAAGGCCCTGCGAGACGCTGTGAAAAAGGCCGCAGCCTCGTCTTCAAAAGCCTTTAAGGATAAAGGCGTGCTCCAGGCCTTAACCAACGAGCTTTTCTTTAGCAACTTCCCCAGTGGCATCAAGCAAGCCGACGATCTTTATGAGGTCACTCCGGAATACGCGGGCTGGCAGATCGTTCACAGCAGCGCGCTTTCCGGCCTGAATACGCTGCAGTGGGCGCCGTTCTTCTACAGTCAAACCAAACAGACGCTGGATGTGACCGGAGGGCCGTTCGCGCTCAGGCTCACAAGCACCGGCGTGAATATGGAAGCGCTGTTGGAGAATGCCCGTGCCGATGCGCTCAATGCTCTGACGTATATGGATTACGATAGCCGGTGGGATGGCAACCGTGTGGAATCCGAGTTCAGAAAGGCGTTGGCTGATAACGTCATCGCCATGAGGAAGAAGGGCAAGGAAGCCGTCGCCATTACCCTGAACGTGGACAGTTCCCCTGTGTATGACAGCGCCTACCCGGCCATGCTCAACACCTACGCCTATGAGGACGCTTTAAATGTTTTAACGTCCGATACCGAAAACCTGCCCGAGCAGGCCGCGCTGGCTTTCCCGAAAGCAGGATGGATGAGCGGCTCCACGAGCGGTACGCAGGTCAGGATCAAGGCGCCCAAGGACTCCGCCGCCTACTATGTGCAGCTTCGAAACTACAACACCGACGAAATAGCCGTGTCAGGCTTCGTCCGGCCGGGGTCTACCTGCACGCTGCGCTTGCCGAAGGGAGATTACTATTTTGTAATGGCCAGCGGTTCCGTATGGTATGGAGAAGAGAATCTGTTTGGGGACTCAACCGAATACACCAAAACCGGTTTGTTTGAGGTGATGGGCAGTAATTATTACCACACCATAACGCTGAAAGTAACGGAGAACGGCAACATGCCAATCTATGGGGCGGATGAAGGCGATTTGCGCAATTAACACGTAAGCCGGAATCGGCACAGTTGCCTGCCGAAGGGCGCGAAGGCCCCAGCGCTTTCGTTCACATTGGACATAAGCACGCCGGGATACGCCGTGCACCCGCTTCACAACAATCCGTGAACCTGCGCGCCGCCTGTACGAAAGGCTCCTGCTCAAATCATTCCCAAGCCAGTGACAAAGGAGAGGAATCACATGAAAAAGATCTTTGCAGTTCTCTTAACCTTCTCCCTGCTTTTTACCCTGCCTGCCCTGGCCGCCGACGGCGCCGTAGACGTGGTGATGGAAGGCGCTACCTACCACCTGACCCTGACCCGCGTGGAGGTTGCGGACGGCAAGCTGACCTTAACCGCCGAGGGCTTCGGCGAAACGCTGCGCATGGGCGCCAACGGCTGGATGATCGCGGCCTGGCCTGTGGCTCACTTGGGTGACATCACAGTGCGTGCAAAAACCTTCAGCGCAACCGTAGGCGGCCCCTTTACCTTCATCTTCGAATGCGATGAAATGCCGGACGAGATTTGGATGGACCCCCTTGATAAAGCCCAGGCCGAAGTGCTGCTCTGGCAGACCGGCGACCCCGTGGGTGGCGGTGATGAGCAGGAGGTTGCCGATGAGCTGGCAGGGAATTGGCATGGCACCGGTGCGCCCAACGGCGGCGGGCCTTCCATCGACCTGACCGTGCGTGTGGAGGCCGATGGCACGGGGCAATACACCTTCGCGCAGGACGGCTACACCGAGAGCTATCCCTTTACGGCGGACTGGACGAACAGCAGCTTCTCCGTTACCATCCCAGCCGATAACCAGCCGGGTATCAGCAGCTGTGAGGGCAACTATACCCTGTCGGACGGTAAGCTGCTGCTGGACATCGTTACCACGTTTGCCAATGGCAGGGTGTTCTCCTACACCGCCGAGTGCGAGAAGGAGGAAGCTTCGGATCAAGCCGGCACTTAAGATGCCTGCTTTGCCGGCACAAGGGTTAAGCTTCGCCCCTGCATCAAGAAATGTGTGCCGTCCGCACAGCTCGCCACCATGCTTTCCACTGTCCAAATGTGCCGGGAGTCACGCGGTTTGTGGATCATCATCGAACTCGGTTTCACCCATTGAAGTTGAACCCCTTTTTCGGGGGCTGATTACGAAACGCATCCAGCCCTGCGCAATCAAATGGCAGCAGAACCTGCGTTGACAACATATCCAAACAATGCTATATTATTCCTGTCTCTTTGCACTGTATTACATTCCCTCCGACCAGAGAGAGTGCGAGATCACCAGTACAATCTGAGCAGGCGATGAACCTCCTCCGGGGGTTTGTGGGGCTGGGCCGCGCGAGCGGCAGTAGATGTATGCAAGCGCATCTGCGGGACAGTAGTATGTTTCGCAGGTGTGTTTTTTGAATCCATCCGGATAAGAACCATACTTTCGCGAATCACTCGCTGCAGTAAGTGCCATAGAGCGATCAAACGCAAAGCCGAAAGGCGAATACGGAGGATACGGGCTATGACGAACACGAACGGTATGAAACAGGGATTAGCACACACACAGGTCCATGTATTGCTGGAAAACCGTATGAACAAACTATTGTACCAAGTTGCCATGCGCCGTAGCCGCAGCTGCTATAAACAGCGATACGGCCAAGATTTTTGGACCCGGTTTAGGGTCGGCAGCAATGACCGCCTTGCCGAGATTCTGCCCAAAGTGCCCGATATCGGGAAAAGCGTGTTTTCCTTCAACTATATCTTTGCGCCGTTTTACATCGCGTGGTATCAAACGCTGATCTCGCTTGGCAACACACCGGGCGAAGCGGACGAGAACCTGTGGATGATGAACGAGCGCATGGCGCGCACTTTGCCCGCTTTTCTGCTGAAGATCGCCGGCCGGCTCTATCTGGGCAGCTTCAGCCGTAAGGCGGCTGGGCACGAAGCCCGCCAAAAGGCAGGCACACTGCACCCTTACGATTGGAAAATTACCTATCGCCCGATGGATGCGAACACCTATGAAATCGACATATTGGAATGCGCTTATGTAAAGCTGACAAACGACCTTGGCGCGCGTGGCATGTTGCCAGGGGTCTGCCGGATGGACTACCTGTTTTCCCATCTGATGGGCAACGGTTTCACCCGCACCAAGACGCTTGCGGACGGCGATGACTGTTGCAATTGCCGTTATCAGCTGAAGGGCGCCTGCGAGTGGGCGCCCGAAAAAGGCTTTACCGACCGAAAATGACCCCATCGTTTCGGATCACCGCTAATAGGCGGCGAGGTATCTGTATTTTGCGCCAAATCCTTGTGTCCGCCACTGATTCCATCCGGTCAACCCCTCATCCGCATCGCGGCGATCGATCCCATTCACGGAAGGAGCTTCCCCATGAACAAACGTAAGTACGAAGAACGTTCTGCCCGCAGCTACCAGAAAATTGCCGACCACTATGACGATTCGCCAGAGGGCAGGTATACGCTTGAATTTAAGAACCTGTTGCTGAAATCTGTGCAAATCCCCGATGGAGGGCAGGTTCTTGATGTTGCGTGCGGAAATGGGCGGCTGCTTGAGATGCTGTCCCGAAAGTATCGCTTTTCCGGCTTTGGCGTGGATTTGTCCGGCAAAATGGTTGAGAACGCCGCGCGGTTAAACCCGGGCATGGTATTTCGGCAGGCGGGCTGTGACGCGCTTCCGTTTGAAAATGAGCGCTTTGATGTGCTGACCGTCTGCGCCGCCTACCATCATTTCCCCGATGTGGCCGCTTTCGCCAAGGAGGCTTTCCGAGTGCTCAAGTCGAACGGAAAGCTCTATATCGCGAAGGTATACTACACCCGTCTGTTACGGATACTGTGCAACCCTTTATTCCGGTTTTCTCCGTCCGGCGACGTAAAGCTGTACGGGCCGGAGGAGATTCTTTGTGTCTTGGAAAACGCTGGGCTTAAACGTGAAAGAGAGCATTTTCAAGGGCATATTCAGATGATCTGCGTTCAGAAATAACTTGCCATACAATCGCATTAGTACTGCAATCGGTTTGAACATCCTTAATGTCGCCGAAAGGCGATTCTTTTCTGTAACTTTTTAATCTTCCACCCGCATAGCGGATGGTTTTCCGTATCGCTTCGTTCAACTGCCTAAAGGCGAGAAAAACAGCATGTCCATCTCGTTTGCGAGGTTGACGTACTGTTTGTATAAGGCGAAAATGCTGATGATTGATCGTTTTCGCAAATTGGGAAGTCGCCGGGTTGGCTTCAACCTTGCCGGCCTGGGCTTACTGATGCCTGGGAATAACCATGCAGACAGCATTCAGCCATCAAAGCTGAGGCAGGCGCATTTTTGCGCCTGCCTCAACTTAGCTGTTCATCCACAGCGGCTTGTTTATGTACGGTAGGGAAATCTACTTCGTATTGCAGTAGGATATGTTCAGCCCTTCCAGCGGGCTAAAATCCTTGATCTTGTTATTCTTGCACTCGAAGAAACTTAACTTCTTCATATCTGCCACAATGGATATATCCTTGATTTTGTTGTTTTGAATGTCCAACAGTTGAATGTTCTTGCTTGAAGCGAGAAAATCAATCGTGGTGAGCTTGTTGTCCACAAGGAACACATAACCCAGTTTTGAATGGTTTTCAAGAACATTGAAACTCTTTGGCGAAGTCTTGTTGCGATATACGCAGAATTCCCACAAGTCAGGCATATCTGCCACAACGGAAATATCCTTCAGCGAGGTGTCGCTGATGGTCAGGCATTCCATGGCGCTTTTCCCTTGTAGCCCTTGAATGCTGTTGAATTGCTTGACGTTAGTAATCTGGACATCCTTAAGCGCCTGACAGTCTGAAAAGTCATCCATGTTTTTGATAGGGGTTCCGTCAGCGACAAAAGTACTCAAATCCGGATTGTGTTTGGCCCACGAATAATCGTCCATTGCACAGGACAGCAACTCAACCATTTTGAGATGATTGCAGCTTTCAAACAGGTTCAATTTTTTCAAGTCCAGCCCAAACAGCGAGATCTTTTCAATCTGGCTCATGTTAACCGCTTTTTGCAGGTCAGCCCCGCCCCATTGCAAATCAATTGCATATTGAGAAAAGAGACCCAGCGCGCGCAGATGAGGCACTGTTTCCAAGCCGGCTATGCTGGTAATCGTCTGCACTGAAACATCGAGCACTTCAAGATTTGGAAAATCTTTCAGAAATGAAAGATCATCGATCGCCTGCTGGGACAGGTATACGCTTAATCCCTTCACGTTCTGCTTATTGGGTATCGACTGCCAGTCAATCTGCACCAATCCGACGTTAAACCCGATATTCAGATATTCCATATCCGGGAAAGCGCTTAGCCATGCTAAATCCAGTTTTCCGGAAAATGGAGCCTCATAATCATCATATACTGCAATCAGGTTTTTCTTTTCCGAAGCCGGAGCAGAAACAGCGTCCGTCTGTTTATACTGTGCCGCCATGCCCTCGAAATTCTGTTCTTCTCCAAACAGCAAATCATCCGCATAGGATGTGTAGCATATTAAACCTTTTGGAGCGGAAGTATATTTTTCCCCCAATGCGTTTGTCATGCCAAGCGTAAACAACATGACGAACAACACGATGAAGCATGGGATCCGATTGTTCTTTTTCATAGGTTTTAAGCATGTCCTTTCTTCCCATAAAACTTGATGCGCGCTGTATGCCATATCGGCAATCACCCATCCGCTATACGGGTTACCTTCACCTGACAAGGATATCGTTTAAGCGTACGTTTTTACCTTTGATCCCGCTATTTTTTACCAAACGTTGGTTGAAATCCCGCCGTGTCAAGCGCAGTTCCTGGTAATGGAACGGCGTAGGCAGTCCATGCCTTTGAGCCGCCGGTTATCCGTACCCGCCCTCCGGCGTGCGGCGCATCCCGCAGCAAACGGATCGATCAACCGTTCCGAGTCCTGTATGCACTGGATCATAACCTCCACCATTTTTAATAACATCAACCATGAATCGCAAGATTAAAACCAATCTACCTGAAAACCAATCCTTACTATTTATATTATAGTATAGTGTATATGAATTATTTGTCAATACCCGTACGTGTTGGTAATATGAACTTTAAATTCCGGAATCCACATCCACTTTCCATCAGGCTCAGTGAACCGCGCAATGAACTTGCCACATCCTGTCATCAATGGTATATTGTAACAGGCCGATGTAAATTTTTACCCTTTAAAATAGCCCTGATTAACGAAGGAGGAAAGCCCGTGAATACCATTCCCCCCAATCAAAAGAGTAACTTCGTTGTCAGTTCCGTGAATATGAGAACCCCTGACCTATTGCATGCAAGCCAATGTACCTGCCCGCAGGGTCGGGAATTTATGCTTTTCGAAAACGCATACGCCTCGATAGCACAATTGGAAGCAACCATTGTGGATGACCGCGATATCGATTGCGCCGAATTCCGCGATGCGTTCGGCCATCCAGTGTTACGCGTTATTGAGGACGTTCCCTGTTTCGACGCGAGCGATTATGCCTACGACCGATTCCATTTCGTCTATTTCATCGTTGGCCGCACGCTTGCCGCTGTTAGCTTCTCAAAAGGCTCCCGCGGTATTTCCGACCTGATGGTTTTCTCAGAAATTACCGCTGTCAGCCCCTTGTACGAAGGCAAACTGCAAGCCCTTGGCTACGTCCAATAATTGTACTTACTCCGATAAGCGTTCAATCAAGCTCGAACACAACGTTGCGTCTGTTCACTTCGTTTCGCATGGAATTTGCATAAGAGGGGTCCGTTTGCCATAGGCGCGTGCCAATTTCCATCCTTATTAAGCTTTCCGGATCATCCGTGTTTGAGCCAAAAGAAATCATCGTCCGTGCGCTAGTTCTGTTACAACCCCGGCGCGGATAGCGTTTGCATGCCAACCCGGTTTGTGCTATGATCAGTTCACTTGGGGGTTGGGCATGATGCTTCGCGCAGCGCGGCCCAACGAACGCGATTCTCCCCGGGCACAGAAAGCGAGGCGGCGGCCATGCCAATGGACGGATTTACCCTTTCCTTTTTAACAAAGGAATTGCGGGATCAGCTGGTCGGGGGGCGCATTGAGCGCGTTAACCAGCCGGAAAGGGACTCCATCCTTTTGCTGATCCGCAGCCAGGGCGGCAACCATAAGCTGCTCTTATCCGCAAACGCCAACCAGCCTCGGGCGCAGCTCACCGCCCAAACCTATGAAAACCCCGCCGAGCCTCCGATGTTTTGCATGCTTTTACGCAAGCACCTGCAAGGCGCGCGCCTGAACTCGCTTTGCCAGCCAAACGGGGATCGGGTGTTGCGCCTGACGCTGGACTGTATCGGCGAACTGGGCGATCCGGTGCAAAAAACGCTGGTTTTGGAAATGATGGGGCGTTACAGCAACCTGACCCTCATTGACGAAAACAACACGGTTATCGACAGCATCCACCATGTGAACAGTGAAATGAGCCGCGTGCGCATCCTGCTGCCCGGCGTGCGTTTTGAAATGCCCCCGGCGCAGGATAAACTCATCCCCGGGGCCATGACCGCGCAAGCCCTCGCCGCGCGACTGGCTGTTTTGACCTGCCCGCTGGATAAAGGGCTGATCGAGTGCGTGGCCGGCATGGCGGGCATCTGCGCGCGGGAAGCCTGCGCGCAGATCGGGGCGGACCGCTCTGCGCCCTGTAATACGCTGGATACGGGTCTGATGGCTCAGGCGCTGCTCCGCTATTTCGATGGCCTTGAGGCCCGCTTCGCCCCTGTATTGCTCACCGATGAAGCCGGGCTTGCGCTTGATTTTTTTCCGTTTCCGTACCTCACGTATGACCCGGCCCTCCAAAAGCGTTATCCCACCCTCAGCGAAACGATGGACGCGTTTTATTTGGGGCGCGATTTGCATATCCGCATGCAGCAACGCAGCGCGGGGTTGCTCAAGCACATCAAAACCAACATCGCGCGTCTGGAAAAGAAAAAGGCCATGATGCTGGAAACGCTCCGGGAAAGCGAAAAAGCGGAACAGAACCGCATTTACGGCGAGCTGCTGACCGCCAACCTTTACCGGATTCCCAAGGGAGCAACCTCCGTCGAGGTTATCAACTATTATGACGAGGCGCTGGCGCCGGTAAACATTGAGCTTTCCACACAGCTTTCGCCCGCGAAAAACGCGCAGGCCTACTACAAAAAGTACCGGAAGGCCAAAGGCGCGGAACAGTATGCCCGCGAGCAACTCGCCACTCTGGAAAGCGAGCTGGAATTGCTGGAAAACGCGATGGAGGATTTGGACAAGTGCTCCACCTCGGTAGATTTGGCGGAAATCCGGTATTTATTGGTCGAAAACGGCTTTCTGCGACCGGACCCGACCACGCGCAAGCATAAAAAACTTCAGGAGGGTAAGCCTTACCGTTTTGTGGCAAAGGATGGCACGGAAATTCTGGTGGGGAAAAACCCCATCCAGAATGATCGTCTCACCCTGCATGCCCGAGGCAATGAAACCTGGCTGCATGTGCAGGGCATTCCCGGCTCCCACGTGATTGTGCGCACCGAGCAGGAGCCGACCCCCGATACGCTGCTGTACGGCGCCAAGCTCGCCGCCTATTACAGCAAGGGGCGCAACCACCCAAGCCAGCCGGTGGATTATACGCGCCGCAAGTATGTGAAGAAGGCAGCGGGTTCTCCCCCCGGGTTTGTTACCTACACCAATTCCCAAACCATCCTTGTGGGGCTAACCCCGGAAGAACTGGTTGCCATCAGCCACAGCGCAGCCGAATGCTAAAGGAGGAACCAATCCCATGGGCATGAATATCCGAATCGCGACCGAAGCGGACGCAACGTTCGTCCACGATGTATACGGGTACTATGTCGCCAACAGCAACGCGACCTTTTCCGCGGAAAACCCGGATGTGGAAAGTTACCGGCTCAAAATTCTGCACACGCTGGAAACCTATCCGTTTTTCATCTGCGAGGTGGACGGGGTTCCCGTTGGTTTTGCTTATGGCGCGCAAATTCGCCCGCACGAGGCCTACCGCTGGGATGTGGAGGCCACCATCTACCTCAAGCCAGACGCTCCCCGCCGCACCGGGCTTGGTTCAGCCTTGTATACAAAGCTTTTGGACGCGCTTCAGGCGCAGGGTTTCAAAACCGTATACGGTGTGATTACCGACCAGAATACGCCCAGCCTCGCCCTGCACCGTGCCCTTGGCTTTGCCGAAGCCGGCCGTTTTGCCAATATGGGTTATAAACACGGTCAGTGGCTTGGCGTCGTGTGGATGCAGAAAAATCTCGGCAGCTTTGACGGCGTGCCGGAGGAGCCGATCCCATACCGACTCTGGCGGCAAAACCACTGAGCGCCCGAAAAGCATATCGGCAGCTCACATGGTAACCCTTGGGGCTGTCCATGAAGCGACGTTTCCGCACGGAACGCACTCGCTCTTAAACTTCATCCAACCTACGCGTTGGTTTAAACGGACGGCTTGCCCTTCACCGGGCAAGCCGTCCGTTTCCGCTACGCTCTGCCAGCGCGCTATCCTCCCGCAATCTGCCTCAGCTCGCCGTGACCTTGTTTTCCATTGTCAAACAAAAATGCCTTTGTTATAATGAAAAAAACAAGACGGCAACAGGCACACTGCGCGACGACTGCAAGGGGTATGCCCATGAAAGTGTTGATTGTGGATGACGAGGCCAAGGTATGCAACCTCGTCCGTAAACTTGTGGATTGGGAAGGTTTGGGGTTGGAGCTGGCCGGCATCCTGCATGACGGCGCGGAGGCGCTGACGTTTATCCGCGAGCATCAGCCGGATATCGTCATTACCGATATCCGCATGCCCGGCTGCAATGGCATTGACATGATCAGCCAGATACGGCAAATGAACCTGAAAACGCATTTTATCATCATCAGCGGCTACCGGCAGTTTGAATACGCAACCCACGCCATCAAGTACGGCGTGGAGGATTATCTGCTCAAGCCCCTGAAACAAAAGGATATCGACCGGGTTTTGCATAAAATCATACAGGAGAACGCCATTCACGAGGCGGACAGGGCCGAGAAAGCGACCCTGATGGAAAGCGTCGGGATGGAGCGCGGCCGCTTGCGGGAGCGCTTCCTCAACGATTTGCTGGATGGTCAAATTGTGCCGGCGGAGCTTTCGCCCGCGATGATTGCCGAGCGGTACGGCTGTTCGTTTACAGAAGGCGCTTTGCTTTTGGTGGTGGTGCAAAACCTTTCCCTGTTCCGGCCGGAAGAACAGGCGGGGCTGGCGCTGATGAACGGCAAAATCAAAACCATTGTTGAAAACGAGCTGGGCAGCGCCTTTACGCAAATGGTCGCTGCGGTGCAGAACGACCGCGTTGCCTGTGTGGTGTGCGCGACTCCGGAGCAGCTGGCCGGCCTGCACAAGGCGCTTCGCCGCGTTGGCGCGGGCATACAGGGGCTAAGCGATATTTTCGAATCGCCGCATTTTATGGTGGCGGCCAGTTTGCCCGCCAACTCGGTTCAGGACCTTCCGCGCTGTGTGGATCAGCTTGACCGCGTGCTGGCGCAGCGTCTGCTGTTGCCTATGAACCCAACCGTGCAGTACGCGCCCGATTTTGAGCCGATCTTTACCCTGAATGATCTGATTGGCTTTAAAACGCGTAACGATCTGCGCCTGGCGGTGTCCGCGCTGGATGACGCGCAGCTGGCGCAGGTGATTCGCGGTGTGCAGGCCGTGTTGCTGGCAGAGCCTCGACGTACGGGTTGGGATGCCCGGGCCGCCTATTTCGAGCTGATTCGCCTGTTTTTGGCCTCGACGCTGGATTGCGGCATGAAAGCGCCGGAGAGCCTTGAGGCGGAGCTGGCGCAGAGCTACCAGACCGCCGCCTCCGTGCCGGAGCTGTTTGACCGCCTCACGGAGCGCCTGACCAACGCCATGGCGGATTGGCAGGTCGGCAAAAGCGCGGAAGAATCCCGCCCCATCCGCATGGCGCGCAAGTATATCCACCAGCACTACGCGGAAGCCCTCACCCTTCAGATGCTCAGCGATCTGGTCGCGCTGAATGCCACCTACTTTTCCAGCGCTTTCAAGCGGGAAACCGGACAAACCTTTTTGGATTATGTCACGCAGGTACGGGTGGATGCCGCCAAGGAGATGCTGGCGGATACGGAACTGGGCATCGGCGACATTGCCGAGCGCGTAGGGTATCAGGATATCAAGTATTTTTATAAACGTTTCAAGAAATTCGCCGGGCTTGGGCCTAAAGAGTACCGAAAACTGTACGGTTGATATCCGACGGAAGGGGCGTGGAGCGCGTGAAGAAATTCGCCTACCTGTCCGCGCGGGTGGCGGCGGCGCTGGTCGGCCTGTTGCTGGCGGCGGCGGCGGGCGGCGCGGCGGTTGTCTGGCTTGGGTACCGGCACGGTTACCTGCGCGCGTCGCTATGGTGGGGCGTCGCCCTGCTGGCGGTCACGGTCGGGCTGGGTCTGTGGATCCTTTGCGCCGTTGCGCGGCCCTACCGTGAAGCGGTTCGGCTTCAAAAGGCGTTCTTAGCCGAGCAGATTTACAATGAGCTTTTTCAGCAAAGCGTATACCTGACCCCGGAAATACAGCAGGTGCTGGAACGGTTCCGCTACCTGCTCAGCAAGCAGGAAGTGGTCAGCCTGTCCAAAAAGCAGGCCGAATATCTTGCCCTGCAAAACCAGATTAACCCGCATTTTTTGTACAATACGCTGGAGGCGATCCGCGGCGACGCGCTGGACGCGGGGCAGGATGGCATCGCCAAAACCGCGGAAGCGCTGGCCACCTATTTCCGGTACACCATTACCGAAATGGGCGATCTGGTTACGGTGGAAGATGAACTTAACAACATCGACAGTTATTTTACCATCCAGCGCTACCGCTTTGACGATAAGCTCAAAATCAGCGTCGTGGCGGAGGAGGAGAGCGTATACCGCTGCCAGATTCCCAAGCTGACGTTTCAGCCCATTGTGGAAAACGCGATCTTTCACGGGCTGGAAAGCAAGAGCGGCGACGGGCTGATTACCATCCGGCTGGAAGCGACGCAGTCCCGCATCCTCATCAGCATCAAGGATAACGGCGTAGGCATGTCCCAGGAGGATGTGAACCGGATCAACGAGAAGCTGGAAAAGGTCAAGGTCAGCTACATCAGCGATGAAAAACACGCGCGCGGCGGCATCGCCCTGCGCAATGTGGCGCAGCGGATCAAGCTGCTGTTTGGCGAGGAATACGGTTTGCAACTGTACAGCACCCTGGGGGTGGGCACGGAGGTTGTGATTAACCTGCCCCGGATGACGCAGGGCTAGAAGGGCGACGAGATTTTGAAAACGGAGCGTTTGCGCATTGAAAACGGCAGGGTGGACGCCGGAGCTTACGGCTCGCTGAACGGCGTCTATCTTCGTTTGGTCGCGGGGCAAACGCTGGCGGTTGTGTTCGCCAACCTGCACGAAAAGGAAACGTTCATCCGCGCCATGCGCGGCGACGAGGCGTTTTCGCAGGGCCGCATCGATCTGGACGACGCGCCTGTCGCCCATCCGCTGCAAATCCGCGAAGGGGTTCACGTGATTCACAAGGCCAGCGCGCTCATGACTCAGTTAAGCATTCTGGAAAACGTGTTCTACCAGAACCTTTCCACCTTTGTGTTTCAAAAGCAGACCTATCGGGAAATCCTCAGCGACGTGATGGAGGAGTTCGCCATCCCGGTGGACCCCGACACGCCCGTCGCGCGGCTGACCCATGCCGAAACCATCTGGATTGAACTGCTCAAAGCCTATGTCATGAAGCGCCACGTGATTGTGCTGGCCGATATTTCCTACTACCTGACAGGAGTGGAAATGGAAGCCATGTTTGCCATGGTGCAAAAAATGAAGGAGCGCGGGTACGCCTTCATCCTGATTGACAGCGTTCGCAGCTTGCTGATGGAGCACGCCGATTGGTTTTGCTTTATCCGGCAGGGGCGAACAGGCGGCTTTTTTGCCCCCGCGGAGCTGAACGAGGAGGTTTTTCGGCGCATCCTGTGGCAGGATGCGGAGCGGATGTCCGTGCCGGCCGGCAACCAGCGTTATTACCAGAAAAGCCCGGCCGACTGCGCGCGGCTTACGTTTGCCAACGTAAGCTTCGGAACGCTTCACGGGCTGAATTTCGAGGTGTATCGGGGCAAGCTGCTCAAACTGATCTACCTTGAGGAAAAAGACGGCGACGCGCTGCTGACGGTGCTCCGGGGAGAACAGGCGCCTGCCGAGGGGCGCGTGATGCTTTCCGGGCGCGCATACCGGCCTAAAGGGGTCAGCGGCGCACAAAAGCAGGGGTTGTGCTTTATTGAGGATAATCCTGTCGAAAATCTGCTGATCCCGCAAATGAGCGTATTGGATAACCTCGGGCTTGCGCTGTGGCGCAAATCCAAGTGGCTGTGGCTGCGCAGGCAGGAGCAGCGAAGCCTGCGCCAAACCCTCGCGGAAACCTGCGGGGAGGACCTTTGGGAAATTCCTGTTGAAATGCTGACCCCGGTTCAGGCTCAAAAGCTGGTATACGGCAAATGGCTGGTGTTTAACCCGGCGGCGGTGGTATGCGTCAACCCCTTTACGGGCATGGATTATCAGGTGGACAGCGTTACCGAGTCGATGCTCCAGCGGATTCTCGCCAAAGGCATTGCCGTGCTGATTGTGGCAAGCTATCTACCCGCGATGGCAACGCAGGGGGAGACGCTCTATCTGGTGGAGGGTCGCCTGACCGACCGTGAGCCGTGAGGCGCAATCCGTTTTTCGGCGCTGAAAACAGTTCCGCGCTCAAACCCGTTCTACGCCTGAATCTTACGCCGCGCATTGCGGATCGATGCCAGTTACTGCTTCGAAGCGGCGGCTTCCGCATCGCCCGCGCTCAGCACGCCCGTGATTTCCAGCGCGGTAACATCCGCGGCGCTTTCCGGTTCGCCGTTAAAATATACGCACACGCTCAGCCCATCGGCCGGTTGTTGAACAAGCTGTGTTTGCGCGTTGAGCATTATCCGGTGCGCGACGCCCTGATCGTCCGTTAGCACAAAGCCATCCTCCGCCACCTTGCTAGCCACGCCTTCCAAAACCGGCACTACCGTTTGCAACGCTTCAATCTGCGGCGGCATGCTCAGCGCCATGATCCCGCTGTAATAAACGGTAATTGGCACATTCAGGAATACGGGCGCAAGCTGCGCGTCCGTATGCACCATCACGGTGCCCAGCACAGAATCCCCCTTGACCACATAGCCGTTTTGGAGAATTTCGCTCACCGTTCCCTTCACCCAGTAGCACTCCACCGTGTCGGCGGTCGCCTGCGGGGGGTTGTCCCCGGTCATCGCCCCGCTGTAGCGCACAAACACATATTGACCAACCGCCATACTCGCTTTTTCGGCGTTTCCTTTATAAACTGTCCGCCCCTCCTCCAGGATCACGCGCACCGCACCGTTGGCTAGATCGTTCATCACTAAGGACGACTCCCCCACCTCGGTAATCAAACCCTGCAAGGAACCGCTATCCGCCTGTTGCGCCAAACCGGCGGAAACCGTCAGGGCAAGCGCGGCACACAGCCAAAGGCTTAACCATTTTTTCATTGAAAAAACCCCCTTTAAGCGTTTCCATCCGCTTAGACGAGTGATCTGCCGATTGGTTCCCGTATTTCCCGGTTGTCCTTTTTTGCGGCGTTTGAATCGCGGAAAGTCGGGTATAAAGCGGGATATCATTTTTGGGTTCACGCACGCTTTGCGAACCGTGGCCGCCGCGATCCGCTCGCCTTTGCCCCACCGTGTCGGTTATCCGCTAATGTATTCCTTTCCCCGGTTTTTTAAGCCGCGCTCCGACGCTGGCGCGGCGGTTTTGCCAAAGGCTCACCGTTTTTTTCCCTTTCGGCAAATTACATTGACATCTCTCCCCGAGGCTGGTAAAATAGCCGCAATCTAATGAATGAAAGGATGAGGACAATGCTGGAAGAGAACCTCCGGACAGGGCTGACCTTTGATGATGTGCTGCTGATCCCCGCCGAAAGCAACACCCTGCCGCGCAATGTGGATACCACCGTACAGCTAACGCCGACGGTGAAACTGAACATTCCCTTGCTCTCTGCCGCCATGGATACCGTAACCGACGCTCGCATGGCCATTGCCATGGCACGCGAGGGCGGGCTGGGGATTATCCATAAGAACATGACCATCGAGGAGCAAGCCGCTCAGGTCGATAAGGTCAAGCGCAGCGAGCATGGCGTGATTACCGATCCGTTCTACCTTTCCCCCGATCACCTGATCCGGGACGCCGAAGCCCTGATGGCCCGGTACCGCATCAGCGGCGTGCCCATTACGCGGGGTAAAAAGCTGGTGGGGATCCTCACCAACCGGGACCTGCGCTTTGAAACCGATGACAGCCGCCGCATCGAAGAAGTGATGACCAGCAAAAACCTGATTACCGCGCCGGTCGGCACCACGCTGGAGGAAGCCAAAAAGCTACTCGCTGCGCACCGCATTGAAAAGCTCCCGATTGTGAACGATCAGTACGAGCTTTGCGGTCTGATTACCATTAAGGATATCGAAAAAACCTCCAAATACCCCAATTCCGCCAAAGACCCGAACGGTCGCCTGCTTTGCGGGGCTGCCGTGGGCATCACCGGCGATTGTCTGGAACGCGTCGAAAAACTGATTGCCGCCAAGGTGGATATTATTTCGATTGACACCGCGCACGGCCACAGCAAGGGCGCGATTGAGATTATGCAAAAAATCCGCGCCGCATACCCCACCCTGCCGGTGATCGCGGGCAACGTTGCCACGCAGGAAGCCACCAAAGCGCTGATTCAGGCAGGGGCAAGCTGCATCAAGGTTGGCATCGGCCCGGGCAGCATTTGCACCACGCGCGTGGTTTCCGGCATTGGCGTGCCGCAGATTACCGCTGTTGCAGATTGTGCCAAAGAGGCCCAAAAGCACGGCGTAACCGTGATTGCGGATGGCGGCATCAAATACTCCGGCGACATTCCCAAGGCAATCGCCGCGGGCGCGCACGCGGTGATGATCGGCAGCCTGCTTGCGGGCGTGGATGAAAGCCCCGGCGAAATGGAAATATATCAGGGCCGCAGTTTCAAGGTCTACCGTGGCATGGGCAGCCTGGGCGCCATGCAGCAGGCCCACGGGAGCAGCGACCGCTATTTTCAGGAAAACGCGCCCAAACTGGTGCCGGAGGGCGTCGAAGGCCGCGTGCCGTATAAAGGGCCTCTGTCTGACACGGTGTTCCAATTGATCGGCGGGTTGCGAGCCGGCATGTTCTACTGCGGCACCTCAACCATCAACGAACTGCGGGAAAACGGCCATTTCATCCGGATCACCGGCGCGGGCTTGCAGGAAAGCCACCCGCACGATATTTCCATCACCAAGGAAAGCCCGAACTATTCCCGACAGGGAATGTAAGGATTGCTGCATCAAGGCCGCCGGAACAAGGTTTCCGGCGGCCTTTTTATATCGAAAACCTTTGCCGCAACGCCAATTTCACAGCGGTCTGCAAAAATGCCGAGGGTTACTGCGCGGTTCACTCCGTTAGCCCAAGCCGTTTCAATCGCATCCGGATCGCGTATGCGGAGCGTTCATACTCCTCGCATAGTTCGCTGATAGTCGCGTTATTTTCAAAAGCCGCCTTCAAACGCGCATCCTCTGCATCCGTCCACGGTTTTCCGGCGTTATTCCATTTCTCTTTCGCTGGGCGACGGTCGCTTTCCGCTTCCGTACGGCGCGGCGGTTCATACGCCATACCGTCACGGCGGCAAATCAGTTCCAGAAACGTATCGCCGTACTGGTCGCGCTTTCTCTCCCCTATGCCGGCCACGCGCAGCAAATCATCCCAGGTATGCGGTCGGCGAAACGTCATATCCCGCAAGGTCGCATCCGTAAAGATCACATAGGCGGGCACGCGTTTTTCGGCGGCCAGGCGCTGGCGTTCCTCCTTCAACGCCTGATAAAGCTCCGCATCCAGCGCTTCATCTTCCGGGTGGCTGCGCTTGAACAGGGTCCGGGCCTGCGGCTTTTCCCGCGCCGTGTCCACCTCAAAGGGGGCGCCCTCGCATACGGAACAGTGGTCGCAGCAATCGCCCGCGTTTTCCCCAAAATACCGGAGAATTGCCTGCCTTAAACAGGTTTTGGATGTGCTGTAAAACGTCATGCGTTTGAGGCGTTCCACATCGCGCAGGTATAGCGCCTCCTGCTCATCGGGCGAAAGTTCCGGGTTTGGCTCGCTGTGTTCCAGCATCCACCGGGCCGTCATCACATCCTGACCGCCGTACAGCAGCACACAATCCGCGGGGCTTCCGTCCCGCCCGGCGCGCCCCGCCTCCTGATAGTAATTTTCAAGGCAGCGCGGCATATTATAATGCGCCACAAAACTCACGTCGGATTTATCAATCCCCATGCCAAAGGCGTTGGTCGCCACAATCACGCTGCAACGGTCAAACTGAAAATCATCCTGATTGCGCATCCGTTCCGCATCGTCCAGCCCAGCATGGTACCGCGTCGCAGAAACGCCCTCCGCCTTCAGCCGCTCGCAAACCTCCTCGACCGTTTTGCGGGTAGCGCAGTACACAATACCGCTTTCCCCCGCGTGCTTGCGCACAATCTCCATCAGCGCGGCAAATTTATCGGTCGGTTTCATATTGGCAAAGCGCAGGTTCGGCCGATCAAATCCGGTAACCACGGTGAGCGGCTTTTCAAGGCGGAGCATGCGAACCATATCTTCCTTCACCTGCGGGGTCGCCGTTGCGGTAAACGCGCCTACCGGAGGCCGTACGGGCAAATGCTTGATAAAATCTGCAATTTTCAGGTAACTGGGGCGGAAATCCTGCCCCCATTGGGACACACAGTGCGCCTCGTCCACAGCGATCAATGAAATGCTCGCATTTTGAGCAAACGCCTGAAATTCGGGCACATCCAGCCTTTCCGGCGCAACGTAAACCATGCGGTACCAGCCAAGCCCGGCGCGTCGCAACGCCTCGCGCTGCTGCGCAGGGGTCAGCGAGCTGTTAATATAGGCCGCCGGCACCCCCGCCGCCTTGAGCGCGGCCACCTGATCCTTCATCAGGGAAATCAGCGGGGACACAATCAACGCTACGCCTTCGCGCAGGAGCGCGGGCACCTGATAGCATACGGATTTGCCAGCCCCTGTGGGCATAATGCCCAGCGCATCGCCCCCGGCCAACAATTGGTCGATCAGCGCCTCCTGACCCTCGCGGAAAGCGTCATAACCAAAAACCAGTTTCAGGCATTCCTGCTTTGTCATGGTGCCCCTCCCGAAATCCATGCCGGATACAGCCGCGCCGGCTGCGCCTATGATCGGCGAAGCCGTGGCGCGTAAGACAGGCCTGCCGGCGCAGGCCGCGACGGTAACGGATCCCCCTGATGAAAAAAGCAAACGCACAACTTCTGAAGCGCGGGGGTTGCCGCTGTGTTCATTTATCCTGTTCGCATTCCGAGCGTTTGAAAAATGCGGTCAGCTTTCCGTGTCCGATTCTGCCAGCATTGCTTTTACCCGAAGCGCCGCAGCTTTTACGGCGTTCTTCCGCTCCCCCGCCTCGGTCAGCGCATCCGTGGCCTGCCGAAGGGTTTGGCCGCCCACAAGCGCGTCAAACAGCCGGGCTTCCAGCGAAAGCTCGCAGGCAGGCGCCGGAACGGCTACTGCGTCGCGCCACTCCATCACGATGCAATACTCCCCTTTTTCCGCCTTGGGGTTTGCCTGAAGGGTCTGTAACACCTCGTCCACATCACCGCGAACCGTCGCCTCAAACTTCTTGGTCAGGTCGCAACTGGCGCTCAGGTAGGTATGCGGCAGCACGGCCCGCACGCTCTCCAGCAAATCGATCACCCGGTGGGGAGATTCGTGAACCACCGCAATTTTGGATTTTGCCGCCATGTCCAGCAGTTTTGCCTGCAAATCGGATTTTTGCCGGGGTAAAAATCCGTAAAAAGTAAACTCCTCAATGGGTAAACCACTCACACACAGCGCCGATGCCATAGCGGTTGGGCCGGGAACGGCAACCACCGGAAGGCCGCAACGGATTGCCTCGGCAGTGAGCAGGCTGCCCGGGTCGCTGATGCAGGGAGTGCCCGCGTCAGTCGTCACCGCAACGTCGATGCCTTCGTCCAGCATCCGGCGCACAATCTGTTCCGCCTTTACGCGCTCGTTATGCTCATGGCAGCTGGTCAGCGGCGTATGGATATCAAAAGCGGCCAGCAAGCGCTGCGTAACCCGCGTATCCTCCGCCGCGATCAGCCCCACGGCCCGCAGGGTTTCAACCGCGCGGGGCGAAAGATCGCCCAGGTTTCCAATCGGCGTAGCCACCACAAACAGCGTTGGCATTGCGCTGCACCCCGTCTTTCCCTCATCAATCCTTTAACTGTACCCATCACCGAAACCGCAACCGGAACCGCCAAACCCATACCCCTTCCGGAGCGGCGCGGAGATATGCGCGCATTACCCGGACGTCTGTTTTCATTATATCGCTCGCCGGAGGCCCGCAGGTAAACCCATACGAGTGCAACCGTCGCCAGTATTGACAGGCCAAAAGATCGCGCAGCGTGCCGTTCTTGCGGCACAGGGGCGCTCTGCCCCTTCGCGGCCTGTTCCGTCAACGGCTTATCCGTTGACGGCTCGTTCCGTTGACGGCTTGTTCCGGTGACAGCTTGTCCTGTTGGCGGCCTGTTCCGTTAACAGCCTGTTCCGGTGACAGCTTGTCCTGTTGGCGGCCTGTTCCGTTAACAGCCTGTTCCGTTGACGGCCTGTCCTGTTGGCGACTCACCCAGCATAGGCGATACGGCCACCCCTGTCAAGTGCGCGACAGGGTAGCCCATCGGCAGCGCTTCCCGCACCGTTGCCCGAAATTCCGATCGGCTTAAGACACAGGCCGTTGACAAACCGAATTGCGTCCATAGTCGCGAAACCTTGGGCTTTTGGCGTCCGTGGCGCTTACGTTGAACGCATCGCCGCATCATGCCTCCGGCGGGCAAGGGGCAATGCCAACGCACCCGCAAGGGTGTTGCCCTTGACCCTTTTCGCTACGGCGAGGGTTATTCAGCAGTCTAGGCTTTCCGCTATTTAGCGATCGAATCAGTTTCCGGCAACTGCACCAAATCGCTCTGCCCGATTCCCAGCACTTCCGTCGCCTTCCGGGGTTTGGCGGTATCGCTCTTGCTGTTGCCTACGCGGATAATCTGCTGGCCCATAAAGATCATAGTAGCGCTTTGCCCGCCGTCCAGATTCAGCGCCTCCACCGCGCCCAGCGCCTGCATATGCGCCGCCAGATGGGTTGTGGACCAACCGCGGCTTTCATCCTGCCGCCCTTCCACCATAATGGCCACATAATGCCCCGGCGTTATCATCCCGATGGCGGTTCGCGGCGCTCTTTCCCACCCGTAACGCTTAAAATCGTTGCTGTTCAGAACCCCTTCATGCACTAGCACCGGGCCAAAGGCAAGCAGATCGTAGGCGCCCATCGCCACATAATCGTCAATGGTATGTTCGTTACGGCCAAAGGCGAGCATGGCGCCATCCGGCAACAGGGCCAGATTATCCAGATTGGGGTACTTGGTCGCCTTCTTAGTAAAGGTTTTATCCGATATGACTGTGCCGTTACGGATCAACAGCCCCGCGGTGGCCTTCCAGCCCAGCCGCAAATGCGCAAAATCGCCGTTGATGGCAAACACCACATGGTTTTTTTGTGCAATCACCGTTTGATGCGCGCTTTTATGCACAATATCCGTATCGTCGTAAGCGAACATGTGAAACAGCGTATCGTTGCGGGCGTAAATCTGCGCCTCAACCCAGACCACCTTCGGCGATGTATCCGCGTGGCGGGTAATATGGATTTGCAGCGACTGGCTCCAATAGTGATAACTGCCCGTTTCCTTGTCGCTGATGAAATATTCTCCTTCGGTCGCGTATCCATCGCTGTCCAGCGTCAGCCCGGCGGGCGCGTCTGCGGGGAGCACTGCCGGCGTCGGCTCCGGCGCGGGCGTGCTCAGCGCGTCCGGATCAGCAGTCACATCCAGATCAGCGCTCGCGTCTGTTTGCGTTGTCGTTTCCGAATTGGCGGTCGCGTCTGGCTGCGTGGTCGCATCCGGATCGGCGGTCACGTCCGCCTGCGCGGTTGTGGGTTTCGCGCCGGCGGTTACGGTTTCCGCCGCGTATGCGCCGCAAGCGAATAAAACCATGCAAGCCGCCAGTATTGTTGCAAGCGCGCGGAAAAGCTTACGAACGGTCATTGGACACATCCTCCTACCTCAACCATACAAAATCCGATGCCTGCGCAGTCGGTTGCCCGCCTACCCCTTCAAGCGAAAGGAAGCGATTTTCCGCATACAACAGCATCCCCGTTTCGGTTGTTTTGCCTGTGCGGAGAAGCTCAGGCACGTATTTTCGCCTGAGCTTAAACAATGGGTACCGCGTCCGCTTGAAGCATTACCTCCGCTCAAAAACCCTGAGTTTCGCGCTTCTAGCCCGCGGGTTCTGCTCGGTTTCCGCTTCGGTTGGCGGAATGGCGCCGCCGCCTAACGCCTTTCCCAACGGCAGTTTGCCGCAGGTGCAAATGGGCGCTTTCGGCGGGCATGTGCAGGGGTATTGAAGCGAGCGGAAGGTGTTTTTCACAATCCGATCCTCCAGCGAATGGAAGGTAATCACCAGCAGGCGGCCTTCCGGGGCCAGAAACTCCGCAATGTCCCGCAGCGCGGTTTCCAGCGGAGCCAATTCGTCATTCAGCGCGATGCGCACTGCCTGAAACGTGCGCCGCGCCGGGTGACCGTCCTCCTTGCGGCGCACCGCTTTGGGGATGGCCGCATCCACCACGGCCACCAAATCCTGCGTGGTGGCAATCGGCTTTTCTCTGCGCTTTTCATCAAAAATCTGCGCAATGCGCGCCGCCCATTTTTCTTCCCCATACTCAGTCAGGATTCTTCGAAACTCCTGCACGTTGATCTGCGCCAGATATTCGGCGGCCGTCGGCCCTCGGGACGCGTCCATCCGCATATCCAAAGGCGCGTCCTCATGGTAGCTGAAGCCGCGCGACGCGTTATCCAACTGGTAACTGCTCACGCCCAAATCCAGCAGCGCACCGGTAAGCGGCGGCGCGCCGGCCTCGCGGAGCAGCGCCTTCGCCTCGTGAAAATTACCGTGCAGCGCACGGAAGCCCGGGAAGCGGTTGAGCCGCTCGCTCGCGGCGCGGATGGCTTCCGGATCGCGGTCAATGCCGTAAAGCGTTGCCTCGCCTCCGGCGGCGTTCAGGATGCCTTCGCTGTGGCCCCCGCCGCCCAACGTGCCGTCCAAATAAACGCCACCCGCGCAAGGGCGCATCCAGAGTATCACTTCGTGAAATAATACCGGCTGATGGAGAAATGCTTGCGGCATAACTTCCTTTCATGGGCTACCGTCGCCTTCCAATCGGATTTTTACAGGGCGGGGATTCGGGCAAACTTCTTCGCAAACCCAAAAGCCTCAGCGCATCCGTGTCCGTTTCAGGCTTCCTGCCAAGCATATGCTCATAAGGCGCAGGGAGCGGTTGTCCATTTCCTTTCTATAACCCGGAAAGCCGGGCGTTTTGACCTTTGGAGGTTTCGACGCACGCACCGCCAAAACCTGCCGGAACCTCGGTCCGGCGCTTCTGTTTACAAATGGAAAGCGGCCCGACAGAGGGTTCGGGCCGCAAAGAGGCAATTGCTCTGCATGGATGGACGGGGTTTCGCTGTGCAATGCGTTTTGCCTGAAATGGCCGGGGCCTTGCGCGAGCGCGGGGCAACCCTTTGTGGGTTGCCCCGGTCAGCTGCTTAGGAACTGCAATGCGCTGTGCCGCTTGCCTTAACGCCCCGCAGGCCGTTCGTTCGCTTCGCTTTGCAGGCTACGGCTCAGGTTTTGAGGCTCCGCCCCTGCCCTCGGCAGAGGTTTCATCCCTACGCCCTGACAAGCGCTTAACTCTTGGCCCGGTTTGGCTTCGGAGAGGGGTGAATCGGAAATGGTGCAAAGGTTATGCGTTCGCCTTCAACTCCGCAATGCGCTGTTCCAGCGAGGTAAGCATCCCCTGATTGGTCGCAAGCTTCTGCTGCTCCTGCTCCACAAGCGCTGGCGGCGCTTTGCCGGTAAACCCGGGGTTGTTCAGCCGAGCCTGAGCGCGGGTGATTTCATTTTCCAAAGCCGCGCGTTCTTTTTCAAGACGGGCAATTTCTTTTTCAAAATCCACCAGTTCCCCAAGCGGGATGCGGATTTCCGCCGAGGCGCACACTGCGCTGACGGTTTTCTCCGCGCTAAGGTCGCCTTTTTTGCCAACGGTTACGGTACTTGCACCCGCAAGACGTTGCAGGTACGGCTCCGCGCCTGCCATCGCATCTTCCCAACCCGCTTCCGGCAGCAGGGTCACATGGGTGCGTTTGCTGGGCTGCACCTTCATCTCGGCGCGCAGGTTCCGGATGGTGCGGATCACCTCCATCAGGCCCTCCATTTTAGCCTCTTCCTTTTCAAAGGTAAAGGCATTGTTCACTTCGGGCCATTTCGCGAGGATCAGCATGCCCTGCGCTTCCGGCAAGTGCTGGTAAACCTCCTCCGTCAGGTAGGGCATAAACGGATGCAGCAGCTTCAGCAGGTTTTCCAGCACCGTATACAACACGGCGCGCACGTTGCGCTTCGCCGCCTCGTCCTCGCCGGTCAGGCGGCTTTTGGAAAGCTCAATGTACCAATCGCAAAACTCGTTCCATGTAAACTCATAAATCCGGTTGGCGGAAAGGCCGAAATCCCCATCCTCCATATGGTCGCTCACTTCGGCGACTGTTTTTTGCAACCGGGACAGAATCCACTGATCCGGAAGGGTCAACTGGGCGGGATCAATGGTTTCATGGGTTTGCATGTTCATCAGCACAAAGCGGCTGGCGTTCCACACCTTGTTGGCAAAGTTACGGGCCGCCTCCACTTTTTCGGTGGAAAAGCGGGTGTCGTTGCCGGGGCTGATACCCATCGCCAGCGAAAAGCGCAACGCGTCCGCGCCATAGCTGTCGATCACTTCCAACGGGTCCACACCGTTGCCAAGGCTCTTGGACATCTTGCGCCCCTGAGCGTCGCGCACCAGCCCATGAATCAGCACCGTATCAAACGGGGTTTGCCCCATTTGCTCAATGCCGCTGAAAATCATCCGCGCCACCCAGAAGAAAATGATATCATAACCCGTCACCAGCATATTGGTGGGGTAGAAATACTTCAAATCTTCCGTTTGGTGCGGCCAGCCAAGGGTGCTGAACGGCCACAGCGCGGAGGAGAACCACGTGTCCAGCACATCCTCATCCTGACGCAAATGCGTGCCGCCGCATTTGGGGCATGTTTCCGGGGCCGATTTGGCAACGGTCATTTCACCGCAGTCCGCGCAATACCACGCGGGAATCCGATGCCCCCACCAAAGCTGACGACTGATGCACCAGTCGCGGATGTTCTCCATCCAGTTAAAATACACCTTGGCAAACCGTTCCGGTAAAAACTTCGTTTCACCGTTTCGCACCACTTCAATGGCCGGCTTGGCCAGCGGTTCCATTTTCACAAACCACTGCAGGCTGGTCACCGGGTCCACCGTCGTATGGCAGCGGTAGCAGGTGCCCACGTTATGGGTGTAATCCTCCGCCTTCACAAGGTAGCCCTGCGCTTCCAGTTCCTTCACAATCAGCTTGCGGCATTCATATTCGTGTACGCCCTCATACTTGCCGGCGTTCGCGTTCATGGTTCCGTCGTCGTTGGTTACGCGGATAATCTCCAAGTGATGGCGCATCGCCACCTCAAAGTCGTTGGGGTCGTGCGCCGGCGTAATTTTCACCGCGCCCGTGCCAAACGCCATATCCACATAGTCATCCGCCACAACGGGGATCGGCTTATTCACGATTGGCAGCATCACCATTTTGCCAACAAGGTCCCGGTACCGTTCGTCATTGGGGTTTACCGCCACAGCCGTGTCGCCCAGCATAGTTTCCGGGCGGGTTGTCGCCACCGTCACGCCCTTGCCGCCATCCACGGCGGGGTAATGGATGTGCCACAGATGGCTGTGCTGCTCCTCATACTCCACCTCGGCGTCGGAAAGCGCCGTTTTGCACACAGGGCACCAGTTGATGATGCGGTTGCCCCGGTAGATCAGCCCTTTTTGATAAAGGTTGACAAACACCTCGCGCACCGCTTCGTTGCAGCCCTCGTCCATGGTAAAGCGTTCCCGGCTCCAATCGCAGCTTGCGCCCAAACGGCGTTGCTGGCGGTTAATCCGGCCGCCGTATTCGGCCTTCCATTCCCAAGCGCGCTCCAAAAACGCCTCGCGGCCAATCTGCTCCTTGGTGAGGCCTTCCTTTTTCATTTGCTCCACAATTTTTACTTCCGTCGCAATGGAGGCGTGGTCGGTGCCGGGCAGCCACAGGGTGGGGTCCCCCTTCATGCGGTGGTAGCGAATCGGCGCGTCCTGCAACAAACAATCCATCGCATGCCCCATATGGAGCTGGCCGGTAATGTTGGGCGGCGGCATCACAATCGTGTAGGGCTTCTTCCCTTCCACGCGCTTGGCTACAAACGCGCCGGAATCCTCCCACATCTGGTAGAGCCTGTCCTCAATTTCCTTGGGGTTGTACACCTTATCCATTTCAAATTCCTTGGGAGTTTCGCTCATTGAGATTCGCCTTCCCTTTCCAACCGGTCGTTTGCTTCTTGGGCGGGCTTCTTAGCGTATGCGCGCGCCCTGTGCGAGCGCGTTTTTACCCCCGGCGCTTCCGTGAAGCCGGTCTGCCGCCCATACCCTGAAAATAAACAAAGAGCCGCCTCGTCCGAAGGACGGAGCAGCTCCGTGGTACCACCTTGTTTTGCGGCATGGTATGCCGCCTTTGAGCGCTTTATCGGGCGCACCCGGCAAAACTAGGCTCGCGCCGCCAATGGGGCACGGGCTTCATGTTGCGCCTTTGCGGGCGACCTTCCGCGTTTCCAGCCATCCGAACAGCCTTCCAGCCGATGGGCCGTTCTCTCTGTGGGGCGGATCGCGTACTCCTCCCGGTCGTCAGGCGAATACTCGTAGAGGCCGCGCTGGCGGCCTCCACGAATGAATCGGTAAACGCTTACGCGTTCGCCTTTTTGTCTTCCGTCATATCGATGACCTGCTTGCCGTTGTAATAACCGCAGTGCTTGCACACGCGATGCGAAAGCTTCTTCTGGTGGCACTGCGGGCATTCGACAATGCCGGGCAGGGTCAGCTTCCAGTTGGCACGACGGCTACGGCCGCGGGCACGGGAAATTTTTCCTTTCGGAAGAGCCATGGTCTACACCTCCTCATCCTTTGTCAGCAAGCGCTGCAATGCTTCAAAAGGACGCTGTGTCGGCGATTCCTCTTCGCACGAGCTCTTGGAAATATCCTGCTTGAACGCCTGATAAGCCTCGTTCCCCTCGCAGTTTTCATCGCAGAGAAAACGCATGGGGAGGTTGAGCATGATAAGCGTCAGCGTGAATTGATCCAGGGCTACCTTGCCGCCTTCGTACTGGAAAGCGTCGTCGGTCAACTCATTGGCGTCCCTGCGGAACATTTCGTCAAACGGAAAGTTCATCGCAACGTTCACAGGGGTCAGGCACATGGCGCATAAGGCGTGTGCTGTGGTCGTCAGCTCGCCTTGCAGGCGGATTGCTCCGTCCATCGCGCTGTAATGGCCCGCCATGGAAACCGTGTCGAAGGTAACCGTTTCTCCAATCACATCCTGAGGCGGCACCGCGACCTCCGCCGTAAACGGAAACTCCGTTCCCGGTGAGAGCAGGGCCTTTGATACATCCAGCTCCATAGGTTCCTCCTCAAACGTGACCAAGTTGTATTATAAGCCTTGTTTGCCCGGTTGTCAATTGGAATTTTCTGCGCTGCGGGCCATCCAAACTCCGCCTTTTCGGCGCTCACACGCGGCGCTCCCGGCGCGGCCCACACTTTTGAGCGTCAGTCCACGATGGGCTTGCCCTGAACAATCGCCACGGTATCGTGGGCGATGACCATTTCTTCATCGGTGGGGATTACGCAGACTTTGACCAGGCTGTCGTCGGTGGAAATAATCGCCTCGTCGCGCGTATTATTTTTCGCGGGATCCAGCTTGGCGCCCATGTAATCAAAATCCTTCATCACCATGGCGCGCAGGTTGCGGTTGTTTTCCCCGATGCCGGCGGTAAACACGATCGCGTCCACGCCATTCATTTCGGCCGCGTAAGCGCCGATGTACTTGCGAATGCCCCACACCAGCATATCCCGGGCGATAATCGCGCGCTCGTCGCCGCCGTCCGCCGCCGCGTCAATATCGCGCATGTCGCTGGAGATGCCGCTGATGCCCAGAAGTCCGCTCTTTTTATTGAGCAGGGAAAGCACCTCGTCCACGTTCATGTGCTCGTTATTGGCAATGTACTGCACCACCGCAGGGTCCAAGCTGCCGGAACGGGTGCCCATCAGCACGCCTTCCAAAGGCGAAATGCCCATGCTGGTATCCAGGCACTTGCCGTTGAGCACGGCCGCAAGGCTGGAGCCGTTGCCCAGATGGCAGGTGATGATGCGGCTGTGGTCGCGGTCCAGCCCCAAAAATTCGCAAACCCGCTTGCTCACGTAGCGGTGGCTGGTGCCGTGGAAGCCGTAGCGGCGCACGTGCAGCTTCTGGTAGTATTCCATCGGCACGCCGTACAGGTAGGATTTTTTGGGCATCGTCTGGTGGAAAGCGGTATCGAACACCGCGACGTTCGGGGTGTTGGGCATCACCTTTTCGCAGGCTTCAATGCCCATCAGGTTGGCGGGGTTGTGAAGCGGGCCCAGCGGGATGTTGTCGCGGATCGCGTCCTTCACTTCCTGATTGATCAGGACGCTGGCGGTGAAGCGCTCGCCGCCGTGCAGCACGCGGTGGCCGACGGCGCTGATCTCATCCATGCTTTTGACCGCGCCCTTATCGGGGTCGGTCAGGCCCTTGAGCATCCACTGGATGCCCTCGGTGTGCGTTTTCATGGGAGCGACGGCGTCAAAAACCTTGTCGCCCACTTTTTGGTTGATATGGCTGCCCTCGATCCCGATCCGCTCGACCAGGCCCTTGGCCAGCAGCTTTTCGCCGTTCATATCGATCAGCTGGTATTTCAGGGAGGAAGAACCTGCGTTGAGAATTAGAACTTTCATTCGATGCTACTCCTTACGCTTGCGCCTTCACGGCGGTAATGGCAACCACGCCTACGATATCCTCCACCGAGCAGCCGCGGCTCAGGTCGTTGACCGGTTTGGCCAACCCCTGCACAATTGGGCCGACAGCCGAAGCGCCCGCAAAACGCTGCACCAGCTTGTAGCCGATGTTGCCCGCCTGCAAATCGGGGAAAATGAGCACGTTGGCATGCCCCGCCACGGTGCTGCCGGGCGCTTTGAGCGCGCCGACGCTTGCCACCAGCGCGGCGTCCGCCTGCAATTCGCCGTCGCAAACCAAGTCGGGCGCCAGCTCGTGAACCTTGGCCGTCGCCTGCTGAACCTTGGTAACATCGTCATGCTTGGCGCTGCCTTTGGTGGAGAAGGAAAGCATGGCCACCTTGGGATCCATCCCGGTCAGCTGCTTGCCGGTCTGCGCGCTCGCAATAGCGATGGCGGCCAGCTCGTCCGCAGTAGGGTCGGGAATCACGGCGCAATCGCCAAAAATGAGTACGCCGTTGTCGCCGTACTGGTGATCCGGCACTTCCATGATAAAAGCACCGCTGACCACGCTGATGCCCGGCGCGGTTTTGATAATCTGCAGCGCGGGGCGAAGCACGTTGCCCGTGGAGTTGATCGCGCCGGCCACCATGCCGTCCGCATCGCCGGATTTGACCATCAGCGCGCCGTAATAGAGGGTATCGCCAGTCGCCAGCTCGTGGGCCTGCTCGGGGGTCATGCCCTTGGCCTTGCGCAGCTCGTACAAAAGGCTCGCGTAGGCTTCGGTTTTTGCGCTGGTTTTGGGATCAATCAACTCGACGCCGGTCAGATCGGTGTTCACCTGCTTGGCGACAGCGGCGATCTCCTCGGTGTTGCCCAACAGCGTAACACGGGCAATGCCCTGATCCGCGATCTGGCGGGCGGCCTGCACGGTACGCGGCTCGGAACCTTCTGCAAGAACGATGTGCTTCACGTTCTGCTTGGCTTTCGCTTTGATTTTGTCAATGACGGACATGGCGGTTTCCTCCCTTATGTGATAGAATACATTCGGTATCCATGTTGTATACAACCAATCTATTATACACCTATCCATGGGGAAATGGAAGTGTTTACTCCGAAAAACGGCCCGGAAACCGGACGTTTTTTGACCGTTTTGAAAGGGGGCTGTTCATGCAACCCACCGTGGGCATCATTTGCGAATACGACCCCTTTCACCGGGGGCACGCCCGGCAGTTTGCGCTGGCGCGGCAAGCGCTGCCCAACGCGCGCATTGTGTGCGTGATGAGCGGCTGCTTTACCCAGCGGGGCATGCCCGCGCTGTTTTCCCCCGCGTTTCGAGCAAGGGCCGCGCTAAACGCGGGCGCGGATGTGGTGCTGGAACTGCCCGCTGCCTTTGCGGTGCGGGAGGCTGAAAACTTCGCGCTGGGCGGCGTTGCGCTTCTCAACGCGCTGCCGGGCGTTACCCACCTTTCGTTTGGGTGTGAAACCGATTGTCTGCCTTTCCTTGAGGCGGCCGCCGCGCAATTGGAAAAGCCCAACAAGCGTTTTACCGAGGCGTTGCGCGCTGCGCTCGCGCTGGGTCGCCCTTACGCGGCCGCACAGGCGGAGGCGGTCGCCGCCGGGCTGTGCGCGGATGGGTTCGGCATTCCCGCCCCGGGCGAGTCCCAAGCTCCGGCGGACCCGGCGGCGTTTTGCACGGCCCTCGCCCAACCAAACAACATTCTGGCCATATGCTACCTTCGCGCATTGAGGCGCTTGGGTAGCGCCATCCTGCCCCTGCCTGTCAGACGGGAGGGGGCGTACCATGCCGCTATCCTTTCCGCGACGGATTACCCCTCCGCCAGCGCGACCCGCAAGGCGTTTTTAGCCGGCGATACCGAAGCGGCTGAGGCGGCGTGCGGGTACTCCCTCGCTTCCGCCCCCCGCCACCTGCCTGATGCGCTGGACCCGGTGCTTTTGCACTGTTTGCGCTCCATGAACCTGACCGCGCTGCGCGCCTTGCCCGATTGCGCGGAGGGGCTTGAAAACCGGCTCACCCGCGCGGCGCGGGAAGCCGTTACCCGCAAGGCGCTGCTGGAAGCCCTGAAAACAAAGCGGTATGCCTACGCACGCCTGAACCGCCTTGCGACCCACGCCCTGTTGGGCGTGACCGCGTGCCTGCTCAGGGAGCATCCCCTGCCGGAATATGCCCGGCTGCTCGGGTTTCGTCGGGATGCGCAGACGATGCTCCCCGGGCTTGGGCAGAGCGCCCTGCCCGTGATTGCCAAGGCTGCGGACGGCAACCGGGAGAACGCGCTGTACGCGTTGGATAACCGCGCTTACGATCTGTGGGCTTTGGGCGCGGGTTTACCCGCCGGCTTCATGTACCGCGAGCCGGTCGCGGTGGTCGGCGCGCCTCCCCTGCCCTGAAGCCGACCGAAAACACGCGTTTTGCCCGCGGCCGGATAGCCCGATTGAGCGCGCCCATAAGCCGACCTGTGCGCCGCAATCCTTGCGCGGCTTGGCTCGCAGGCGCAATTCCCGCCGACGATGGACAAATCGTTTGCCAGCGTCGTGAAAAGGCTTGCATTATCATCCGGTATCTGTTATAATTATTTCTGCGGTTCTATGAACCTGACACTAGCATGCGCAAAAGAGGTGAAATCGCATGAAAGAAAAAATTCATCCCAAGTATGGCAAGGCAATCGTCCATTGCGTATGCGGTGAGACGTTTGAGACGGGTTCCACAAAGAAGGAACTGAAGGTGGAAATCTGCTCCAAGTG
This sequence comes from Candidatus Limiplasma sp., assembly GCA_035353615.1. Taxonomy (GTDB): domain Bacteria; phylum Bacillota; class Clostridia; order Christensenellales; family Aristaeellaceae; genus CAXXOK01. The sequence goes on from DAOPZY010000001.1 coordinate 204,539, forward strand.
TCACCCTTTCTTCACCGGCAAACAGAAGCTGGTGGATTCCGGTGGACGCGTGGATCGCTTCAAAAAGCGTTTCAACATCGAATAACGGTACCAGAGCGGAGGCTTGCCTCCGCTTTTGTATTTCCGGCGTTTTAAGGTATGGCTGTGCGGGTGGCGGGCAAGGCTGGCTCCCCCATCGGCCTCGGTTTACCGGGCGAGGGCATGCTCACCCGTCGCGCCGCCGATCCTTTTGTTTCAGATAGTCCGGCCTCATGCCCGACGCTTTGCCTCAGCGCAAACAAACGCACCCACCCGCATGCCGAACGGGAAGGGTGCGTTTTGCGTTGATTGTGAAGCTTTCGGTTCACGCCGAATCATTGTTTGCCCCCCATATGGGCCGATCCGGCGCCCCGGCATATTCAGTTCCAGTTTGGGCAGCCGGCTCGATGCCGGTTGAAATGCGTCGCCGGAGGCGGTCAGTCCATCAGGGAACGGTGAATGGCCGCCGCCGCCTGTTTGCCCGCGCCCATGGCAAGGATCACCGTAGCCGCGCCGGTGACCGCATCGCCGCCCGCGTAAACATTCGGGCGGCTGGTCAGGCCATCGTCGCCGTTGGTGACAATGCAGCCGTGCCGGTCGGTATCCAACCCTTGGGTGGTGCGGTGTATCAGCGGGTTAGGCTGGGTTCCGATGGCCATAATCACCGTGTCCACATCCAGCACAAAAGCGCTGTCCGCCTTGGTTACCGGGCGGCGTCGCCCGCTCGCGTCGGGTTCGCCAAGCGTCATCTCCACACAGCGGATCCCCGTCACCCAGCCCTTTTCGTCGCCCAGCACCTCAACCGGGTTGACCAGCGTGTGGAACTGCACGCCTTCCTCCTGCGCATGCTCGATTTCTTCCAGCCGCGCGGGAAGCTCCTCCATGCCGCGGCGGTAGACAATGTACACCCGTTCCGCGCCCAACCGTTTCGCGCAGCGCGCCGCGTCCATGGCTACGTTGCCGCCGCCGACCACCGCCACCGCGTGGCTGCGCTGAATGGGCGTGCGGCTATCCGAGCGGTAGGCCTTCATCAGGTTAATCCGGGTCAGGTATTCATTGGCGCTGTAAACGCCTTTCAGGCTTTCGCCCGGGATGCCCATAAAGCGGGGCAAACCCGCGCCGCTGCCGATATACACCGCCTCGAACCCCATTTCAAACAGCTCGTCCACCGTAAGGGTTTTGCCGATGACCACATCGGTCTGTATGGTTACGCCCAGCGCCTTGAGGCCGTCGATTTCACTGCGCACAATGGCCTTGGGCAGGCGAAACTCGGGAATCCCATACACCAAAACGCCGCCGGCCACATGCAGGGCCTCGAATACCGTTACGGAATACCCCAGCTTGGCCAAATCCCCCGCGCAGGTGAGGCCGCTCGGGCCGGCGCCAATCACGGCGACCTTGTGTCCGTTCGGGGCCGGGGGTTGCGGCAGCGCAGCGCTGTGCTCACGGTGCCAATCCGCCACAAAACGTTCCAACCGGCCAATGCCCACGCTTTCGCCCTTCGCTTTGCGCACGCATTCGCCCTCGCACTGGGTTTCCTGCGGGCACACGCGGCCGCAAACGGCGGGCAACGCGCTGCTGCGCGCAATCACCTCATAAGCGCCTTCCAGATCCTCCTTGGCAACGCGCTCAATAAAGGCGGGAATATCAATATTCACGGGGCAGGCGCTTACGCAGGGGTGATTTTTGCAGTTCAGGCAACGTTTGGCTTCGGATACGGCCATTTCCAGCGTGTAGCCGAGGGCGACCTCATCAAAGTTATGGTTGCGAACGTCCGCCGGCTGGGTTGGCATAGGGGTTTTTTGTTGGCTCATATTGCGCTCGGGCATTTCAGCGCACCTCCTTGGCAAAAAGGTTGCACGCCGTTTCCCGCGCATGCTGTTCAAACTCGCGGTACATTTCCCCACGGCGGAGCGCCTCGTCAAAATCCACCAGATGCCCGTCAAAATCGGGGCCGTCCACACAGGCGAATTTCGTTTCCCCGCCCACGGTCAGGCGGCAACCGCCGCACATGCCCGTGCCGTCGATCATAATGGGGTTCATGCTCACAACGGTTTTCAAGCCGTACTTTTTCGTGGTCAGGCTCACAAATTTCATCATAATCAGCGGCCCGATGGCGATCACCTCGTCATACTGGTTACCGGCGTTAATCAACGCTTCCAGCGCGGTGGTAACCAACCCTTTTTCGCCGTAACTGCCGTCGTCGGTCATGATTTTCAGCTCGTCGCTGAACTTTCGGAACTCGTTTTCCAAAATCACAAGGTCCCGGTTGCGGAAACCGACGATGCTGTGCACCACCGCGCCCTGCTCGTGCAGCTTTTGCGCAATCGGCAGCGCGATGGCGCAGCCCACGCCGCCGCCAACTACGCACACCTTATGAAGGCCCTCGGTCTCGGTCGCCCTGCCCAACGGGCCGACCAAATCCTGCAGGCTTTCGCCCGTTTCCAACGCGTTCAGCTCCATGGTGCCCGCGCCCATCACCTGAAAAATGAGGGTGACGGTGCCGGCTTCGCGCTGATACTCCGCAATGGTCAGCGGAATCCTTTCGCTTTCGGACATTGCCCGTAAAATCACAAATTGGCCGGGTTCAGCCTTTCTGGCAATCAGGGGCGCGGCAATCACCATCCGGGCCACCGTTGGGTTCAACATTTCCTTTTCCAGTATAGTAAACATGCTCTAATTCCCTTTCGTACCCGCCGAGGGGTTCGCTGTGCGCCGTCGGTTGATGCCCTCGTTCCGTTTGCGGATCGGCAGGCTCGACGGTCAACTTTAGCGAATCGCGACGCACTCGATTTCCACCAGCCCGCCCAGCGGCAGCCCGGCCACCTGCACGGTGCTGCGCGCAGGGTAATCGCCGCTGAAATAGCTGGCGTACACGGCGTTCACCGCGGCAAAATCTGCCAAATCCTTCACAAAAATGGTGGTTTTGACGATGTTGCCATACCCGAGGCCCTTGGTTTTCAATATTTCGCCGATATTTTTCATGGAACAGTGCGCCTGGTTTTCGACGCCATCCGCAAGTTTGCCGGTTTGCATATCAATCCCCAGCTGACCCGAGGCATACACCGCAGCGTCCGTCGCAACGGCCTGCGAATAGGGGCCAATGGCCTTAGGCGCCTGCTGTGTAAAAAGTATCTCCTTCATAACGTACCGCTCCTGTCCTTATATCAATGGGTTTCCGACCATGTGGAACCGGTTTTTATTGTAGCATCATTGCCGAAGGGATGTAAAGTCTTTTCCGCCTTGTCAAAAGATAAACGATAACGCGGGCCTACCCCGTACGCAGCCCGAAGCGGGCGCGGGTTTGACCTCAACAGGTCGCGGGGCGGTTGGGTAAACGGCTTCGCGAGCCGGAATTGACAAACGGGCCTCAAAGGCATATCATCGGCATCGGATACGCCGTCACGGCGGTCAGGGAGGCACGGGCATGCAGGATGTTTTCGGGGCGCTGTTCGAATTACAGCGGGAGTATCTTGAGCATGTGCGGCACGCATTGGGCGACGACAGCGCGCACCCGCGTCAAGGCCCCATACTGGGCCTGCTGTTGGCAGCGGACGGCGTCAGTCAGGCGGACCTGATGCGCAAGCTTGGGGTCAGCGCCGCAACGGTCGCGGTGTCCGTCGCAAGGCTGGAGCGCTTGGGGTATGTGCGCCGCGAGCGCAATCAGCGCAACCAGCGGGCAAATGTGCTGGCCCTCACGGAGGCCGGCCGCGCGCAGGCGGAACGGTTGCAGCAGGCAATCTGCCTGACCTGCGGCGATGCGCTGGAAGGGATTGCCGAGGAAGAACTGGCCTGCTTTACGCAGGTATTGGCGCAGATGACCCGTAACCTGAAATGCGGCTCAACCTTCGCGGCGGAGGAGCCTAGGCGCTGAAATCCAAAAAGGCGGCTGGGTCTGCCTGCACCCAGTGCGGTCTGTTCTTTCTTTTCAGCATGGGCGCGGTTTGAATGCTTTTTTCGTTTTGATTTTAGCTGGATGAAAACTGTTTTTCATGAAACAGTCCATATCAAAAAGGAACTGCAAGCACAGTTCCTTTTTTGTTGATTTTTACATGCAATCTGCATTTGCCGCTCGCTTTATAACCCTGCAGGGCGTAAGCTCGCAGGGCGGTCAGGCGTTGCTGCGGCGGGTTTTCGCATACCCTAAGCCCCGATAGGGGTTCCGCCCCCGCCCCCTGAATGAGACATTCGCCCTTGGCCCTTTTTCGCCGCGCCGAGGGGTTCCCTTTTATCAGGGTCAGCCGACGGCTTTCACCGTCAGCTTAATATTATAGTTCTCCCTCGCCGCGTCGCCAAACACATGCAGCAGCCTCGGCGTATACTCCGCCATTTTCCCCTTGGGCACGGTAGAGTAGCACAGGGTGATGTGCGTCGGCTCGGTAATGCTGGAAAGCTCGTCAAAAAGCGCGTCCAGATTGCCCCCGTAATAGAAAGGGAAGCCCATCTTCTCTTTCAGGTAGCGGTGCAGCGGTATTTTTTCCTCAAAGGCGGTAATATCCAGCTGAAAATCCTGCATGGCGTCAACCTCCCTGCCTAGTAAAGCTGTTCAAAGCTCTTGTGGTTGTCCGGCGTGTAGTAGATCAGGCCGTCATTGCTCCAAACCAGCCGTTCCTGACTGCGCTTGCCATCGGTCGTGTTCACATCGCACTCAAACCACTGGCGGCCTTTGGCGTCGGGGAGCAGCCCTTCGCGGTTGCCAAAGCTGTCCCCGCCGATGGATTTGCCGGGGGCTACGTCGCCCAGGTTGTTTTTCTTGTTGGACCAGCCCAACGCCTGCGCCTCGTCGCGGGTAAGGTAGTTGCCTGGCAACTGCCCATACAGGTGCAGATAGGCCGCCACATCCTCCGGGGCAGTGTACGCGCCATCCTCCGTTACCGCAGCGCTTTCGGCGTATGCGGTTGCGGCCGGGCGGGCGGTCGCGGCGGTCGCAGCAGCGCTGACCGTGACCGATACCCGCGTAAACGTCTGGTAATGATCGTCGCTGTAATAAATCAACCCGTCATTGGAAAACACGATGCGCAGGCCGTTGCGGTAGCCGCCGTCGGAGTCGATGTCGCATTCGGTCCACTGGCGGCCCTTCTGATCGGGCACCGCGCCTTCATAATTGCCAAAGTAATCCCCGCCTATGGATTTGCCCGGCGCAACCTGGTTCAGGTTGCCTTCCCGACTGTTCCAGCCCAGCGCCTGCGCCTGTTTTTTGGTGATAAAGTTATCCGGCAGGCGGTTAAAAAGGGTCAGGTAGATCGCCACCTCCGCCATGGAGGTATACGCGCCGCCTTCTTCCACCGCGTAATCCGCAGCGTCAACGGCGATTGCCTTGGTTTTTGCGGCGGCCACCCCAGCCGTAAATACCAGCATGCAAGCCGCCAACATCGATATCAGCCGCTTCATCCTGTCCATTGTCATCTCCCTTTCCTGTGCGCTGGCGAACGCTCCGCGCTATCCGGCGCTACCGCCTGTTGAAACGGTTCTTTACAGCGCAATCGGGCTGCTCCACGCGCTGTGCCCCGCCGCGTCAATCACTTGGCAGCGCACAAAGCGTTCTCCCTGCTCACGGTGCAGCGTATACGACGCGCGGGTCAAATCGGTCCCAATCACGGAACGGCCCGGCGTCCACACCAGATTACTGTGGAAAAATACGCGGCTCACAGGGGAGCATTCCACCGTCATCTGCCCATTTTCAAGGGTCAGCTGTCCAATGCGCGGCCCCTGGCTGGCATAGAACAGCCCCGCGTCCATCGCGCGGATGATTGCTTCCGGGGTGTTCGCATCCGCCTGCACCATGGTGTAGCTCACGCATTCTTCCCCTTCGTAGGCATGCGTGTCGTCCGAGGCGACCAGCGGGTACAGCTTGCCGTGCGCGGAGGCGACGTCCAGCACGCAGGAGCTGTCCGGCCTGAGGAACGACATGGTGTTGTAGATTTCCGCCGCCGTCGCATCCCGGATGGCCGTAAGCGTCGCCACGGTGTTGAGCGACCAGTGCGGATGGGCGACAATCGCGCGGCCGCCGAACGCGCGGATCCTATCCACGCCCGCCTGCGGGCCCAGCTCGTACGTCACCTTGCGCGCAATTTCCCTGTCCATGCCAAAGCCCACGATGTGCACCACTTCGCCGGGCAACGAATAATCCAGCTCAATGCCGGGCAGCAGGAGCAGGTTCCCCTCCATACGGCTTTCCAGCACCGTGACGCGCCGATGGTCGGTGATGGCTAAAAAATCGTAACCGTGATCACGGTAGATGGCGATTGCTTCCTCCGGGGTTTTAACGCCATCGCTTTCCGTGGTGTGACAGTGCAGGTTTCCCTTCAAAAAAGGATGTCCGTCCTTAAAAACTTTCATGGAGTCCCCCCTCGTGTGTGATTATACCATAGATGGCCTCGCGCGCAACAGGGCGGATCACGGAGAGGCAGACTGCCGCTGCCCGTTGCCCGCAGGCCGATACTCCGGAGACGGCTCCCAAACATCAAGGGAAAGCCAACCCGCGTGGCAAAAGCGCTGTCAAGGCAAATTCTCCATCGTGGAAAAGGTTCTCACGCGGCAAAAATTTCCGGCGCGACCCATATGCCCGTATGACAAAACGCCGACAGGTAGCGCCCGGTTCAACCGCGTGCAGAGGCTTACCGCTTCCATCGCCAAAGATCGGCATACGCGGCGGCGGCAACCCCTGCTACGGCCATGCGTTACCGACCGCTGGAACCCTCCAGCGCGCGCAGCTGCTCCAAAACCCAGTCCATCCGGGAGGCCAGATCGTCCGCAGTCGCGCGGTACACGGCTGGCGAGCTGCCATACGGGTCGCGCACGGGCGGTTGAAAAGCAGTCACGCGCGCCCACGGGCACCGTTCGCGTACCGAGGCGGCATGAGCCTCGCTCATGCCCACCACCAGCTTTGCATTGCCGGCAAGCGCCGCCGTAACCGGCTGCGCCACATGGCGCGCCAGCGAAAGCCCACGCTCCTTCATGGCAAAAAAAGCTCCGTCGCTGGCGGGGCTGCCGTCCGCAACCAACAACCCGGCCGAATCGGCGCGGTACGGCAGGCCGCGGCGCTCGCAAAGCGCGTTGAACAGCGCGGCGGCCATGGGGCTGCGGCAGGTGTTGCCGCTGCATACAAACAGAACGTCCGTCACGGTTATCCCTCCTTCAGGGGGGCGCAGGGGTTACAGCAACGCCTGAGCGATCGCGTATCTCCGCCGGGCACGCAGAAAACAAAACAAACGGTATCACGATGATCCGGCATCCCTGCCGGGCGCGTCGGTTCGCCTACACATCCAGCACATGAAAGGCGGCGGCGCGGCACATCCGGTTCATGATTGCCAGCCCGATGCCGTCTGTGGAAATCGCCTCGCAAAGCATGACCTCCACGTCCTCGTCATCCATCCGGCGCAAGGCGGCAAACAGTTCACGCGCAACCGTGTCCGGGTGCGAAAGGCTCCCGATGGGCAGCGCCTCACAGCCTTGATACATCGGCATGTGTTCCTCATACGCGAGGATGCGCGTCTTTTTGCCTTCGGCCACCGCTTTGGCGTAGAGTAGCCGGCAAGCTTCGCGCACCGGTTCTGCCATGCCCTTCACCAGCGTCAGCTGCCCCTTGGGCGCGTAATGCCGGTACATCATGCCGGGGCTTACGGCCTTTTCGTCTTTTTTCAGCGGCCGCATCACGCTTTCCGCCACATCCACCCGTGGCAGGCACGTCAGGAGCATTTCGAGGGTTACGCCGCCGGGCCGCACAATGGTGGGCGTTTCGGCCGTCAGGTCCAGCACCGTGCTTTCCAACCCGACGGCGCAGGGGCCGCCGTCCAGTATCAGGGGCAGTCGGCCGTGCAGGTCGTCAAACACATGCTGAGCCGTGGTCGGGCTGGGGCGGCCGCTGGTGTTCGCGCTAGGCGCGGCGATAGGAACGCCGCAGGCCCGAAGCAGCGCGAGCGCCACCGGATGGTTGGGCATGCGAATGGCCACGCTGGGCAGCCCGGCATTGGTTACGGCGGGAATCACCGGCTTTTTAGGCATGAGCAAGGTGAGCGGACCCGGCCAGAAAGCCGCCATCAACGCGCGCGCCCGATCATCCGCATAGCAGAGAGGCTCCGCATCCTCCAAGGTACCCACATGCACAATCAGCGGGTTATCGCTTGGCCGGCCCTTCGCCTCAAAAATTTTCGGCACAGCCGCCGGGTCGAGCGCGTTCGCGCCCAGCCCGTAAACGGTTTCGGTCGGAAACGCAACCAGCTCGCCATTGCGGATCAGTTCCGCGGCTCTGGCGAGAGCCTGCTCCGTAGGCTTTAACACAACGGTTTCCATGACTATTCCGCCTGCTCTCCAAATTCCTTCAATTTTTCCGCCTGATCGGCCAAAGTCAGGGCCTCGATCAGCTCCAACAGATCGCCGTCCATGATCTCGTCAATTTTGTAAAGCGTGAGCCCGATCCGGTGATCGGTCACGCGCCCCTGCGGAAAGTTGTAGGTGCGGATCCGCTCGCTGCGGTCGCCGGTGCCAATCTGTCCCTTTCGGTTGGCGGCGTAGACCGCGTCCTTTTCGTCGCGCAGTTTCTGATACAGGCGGCTTTTGAGCACCATCATGGCTTTGGCGCGGTTTTTGATCTGGCTTTTTTCATCCTGACAGGTCACCACCAGCCCCGTGGGCAGGTGCGTAATGCGCACGGCGCTGTCCGTGGTGTTGATGCACTGGCCGCCGTGCCCGGTGGAACGGTACACGTCGATCCGCAGATCATTGGGGGCGATGTTAATTTCCACATCCTCCGCCTCGGGCAGCACGGCGACGGTGCAAGTGCTGGTGTGGATTCGCCCGGCGGCTTCGGTGCTGGGCACGCGCTGCACGCGGTGCACGCCGCTTTCGTATTTCAGGCGGCTGAACACGCCCGCACCGCGGATGTTGAACACCGCTTCCTTTACGCCGCCAAGCTCGGTAATGTTGTAGCTGACCGGTTCCAGCTTAAAATGCTGACGTTCGGCATAGCGTGTGTACATGCGCAGCAGTAGCGCGCCAAACAGGCCGGCTTCGTCGCCGCCTGCCCCCTGCCGGATTTCCACCACCACGTTGCGGTCGTCGTCCGGGTCCTTGGGCAGTAACAGAAGTTTGAGCCTGTTTTCCTGTTCGGTTTTACGAGCTTCCAGCTCCTCAATTTCCAACTGGGCCATTTCCGCCATATCCGGCTGGGCGAGCATCTCGCGCGCCTCCGCCAGCTGGGCAAGGATGGTCTGATATTCCTGATAGGCCTGCACAGGCGCTTCCAGCCCGGCATGCTCCTTGAGTTGCTTTTGATAGTTACCCGTATCGGCGATCATTTCCGGCTGGCTGATTGCCTCGCCAAGCTCCTGATAGCGCCCTACCATCCAATCGAATTTTTCAAACATTGTGGGTCGCGTCTCCTTATTTCTGGCTGCGGAGTGAAGCGCGAATTTTGCGCCGGTTACGGCGCGAAACCCGCGTTGCTTCAGGCCCGGCGGGCCTTATAGGCAAACGGGGGAGGCGCTAGGTCGGAAACGCAGCGCGGCGCGCTGTCACGCACCGTTCCTTGCGGTAAAGGTCTGTGTGGATTCGCACATCATAGAAATTGCCCGTTTCCGTCAGCAAGCGGGCCACATCGGAGGCCTGTCCGTCGCCCGTTTCCAGCAGCAGATCGCCGTCTGGCACAAGGCAGAGCGGCACCTCGTTGGCCAGCCTGCGGTAAAATGCCAGACCGTCCGGCCCGCCGTCCAGCGCCATGCGAGGCTCGCGCAGCACCTCCGGTTGCAGGGTTTCGCAGGCTGCCGTTTCGATGTAAGGGGGATTGCTCACTATCAGGTCAAAGGTTTCCCCCGCGACGGGCGCAAGCAGGTCGCCACACAGAAAGCGCACCTCCGCGCCGTTTTGAGCCGCGTTTTTTTGGGCGACAGTCAGCGCGTCCGCGCTCAAATCGGTCGCGGTTACGCGGGCCGCGGGGTATTCCCGCTTGAGCACCGTAGCGATGGCGCCGCTGCCTGTGCACACGTCCAGCGCTCTGGGCGTGGCCAACCTTCGCAGACAGCGCAACGCCAGTTCGCAAAGCAGCTCCGTTTCCTGCCTTGGGATCAGCACGCGCGGGTCCACGGCAAATTCCAGCCCATAAAACCATTGCGTGCCCAGCAGATACTGCAACGGCTCGCGTTGCGCACGCAAAAGCAGGAGGGAACGAAAACGCTCCTCCTGCTCAGGGGTCAGGGGCAACTGTGCGTTCAGGCGCACGCTTAGCGGAGGGTCGCCCGTAACATCGCTCAGCAGGGCAACCGCGTCCAGCTGAGGATCGGGTACATCCATAAGCGTCCGGGCGCCCAGCGCGATCGCGTCACGGATGGTCATCCTTCAGTCCGGGGCCGCCGTCAGCGGCTGCATAGGCACAGGTTCGGCTGTGGAAGCAACCGTTTCCGTCGCGCTTGCCGTCGGGACTTCCGGCTCGGTCTGCGGCTGATAAGAAGGGTCGCTTTCCGCATAGCCCTTGAGCACAGCCCAGCCTTCGGGCGTACGGGCGGCGTGCTCCGGCATCCCATGCAGCGCGACGTTCATGGCGACAATGGCGCACTCCACCATTTCATCCGTCGGGGGGCGCGTGGTCAGGCGTTGCATTTGCAGGCCCGGCCAGCGGAGGATGCGGGCCGTGCGGCTTTCGCTGTGGGCCAGCCCTTTGAGCGCCTCAAAGCTGACGCCCGCCACAATGGGCAAAAGCGCCAGACGGCTCAGCAACCGCCAGATAAACGAGTTGCCCTGATAGCCCACCAGCGTAAAGAGGATAATGGAAATCACAAACACAATCAGCAGGAAGCTGGTGCCGCAGCGCGGATGCAGGGTCGAAAACTGCTGCGCGTTCCCGGGCGTCAGCGGCAGCTCGTGCTCGTGGCAGTATACTGTTTTATGTTCCGCGCCGTGGTATTCAAAGGTACGGCGCACATCCGGCACAGCGGCGCAAAACAGGATGTAGGCAATCAGGATCAGGATGCGCAAAATGCCGCTTAACAGGTTCACCAGCCAACTCATGCTCGCGTCCGGCCAGAAGCCCTTCAAAAACTTGGCGAAAATCTCCGGCAACACAAAGAATAGCCCAACCGACAGCACAACCGCAAGCACAATGGCGGTCGCCATCACGATTTTATCAATGCCTTTGCCCAGTTTTTTGCTCAGCCACAGCTCAAACTTGGTGGGTTCTTCATCCAGTATGCCCAGCATGTCCGTGCTTTGCTGAAGGGTGGTCATGCCCATGGATAGCATGGTTAAAAAGCTGACGGTGCCGCGCACAAACGGCCAACCCATCCATTTATGCTTCTTGGACGGGCTTACATATTCGTTTCGGCGCACCACAATGGTATGGTCCGGTCGGCGCACGGCGATCGCAATCGCATCGGGCGATTTCATCATGACGCCCTCCATGACGGCCTGCCCGCCGATATCCACGTGCGCGCAACTGCCCTTGTCTTTTTTCATCCGTTTTGGTTCCTTTCCGCCCATTCGGTTGGGCAACGTACATTTTTCGACGCGGAGCTCCCGTTTCCTGCCGACGTGCGCAAAGGTTGCTCACGCTCACAGCGGCCTTGCGGCGGCTCCTTCCGCGTTAAAATTCCATTTTCTGCGTTCTGCGAAACAGCCCGTCCACGGTTTCGCGCGCGGGCACGCCTTCATAGAGCACCTGATACACGGCGCGGCTGATGGGCAGTTCCACGCCGGTTTTCGCCTCCAGATCCAGCAGAGCTTTCACGGTAAAGTAGCCTTCCGCCAGCTCGGTATAGGGTTGACCGGTTACGACACACTCCCCAAAACGGCGGTTGTGGCTGTAAGGTGAAAAAACCGTCGCCTCATAATCGCCTAAATGGCACAGGCCGTAGGCGCTCAGCTCGTTTCCGCCCATCGCCGCGATCAGGCGGGCCACTTCCCGCGTGCCGCGGCTCATCAGCGCACCTTTCAGGGTGCCAAGCCCAACGCCGTCCAGCGCGCCGGCCGCAATCCCCACCACGTTTTTTGCCGCCGCGCCAATTTCGTTGCCAATCAGGTCCCTGCCGTAATAAAAACGGATCAGGTCCCCGGAAAACGCATCGACCAGCTCCGCCTTCAGCGCTTCGTCGGCGCTGTCAATCACCATGCAGTTGGGCACGCCGCGCGTAAACTCCTGCACATGTCCGGGGCCGATCCAAACCGCCACGGGCTGTTCAGGCCCCAGCACATCGGCCACCACTTCAGTCAGGCGTTTCCCCGTGCCAATTTCCAAGCCCTTCATACAAAGCACCAGCGGAACGCCCCGAAACGCCTGCGCGTTTTGCGTGAGCATCCGCCGCAAGCCTTGAGAATCAATGGATATCAGGATCGCGTCGCTTGGCGCGGCAAGGTCGCCGACCAGTTCAACGCTTGGGGGCAGGGTAATCAGCCCATTGGTCCGGGTTTCCCGAAACGCCAGCATGTGCGCGGAGCCTTCCCGGCCAAACAGACGGGTCTGATGCCCAAGCCGATCCACATACCATGCCAGAAACGAGCCCCAGCGCCCGCAACCGACAACCGTAATCCGCATGCGCATCCCTCCCGACCGCTATCATAGCACGAAGCGCCCGCCTTGGCAACACGGCCCCCCCGCACGGCGCGCCAACAGGGATTGCGCCTCATCAACCCCGCCCAGCGCGGAATGCACGGCGCATGGGAATGCGTGGAAATCCATTGACGAAACGCCTAAAACCATTTATCATAAGGTATACAATCTTTTAGGGAGGTTTGACATATGCTAGTAGATGGTAAAATTTGGGTTGGCACCTGCAACAATACGCCGATTTGCCTGTTGCCCACCATGGCCAACCGCCATGGCCTGATTGCAGGCGCAACCGGCACGGGAAAAACCGTTTCGCTTAAAATTATGGCCGAAGGTTTTTCGGAAATGGGCGTGCCTGTGTTTCTCAGCGATATCAAGGGCGATCTGAGCGGCATGGTGCGCATGGGGGAAAACACCGACAAAATCGCATCGCGGCTGATGGCCACGGGCGTTTCCAATTTCAAGTTTGCCACCTATCCGGCTGATTTTTGGGATGTATACGGCGAGAAGGGCCACCCGGTGCGCACCACCGTGAGCGAAATGGGCCCGCTTCTGCTTTCGCGCATGCTTAACCTGAACGAAACGCAGGCGGGCGTGCTGAACATCCTTTTCCGCGTAGCGGACGATGAAAACATGCTGCTGTTGGATATTAAGGATATCAAAGCCATGCTGGCCTATGTGGGCGAAAACGCCAGCCGCTACACGCTCAATTACGGCAACGTGAGCAAGGCGACCATCGGCACCATTCAGCGCGCCGTGGCGGTTTTGGAAGACCAGGGCGGCGACAAGTTTTTCGGCGAGCCGGCGCTTAACATTACCGACTGGATGCAGCAGGACGAGGACGGCCGGGGCTACATCAACATTCTGGCGTGCGACAAGCTGTTCCTGAATCCGCTGATGTATTCGACCTTCCTGCTCTGGATGCTGTCGGAGCTGTATGAAACCCTGCCCGAACAGGGCGATCAGGATAAGCCGCGCATGGTGTTCTTCTTTGATGAGGCGCACCTGCTGTTCAACGATTGCGGCAAGCAGCTGATGGACAAAATCGAGCAGGTAGTCCGCCTGATCCGCAGCAAGGGCGTGGGTGTGTACTTTATTACGCAAAACCCCGCGGATGTGCCCATGACCATTCTGGGCCAGCTGGGCAACCGGGTGCAGCACGCGCTGCGCGCCTTTACCCCGCTGGATCAGAAGGCGGTGAAGGTTGCGGCGCAAACCTTCCGCGCAAACCCGAGCTTTGATACGGAGCAGGCCATTACCCAGCTGCAAACCGGCGAGGCGCTGCTGTCCTTCCTGGATGAAAAGGGCGCGCCCTCCGTGGTGGAGCGCGCGCTGATCCTGCCGCCGCAGAGCTACATGGGCGCGATTGACGACGACCTCCGTAAAACCTTTATTGAAACCAGCCGCTTCAACGGCGTATACGAGGCGCAGACCGACCGGGAAAGCGCTTATGAGTACCTTGCCGCCACCATGAACTTCGGTCGGCCCTCCACCCCCGCGCAAAAGCCCGCGCCTGTGATGGCGCAGGCCGCGCCCGTCGCGACGGCGGCGCCCGCCACCACGTTTATGATGTTTGACCCGGCCACCAACAGCTATGTGGCCAAGCAGCTGGACACCATGAGCCCGGTGCCCGGCGCGCAACCTGTGGCGGAAGCCGCGCCCGTCGCGCAAGCCGCACCCGTTGCCCCCGCGCCTGCCCAGTCCATGCGGCAAACCGTGCTGGTGCTGGATCAGGCAACCGGTCAGTACGTCCAAAAGGAAATGACCATGGCGCTGGATCCTGCCACCGGCAAGTATGTGCCTGTGATGACCGAGGCGGAAGCCAAAGCTGCCGCCAAAGCCGCTAAAGATGCTGAAACCGCGAAAACCAAAGAGGCGCAGGAAGCTGCCAAGGCCGCCAAGGAAGCCGACGCCGCCAAACGCCGCGAGGAAGCGGAAGCCCTGCGCGACGAGCGCGCGGACCGCGCCCGCCGCAACGACAGCGTGCTGGGGCGGATCAAGAACACCGCCATCAACACCGCGACCCGCTCGGTGGTTAACAGCCTCGCGCGCGGTCTGCTGGGCACCCTCACCGGTAAAAAGTAAACACAGTTCTGGCAATACAAAACGCCGGGGAGGGCATCGCTCCCCCGGCGTTTTGTTATCAAAGAGGTGGGTCAAAGGATAAAATCTCCTGTCAGGTTCCAAGGTGAAACCCGCCGGGGTTTGAGCGTCACTCCAAAGCCCGATGCCACGGCATAGAAACCAAAGCAAGCGGTCAGCCCGCAGGATTTTAGACCGCTGACAAAGCGAATTGAGTGGTTAAGCCGCGCCGCATTGTGCCTTCGGCGCTCATGACGCTTACGTTGACTGCGTTGCCGCATAAGGCCTCCGGCGGGCAAGGGCTTTGTCCCTGCGCCCCACAAGGGTTTTGCCCTTGACGCATTTTCGCTGCGGCGAGGGTTTTTCAGCCGTCTGAGCCCACAGGGCTAAGAGCCGCGCGGCATGGCAATGTTACGGGGTTGTTAATGTCAGCGGCCACGCGCCGTTGAGGAACGCCATGCGCGCGGAAATGAAGGTTTTCAGGTATGTAATGTTTTCCTCATAATTTACGCCGGTTTGCGCGACGCGGGCCTTGCTGTTGAACACCGGCCAGCGCACAAAGTTCATGGCTGCGCACGCTTCGATTTGCGAAGCGTATTCATCCAGCGATAAAAGCGTGCCGCTTTCATCCTTCCGCTGGCCCAGAAGCACTTCCAGCGCGGGGGCGAATACCGTCTGATACATCTGCGCCACGGCCTTCTGAAAATCCGCGTGCCCGTATAACGTTGGGAAAAGGTAATAGTTCTCCCCCGTATCGCAATTCACCAGAAATGTGGCGGGGTTCAGCGTATCGTCCCCTTTGTGGGTTGCATAGTTGCCAAGGGACGCGTCATAATCCCACGCAGGGCCCGCAAAGGCGACCGCGCTCTGTTCGTCGGCAGGCTTATAGAAAAACAGGCTGGAACGGTTTGCGTCGCGGTTTTTCAGCACTTCTTCCAGAATGTATTTCTTCACCAGAGAATCCATGTCCACAAATTCGCTGTAATGCTTTCCGCTGGCGGGGTCAATGCCATCCTCGGCATGGATTGCGTTTTCAAACCCCTGATAAAAAGCGGAAATGTAGGATATCTGGGCGGCGGACGCGGCTTCCGGTTCCTTCACCACCACAGCCTGACCCCGGCGGGTCACAAAACCGCTTAACTCGTCGGAATAGCGCATTTTATAATCCAGCTCAAACAGGTATCCGCCGGTGATATCGTCAGGGTCCGTGGGAATCTGGAAGCCTTTTTGCGTGGCGAGCCGGTAGGTATTGTAGCCGTAGCGCTTGTAGCTGTCCAGCGCCGCGTCGTTCAGCTTTTCCGTCGCCTTGCCCAAATCCGCGATATCAACTCGCGTGTCGCCTATTTCCACTTTTTCGCAAAGCAGATACGCTCCCAGGTAATCATTGTTCACATACAGATCGACCGTTTGCGATTCCGAGGTGTACTCAAGCCCGGCAGCGCGCGCCAGATCAAACGCGATTTTATTACGTAAAAGCGAGTTGTCCCGAAAATCCGCCAGCAAAATCCACGTTTTCGCCTTGCCCATGCCGCACAGATCGGTACCCTTCTCCAGCTTGATCTGATAGGCTTTTTTGTTGAGCGCAAAGGTGGCGTTACCGCGCCCCTTGATGTGCAGAAGCGCGCCGTCGTAAACGGTATCCCCTTCCGCGCCGGTCATGAGCATGGCGCCGGTTTCCGCATTGCCTTTTCTGCGGTGGATATAATCCAGCGAGCCGGATTCGGTGTTAATAAACAGCGAAGGAACGCTGGAGGAGCGCATCAGCCGAACCGGATAGGATTTTTCCCCCAGTTGCAGCGTAAAGCTGTCCTGCTGGAGCAGCCACGAAGCGTCCGCGCCGTTTTCAAGCGCTTTGCCGTCCGCCGTTGCGCTCTGCGCCCCTTCAAACCACAGGTGCAGCGTTTGCGTATGACCGGGCAGGAACAGATAATAGGCTTTTTCATCCGTAGAGTACCACCAGCGGATGGCCTCGGGGATCTTGGTTGCGCCATCCTCCAGGGTCAGCGTATCGCCAAGGGTCGCGTACAGTTGCGGCTGATTCTGCTCGCCCAGCGCGGCAGGCGCCAAAAAAAGCATCCCAAGCAGCGCAAGCGCGCAGACTATCAGGATTCTACGGGTTATTCTTCCTAGCCTGGTATCGGTACGCATCGTATCGGCCTCCGATATGTGTTATTTCCCAACATGGTCCCAAAATTCGGATATGCTTACGATTATAGGGAAAACATCGTTAAAAATCAAACAGCGTGGTCGCTCAACCGGGTGAATCGCAAAGAAACTCCGGGTTGCCCGGTCTAAACGGCCCTTTGTGTGAAATTCGCGTAAAGTCTTGTTTTTCAAGGCTTTATACGCCAATGTCCAAAAAAGTAAACCGCTTTTCCACACGCCTTTTGGCACGCGTGTTGCCTTCAAACGTAAATATACCAATGGTCTTTCACCATTGGTATATTTTACATTGATTACGCAACAGCCGCAGCAATTCTGTCCGGCACGCCGGCCGGCCCCGCGTTTCTTCAGCGGCAATCCATTCAGCGCGTTCCATCCCCGAAAAGGAAAAATTCACATTCCAGCCGACCGTTATACAGCCGGCGTTTGTGCGAGCAACGGCGGCCAAAGTAGCGTTCCAGCGACGGGTCGGAGGCAATCAACCCAAGCGACCAACCCGGATGGCGGCTCAGCAGCCGCCCCAGCTCACGGTACAGGTCACGGCAGCTTTCCTGATCGCTCAGCCGCTCGCCATACGGGGGATTGCACAGAAATACGCCGTTTTTCTGCGGCAGCTGCAGGCGGCGAAGATCCTCCGCTTCCACGGGTATGCGGTATTCAAAGCCAGCCTGACGGATATGCCGGTTGCACAGGTCGAGGGCTTCGCCGTCAATGTCGCTGCCGCCAATATCAAATGGAGTTTCCGGCTGATAAAGCGCGGCGGCCTCTTTCCGGAAGGCGTCCATCGCCGGTTTGGGCATGAAGCCGTACCGTTCGCACGCAAACGAGCGCGTCAAACCGGGCGCGCGCCTTGTGGCGCGCATGGCCGCTTCAATCAGCAGCGTACCCGTGCCGCAGCAGGGGTCATACAGGGGCTGTTCCGGCCTCCACTGCGAAAGCTCCACCAGCGCTGCGGCAAGCGTTTCCCGCAGGGGAGCTTCGCCGTTCCAGGTGCGGTAACCGCGGCGGTTGAGCGCGTCGCCGCTCATGTCCAGCGTTACGCGCAGCCGATCCGTGTGAATGGCAACCTCCACCGGGTACGGAGCGCCGGTTTCCGGCAGGGTGGAAACGCGCAGTCGATCCATCAGCCGGTTAACAATCGCTTTTTTCGCCACCGCCTGACAGTCGCGCACGCTCATTAACTGGCTGCGGACACATTTGCCGGAAACGGGAATGTTCGCGTCACGCGCAAGCAGGTTCTCCCACGGGATGCCGCTGACCGCCTGAAAAAGCTCCTCAAAGGTGCGCACTTCGCATTCGCACAGGATCATCAGCACCCGATCCGCCGTGCGCAGCCATAGGTTGGCCCGAAACGCGTCCGCCGCCTCCGCCTCAAAACGCGCGCCCCCCTGCTCCGCCTTCGCAGGCAGGCCCATTCGCCTGAGTTCACTTGCCACAAGGCCCTCCAGCCCAAAAGCGGCTGTCGCCAAAAAAACGTATGTCATGGGTTCCACTCCTATCCTGATGGACGCCGTATCTCCGGCTCGCGCGTTTGGGCGCGCGCCAGTCACAGGCGGCTGTTGCCGTTAAACGCAAGGCCATGATCCGCAAGGTTCGCTTGTCAGCCGAACCGATTGCCCTTCAAACCACGGTTTTGGGGAAACGTCGCTTTTATTGTACGGTTCGCGCACGTAAAAGTAAATAGCTTTTCAAGCGAAGGGTTTTCGTGTAAAATAGCAGTATGGCAACAAAGGAGGCATGCGCTTGAAAAGAGTGTTTTTAATCGTGCTGGACAGCGTTGGCGCGGGAGAACTGCCCGACGCGGCACAGTATGGCGACGTAGGGGCGAGCACGCTCAAACATACGCTGAACGCGGAACATCCGTCCCTGCCGAACTTAGCGTCCATGGGCTTTGGTTACATTCCCGAAGTGCCCTGCGAACGGCCGGCAAACGCAGCCGGGGCCGTGGGGCGCGCCGCCGAGCGCAGCGCGGGTAAGGACACCACCACCGGCCACTGGGAAATGAGCGGCGTCATTCTGGAAAAACCGTTTCCCACCTACCCCAACGGGTTTCCGGCGGACGTGATCGAAGCCTTTGAAAAGGCAATCGGCCGGAAAACCCTCGGAAATTATGCGTCCAGCGGCACTGTGATTCTGGATGAGCTTGGCGAGGAGCACCTGAAAACCGGCTACCCGATTGTGTATACCTCGGCGGATAGCGTGTTCCAGATTGCCGCCAATGAGGAAATCATCCCGCTGGAAACCCTGTACGACTGGTGCCGCATCGCGCGTCTAATGCTGGTTGGCAACCATGCCGTAGGCCGCGTGATTGCTAGGCCCTTTGTTGGGCAGCATCGGGGCGCGTTCACCCGCACGCCGCACCGCAAGGATTTCAGTCTGGAGCCGGTGGGGCGCACTTTGCTGGACGTGCTGAGCGACGCCGGCTATTTTACCATGGGCGTGGGCAAAATCGAGGATATCTTCTGCATGCGGGGCATCCGCGAAAGCATCCACGCGGCCGGCAACCCCGCCTGCATGGAGGTTTGGCTGGATACCATGAAACGGGATTTCGAAGGCCTTGTGTTTGTGAACCTTGTGGATTTTGATATGGTGTACGGCCATCGCCGTGATGTGAAGGGCTACGCCGCGGCGCTTGAGGCGTTTGACGCCGTGCTGGGCGAAG
The DNA here is from genome assembly GCA_035353615.1 of Candidatus Limiplasma sp. GTDB lineage: Bacteria > Bacillota > Clostridia > Christensenellales > Aristaeellaceae > CAXXOK01. Next base: position 223,996 of record DAOPZY010000001.1, read on the forward strand.
CCATGAAGCTCGCCCGCCCGGAGGATTTGATTCTGATTGACGCGGATCACGGCTGCGACCCGACGTTCACCGGCACCGACCATACGCGGGAGTATATCCCGATCGTTGCATGGTCGCCTGCCATGCGCACGGTTACGGACCTTGGCACGCGGGCAACCTATGCGGATATCGCGGCGACCATCGCGGAACGTTTCGGCCTGCCGGAGCGTTTCGGGGCCGAATCGTTTGCCGCGCAGCTTAATCAATAAGGAGGGACCCTCATGGCGGAACTGACATACATGGAGAAAATCAATCAGGCGGCGGAGGCCATTGAGCGCGCCGTTGGCAAGGCGGATATCGCCATCGTGCTGGGCAGCGGTCTGGGCGATTACGCGGAACAGCTGACCGATGCAAAATCGATTGATTACAAGGATATTCCCAACTTTCCCGTATCGACGGTGCAGGGCCACAAAGGCCGCTGGCATACGGGCCTTTTGCACGGCAAACGCGTGTGCATGATGCAGGGCCGCTTTCACGCCTACGAGGGGTACGATATGCAGGATGTGACCCTCCCCGTGCGCGTGATGCAAAAGTTGGGCGTTCAAACCCTTGTGGTCACCAACGCGGCCGGTGGCGTCAACCTGGCGTTTCAGGCGGGCGATCTGATGCTGATTACCGATATCCTCAACCTCACCGGGCGCAACCCCCTGATTGGCCCCAATCTGGATGCGTTCGGCCCCCGTTTCCCCGATATGACGCGCGCGTTGGATCGGGATTTGCAGCAGCTTGCGCTGGATACGGCCACCAAGCTGAACATTCCTTTGCAACAGGGGATTTACTGCTGGCTCAACGGCCCCACCTATGAAACGCCCGCCGAAATCCGCATGGTTCGCGTGCTGGGCGCGGATGCGGTGGGTATGAGCACCGTGCCGGAAATTATTGTAGCGCGGCACGGCGGCATGCGCGTGCTGGGCATCAGCTGCATCACCAACATGGCGGCGGGCGTGCTGGATCAGCCCCTGAACCATGAAGAAGTGATGGCCATGGGCAACAAGGTCAAAGGCACCTTCCAAAACCTGCTGGATGGCATTATCCGGGATCTGTAACCTGACCGGTTCCGCTTTTCTCCGGCGGGAAAAACCGCGTCGCCACGCGGCGGTAATAAGGTTGCGTTACGCATCAAAAGCGTAGTCGCCTCCCGCGCAGGCCCTCAACCGGCCCGGCGCGGGAGGTTTTTCGCGCCTTTCAGGGCGAGTTTCCGCCTGCGCCGTAAAACGCGCGGGCGGCGCAACCACGACGGAGCCGCTTGTGTTTTAAGCAGGTTCAAGCTATAATAAACCGTGGTTTTTCCCACCCCAACCGATGAGAAACGAGGTTATACCGTGAATATACTGAACCGGCTGCAAACCTGGTGGAACTGGCTCACGACCGATCCTGTCGGGTTTATTGTGTATATGCTTTATTTTGCCGTAGCCGTGCTGTTAACCCTGATGCTGCATGAAATCGCGCACGGCTATGTCGCTTACCGCTGCGGCGACCCGACGGCAAAAATGCTCGGTCGGCTCACGCTGGACCCCCGCAAGCATCTGGACCCCATCGGTACCGTGTGCCTGGTTTTGCTGGGCTTTGGCTGGGCCAAACCCGTGCCCGTGAACCCACGCAATTTCCGCGGCAATTACCGCAGGGATGATTTTATGGTGTCTGTTGCGGGCGTCGTAACCAATCTGACGCTGTTCATCATATCGCTGCTGCTGGCCACCCTGATTAACCCCCTGCTGTGGAAGCCGGAGGTGCTCCAGTACTACGGCGCGGCAGACCTTATTTCCACCGACGGCGTCGCCTTTGGCGCGATTGTATACGGAATGGTAGACAGCAGCCTGTTGCAGATTCCATGGCTGATCCATGTGCAACGTTTCCTGTTGCTCTTTTCCTCCATGAACCTGGCGATCGCCGTGTTCAACCTTCTGCCCATCCCGCCTCTGGACGGCTTTCATGTGCTGAATGACCTGATTTTGAAAGGGAAATTGACCATGAACGCCCAGTTTTTCCAGATCGCGCAGATTGTGCTGCTGGTTCTGGTGTTCAGCGGCGCGTTGGGCGGGGTGCTGTCCGCCGTGACCGGCGAGGTGGAGGGCGGCGTGCTGCACCTGTTCCTGCTTATGGAAGGTGTGGCGTAATGGCCATCTACATCCGGCTCAAGCAGTTCGACGGGCCGATGGACCTTCTTTTGCACCTGATCGGCAAGGCAAAGATTGATATCAAGGATATCTTTGTGAGCGAAATCACAGAGCAGTTTATTCAAGCGGTTCGGGACGCGCCGGACTTTGATCTGGAGGCGGCCAGCGAGTTTCTGGTCATGGCGGCGCTGCTGGTTGAAATCAAAAGCCGCGTGCTATTGCCCAAACCGCCCAAAACCGAAGAGGAAGAGGACCCGGAGCAGGCGTTAATCGCCCGGCTCACGGCCTACAGGCAGTTCAAGGAAAGCGCGCAGAGCATGGCGGATTTTGAGCAAACCGCCTTGCAGGTGTTCAGCAAGCTGCCGGAGGAAATTCCTCTGCCGCCCCCGACCCTTGAGATCGACGGCCTCACGCTGGACGCGCTCTGGCTGGCCCTGCGCCGCATTGCCGAGCGTAAGCCCCGCGAGGATCGGGAGGTGGATTACCGCATGCGCGACATCCGCCGCGACTGCTACACCGTCGAAGGCTGCATGGAAGTGATCGAAAGCCGCCTGAGCGTTGGCGTTGCCAGCTTTGAGGATCTGTTTGCTGGCGCTCCCGGTCGCGAAGAAATTGTAACGCTGTTTATCGCGTTACTGGAATTGCTTAAACTGGGCCGCGCCTTTGTTACGCAGGATAGCGCGTTAGGCCCCATGACATTACATCCGGGGAGGCGACAGACCGTTGGAGTTGAGTGAGGCGCCGCATATCATCGAGGCAATCCTGTTTATCTCAGGCGAGGCTGTGGCGGTGCCGGAGCTGGCGTTGGCGCTGGAACTGAGCGAGCTGGAAACCATGCACGCCGTGGAGTTGTTGCAAAAAGAGTATGAAAGCCAAACGCGCGGCATCACCCTGCGGCGCTACGGCGATCACCTGAAGTTGGAAACCCGCGCCGAATACGCTCCCTATGTGGAAAGGCTTCTGCAGCCTGTGCAGCGGCAAACGCTCTCCCAGGCAGCCATGGAAACCTTGGCGGTTATCGCGTACCGTCAGCCGACCACCAAGGGCGCGATTGAGCAGGTGCGGGGCGTGAAGTGCGATTACTCCGTGCAGTCTTTGCTGAACAAGGGACTCATTAAGGAAGTTGGGCGCAAGGAAGCGTTAGGCCGGCCAATTTTGTACGCCACAACGGATAAGTTTCTGGAGCATTTTGGTATAACGGATGTGCGCGAACTGCCGCCTTTGCCAAACATAACCGCGACAGAGCCGCCAACGGAGGAGCCGCCGCTGATTCCCTGAAACCGGATTGAATCTTCCGTTCGGTCAGCGAAACCGGGTCAACGGATCAAGTCCCTTGTCAGGTTCCAGTGGTGAAACCTTAGCGGGGTTTGGGTGGAACCTCAAAGCCTAACACCGCAGCGTTAAAACGAGCGAACAGCCCGCAGGGCTGTCATGCTGGCGGGTTGCCGCATTGCAGCATTTTCATGATAAACCGGCCCTCCGCACAGCAACCGTGCGGAGGGCCGTCGCCTGCTCAAAAACCCTCGCCAAAGCGAAGAAAATGGGTCAAAGGCTTTGCCCTTGACCCATTTTCGCCGCGGCGTGGGTGGTTTTAACAAACCGTGTTCACGTTAACCGCTCAAGATGCCTGCGCGTCAGTCCATAAGCTCCGCAATATAGTGCAGCGCCGCATGCCCAGTGAATACGATCGTTTTAGGTAACGCGCAAACCGTGATTCCCGCACCGTCGGCTTGCGCCAGCACCGGATATCGCCCTTGCTGTGTAACAATCAGCGCCCGATAGGCCCCTTTGGGCAATTCCAGCTTGCCGTTAGGCAGGCTGCACAGCCGGTATTGCGTGCCCGCATGCTCCACAACCTCTACCTCGCGACAGTAAAGCCGCCCCAGCATCCAACGCGCCTGTTGGGGATAGCCCTGATCCAGCCGTTCCCGGATGCTTGTTGCGCTGACGACCCGCCCCGCAAGCCGCACCGCCGGAACTGAAATGGTTTTAAAGCCCAGTGCGCCCCCCAGATAACCGAGCAGCGCAGGCGTGCCCGCGCCCTTGGCCCCAAAGGAGTAGTTGAAACCGACCACGACTGTCTTGGGTTTCCATTGACTTACCAAGCGGCCCACAAAATCTTCCGGCGGTAAATCCATCAGGGCTTTGGTAAACGGTTGCGCGCAAAAGATATCAACGCCAGCCTTTTCCATCAGGCGGATGCGTTCGTCCAGCGTTGTCAGCAGCGGCGGGCACCGCGTGGGGTCCAACAGGCACAGGGGGTGTTCCGTAAAGGTTTGCACCACGAGCGGCAGACCTTCACGCCGGGCAATGGCCTTTGCTTTTGCCAGCAACACCTGATGCCCGATATGTACGCCGTCAAACATGCCCAGCACCACAACGGATGCCTCGGCGCTCATTTTTCCATCCAGACAAATCCGCATACCGTACCTCCGATGATGGATTGTATACCGGGCATTGACCAGCGGAATTGGATCGGCTTCCAGCGCTTGGGAGCCGTTTCCATCCATCCCAGCCCCGGCACAGCCAATGGTGCGCGGCCGTGATAGCTTATCGTTTCGGTCCTATGGTCAACCGGCTGCATGTAAAGCCTTTGCGCCCCTGCGGTTAGCCCCGTTCCAGCTTAACCGTATGATGTCCGCAACCTATAGGGAACTGCCGTCGTTATTCCTCAAGCCAGGTTCTTTGCCGGATTTCGTCGCCTTCCCGCACGCCGATGGCGGTCAACCGCCCGTTCAGGCTCATCCGCACCGCCTGCCCCTCCGCAAGGGGCGGCGCGTCCGGCAACGCTTTCAGCGGGAGCAGAATCCCGTTTCGAAACGGTTTTTCCAGCCGCATAGGCACCGTTAAAACCGGCAGGTGAGAAAGCGCCGTTTCCATCGGGAGCACCCAATCGCCGATCGATTCCCTTTCCGCCGCTTCCTGCAATGTTTCCAGCGTCACCGCGGTATCCAGCGTGAAAGGCCCGGACTGCGTGCGCAGCAGGAACCGCATATGCGCAGGACAGCCCAACGCCAGCCCCAAATCATGGCACAGTGTGCGCACATAAAAACCCTTGGAGCAGTTGACGGAAAGCAGCGCGCCGTTACGCCCGGTCGCGCCCATCCATTCCAGCGCGTATACAGTAACCGGTCTGCCCTCCAACTCCACCGTTTCTCCTTTGCGGGCCAGCTCGTACAGCTTATGCCCGTCCCGCTTCAGGGCGCTGTACATGGGTGGCGTTTGCAGTTGTTCGCCCATAAAGGCTGGCAGAGCTGCCCTCACGGCAGGTTCATCAGGCACAGCTGAACCGGTGCTGACCGCCATGCCCTGCGCGTCCTGTGTGTCTGTGGCACAGCCGAAGGCGACCTCGGTAATATACGCTTTTTGTTTATCCTGCATATAATCGAACAGCCGCGCGGCCTTGCCCAGCATCAGCGGCAGCACGCCCGCGGCTTCCGGGTCCAGGGTGCCCGCGTGCCCAACCTTCTCGCCCCTCAGCAAGCGGCGAACGCGCCCCACAACCTGCGCGGAGGTCATGCCCGGCGGCTTCAGTACGTTCAAAAAGCCGCAGAAAGCTTGCTTTTGCGGCTTCAGCGGTTCCGTCACTCCTGCCCGCCTCCAAGGTAGGCTTCCTGTAACGCAGCCTCAATTTTCAGAAGCGCCTGTTCCAATGGCCCATCCAACATGCAGCCTGCCGCCAGCTGATGGCCGCCGCCGCCGAATTTTTCTGCCACGCGGTCCACCCGATAGGGAGTCAGCGCGCGCAGGCTGCACTTTACGCAGCCTTCCTCGGTTTCGCGGCAAAAGTAAGCCATTTTAACCCCGGAAGCATCGATGGCATAATCAACCACGCCGTCCGCGTGTTCGCTGGTAGCCCCCGCTTCGCGGATTTGCGCGGCGCTGATGTGCATGCCCGCGATTTCCCCACCGCACAGGTAACGCATGGTCGGCAATGCTTTACCCAGCAGCGCGATATGCTCTTTTTCCTTACAACGGAACAGAATGCGCGCGTACGTGGCGATCGGCAGCCCGGCTTCCATGAGCTTGCTCATCATCTGGAACGCCTCTGCGTCTGTGTTCTTATACACAAAGTTGCCCGTGTCGGTCGAAAGCCCGGTATACAGGCAGATTGCCTCCTCCCGCTCCACCGGCAGGCCGAACGCCTCAAACAAACGGTACACCACCAACGCCGACGCGGGGGCCTCATCGTCAATCACATTGAGCATGGCAAAGCCCGGATTGGTTGGATGGTGGTCGATTTGCGCGGTGGTTTTAACCCGGTTAAACAGCTCCAACGCCTTGCCCATCCGGTCGTCCACGCTCACATCCACCGCGATGGCCAGGGTTCGGTCCGTCAGTGTAAGCACGTTGACCGCCTCCTGATATTGCCGCACGCAGTAAATATCGGGCAAGAAAGACAGATTTTTGGGCGGCGTATCGTCCAAAACAATGCTCACCTGCTTTTTCAGCCGCACCAGCAGCATTTTCAGCGCGAGTGTGCTCCCGATGGTATCGCCGTCCGGGGAGATGTGCGGAAATAGCAAGATGCTGTCCGCGGTTTGAATCGCAGACAGCAGTTCGCTCATTTGGTAGCGCTCATTCGTCATCGTCATGGGTAGACACCTCCGACTGCACTTGCTTGAGTACGGTCGCGATATGAACGCCGTATTCGATGTTATGATCCTGTTCAAACAGGATTTCCGGCGCATACCGGATAATCATTTTTTCGCCCAGTTCGTGCCGCACAAAACCGGCCGCTTTTTTGAGCGCAGCCATCATGGGCGCGCGGTTTTCCTCCTCCAGGATGCTCACATAAATCTTCGCATACCGGAGATCGCGCGTCACATCCGCGCGGGTGATGCTATAGGTTCCCTTGATTCGCGGGTCATGAAGCTGTTCGCGGATAATCGCGTCTACCTCGCGGCGAACCTCTTCGCTGATGCGATCGATGCGTTGATAGCTCAAATTGTTACTCCTTGTCCTTGGGGGAAAAACAGCCCCGATCCACCCGACGGCGGTCGGGGCCTTCCCGTTTCCATACGCGTTACCGCTCGATTTCCTCCATCATGAAGCACTCGACGGTATCGCCTTCCTTGATATCATTGAAACCTTCCAGACTCGCGCCGCACTCATAGCCCGTCGCAACTTCCTTCGCGTCATCCTTAAAGCGTTTGAGGGAAGAAAGTTTGCCTTCAAACATCACCACGTTATCCCGCAGCAGGCGTACCTGCGCGTTGCGCTGAAGCTTGCCGTCGGTTACATAGCAGCCGGCGACAATACCCGCGCCGGTGATGCGGAACACGCTGCGCACCTCGGCATGGCCGAGCAGCACTTCTTTAAACTCCGGCGCGAGCAAGCCCTTCATCGCCTTTTGCACATCTTCAATCGCCTGATAGATGATGCGGTAGAGGCGGATGTCCACGCCTTCCTTTTCGGCCATATCGCGGGCGTTGTTATCCGGCCGGATGTTGAAACCGATGATAATCGCTTCAAACGCGTTGGCAAGGTTCACATCGTCCTTGGTGATGGCGCCCACGCCGCTGTGCAGGATGCGCACCTTGACCGAATCGTTGGACAGTTTTTCCAACGCCTGCTTGACAGCTTCCACGGAGCCTTGCACGTCCGCCTTGACAATCAGGTTCAGGGTGATGATCTTGCCCTGATCGATCTGGCTGAACAGGTTATCCAGCGATACCTTGCCCACCGTGGTGGCCACGCGCGCTTCCTTGAGTTTGTCGCGGCGCTCCTGCACCACCTGACGGCCAAGGTGGTCGTCCGATACGGCCATCAGATCGTCGCCGGCGCTGGGTACTTCCGTAAACCCGGCAATTTCCACCGGCATGGACGGGCCGGCTTCCTCCACCCGCTCGCCCTTGTCGTTTACCATGGCGCGGATGCGGCCGCTGGCAAGGCCCACAACGATATTGTCGCCCACATGCAGCGTGCCGTTTTGCACCAGCACGGTCGCAACCGGGCCGCGCGCCTTATCCAGCTTGGCTTCGATAATAACGCCCTTCGCCATGCGGTTGGGGTTCGCGCGAAGCTGGAGCACATCCGCCTGCAGGAGGATCATCTCCAGCAGGTTGTCCACACCTTCGCCGGTGGTGGCGCTCACGGGCACCATGATTGTGTCGCCGCCCCATTCCTCGGGTACCAGATTGTAAGCGGTCAGGTCCTGCTTCACGCGCTCCGGATCCGCGCCGGACTTGTCCATTTTGTTGATGGCAACAATGATGGGCACATTGGCGGCCTTCGCGTGGTTGATGGATTCCACCGTCTGCGGCATTACGCCGTCATCCGCCGCGACCACAAGCACCGCGATGTCGGTGGATTGGGTGCCGCGGGCGCGCATGGCGGTAAACGCCTCGTGGCCAGGGGTATCCAGGAAGGTGATGCTGCGGCCCTGCAGGTTAACGGTATACGCGCCGATATGCTGCGTAATGCCGCCCGCTTCCCCGGCCGTCACATGGGTATGGCGGATATAATCCAGCAGCGAAGTTTTGCCGTGGTCCACGTGGCCCATGATCGTAATGACCGGCGGACGGGTTTCGAGATCGCCCTCGTCGTCCTCCACATCGGTTTCCGTAAGCGCGTCCTCCGCCGTTTTGGCAAGGTTCATTTCCAGCTCCACGCCAAATTCATTGCAGACAAGGCTGGCCGTGTCAAAATCCAGTTCGCTGTTAATATTGGCCATGATGCCCAGCAACAGAAGCTTTTTCAGAATCCCGCCTGCCGGTTTGCCGATGCGCTCGGTCAAATCCTTCACGGTGATGGTTTCAGCCGTCATGTAGGCCTTTTCGATCCTGATGGGGGCCATCAGCTGCTGTGCGCTCGGCTTCTTGACGCGCGCCCTTCTGCCGCCGCGCACCACATCGTCGTCCACCCCGTTGAAGGTTTCGCGGGCAAGCTGCTTGCGGTTTTTGGCTACGCGCTCCGGATCATGCTGGCGCACGTAGTTTTTCTTATTGGGGTCATAATTGCTGACGCGCTCTTTTTCGACCGCGGGGGTCAGTTCCGGCCCCTTCGCGGGGCGCGGGCCACCCATCGGGCGGGCTGCGCCGCCTGCCGGGCGGGCGAAACCGCCTGCCGGGCGCGCACCCTGCGGCGCGCCGCCAGCCGGACGGCCATACGGGCCCTGAGCGCCGCCCTGCGGATTGGCGGGACGACCATACGGGCCGTTATGTGGCGCGGCTGGGCGGGCAAAACCGCCTTGCGGCGGGTTGGCGGGCCGTCCATACGGGCCTTGCGGGGCGGCGGCTTGCGGATTGGCTGGACGGCCGTACGGGCCTTGCGCGTATGCAGGCCGGGCAAAATTGCCTTGCGGCGCGCCAACTTGGGCATCCCTGACCATCGGGGCCGCGCCCTGCGGGCCGGCAGGCCGCCCAAAGGGGCTTTGCGGGTTGGCGGGGCGACCGTATGGGCCTTGCGGCGCGGCGGCTTGCGGATTGGCTGGACGGCCGTACGGGCCGCGCGGCGCGGTGGGCGTCAACGGCCGCTGAGCCGGCGCGTGCGCCGCGTTTGCGGCAGGCGCGACGGGTTGGGTTACAGGTTGCGCGGCAGCCTGTGCGGGGGCTTGCGCCTCGCTGGCTGCGACAGATTGCGCGGCAGGCGCTTCCCGGTGGCTCGGTTGAGCCGCGGGCGCGGCTTGCCTGGGCGTGGCCGCCTGCGCGGGGCGCGCGGGTTTTACCGCCGACTGCTGGGAAGCCGTCGAAATAGTCGCGCCTGTTTTGGCGGCTGCGGCTCCCTGCTCATCGGCAGGTTCGGCTTTCACAGCGCTTGCTTCCACCGGTTCGGCCTTCACAGGCGCGGCGGCTTCCGGCTGCGCCTGTTTTGCTGCGGCGGTTGCCGGATTTTCAGCGGGCGTAGCTTTCTCAGCCTGTACAGGCTCCTGTGCAGGCGCAGTTTCCTTAGCCGGCGCTGCCTTCGCGGCGGGCTTTTCCGTTTGCGCCGCAGCCTGAACAGGCTGGGCGGCAACCGACGGCTCGTTCGTTTCCTCGTCCGAGTCGGGCATGGTATATGCTTTGGTGTGCTGCTGTACCAGGCGCTGCTGCTCCGCCTGCTTTTCATCCGCACGGCGTTGCTCTTCCTCACGGGAATACTGGTTTTCAAACTTGCGCAGCGTCTGCACGAGCTCGTCCGCGCCTTTGCGAACGCTGGCAACGCTTTCCATTACGGTTTCAGCGCCCTTCAGGAGATCCTTGGTGGCATCCTTGAGTTTTGCTTTGGTCATTGTACCGCTTGCACCCCCGCATTGTCTGCGCTCGAATTTTGGCTGTGTGGGTCAGGTTCGTTCTGGCTGGATTCGGTCCCGGACAGGGGAACTTCCTCCTTGAGAAGCTCAAAGAGCTTTTGCGCCATCCTGCCCCGTTTCACGGTGACGGTCATCCGGCCGTCTTTGCCCAGCGCCTGCGAGATCAAGCCCTGCGGCACGCTGTACAGCGGCACGCGGTGGCTTGCGCAGGTATCGGAAAAGCGCTTTCTTGTCGTTGGGGCGCTGCTTTCATCCATCAGGACGATCGCGGCGGTTTCGGAACGGACGGCGGTCACGCAGGCGTCCTGCCCAAGCGTAATCTGCCCCGCTTTTCCGCAAAGCCCCAGAAAACCCCTTAACCGATGCAACGTTTGTTCTGTCAACTCGTTTCCTCCGTGGCTTTTTCTGCCAGCAACCGCTGCATCGTTTCGGTCAGCTGAAGGTTGGCGGCTTCGTCCAGGTGCGCTTCCAGCGCCCGGTCCAACTGCCGCTGTTTGAGCGCCTTTTTCAGGCACTCCGCATTGTAGCAGACATATGCGCCCCGCCCCGCTTTTTTGCCCGTGGCGTCCAGGCTGACATCGCCTTCGGGCGAGCGAACCGCTCGCAAAAGCTCTTTTTTAGGCTTCATTTCGCGGCATCCGACGCACATCCGCATCGGGATTTTACGGGGTTTGGCTGGCATGTTCCGCCTCCTGCTCTGGTGGATTACAGGGTATCGTCCTCATCGCCGCCACCCAGCGGCAAATCGGAAAGCTCCGGCAAACCGGTATCCACAAACTCGGTTTCCGCTGGGGTTTCGTAGTATTCCTGATAGCCCATCGGTTCTTCCATCACCGGCGCGACGGCGTCAAACATCTGGGCCGCCTGCGACTGGCTCTTGATATCGATGCGCCAACCGGTCAGCTTGGCCGCGAGGCGGGCGTTTTGCCCTTCCTTGCCAATCGCCAGGCTCAGTTGGTTATCCGGTACCACCACGCGGCACGCCTTTTCGTTTTCCGCCACAAAAACGCTGAGCACATGGGCGGGATTCAGCGCGTTGGCAATAAATTCGGCGGGGTCCGGCGACCATTTGATGATGTCGATCTTCTCGTTTTTCAGCTCAGTAACCACTTTATCCACACGGTTACCGCGCGGCCCGACGCACGCGCCGACGGGATCGATCACCGCGTCCGTGGAGTAGACGGCCATCTTGGTGCGGCTGCCCGCCTCGCGGGCAATGGACTTGATCTGCACAACGCCCGCCGCGATCTCCGGCACTTCCATTTCAAACAGGCGCTTCACCAGGCCGGGGTGAATGCGGCTGACGCGCACCTGCGGGCCGCGGAGCATTTCCTTGCCGGTCCGGTTCACTTCCAGCACATAGACCTTGATGTGGTCGTCGGCATGGTATTCTTCGGCGGGGATCCACTCGCTTTTTTCAAGGATACCCTCGGTGCGGCCAAGCTCCACATACACGGCGTTCGGTTCCACGCGCTGCACGATGGCGGTCAGGATTTCGTTTTCCTTTTCGGAATACTCATCGTAAATCTTTCCCTGTTCCGCTTCTCGAATGCGCTGAATAATCACCTGTTTGGCGGTTTGAGCCGCGGTGCGCAGAAACCCGGAAGGCGTTACGTCAATCTCCGCGATATCCCCCATCTGGTAATCAGCCCGAATCTGCTGGGCTTCCTCCAGGGTAATCTGGTTTGCCTCATCCTCAATTTCATCGGTGATGAGCTTCCGGGCCAGCACATGTGCGACGCCGGTACGGCGGTCCAGCGTAACGGAAAGGTTCGCGGGCGCCACCTCGTTGCGGGAAACATTTTTCTTGTAAGCGGCCTTCAGCGCCTCTTCAATCGCGCCAAACAGCATGTCTTCGCTAATATCCTTTTCCGTAGCCAGCGCATGCACGGCATCAATGATTTCCGCCTCGCGGGATTGCACCGGTGTCTTTTTCGTCGCCTTCATTACCGAAACTCCAATCTTTATTCTTCTTCATCTTCGAAAACGATCACGGGCTTGATGATCGCCACGGCTTTGCGGGGAAAGGTTTTTTCCGTTCCATTCGCAAAGGCGAGGGTCACCGCCGCGTCGTCCATGGCGTGCAGATTGCCTTCATAGGTTTTGGCCCCGTCGATGGGCGCGAAGAGCTTTATTTCCACCAGCGCGTCGCGGTTTTTTTCAAAATCGCGCTGCGTTTTGATAGGCCGGTCCACGCCCGGGCTGGAGACCTCCAGAAAATCGTAATCAATCGCGTCCAGCATCGGTTGCGCCGCCTTGTGGAAGCGCTCGCAATCGTCCAGCGTTACGCCACCGGGCTTGTCGATGTAGATGCACAGCGTTTTTCCCTGCTGTTCCTTTTGCAGGGTCACTTCCACCAGCTCAAGCGCTTGCTCCGAAGCGATTTGCCGGATGATGGCCTCCACGGCGTGTACCGACGCGCCGCCCTGCCGGTTTTCCTTCAAGCAAGCACCACCCGTTCCAAGGCAATCAAAAAGAGCGGCCCTATATTGCCCTCCCTTTCCCTCATGTCTCCAAGCAAACACGGCTTAGCAGAACACTGCAAACAGCCTCGTCCGCCGGGGATTGTCATGCGGTAAAGGAAAGCAATATCCACTCTTTCGATAAACCCTTCTTTCTGTTTGGGTCGAAATGGTTCGTTTCAGACTTTTCCAAGCCAAAAGCAAACTGAGTATAACACATCAAATCAAGAAACACAAGCGATTTCCCACCCACGCGCAAGAAATCTTTATAAAATCGGGGGTTTCGGCCTCACGCCCGCGAGGAGCGGCTGCCTCCGGGCCGAAAATCGAAACGATCGGGGCGAAAGGCGGCTTTTGCGTTATTCCGTCCCGTTGCGAACCCTCCCGCGCGCGGCGGGCCGCCGAACCCTCGCGCAAACGCTTCCGTCGCTTTGCCGATGCCCCGCTATTGCCTCGGTTGCAAAATCTGCTATAATGATCGTTGACCAACGAAGCGGAGGCGCAAGGGTGAGCGATAAGCAAAAATCCATCGTCGGCGGCATGACGGTGTTGGGCATCACGGGCTTGATCTGTAAAATCGTCGCGGTGTTGTATCGCATCCCGCTGGCGTGGCTCATCGGCGAGCAGGGCATCGGCACTTTTCAGCTGGTGTTTCCAACCTATAATTTATTACTGACGCTATCCTCAGCGGGCCTTCCGGTTGCCATCAGCCGCATGGTCAGCTTCAGTCTGGCTAAAAACGATCCCCGCAACGCGCACCGCATTTTTCGCAGCGCCCTTTCCGTACTGACGCTGCTTGGCATCATCGGCACCTTCCTGATGATCGTTTTCAATCCCTTTTTGAGCGACCGCGTGGGCGATCCGGAAACCAAGCTGGGCTTTGTGGCCATTGCCCCGGCGCTTGCCATCGTGTGCACCATGAGCGCGTTTCGCGGCTTCATGCAGGGCCAGCAGAACATGTTTCCCACGGCCATCAGCCAGCTGATTGAGCAGATCAGCAAGGTTATCATTTCGCTGCCGCTGGCGTGGATGGGCGCGCGGGTCGGCGTGACCGAGCCGGGGCAAATCAACATCGGGTTTGCGGCGGCGGGCGCGCTACTGGGCAATTCCATCGGCGAGGCTTGCGCGCTTTTCTACATGACGCTGGTCTACCGGCGCAACCGCCAGCCCATCCTGCGCCGCCCGCAGGATGAAAGCATCGAGCCGCTCAGCCGAAAAACCATGATGCTTCGCCTGTTTTCCATGGCGATCCCCATCACGCTGGCCGCCTGCATTGTACCGCTTGCGGCGTTTATTGATTCCGGCATGATCGTCAATAACCTCATGGGCCCGGCAGGCTTTACCCGCGAGGAGGCGCGCGCCATGTACGGGCGCTATTCCGGGTACGTGATCAACCTGATCAACGTGCCCACGGCCCTTGCGCAGGCTATTTCCATGAGTCTGGTGCCCGCCGTGTCCGCGGCGATCGCGCGCAAGGATTGGCGCACGGTCCGCGTACAAAGCCACACCGGGCTTCGTATGGCTTTCCTGATCGGCCTTCCGTGCAGTTTGGGCATGAGCATGCTTTCCCGCGAAATTTTAACGCTCATTTACAGCTTCCCAACGCCTGCGGCGCTTGCGCAAACCTCGGAGCTGCTCTCCATGTCCAGCTTTACCATTGTGCTGTTTACGGTGGTGCAGGCGACCAGCGGCATTCTTCAGGGGTTGCGCAAACAGCGGATCCCCATGTATACGCTGCTATTGGGCGTCGGCCTTAAAATCCTGATGAACTATAACCTGATTGGCGTTCGGGATATTAACATCTACGGCGCGCCGCTCAGCTCGCTGGTTTGCTATCTGGTAAGTATGCTTCCCAACCTGTACTATGTGCACAAGTACGCGCACCTGCCGTTTGATCCGGTGAACATTTTCTTAAAGCCGCTTTTCGCAACGGCCGCCATGGGCGGGATCATCTATCTGTTGCAATGGGCGTTGCCCTCCAGCCGCGTTGTCACCATCCTGCTCATTTTGGGCGGCATTGTCGCGTATGCCGGCTTCGGATTGCTTTTTGGCGCGTTTACCAAGCAGGATTTGAAACCCTTCACAGGCGCTTTACGCCGTAAAAAGACCATCAAGGCACAGCCAGACCGTGCCGAATAGGGAGGTTACCGCCATGCCGACCCTCACGATCCTGACCATATCCACCGGGGATGCCAGCCTGTTGACGCAGGGCGCGCTTCAGGCGTTGGAGCAGGCGCCCCTGCGCGTTCTCCGCACCGGGAAGCATCGCCTGGCCGCATGGCTTGACGAACGCGCGCTGCCCTATCAAACGCTTGATGATTTGTATGTGACCTGCGAGGATTTCGATCAGTTCAACCGCGAGGCGGCCAAGCGCCTGTTAACGCTGAGCCGGCAGGGAAACGTGGCGTACGCAGTTGCCGATGCGGGGATGGATTCAACCGTTGCCGAGCTGCGGCAAAGCGCTACGCCGGAAACGGAAATTCTGGAACTGCCCGGCGTCAGCCACGCGGACCGCTGCCTTGCGCTGATGAAGGCAAGCCGTTCCGGTTTGCGCGTTTTAAGCGCCGAAAGCTTTCGCGCCGCGCGCGTAACGCCGGATGAGCCGCTGCTGCTGTGCGAGCTTCACAGCCGCGAGTGCGCAAGCGAGTGCAAGCTGCGCCTGATGCGGTTGCTCCCCGAAGATACGGCCGTCCAGTATTTTACCGGCACCGTCGAGGGCGCGCTTGTGCAAGCGGAAATTCCCCTCTACATGCTGGATCGGCAGGCGGTTTACGATCACCTGACCGCGTGCTACATACCGGCCGTGCCCATGCTGAACCGCGCTCGGTTTGATATGGACGATCTGGTCGCGGTGATGGCAAAGCTTCGCGCGCCCGACGGTTGCCCGTGGGATCGGGAGCAGAGCCACGAAAGCCTGCTGACCAACCTGCTGGAAGAAAGCTATGAGTTTATCGGCGCGGTACGCGACGGCGATGTGGACCATATGTACGACGAACTGGGCGACGTGCTTTTGCAGGTTGTGTTTCACGCGGAAATCGCGCGCCAGCACGGCAATTTTGATATCAACGATGTAACCACCGCCATCACGCAAAAGATGATCGAACGCCACCCGCATATTTTCGGAACCGTGCATGCCGAAACCTCCGCGCAAGTGCTGGATAACTGGGACGCCATCAAGCGCCGCCAGCGCGGCATCCGCAGCGTATCCGAGGCGATGGAGGACGTGTCTACCGGTCTAAGCCCGGCCATGCGCGCGGACAAGGTGCAGCACAAGGCGGCCAAAATTGGCTTTGATTTCCCCGATGCGCTTTCCGCGCTGGCAAAGGTGCATGAGGAAGCCGAAGAAGTGCGCGAGTGCCTTGAAAATGGCCAAAATCCGGAAATGGAGCTGGGCGACCTGTTCTTTTCCGCGGTGAACGTTTGCCGGTTATGCAAATTGAATCCGGATATTGCGTTATTCTCGGCCACAAATAAGTTTATCGACCGTTTCCGAAAAATGGAAAAATCGGTCGAAAAGGCCGGAAAATCAATCGAGGACTTGACTTTATCTGAAATGGATGTATACTGGGAAGCAGAAAAGCAAGCGAGCCCGTCATCCGAAGGCTAAAAGTCTGCTTTTCGACGGTTAACCCGAAATATACCATGATGAATGGTCCAATTACGAAGGAGGAACTACCTATGAACAAAGCTGAATTGACTGCCGCTATCGTGAAAAAGACTGGCTTCACCAAGAAAGACGCTGAAAAGGCCCTTGGCGCTGTGACCGAGTCGATCACCGAGGCTCTCGCTGCCGGTGAAAAGGTTCAGGTCGTCGGCTTCGGTTCTTATGAAGTGCGCAAACGTCCCGCCCGCGTTGCCCGCAACCCCCGCACTGGCGAGCAGATCAAGATCGCCGCGAGCAAAGCGCCCGTATTTAAGGCTGGCAAAGCCCTCAAGGACAGCGTCAACAAGTAAGCTCCAAAACGCAAACGTTCTGCGCAAGCAGGGCGTTGGGGCCGTCGGCAGGCAACTGCCGGCGGCTTTTTGTATTTTGAACGGCAAGCCTTTGCCAACATGCGCATTCGCGCGGGGAAGCGAAACAAACGCGATCGCGCACCGCCGGTGGAAGGGGGTTGCGTTTATCCCCTTGGCGCATTGCGGCGGGGCGGATAAGAGCCTTTCAACAGCAAAGCCCTCCGCACGGTGATCGTACGGAGGGCTGGCTTGTGCAAGAAGCTCTGCTGTGCGCTAACCCGCTCGTCTCATAGCCCTGCGGGCTGTTCGCTCGCTCGTTGGCTACACGCTGCGGCGTTAGGCTTGAGGTTCCACCCCAAACCCCGGCAGGAGCCTCGCCCCTGCACCCCGACAAGGGCTTCGCCCTTGACCCGGTTTCGCTGAGGCGAGGGGAGCTGTGCAATCTGAACCTTTACCGACCGCCCTTATCGTACGGAATCCCTTCCGCTTTCGGCGCGCGGCTCTTTTTGCTGGTCAGGATCAGCACAATCATCGTTACAATATAGGGCAACATCAGGTAGATATACTCGGCGCTCTTAATACCCTCAAACTGCGGCAGGAAAGGAATGGACCCCGCGTAGGAGCCGATCACTTTGAAAAGCGCAAAGAACAGGCTTGCGCCCAGAATGTTGAGCGGTTTCCAGTTACCAAAGATCATCACCGCCAAAGCGAGGAAGCCATACCCGGCTACGCTGCTCTGGAACCCCGAACCGGCGGCCACCGTAAACGCAAACCCGCCGATGCCGCCCAGAAAGCCCGAGATCGACACGCCAAGGTACCGCATTTTGTAAACATTGATGCCTACGCTGTCCGCTGCCTGCGGATGCTCGCCGCAGCTGCGCAGCCGCAGCCCCAGCCTTGTTTTGTACAGCGCCACAATGGCAACGATCAACAGAATAAACGCAAGCGGCGTGGTCAAAAACAGGCTTTTGAAAATGAACCGCTCCAAAAAGCCGTTGCCGGCTGTAATGCCGAAATTCGCCTGCGTAATGCGCACCCAGCTTGGGATCAGGATGGTCGATTGTCCCTGCCCCTGAATAACCCAGGTAAGCACAATGGCAATCGCGGGCGCCATCATGTTAAGCGCGGTGCCGCCAATGGTCTGATCCGCCTTCAACTGGATGGAGGCAAACGCCAGCAGCAAGCTGAAAACCGCGCCCGTAACGGCGGCAATCAGCACCGCACCCAGCACCCACAGCTGGGAATACGCCGCGCCAATGCCGCTCGCCTCCACAACGCTGAGAAACAGGCAGCCAAACAGCGCGCCGATGACCATGATGCCTTCCAGCGCAATGTTGATAATGCCGCTGCGCTCGGAAAACATGCCGCCCAGCGCGACCAGCATCAGCGGTACCGCAAACAGGATGGTGCCGCTCAGGATATCCGCAATTACATTGGAGGTCATTTCGCACTCTCCTCGCTTTCCGCCGCATCGTCCGAAGCGCTGCTGTCATCAAGCTCCTCATTGACGTTTTCCGTTTGGTTCCGCATGAGCAGTTTGCTGATCCAGCCCCGCATTAAAAGCGCAAACGCGCTGAGGTAGATAATCACCGAGATGATGATATCAATAATTTCACGGGAGTATTCCGGTTGCAGCAAATCGCCGCCAACCTGAATGAAGCTGATAAACAGGGCGCTGAAAATGGTACCCAGCGGGTTGGAGCTGGCCAGCAGCGCAACCGGGATGCCGTTAAAGCCCATGGCAAGCAGGCTTTTAACAATCGTATACTGCGCGGTACCGCTCAGGTAGTACAGCCCGCCGCCGATGCCGGCCAGCGCGCCCGCGATTGTCATGGACAGGATGATGTTCCGTTTGGCGTTGATGCCCGCGTAATCGCTGGCAAATCGGTTGTAGCCGCAGGCTTTCAGCTCGTAGCCAAAGGTGGTGCGGTTCATCACCAGCCAGATAATCAGCGCAATCAGGATGGCGATGAAAACGGCAATGTTCATGTAGTTGGAGCCCAGCAACTGATCCAGCCCGGCTTTCGGGATGGTCGCGTTCGGGTTATAGGCTACAAACTTCGGGCTGGTCAGTGCGGCCGTGCGGTCCTTGTTGATCGCGCCCCAGGCATTGGCCAGCAAAAGGGGCATGTTGTTGATGCTCAGGTTAACCACAAACAGCGATATCCAGTTGAACATAATGGAGGTAATGACCTCGTTTACGTTAAACAGCGCCTTGCAAACGCCGGGGATGAAGCCCATCACCGCGCCCCCGACCATCGCCAGCAGGATGCCGGCCCACCACGGCAGGCGAAACTGGACAACCGCCACCAGCGAAAAGAATGCGCCAAGCGTGTACTGGCCGGTTGCGCCAATGTTGAACAGCCCGGTCTTGAACGCAAAGGCCACGGAAAGGCCGGTCATCAGCAGCGGCGCGCTCTGGTAAAAAACCTTAGCCAGCTTTTCACTGGACGTAAAACCGGCGGACATCAGGTTGCCAAAACCGGGCAGGGCATAACGGGGGTTGAAAATCAGCAGCAGCGCAAAGCCGAACACCAACCCCATCACAATGGAGATCAGTGAGGCCATCCCGTTAATCAACCCTTTATGATACTTGTGTTTCATTGCTGTTCCACCTCCATCCGGCTTTGCCGGTTCGCGCCGGACATGTACAGGCCCAATTCCTGAGCCGTTGCGGATTTCGCGTCAATCTCCGCCACAATTTCGCCCTCAAACATCACCAAAATCCGGTCGCTGACGCTCATGACCTCGTCCAGCTCCAGCGAAACCAGCAGCACCGCTTTCTGATCGTCCCTCGCGGCGAGAATCTGCTTATGAATGTATTCAATCGCGCCCACATCCAGGCCGCGCGTCGGCTGCATGGCGATAATCACATCCGGTTGCAGGCTCAGTTCGCGCGCGACAATCGCCTTTTGCTGGTTACCGCCGCTCATGCTGCGCACAATGGTTGCGGAGCCTTGGCTGGAGCGGATATCAAAGCGTTTGGACAAATCGTCGCAGTAGCGGTACATTTCATCAAACCGCAAAAAGCCGGCGTGCTGAAAGGACGGGGTGTAGTAGTTTTTAAGGATGAGGTTTTCCGCTAAGGTATAGTCCAGCACCAGTCCGTACTTGTGCCGGTCCTCCGGAATATGGGCCAGCCCCAGATCGTTACGGCCGCGCACGTCCATATGCGTAATGTCGTGATCGCCAATGTAGATGGCGCCGCTTTCGGGTTTCATCAGTCCGGTGAGCGCATACACCAGATCGCTCTGGCCGTTGCCGTCAATGCCTGCGATCCCGACGATTTCGCCTTTATGCACCGTGAAGGAAACGTTGTTGACCTTCTTTTTGGCGTGGTGCTTATCCCCAACCACCAAATTCTGCACCGTAAGCGCCGGATCCCCGGGCGTGGCCGGCGCTTTATCCAGCGTAAAGTTGATCTTGCGGCCAACCATCATTTCCGCCAGTTCATCCACCGTGGTATCGGCCACGTTGACAGTTCCGATCCCTTTCCCTTTGCGCAGCACGGTTACGCGGTCGGCGACCGCCATAATCTCATTCAGCTTGTGGGTAATAAAGAGGATGCTCTTGCCTTCTTGCGCGAAATTGCGCATAATCTGCATCAGCTCGGAAATTTCCTGCGGCGTGAGCACAGCGGTCGGCTCGTCAAAAATCAGGATGTCGTTTTCACGGAACAGCATCTTGAGGATTTCCACACGCTGCTGCATGCCTACGCCGATTTCTTCAATCAGCGCGTCCGGGTCCACTTGCAGGCCGTATTTTTCGCTCAGCTGCATCACCTTGGCGCGGGCCTCTTTCTTTTGTAAAAAGCCGTGTTTGGTTTCTTCCGCGCCCAGGATGATATTATCCAGCACCGTAAACACCTCCACCAGCTTAAAATGCTGGTGGACCATCCCGATGTTGAGGCGGTTGGCGTCGTTGGGGTCGTTGATCTGCACAACCTGCCCATCCTTTTTAATCACGCCGCCCTCCGGCTTATACAGGCCGAACAGCACGCTCATCAGCGTTGACTTTCCGGCGCCGTTTTCGCCAAGCAACGCGTGGATTTCGCCCTTTTTCAGCTGTAGGGTAACGTCGTCGTTGGCTATGATGCCCGGGAACTTTTTCGTGATGTTGAGCATCTCGATCACAAATTCGCTCATGAGTTATCCCTTCATCCCTTCGTATTGATACTGGGTTCACATACAAACGCTGCCAACCGTTGGTTGCGCCAGCGTTGATATCTCAACCCGGTACGTGAAAATGAAAAAGACTAAGCATACGCCTAGCCTCTCCCAGCGCCCGCGTCGCAGCGATGGATAGCAAGGCGGATTCTGCGTGTTTACCGCTTCCTCCGACGCCGCCACATCACTGTGGCGACTCAAGCCGCCAGCCTGCCGCCCGCTTGCGCGATACGGCGATCAGGTCAGGCCGGGCTTACGCCCGACCTGACCCGAACCACTTTACTCCTGATAATCCACGGTTACGTTGGTGACGGTCGGGGCCGCGTCGGTGCTGTTGTTCACAACCACTTCGCCGCTCTTAACCTTCGCGTACAGCGCGTTGTATTCATCCACGGTGAAGGTCTTGAAACGCCAGGAACCTTCGGCGGTGGGCAGACCGGTGCAATCCTCGGCAGCGCCAAGCGTCACGGTTGTGCCGCCCTTGTCGCCCCAAGTGCCGCCGTTGGCGTACAGATCGGTCAGCGCCAACACGATGGAGTTCTTCAGGTCTTTCATAGCGGAGGTGATGATCAGGTCGCTGTCGTAAGCCTGGTCAACGTCCACGCCGATAACCTTGCCGTTGGCGGCTTCAGCGGCCGCGATCGCGCTCTGGTAGATTTTGCCGCCGCAGGCGAATACCACTTCGACGCCTTCGGTGTACCAGCCGTCCATCTTGATCTTGATATCGTCCGTGGGGCCGAAGCCGCCGCAGTACCAATACTTGATCTCAACATCGGTCAGGCCCAGTTCTTTGGCAGCCGCGTCCGCGCCCTGCACAAAGCCGTAGCCGTAACGGACCACAGCGGGAACCGCCATGCCGCCCAGGAAGCCGAGCTTCTTATAGCCATCCTTCACGGCCGCATAGCCCGCGAAGTAGCCGCTCTGCTCTTCTTTGTAGGAGATGGAATAGGTGTTGGGCAGCGGCGTGCCGCTGGGTGCCGTGTCCACCAGCAGGAAGGACACATCGGGGTAAGCGGCGGAAACCTCGGCAACGCTGTCGGCAAACAGGTAGCCAGGGGTCACAACAGCCTTGGCGCCCTTTTCAATAGCGGCCTTCATGCTTTCCACGCGGGCTTCGTTGCTGTCCTCAGAGGGACGGTAGTAGTTATACGTGATGCCGTTCGCTTCCGCGTAGGCTTTCACGCCTTCCCAGGTAGCCTGGTTGAAGCTGTGATCGTCAATGTTGCCAACGTCGGTAACCATCGCGATTTCGTACGTCCCCTCGGCCAGGGCGGATACGCCCATCGCCACAACGAGCGCCAGTGTCAAAAGGATAGCAATAACCTTTTTCATTCTTGGTCTCCTCCTTGCAATTTTCGGTGCATCACTGCACAACGAACTTCGTTTTGATTATAACAGATTGCGTTTCAATTGGAAAGAGGCAACCTTCCGTGCCGATAAAGAAATTTCGCCCACAAAAAGCCTGTAATGGACGTTCTGGAAGGAATTTGACGTTCCGATCCGGTTGCCATTGTCCGGGCCGCGCCAGCCGTGTTATAATGAACTTGGCGCGGTCAGCCGCAAGCCGCCGCGCCCGTACGGCCGGGCGCGTCCCCGCCGGCGGCGACCTCGCGCAAACGTGAGAAAGGTGATACAATGCAGGAAGCAAAAACGTACAGCATGGAATCCTTGCGGTCCAAAAAGGGCTTCATCATCGATATGGACGGCGTGATCTACCACGGCAACATGCTCTTGCCCGGCGTAACGGAGTTTGTGGAGTGGCTGAAAAGAGAGAACAAGGCGTTTCTGTTTTTAACCAACAGCAGCGAACGCGCGCCGCGCGAGCTGCAGCAGAAGCTGGCCCGTCTGGGGCTGGATGTGGACGAGAGCCATTTTTACACCAGCGCGCTTTCCACCGCGGCTTTCCTCAAGCAGCAAAGCCCCCGCGGCAGCGTGTACGTGATTGGCGAGCCCGGCCTTGTGGGCGCGCTGTATGACGCTGGTTTCACCATGAACGAGGTCAACCCCGATTATGTTGTGCTGGGGGAAACCCGTTCCTACACCTTTGACCGCATCGAGCACGCGGTGGCGCTGGTGCGAGCCGGCGCAAAGCTGATTGGCACCAATCCGGACCTGACCGGCCCCATCGAGGGCGGCATCGCGCCCGCGTGCAAGGCGCTGATGGCCCCCATTGAGCTGGCGACGGGCCGCACGGCCTATTACCTTGGCAAGCCCAACCCGCTGATGATGGCCCACGGGCTTCGCATCCTGGGCGTTAACGCGGAGGAAGCAGCGATCATCGGCGACCGGATGGATACCGACATTGTCGCCGGCGTGGAAAGCGGCATCGACACCGTGCTGGTTTTAAGCGGCGTTACCACCGAGCACGAAATGCGCAAATTCCCCTACCGGCCCATGTATGTGTTGCAGGGCGTGGGTAAAATCGCTCCCGAAAACCCGGCGGACATTCCGCAAGCCTGACGGGGCTCCGGCGCGTTTCCCGGCGGCGGTTCGCGTGAAATCCAAAGAACGCCCGGGAACACATTGCCCGAGCGTTCTTTTTCGAAACCGCTTCGCACATCTCCGCGCAGGTCAGTTGAAAAGGCAGCCCACCGCCGTTCTGGCGCCCATCAAGTCCGGATAAGCCGGTTGGGCGGAACTGCCGCTGGCCTTTCATGGTTAAACCGCGCCGGGCAGGGCGGAGCCGCGCGCGTCGAAGCCACCCGCGCGGCGTAACCCCGGTTAAAGGTCGATGCTTCGGCAGGCGAGGCGCAATCCTGCTGCCCGCTTTTCTCCCAAGCGGTTATCCGCGTCGGAAAAAGCTGTGGTCTTAGTCCGGAATATCCTCGCCCGTCATGGCTTTCCATTTTTTACGGATGGCGTTTTGGTGGGTGATGCCGTAATCCGGATCGTTGGCGGCGCATTCCTCCAGCGTGCGCAGGAAATGCACGCACAGGTGCCCGTCAAAGTTATTGTCCTTGATGGAGCCGGTCAGGTGGGGAACGTTGTGCATGGTCGCGAGCGTCCAAGTACCGCTGGGCAACTGCACGTAAACCGGTTTGGGCGTCCACGTGTTGGTATAGCCAAACGCCTTGTACATTATCGCGGTATCGGTCGCCGTCAGCGGCTCGCTGTCCGCGTGGTGGCCAAGGCTATACAGCCGCAGCGTCCACTCCAGATTGGTTGCGGGGTCAAAAATCGTGATCTTCTGCCCAGCCTTAATATAGGGTTTCACCTGCGTGAACCAGTACAGGCACTTGACTTCGCTCGTTTTGGGGCCGGTCGCCTTGCCGGTATCATCCGTGATGATGGTGTTGGTATCGGCGGAGCTGTCGTACTTGACTGCGGAGCTGCTGTACAGCTTTTCCTGCGTGAGGGCGCCGGCTGTGCCGTCCACGGTGAGGCCGTTGAGCTTCTGGAAGGCGGTGATCGCCGATTGGGTCAGCGCGCCGTAGTCCCCGTCCACCACTACATTATACCCCAGCGCTTTGAGCGCCTTTTGCAAATTGGTGACCGCCGTGCCGTTTGCCCCATAGGAAAGCGACGTGTATGTGCCCGACGACGAGGAACTGTCGGAACTGCCGGAATCGGATGAGCCGCCCGATGTGTCTGAGCCGGAGGAAGAACTGTCGGCGCTCGTGTTGGAAACCGCGCTGGAAGAAAAAATCTTGGCGTACGTTTTAGAGCCGACCAGCCCGTCCACCGAGAGGTTATTCTTTTTCTGGAAAGCGGAAACGGAAGCCATGGTGCCCGCGCCGTAAACGCCGTCCACGGTCTTGGTGTAGTAGCCCAGCGTCGTAAGCTGGGTTTGCACGCTGGTCACATCGCTGCCCGTATACCCCTTGCGCAGCGTGCGTGTAAACCCGGACGAGCTGGATGAGCCGGAAGAACCGGAGGAGCTGTCCGAGCCGGATGAGCTGTCCGACGAGGAGGAGCTCCCGGAAGAATCGGAAGCGCTATCCGCCTTTTCGTATAGAATTTCCTGCGTTTTGGTGCCGGCAAGGCCATCCGCCGTAAGGCTGTTTGCTTTTTGGAACGCGATCACAGCTTTTTGCGTGCCCGCGCCAAACTGGCCGTCGATTCCGTTGGTGCTGTACCCCAGTTTAACAAGCGCGGTTTGCAACTTGGTTACGCGGTCGCCGCTGTCGCCGTATTTAATAGTGTTGGGGTTGGTGCTGGTCGCGGTGGTTGTGCTGGTTGGTGTGGTCATGGTGTCGGCACCT
>DAOPZY010000002.1:0-180491 GCA_035353615.1 Candidatus Limiplasma sp.
TTTTACGCCAGGGGGTTTTTCTGTCTGTCTGTTTATCCTGGGGCAGTGCACGCCCCGACAAGGGCTTCGCCCTTGACCCGGTTTCGCTGCGGCGGGGGTAGGGGGACGGTTTATTTTGTAAATCCACAATCTGCTGTTCCGCTCGCCTCATAGCCCTGCGGGCTGTTCGCTCGCTTGGGTATACTGACTGCGACGCAGGCTTTGGGGTTCCGCCCCAAACCCCGGCAGGGGCCTCGCCCCTGCACCCTGACAAGGGCTGTCGCCCTTGACCCGGCTCCGCTGCGGCGGGGGTGGGGGGGACGGTTTATTTTGTAACGCCACAATCTGCTGTCCCGCTCGCCTCATAGCCCTGCGGGCTGTTCGCTCGCTTGGGTATACTGACTGCGACGCAGGCTTTGGGGTTCCGCCCCAAACCCCGGCAGGGGCTTCGCCCCTGCACCCTGACAAGGGCTGACGTCCTTGACCCGGCTCCGCTGCGGCGGGGGTGGGGGGACGGTTTATTTTGTAACGCCACAATCTGCTGTCCCGCTCGCCTCATAGCCCTGCGGGCTGTTCGCTCGCTTGGGTTTGCTGGCTGCGGCGTCAGGCTTTGGGGTTCTGCCCCAAACCCCGGCAGGGGCTTCGCCCCTGCACCCTGACAAGGGCTGTCGCCCTTGACCCTGCTCCGCTGCGGCGGGGGGAAAATTTACTAATCAATTCCCCTTAAAATATAAACCCCGCAAGGTATGCCGCCGCACACGCAGAAAGCGCGACGGTTAACAGCCCTTTTTCCATAAAACCCAACAAAACCCCTATGGCAAGGCCGCAAAGCGACGTCGCCATATTTCCCGTGGCCGAAAACACAGCCGGAAACGTCATCGCGCCCAGCACAGCATAGGGCACATAACGCAGAAAGGCTTGCAGAAAGCGGCTTTGAATGCGGCGTCGAATCGCCGCCAACGGCAGCATCCGAATCAGGTAGGTAACCAACGCCATCGTTAAAAGATAGGGGAAAAATGCGGTGTTATTCATAACCGCACCTCCCGGTTGATCCGGTCCTGCTCTGTTAACCCATCCCCATCGCAGGGCGTGGGCGCTTCTGTGGCGGCAGGCTCGGGAAACAGCCACGCGCCCAGCGCGGAAGCCCCCACGGCGCACAGAATGATCCGAAACCCGCCTGTAAGCGGCTTACAAACCGGCAGATACGTAAACAGGCAACTCAATGCAACCGCTACCAGCACCACAAAACGGATTTCCCGGCAGTGGCGGAACGGTGGCAGCAAAATCGCCAAAAACATCCCGTAAATCGCAAGCCCAAGCGGGGCTGTGACCGAAACAGGCAGCAAATTGCCCGCAACCGCGCCCGCGAACGTTCCCAGTGCCCATCCAAGGTAGGGGCCGTTGGTCAGCCCATACAGATACGCGCGGCCCACTTTGCCGGGCTGGGCCGCCGCGAGAATGAACACCTCATCGGTGTTGCAAAAGCTGATGGCCAGCCTGTGGGGCAGCGTCATGCTTCCGTCCAGCTTCTGGCTCAGGGCAAGGCTCATCAGCCCATACCGGAGGTTAATCGTCAGCTGGGTCAGCGCCATTTCCGGCAGACCCGCTCCGGCAACCATCAATTGCAGCCCGGCCATTTGCCCGGCGCTGGTCACATTGAGCATGGAAATCAGCAACGCCTGCCAAGGGTACAGCCCAGCCGCGCTTGCCTGTATGCCAAACGCGAACGATACGCTGATATACCCCAGCGCAATCGGCAAACCGTGTTTGAAACCCCTGCGGTAGTCCAAAACTCCGCACCCCCGCATAGAGCCAGCCCCGCGCGCATATGTGCGCGGAGCTTTCCCTGTATTGGCCGCGACGGTCGCGGCTTCTTTGGCCTTCCCTGCCCGTAAAATTTCCCGGAACCAGCGCGCCGCCCTTCCGTCGCGTGGGCTCCGCTTGGGGTGCCGATCCGCCAAAGCGGCTCCAACGTCCCCAGCGCGTCGCGTTTGCGCGAGCCGCGTTTTCCCGGCGCTTGGCCCCGTGGAGTTGGGCGCTTCGGTGAATATCGCGAATCCGCTTTACGCAAGCGTTCTTATTATACACACAATCCGCGTGTTCGTCAGTTGTTTGCGGAAAGTTTTTCACAAGCTTTGGGTTTAAGAAGGAGAATGCCTTTCTCCGAAAAAACGGTCGTTTGGAATGTCACAACCCTCTCTTGGCCAAGGATTGCGCAGGCTTTCGCGCACGCGCCATCCAGCCTGCCTGAAGCCCATACCGCTGTAAGCGCCGCTCGCTTCTTAGCCCTGCGGGCTATTCGCTCGCTTATGTATGAAATGCGTTGTGAAACAAGGCTTGGGGTTCCACCTCAAACCCCGGCGGGTTACCCCCTTGGAACCTGACAAGAGTTATCATCGCTTGACACACTCTTTTTTGACAAACGGAATGGCGCAGGTTTTCGCGCCTGCGCCATCCTTTATGCCCCTGTGTTAAACCTGTATTTCTGATACGGTGTGCAGGGCGCGGCCTGCGTTACCACCGGCGCGGGCGGCCAAACCCGCCCGGTCCGCGGTGATAATCCTCCCCGCGCGAACGGTTCCACAGCGCGCCAAGCCCTAACCCGCCCAGAACCCAGCCAATAGGGGAGCAACCGCAGCCGCTTCGGCGCGCGCGTCGGCCCGGCGCGCTTTGCCCAAAGATGATGAGCACGATCACCGCCAGCACAATCCACCCGCCGGGGGTGAGCCCGCTGCCGCTGTCATCGCGCTGTTGATGGTAATCCTGATAGTTTTGCACGCTGTTGCTGATGGAATCAATCGTGTTGGCCCATAGCTGGGAGGAGGTATCCACAACGGCGTTCAGCGTATTTTGCAATGTGTTCTGCCCGGACGCGCTCTGCGTGCCGGATTGGTAAGCCTGAAAAAGCTGATCCAGCGCGATCGTTTTCCCGGTTTGCTTGGCGACCAGATCATTCAGCGCCACAAACAGCGAGCCAAACGCCTGATCGTACTGCTGCGTTTTGAACGCGTCCGAAAAGCCGCTGCCATACAGCAGGTTTTTCAGGCTGGCATCGCTCAGCTTGGCTTTTACGCCGGAGCCTGTCGCAACTGCGAACGTGTCCTCCGCGGCCGCGCCCAGCAACAGCAGATCGTTCTCGCCCAGCTCCCACCGGGTAAACAGCGTGTCCGCATAGGTTTGCGCGGCTTCCCCATCCAAAAACTGCACAATGGCCACATGCAGCTTGATATCCGCGCTGCTTTCCAGCTTTTCAGCATAGGCGGCGATATCGGCCGCGACGCTCTGGCTTAGCACGTTGGCGTCGTCGGTCACTGTGCCGCCAAGGGTCGGGTAACGCGCCTCGCCAAGGGCTGTGGCGGAAAACAGCAGCGCGAGCGCAAGCGCTACGGTGGCAATCGCTTTCCAAAAAGTGCTTTTCATAGTTCTCCTTATCAAACCGCAAAACGCGGCCAGCCGGTTTCAGAAAAGGCAACCGCTTGCGTCAGCGGAACAGTTCGCAGGGTTTAACCCCAAAGAAACGCGCCAAATCCCCCAGCACCGGCACGGTCAGCTTTTGGTTATAATCCGTCGCGGCTTTATTGTAGGTGGCGTAAATCGCGTTTTGGGCGTATTGGGCAAAATCAGCCGAGAGCATTTCCAGGTATTGCCGATCCCGCGCGCTTTGCGCAAAGCTTTGCGAAGCTTGCAGTTTGGCCGCAACCGCCCCGAACGCGGAGGTCAACGCATCGTCCTTGACTTTTTCGGCAGCCAGCGACGGCTCGGTTTCCCGAAGCGCCTTGGCGGCGGCGCGCAGGGATGCCACATCCGTGTCCCCGGCGATGTGCCTGTCCGCGACCACGCAAAGGTTGAGCGCATCGGACGCGCGGTAATTGATCACCGTCAGCAGTCCGCTTTCCCCCTCCAGCAGCGCATTCACATGCGCGCGCTCGTCCGCATAACCGCTCACGCTGCCATACACCAGCCCAAACGCTAAAAGCAGCAGGGAAATCAGGATGGATAACCCGATGGTCAGTTTGGGTTTCATAGCGGTTCCTTTCTATCCGGCAGGGTAAGAAAAACATGCTCCCGCGCAGACGGGAGCATGCCAGTCTGTTGAGATTCGGTTTTAATGGCGCAGTTCCAGCAGCTTTTGCTTGAGCTGAGTTTCCATGACCACCAGTTGCTTTTCGGCTTCGACCCGCTTGGTGCGGCCATCGTCCTGAATCTTCATCACCTCGGTGATGGTGTCGATCAGGCTCTGGTTGGTCTGCGTCAGGGTTTCGATGTCGATGATGCCGCGCTCGGCCTCGCGGGCAGTTTCGATGGTGCCCATCTTGAGCTTCTCAGCATTCTTCTTGAGCAACTCGTTGGTCATGTCGGTCACGGCGGTCTGTGCGCGCAGGGCGTCCTGGCTGCGCTGCATGCCAAGCGCGATCACGATCTGGCTCTTCCACAGCGGCAGGGTGTTGGAAAGCGTGCTCTGAATCCGCTCCACCAGCAGGCTGTCGTTGCTTTGCAGCAGCCGGATCTGCGGCGCCATTTGCAGCGCTACGGTGCGGGTCAGCTTTAAGTCGTACAGCTTTTTCTCAAACCGGTCGCAGGCGGCGGCCAAGTCGTTGGCGCGCTGGGCGTCCATCGCGTCGCCGCTTTGCTGCGCCTTGGTTTTCAGCTCCTGTAACGTGGTGGAGCGAACCTCATCCAGCTTCTTGCCGCCGGCGATAATGTACATCGTCAGTTCCTTGAAGTACTGGGTGTTCATATCGTACAGGTGGTTAAACATGCTCACGTCCTTGAGCAGCTGAACCTGATAGTTTTCAAGCGAGGTGGAGATGTTGTCCACGTTCACTTCAACCTTATCGTACTTGCTTTTCATTTCCTCAATCGCCTTTTGGGCGTTCCAGAAAATGCCTTTGATGCCGGAGGGTTTATCCGCTTCGGAACCAAACCCCTTGATTTCGCTGACCAGCTTGACCAGCATATTGCCCACTTCGCCGGTCTGATCGGTGCGCACGGTCGCCAGCGCGCTGTCGCTGAAATCCGCGACTTTCTTTTGCGCGTCCGCGCCAAACAGCAGCACGTGATCCGGATTTTGAATGTCGATTTTGCCGACGAAGTCATCGATGCTCTTTTTTTCGGCATCGGAGAGCATGGAGGTGTCCATATCGGCCAGGGTCGCCTCTACGGCTTTGGCGGCGTCGCCCGCGTTGGGGTTGACGCCGGCTTTTTCAAGGGCGGCGACGGCTTCGTCCATATCCGCCTTATCCTTGGCCATGGAATCGGTATCAAGCGTCAGTACGGGCACGGCGGCGGTTGCCGTGGCGGTTTCGGGGGTTTGGTTCTGTTCGGTCATGGTGGTATGCCCTCCTCAATCCTCATTCATTTGCTGATCTATTGCGGTTAACCGTTGGAATCGGGCAGGTTTGCGCGACGGCCGCCCGGGGGCTACTGTTGCTGTTCGGGGGCTTGCGCCATGGCCTGCCCGCCCATGTGCAGCACAGGCGCCTGAGGCGCGTGAGCTTGCGCCTGTTCCAGTGCGCTTTTCACCTGATCGGCCACGTCGGTCGTTTTGCCGGCGTGCCACTGGGAAGGATCGTACGGTTGCTGCACCGTTGCCTGCGGTTGCGGGGCTGTCTGTGCCGGCGCGGCTTGCGCTGCGGTTTGCGTTTGAGCTACGGTCTGCGCGGTCGTTTGCGGCTGGGCTGTGGCCTGCGCGGGTTGGCGTGCCACCTGCGCGTCCAGCGCCGCCGCCTGACGGGCCTGTTCTGCCGCGCGCTGAAGGTCGCTTTCGGTGAGACCATCCCGTTTCAGCATCTGCTCCAGCACATCGATATCGGTGGTGATGTCGAGCACATCGTCACGGTAAAGGTTATCCAGCAGCTTCTGGCAGCCCTTGAGCACAATGCCCATCGCGTCGTCGATACGCTTGCGCGCGTCGGCGGATTCCGTGCCGTTCAGGTTTCGCTCCCCAAGCGTGCGGTAGGCTTTGACCATTTTAAGCGTCGTGGGCAGGTAGTAATCCATAAACTTGCGGATTTGCGAGGCCTTGGCCGGTTTGTCGTACACGGTGCGGAAAATTTCGCCGCACTGGTTTTCCAGCTGCACAAGCTTATCCACAAGGCCCGCGTCCTTGATATTTTTCCGTTCCTCCCGGATTTGCGCGATCATTTCGCGGCCTTTTTGCAAAAGCGCGTCCACTTCCGGGTTGCCGGTATCCTGCGCCACCTTCTGCAGGCTTTCCGGTTCCGCGTCCTGCTTGTTATGGGTGGTCAAATCCAAGCCCGAGCCCATGATGCGGATGATCGTGCCCACCAGCCCGGCCAGAATCAGCCCCAGTAAAAGCCTGCCAAGGCTATACGGATGAAACAGCACAGAATATATCGCAAACATGACGCCAAAGGCGATGATTCCCGAACCCAGCCCCTTCGTTTTTTTGGGCTTATTGCTCTGTTTGCTCATGTGTCCCCCTCAATCCCTTCCATGTGGCGCGAGCGTATGTTTTCACAGGCTCACAACACTTGGTATTATAGCATAATCTGGATTTACTGAAAAGAATAAACCGCTTGAAAGCCGCTGAGGAGCGGCTGAAAGCAACATTAGAATCGGGTGAGAAAACCGGCCTCCGCGCTGGATTTTTACCGGCGAATGCCTGCAAACCGTTGCTTAGAAAGTTCAAAAACGGATAATATGGCTTGTTTATCGTCCATATTGTGCATTCTTTGGATTATTTTCTCAGAATTGAACCCCTGAAAATGAGAAAATGCAAAGCCCCCCCACTGTATAGATGGCGGAGGGAGCCTTGTATGAAGTTTTACAATCCGCTTTTTTACTCGCCTCATCGCCCTGCGGGTTCAGACCGTTGACCAAGCGAATTGAGTCCATAGCCGCACCGCATTCTGCCTTTGGCGCTCATGGCGCTTCTGTTGGATGTGTCGCGCCATAAGGCCTCCGGCGGGCAAGGGGAATCGCCCCTGCACCCCCAAGAGCTTTGCCCTTGGCCCGTTTTCGCTGTGGCGAGGGTTTATTCAGCAATTCTGCCGTTACTGAACATCCACTGCGCAGGTTGTCGCGCTTTCGCTCCACGCGCCCGCTTCGTCCCGCAAAAAAATGCGCACTTTACCGGAATACGGCTCCTGCATATCGGCTGTTACCTGCCAGAGCAAACCGTCCCCCCGGGGGGTGCCGTATGCCGTGGTGTGCAGGGTGGTGTTCTGCTCCGTTAACAGGAGGATTGCCGACGTTGCCGTATTGGTTTCCAGCTTAAACACCAACTGAGCCGGCGCTTTCGCCTGTGCCGGATCGACCGAGGCGCTACGCAGTTCCGGCGTGCCAACCTCCGTGGCGGGCGCGATGGTGGCGGCAACGCCTTCCTTCCCGGCGGGCGATTGCCCAAATACGGAAGGCACCCCACTGTTTGCCGAAGTGGGGAATACGCTTTGCCACAGCCGCGCCCCAAGCCCGCTCTGGTACAGGGCAAAAGCGACCGCGCCAAGCGCGAGCAGCACAAACAGCGTGTTGCGCAGGATATGCCTGCGTTTTTTAGGGGCATGGGCTTTGCCCGGTTGCGTAGCCCCAAAAGTAGGCACCGGCACCGGCTCGGCCAATTTGGCGCTGCTAACGGCTTCAAAGCGGCCGCTGTCATCGTCCAGCAGGTCCGGCGCGGCCGGTTCCGTTGCGGATTGCGCAGGCTCCGCGGCAGCCGTCGGCAGCGCTGGCTCGTTGCCGTAGTACTGCGCCGTTTCATGCGCGGGCTGATTGACCCCATCGGATCGATACGGGCGGTTCACGGACGCGGAAGAATCACGGAGATACTCTGCGCTTTCCACAGGCGCAATCGTCTGAGGATAGGCTGGCGCAACTTCCGAAACCTCGGCGATCGTTCCGGCATCCTGCATGTCCGCCTCGGTTGGGCGGTCCAGATGGGACAGAATGCGCCTACGGCGCACCGAATCGTTGCCTAAGGGCAGTTCCGTTTCCGGAACGGCTGTCGCCGCGCGCGCCTGCGCCTCACCGGCGGCATCCGCCCCCGGCCAGCCGGAAGTCCGCCGCACCAGGGTCGGCGTTTGCGGCCAGGCAACGGGCGGCGCTCCTGCTGCCGGCACGGGCATACCAGCCGACGTGCTGGGCGCAGGCTGAGCCTGCGGGCTTGCCTGTTGCCGGGTCTGGGTCCACACCCTGCGATGGGGAGTCGCTTCCGGGTTTGCCTCAAAATCCGCCGGTGAACCTGCCTGTGCCGGTTCCGACGGCTGCCACGCTGGGGTTGGATAGCGTTGGGGTTGCGATTCGCTCCGGAGGCCAGATCCTCCCTGCCCCTGAGGAGGATATCCCGGCCGAGCGTAGCCTTCCGGCCTGCCGGTCGGGTTGGGCGGCTGTAGCCCGGCAGAGGGTTGCCGGGACACCGGCCCGGTTGGTTGCCCCTGCGGATAACCCTGCCCCGGCAAGCCGCCCTGCGGCTGGGGGTAACCGGCCGGCATGGGCGTTTGCATATTGCCGGTTGCTGGCCGGTACGCCTGTGCCGGCGCGCCGGGTTGCCACGCGGGAACCGGCTCATTCTGATAGGGTGCGCTCCCCTGCGGGTGAGCGTAGCTTTGCGGTTGCGGATAACCCTGCCCTGGCATACCGCCCTGAGTTTGCGGGAATGGAACAGGCCGGGGGGGCTGCTGTTCGCCCACGGCTTCGCGCCGCGTCTGCGACGGCGCGCCGGGTTGCCACGCGGGCATCGGGTACCCCTGCGCCTGCGGAACGTTTTGCATTTGTGAATATCCCTGAGCTTGCGGAATATTCTGCGCGGGCGGTATGCTTTGCGCCTGTGGGTAACCTTGCGCCTGTGGATAGCCCTGTGCCTGCGGGTAACCGGCTGGCGAGCGATCCGCTCTTTGGGGTTGCATGCCGCTTACGGCCGGCGGTTGCGCCTGCGGATCAGCGTTCGGCTGCCGCCCGGTCGGCGGGGTCGCAGGCAAATCGTGAGCGCTTTGGGTTCGCGCGGGTGGCATGGCGGCAAGCGGCGAGAGCGGCTTCAGGCCGGCGGCGGAAAGCGGACGCAACGTGGGTTGCCCGCTTGTATTGACGTGGTTCCACGCCTGTGTTTGCCCGTGCCGATCCTCCCGGTTGTCCATAGCGCGCCCTCCTCTTGCCGATCGGTTGCATAACGATCTGTTGCGCTCATTATAGCATGGGAAGCCGAGATTGTACATTCCACAATGCCTGGCGGTTCGCTCTGCGATCGCTTGCCGTGTTCTTTCACATGGCCGGGAATGCTTTATCGTTGCAGGGTCGGATGCGCCCTCCCTTCCCGCCGCATCGACAGGCCGCCGCGGGGGCAATCGCTGAGGGCGTGCGGGTGCAAACGCCTCCCGCGCTGTTTGTGCAAAAAGAAAACATCGGCGAATGCAGCCCAAACCCAAGCGGTTCCGGCACTTTGGAAGCGATCCGCCGCCAACCCGGCATTGACAACCCTCCCCCCATCGCTTATGATTAAGGGTAAGTCACGTGGGTTTACGGCAGGGTAAACCGCGTACGGAAAAGGAGGCTGAACCATGGCAACAGTTACCGTAAACGAGGATGTTTGCAAAGGCTGCGGACTATGCGTAGACGCGTGCCCCAAAAAGATCATGGCGTTGGATACGTCCCACATCAATAAAAAAGGGTACCACACCGCCCACTGCATCAACATGGAAGCGTGCATCGGCTGCGCGTTTTGCGCCACCATGTGCCCGGATGTGGCCATCACGGTAGAGAAATAACCGTTTCGCGCGCGGCGGTTCCGAGGCCTGCCCGGGCCTGAGCAACCATCCGGCGCGAAATTGGGATAACGACCGGCCCCAACCGGCCAGAAGGGAATGACCTCATGAAAAAACTCATGAAAGGCAACGAGGCGATTGCCGAAGCCGCCATTCAGGCGGGATGCCGCTTCTTTTTCGGCTATCCCATCACGCCGCAGAACCAGATCCCGGAGTACATGAGCAAGCGGTTGCCGCAGGAGGGCGGGTGCTTCCTACAGGCGGAAAGCGAGGTAGCCGCCATCAATATGGTTTATGGCGCGGGCGGCTCGGGCGCGCGCGTGATGACCAGTTCCTCCAGCCCCGGGATCAGCTTAAAGCAGGAGGGCATCAGCTACATCGTGGGCGCGGAAGTGCCCTGCGTAATTGTGAACATGGTTCGCGGCGGCCCCGGCCTCGGCTCCATTCAGCCGGCGCAGAGCGATTACTATCAGTCCACCCGGGGCGGCGGCCATGGGGATTACCGCATGTGCGTGCTGGCTCCCGGCAGCGTGCAGGAAGCTGTGAACCTGACGCAGGAAGCTTTCGACATTGCCGACCGGTACCGCAACCCCGTGATTGTGCTGGGCGACGGCCTCATCGGCCAGATGATGGAACCGGTGGATATGGACGAGGCGGCTCACCGTGCGCCAGCTGCGGACTTAAAAGAAAAGAATTGGGCGGCGGATGGCCACATCCCCACGGAGGACAGCCCCCGCGCCATTATCAACAGCCTGTTTATCGATCCGCAGGTGCTGGAAACCCATAACCTGCATTTGCAGGCCAAATATGACCTGATTGCGAAAAACGAGTGCCGTTGGCAGGAAGAGCAGCTGGCCGACGCGGAGATTGTTCTGGTTGCATATGGCACCACCAGCCGGATCGCGCGCAGCGCCATGCGCAAATGCCGCGAACGGGGCATCAAGGTGGGTCTGCTCCGCCCCATCACCCTCTGGCCTTTCCCGGAAGCAGCCATCCGCAAAACGCTGGCAACCGCCAAGAACTATCTTGTGCTGGAAATGAGCATGGGCCAGATGGTGGACGACGTGCGCCTGGCCGTCAACGGCGAGCGTCCCGTACACTTCTACGGCCACACGGGCGGCATGGTGCCCACCGTGGCGGAAATGGTATCGCAGATTGAAAAGCTGGCGGGGGTGGCTCCCTTACATGACGAGTCCTGCGTGTTCGACTTTGGCAAAGCCATGGACGAAGCCGCCAAGAAGCTTGGCGAAATTGCCGACACCGTGGGGCGCAAGCTGGACGAAGCCGGAAAGAAGGCGCATGAAGCGATGACCAGCCCCGACGTGAAGGACAAAGCGCAGGAAGCCGCTGACAAGGTGACCGCAGCCGCCGATACCGTGGGCCAAAAGCTGGAAGAAGCCGGCCAAAAGGTGAACGAAGCGCTCAATAGCCCGGAACTGAAGCAGAAGGCGCAGGAAGCCGCGGAGCGGATCGATAGCGCAGCCGAGACCGTGGGCCAAAAGCTGGACGAAGCCGGCCAAAAGGTGAGCGACGCGGTCAACAGCCCGGAGTTTCAGCAAAAGGCGCAGGATGTGGGCAAACAGGTCAGCGATTTTGCCACCCGAACCGCCGAAACCGTAACCAAGGGCATGACTGGGATTCTGGGCGCCATTGGCAAGGCGTTTGAGAGCGTCCAGAAGGATTTGAAGGATATCGAAGCCCAGCAGAAGGCCAAGGACGAAAAGCCCTCGGACCCGAGCGGCAAGGAGGGCGAATAAGATGGCGGTTGTGTTTCAGAAAACGAAGCTCCTGACCGATAAGCCGTTCCATTACTGTCCCGGTTGCACGCACGGCATTATCCACCGCCTGGTGGCCGAAGCGCTGGACGAGCTGGCCATCGGTGAAACCGCCATCGGCGTTGCGCCGGTGGGCTGCGCGGTTTTTGCCTACGATTATTTCAACTGCGATATGATGGAAGCCGCTCACGGCCGCGCGCCTGCAGTAGCCACCGGCATCAAGCGCGTGTGCCCGGACAAGGCGGTGTTCACCTATCAGGGCGACGGCGACCTTGCCTCCATCGGCACGGCGGAAATTATCCACGCGGCCACCCGCGGCGAAAAGATCACCACGATTTTTGTGAATAACGCCATTTACGGCATGACCGGCGGACAAATGGCGCCCACGACCCTGCCCGGGCAGGTGACCACCACCAGCCCTTATGGCCGCGACGTAAACCACTGCGGCTGGCCGGTGCGCGTGAGCGAAATGCTGGCCACGCTCAACGGCCCCGCCTACATTGAGCGGGTGAGCGTGCACGACGTGCCCCACATCAAAAAAGCCAAAGCCGCCATCAAGAAGGCTTTCCAGCTGCAAATGGAAGGGAAGGGCTTCACGATGGTCGAGGTGCTTTCCACCTGCCCCACCAACTGGGGGCAGACCCCGCAGGAAGCGCTCAAGTGGCTGCAGGACAGCATGATCCCGACCTATCCGCTGGGCGTGTATAAAGACATTACCGCGCAGCCCGCGGCCGCGGAAGGGGGCGCTCAATAATGGAAAAGCAATACCTGATCGCAGGCTTCGGCGGGCAAGGCGTGCTGCTGATCGGCCAGCTGATTGCCAAGGCCGCTATGATGGAAGGGCGCGAGGTAAGCTGGATGCCCAGCTACGGCCCGGAAATGCGCGGCGGCGAAGCAAACTGCGCCGTCGTTATCAGCGACGAGGCCATCGGCAGCCCGCTGGTGAGCGAGCCGCCGGTGCTGATTGCCATGAACAAGCCCAGCCTGATTAAGTTTATGCCCAAAATGGCCTGTGGCGGCACGCTGATTTACAACTCCTCCCTGATTGAAGGGGTCCCCCTGCGCGATGATATCAAAGTGCTGGCCGTGCCCTGCAACGAGCTGGCCGCCAAGCTTGGCAACGATCGGGTTGCCAATATGGTAATGCTCGGCGCGATTCAGCAGGCCACCGGCGCCTGCACGGATGAAAGCATCCACGCCACCCTTGCCGATTGGCTGGGCGAAAAGAAAGCCGCGTTGGTCGCCATCAACGAGCAGGCGGTGGAGGAAGGTCGCGCCCTCGCGCGCTGACCGCCGACGCCCGTCGCTTCAAGCCGATTTCCCCCTCGGCGCAATCATGGGTTCGGGATTCGCTCTCGCTGTGTGATGCAAGCCTCCGCCGCAATGGCGCGGGGCATCCGCGCAAGGGCAAATTGCCAACCTTCGTCCGGCAGGCGCTCCGCGCCGCCCGCGCCGCTTTTGCAGGCGGCGCGGAACCTGCCGGCATCTGTCCGCAGGCGATCTGGAAAGCGTTTTGTTTTTCATCGGTTCTCGTTGGATGGAGCCGGGCGGGCAACCGCCGTCGGTTCCTTTTTTCGGGCCTGTGCGCAGGCTGGCCGCAGTGGCCGCGTGTTGATGATCCTTTTGTAAAGAACGCATTTTCCGCTTGCATCCACGGTAAGCATATGATAGAATTGGCGCGGCCTGAAATTGTATACAATTCAACGGACTGTGCGGCGCGTGGAAACCCTTATGGAAAAGGCCTCCAGCTTTTTACCACGCGCCTTGCCTGCCATTTGCACCGCCCTGCCCGCTCGCGTGCCCGGCATATCCGGCGCGTTGCAGGAGCCTCAGCGGCGAAACGTACAGCGGATAGCCATTTTACGGCGCAGTTTCTTTTACCGCGCCGCAACAGCCGCCCGATAGCAGTCCGCGCCCCATCCAAGGCGGCATCCCGGCAGCGCCGCGCGTGCCCGGATACCGGTTCAAGGTTCCCGTTTCCCGCACGGCGCCAAAATGAGTGGATAGGAGTATTACGATGTTATCTTACCATTATCTGTTGGATATCGCGCTGATCCTTTTAAGCACAAAACTTTTTGGTCTGTTTACCCGGCGGATGCACATGCCCCAGGTGGTGGGCGCGCTGCTCGCGGGCGTTGTGCTTGGCCCCGCCGCCCTCAACATCCTTCATGAAACCGATTTTATCAAACAGGTAGCGGAACTCGGCGTGATTGTGCTGATGTTCAACGCCGGCCTGGAAACGAACATCACCGAGCTGCGCAAGGCCGGGAAAGCGTCCTTCGTGATCGCGCTGATCGGCGTGCTGGTTCCGCTGGCGGGCGGCTTCATTGTCGCATACTTCTTCAACCGCGGCGATCTTGTACAGGGCAACACCAGCGTGTTTCTGCAAAACATGTTTATCGGCGTCATCCTCACGGCGACCTCCGTCAGCATCAGCGTGGAAACCCTCAAGGAGCTGGGCAAGCTGGACACCCGCGCCGGCAGCGCGATCCTTGGCGCCGCGCTGATTGACGATATCATGGGCATTATCGCGCTCACGGTCATCACAAGCTTTGCGGACGCGAGCATCAACATCTGGATTGTGCTGCTCAAGATTGTTCTGTTCTTCGTTTTTGTGGCCGGCGTCGGCTTTGCGTTTTACAAAATGTTTACCTACGCGGTTCAGAAGAATGGCCGGGATTTGCGCCGGTACGTGATTGTCGCCTTTGTGTTCTGCCTGTTGCTCTCCTTTTGCGCGGAACGTTTCTTCGGCGTTGCGGATATCACGGGCGCGTATTTTGCGGGGCTGATTATCTGCAACACGCAAAAATCCAAATATATCGCCTCGCGCTTTGAAACGCTATCTTACATTCTGCTTTCGCCGATCTTCTTTGCCAGCATCGGCTTGTCGGTGACGCTGCCGAGCATGTCGGCCAACATCATTTGGTTCTCGGTGCTGCTGCTGATCATCGCCATCATCACCAAAATTGTGGGCTGCGGCCTTGGCGCAAAGCTGTGCCGGTACAGCAACAGCGAATCCATGCAAATCGGCGTTGGCATGATCTCGCGCGGCGAGGTGGCGCTGATTGTTGCCAACAAGGGCAGCGCCATGGGCATCATGAGCAGCGTGTTCTTTGGCCCGACCATCATCATCGTGATTGTGACCACCATCATTACCCCCATTTTGCTCAAGATTGTTTTCAGCAAGGAGAAACATCTTGCCGTGCCGGAGGGCAGTTACGACAGCGAGCTGGTTCGCTCGTTCAACGAGTCCGAGCAGCTTGAAATGATGGAGCAGCAGATGAGCGAGAATGCCGACTCGATTGAGTGCAAAGTGGTCCCGAAGAAAGACAAGTAAGCTGAACTGAAGTTCATTGAAAACGGCGCGGGGCTTGATAGCCTGCGCCGTTTTTGTTGGGTTAACCCCCGCCCGCAGCGGAGGCGGCATGCCAGCCTTCGCCAGCCCTTGTGTTCCGAAAGTTCGGAGTCATGTACACTCAGCGAAACGGCAGATACGTTTGGGGGATACGATCAAGCGGCGCAGGGTTGTAATCCTGCGCCGCTTGATCATCGTACCCATGCGCCTGTGCCGCTCGCCTCATAGCTCTTCGGGCTGTTCGCTCGCTTGAAGATGAGTGCTGCGGCATGGGGCGCTGCCCCAAACCCCGGCATAGGGCTTCGCCCCTGCATCCCAAAAGGGCTTTGCCCTTGACCCATCTCCGCTGCGGCGGGGGATGGACGCGAGCGACTGACTTCAACCGTTTTCCGTTATCCCTTCACGCCGCCTGACGTAAGCCCCGCCACCAGATGCTTTTCAATAAACATGAACATGATAACCACCGGTATGGTCGCCACCAGCGCCGAGGCAAACAGGTACTGCCACTCAATCATGTTAAATGAGCTGAACTGCGTGATGCCAACGGTGATCGGCTTTTTAAACGGAGAGGAAATCAGCACCGTTGAAATGGTGTACTCGTTCCATGAGTTGATAAACACAAAAATCAGCGTGGTCACGATGCCCGGCGCGGCCATGGGGAGCAGTACGCGAATCAGCGCGCTGACCGTGTTGCACCCGTCGATGCTCGCCGCCTGCTCCATTTCCGGCGAAATGGATACAAAGGTTCCGCGCAACAGCCAGATGGCAAACGCCTGATTGAACGCCGCGTTAATCAGCATCAGCCCAAGGATGGAATCGTTCAGCCCCAGAAAGTTCATCAGCTGAGAAATGCCCACCAGCAGCACGATCGGCGCGAACATCTGGCTCATAATCACAAAGCCGAGGAACATTTTTTTGCCGCGGAAGTTCATGCGCGCCATCGCGTATGCCGCCGGGATGCCGCAGCCGAGCGCGAGCACGGTCGCGCCTGCGGAGAGCATCAGCGAGTTGAGCAGGAATCGCGGCACCCCACGGTTGATAATGTCCGTAATATTGGACCACACCCACCTTGTGGGGAAGATGTTGGTAAAGTACATATCCGTGGTTTCCGCGTTGTTGCGGAACGCCGTAATCAGCATCACGTAATACGGGTAGAGGATCATCACGCACACCGCGATGACGAACAGGTACAAAAGCCCGCGGGACAGCGTGTGCGCAAGCGACGTCTGCGTGAGCATAATCAGCCCGATCAGCAAAAGGAACACCGCCGGGATCATCAGCCACAGGGAGATCATCGAACGGTAGGTGATTCCGGCGATCAGCGTGCCCACCGTATCGCCGGCCTGCCCGCCGTACAGCAGCGCGTCCGCCGAGCGCAAAAGCGAGGAAAGCTTCGCGGTAGGCTCCTGCGCCAGCTGCGGGATGATTTGCCGTTCAAACAGGTTGACTGTGTAAAAATGGAACACCGGCACCAGAAACAGGGCTATCAGCGTGAGCGCGCATGCCAACCGGCGCAGCGCGCGCGTTCGGCCGAGCAGCTCCGCCGGACTGCGCGAAAGCGTGCCGGGCAGGCTGATGAGCATCAACAAAGCCGCGAGCGCAAGCGCTACGCTCAGCGCCAGCAACACCTGCCCCGAAGGCAGGCCGGAGGCAATCAAATTCCAACCGGTGCGCGTTGCGTTCGCGCTCACCTGAAAGGCGACCATGGAGGTGGTAGCCCCTTTGGAATTGACGCGTTCCGTAACGGTTTCGGTTACCGTCACATCCCCAAAGCCTTTGTTGGCCTGAAACTCGGCCGCTTTGGCGTCCACTTCCGCGCGGGCGCTTTGATACCGCTCGTCCCCCACAAAGGTATTGCCGGACTTTTGGGTGTACAGCTTGGTTGTAAACTGATAAATCGGCAGGGAAAGCAACACAAACACCAGCGCAAAGGCGGCCAGACAAACGCCCAGCAGCCGCAGGTTGTTTTTCCGGACCTGCTCGGAAGGCATCTTTTTCATTATTGCTCATCCTTCCGCATCGAAATCATCATATATAAACCGGCCACGACGCACAGGATCAGGAACCCGATGACCGACAGGGCGGTCGCGGGGCCTTTTCGCTGGTCGTAAAACGCGAGCATGTAAAGGTAGGTGACCATCGTATCCGTTTTATTGGCGGGCGCGCCTTTGGTAATGGTGTAGATGATCGGGAACGAGTTAAACACGTAGATGATATTGAGCACCGTGCTGACCGTCAGGGACGGGCGCACCAGCGGGAACGTGACCTTTGTGAATTTTTGCAGGAAACCCGCGCCGTCAACCGTCGCCGCCTCGTAGTAGGCGTCGTCGATGGATTGCAGGCCCGCCAGCACGCAGAAGGTGACAAACGGCACCGTAACAAAAATGCCGACGCCGCATTCCCACAAAAACTCAATCTGATAGGAAGCGCGCCAGTTAATCGCATCCTTGATTACGCCCAGATTCAGCAGGATGTTGTTAAGGTTGCCGTATTCGAAGTTGATAATATAATTCCAGATCGACGCCTGAATGACCAGCGATGTGGCCCAGGGGAAAATGATGATGGAACGCGCGATTTTGCGGCCGTGGAAGCGGGTGTTCATGACCATGGCAACCATGAAGCCAAACACCGTGGAAAGGCCCACGACCGATACCACCCAGTACAGGGTGTTGGCCATGACGGTACCGAAGGTTTTATCGGTAACCGCCGCGCGGAAGTTGCCCAACCCGATAAAGTTGCCGACAATGCCCGCTTTGGATATTTCGCTAAAGGAAAGCTTGAATACGATCAGGATCGGAAAAATCACAAAAACCGTCATCAGCAAAATACTGGGGAGCAGCCAAAGGTAAGGCTCCCATTTGCGACGCACAAGAATCGTATTCAATGTCGGTTCCTCCCTCATTGTGAAATGGAGGGCCCGGACCTGCCGAGCCCTCCATGCGGTTCAAACGGTTATTTGGCGACCTTCGCCTGCAGCTCGTCCAGCAGCGTTTTCACATCGCCGCCCAGCAGCGCGTTCTGCTCCACGTCGATCACGCCCTGCTTCACGTCGATCCATTCCGCTTTGGCCGTCGGGTAGAACTGGCAGCTGTCCAGTACATCCAGCCAAGCCTTGAAGGAGGGATCCGCTTCCACCAGATAGGACACCGCGGAGGACACGGCGGGCAGGAAGCCTTCCATGCTCACCCAACCGGTGTACATCTCGGGGCTGTAGAAGAACTCAAGGAACTTGCCGATCGCGGCATTGCGGCCCGCCTGGTCGGCATACGCGTCGTCTTTGAAGGCCATTACGCGGTCCATAACGCCGGTAGCGCCGGAAGCCGCGCCGTCGTTATGCGGCAGCGCCGCGGTGCCGAAGTTGACGCTGTAGCCCTTTTCGGTCAGGTAGGTCGGCAGCTGGTTGGTGGTCACGACCATCGCCATTTTGCCGGCGCCGAACATATCCTGCAGATCATAACGGGTCTGCGTGGCGGGGCTGGGGTTGGTGAAGCCCTTCTGATAAAGGCCAACCGCAAATTTGACGGCTTCGACGTTGGCGTCAGAGTTCAGCGCCCAGTTGCCGTCCGCGTCCACAAAACCGCCGTTGTTGTTCCAAGCATAGTAGGAGAAGGC
This sequence comes from Candidatus Limiplasma sp., assembly GCA_035353615.1. GTDB lineage: Bacteria > Bacillota > Clostridia > Christensenellales > Aristaeellaceae > CAXXOK01. The sequence goes on from DAOPZY010000002.1 coordinate 18,438, forward strand.
AGCCTGACCTTCGTCGGTGGTCATGTCCATGCCCCAGGGATACACGTCGCCATTGTAGAAATCCTTGATCGACTGGCAAGCGTCTTCCAGCTCTGCCCAGGTCGTGGGGACTTCAATGCCAACTTCTTTGAAGATATCCGTGTTGTAGTACATGGCGCGGGCAGAGGCTAAATCCGGCACGGCCCATACGGTGCCGTCGATTTCGGACTGCGCGATGAAGGACGGGAAGAAATCGTTATACAGCGTTTCGGGGCAATAGTCCTTGACCGGCAACAGCAAACCTTCGGTCGCGTAATCCGCGAAGGTATCGATGTTGAGGATGTCGGGGGCATTGCCGTTGCTGATGCGGGTGCTTACGACGGTGTAAACATCGTTCCAGGATACCACTTCGAGGTTCAGTTTGATGCCGGGGTTGGCTTCTTCGAACAGCTGTACGAAGCTTTTGCCATTGATGCCGGTGCCGGTGAACCAGTTGTTGGTGTTATTGCCATACTGGCAGATGATAACATCCAACGTGATGTCGCCTTCGGCAGCCGCGAAGCCGATGCAGGAGATGGTGATCAGGACGGTCAGAAGCAGGGCAACGAGCTTTTTCATGTAATTTCCCCTCCTACTTGATTGAAACGTGCCACGTTTCTATCGCCATTATACATGATCGCTGAAAGTTTTACAATTTGCATTTCCAGCCGGGGTTTGGGTTCGCGGCGCATGATTTGGCCGTGCCTGAAGCCGGAAAGCCTTGTGCTTGCTTGCTGTTCAGCCTTTCCGCCCGTTCTTTGGGCGGTTTTGAAAGTCAAAAAATATTTTTAATACATTATTTATACAAAATCATATATTATTTGATTGCCGCGTATAACAACTTATCAAGCCCATAATCCCGGATGCAGCGGCGGATACCGTCGGCCGAATCATCAAACCGGATGCCTTCCGCCGCAGCTTTTGCGCCGTCCATGCACAGGCAACGGGGCTTGCCTTCCGCCGGCCGCAACAGGGAAGAATCCAACCCCAACGCGCCGCACCACCGCCCGGCAATCTGCAGGGCGCTCATGTGGCTTTCACTGCCATAATTGTAAACGCCGCCTGCCAATCCAAAGGCCCGGGGCAGCTGATCCACCGCCTGCCGCACGTAGGTTACGCCCCGGTAATCCGATACGGAAAGCTCCAACGGCCGCCGGTACAGCGCGCTGCTGAGCAGGTTGGTGAGCAAATTGCGGTGGGTGGGCAAGCCGCAGGCTGGCATGTCATACATCCAGCTCAAGCGGAGCGCCACCGCGGTGGGCGACGCATCCAGCACGCGCGCCTCCGCTTCCAGCTTTTGACTTGCGTACACGGAAACTGGCGCAAGCGGTTCAGTTTCCGCAAACGGCCCGTGGCCCGCGCAACCTCCGTACACCTGATCGGAGGAGCAAAAAACCAGCTTACAGCTAAGTTTTTCGGCCATGCGCGCCAAAGCCTGCGGCAGGGCGACGTTAGCCTGAAAAGTCTCGTCCGGGTGCTGCTGAGCGTAGCCCGTATCCGAAACGGCCGCCGTGTGCAGCAGAACCTGCGGGGCAAAATCGGCCATAAGCGCGCGCAGGCGCTCCAGAGCGGCCTCGGTCAGCTCCCCGCGCAACGCGGCGGAAGGAATGGCCGCAACGGTATCCGTTGCGCTCAGGACTTGCAGGGCGCGCGAGCCCAGAAAACCGGTCGCGCCGGTAACCATAATCCTCATCAGCAATACCTTCCTTTCGCCATTCAGCCCACCGGGCAGGGGGTTAGCCTCACCAGGGGATCATCGCGCCCCCCTGCGCCCGGGAATCCTCCGCTAAAAAAGCCAGCCGATGGCCTGCGACCGAATCTTCCAGCGATGTGCAGCAGATGGACGGCGGCTCGCCCCACAGCAGCGCCACAAAATCCCGAACCAGCGCCTGATCGCCGCCGCCGTGCTCATCCTCGTGTTCCACAGGGGGCGGAACCACCGTGGTTTCCACCATGCCCGCTGTCGCCTCGGGGCAAATGCGGCGCACGGTCAGCGCTCCGTCCTCAAAACGGCCGATCGCCTCGCCCAAGGTGCCGGTGATGTGGACGTACCGGCCTGCGGCAGCCGCGCCGCCGTTCATGGTAAAGGTTCCTGTCGCGCCGTTTTCAAAGCCGACCATCACGCTCTGGTGATCCACCAGCTTCAGATCGCAGCGATATACGCACCGGCTGTACGGGTTTTCCGGGTCCCGCAGAAGCAGTTCCCGATCGGCAGGCGAACATCCTTCCAACCCGCTGTCATGCCAGATGTTGGCCGTCCAGCGCTGCGGGTGCTCCAGATAGAGCCTGCGGGCGGAATACACGCATTCGCGCTCCACAGGGCAATCCAGCAGGCAGTGCGTGCCCGCGCCCTGCGGGGCCATCGACGGCCGGTACTGAAACAACGAGCCGATGCTAGCCACTTGCCGGGGCCGGGTTTCCGCCATCAGCCACGCCATCAGGTCCAGATCATGGCAGCATTTGGAGAGCAGCATCCCGGACCCGCAGACCTCCGGCGACGCGTATTTGCCCCGCACATAGGAAACGGACTCGTGAAAGTAGCTCACCTGCTCCGCCAGATGAATGTGGAGAATCGCACCCAGCGCGCCGCCCATGATCTGTTCCTTGAGCGCGCGGTAGAACGGGGCATACCGCAGCACATGGCAAACCATCACTTTTCGGCCGGTTTCGCGCGCGCAGCGCAGTAAAACGTCCGCCTGAGACTGGTTGAGCGCGAAAGGCTTTTCCAAAAGCACATCGTACCCTCGGCGCAGCAGCGGAACGGTTGTGGCCACGTGCAGCGGGTCCATGGTGCCGTTGATCGCCGCATCCGCAAATTTGGGCGCGGCCGCCAGCGCTTCGGCGGAGGGAAAGCAGTTGGCCTTGGGAATGCCGTAGGTTTCCCGCGCCAGGCGAACGGCCTCCGGGTTTACATCCGCAACGCCGACAATTTGCAGCCGTTCCGGATGCCGGAGCGCTTCCCGCGCGTAAATTTGCGCGCGCGCGCCCATCCCGACCACGACCGCCTTGACCGGTGGATGCCCGCCCATTCGTTTTCCCCCTTCACAAGCCGCGTTAACCCGGTTGCTGATATCCTGTTCGCGGAGGGATGCCCCCGCCCGTGAACCGCCGTGGGTTGCGCCGCCGCCGCTGCTTTCCCTCACGGGCGTGTTGAACCTGAAAACCGTTCAGGTGAAAACCGGAAAAGCCCATGTCGCCGCTTGCCCAAGTGGGCGCGTTGAACCCCCAAAATCTAACCTGATTCAAAGGATAACGTAAGCATATGCCGCTTCCCAACGCGCGCGCGTTTCACCCTTGCCGCTCACGTTTTAGCTGCGTGTCATGGGCGGGCGGCATGCCGCGCGACGATTGCGTTCATCTCGGCCCATTTGGTTTCCATGTCCGCAACCAGCCGAAACTGCGTGCGGCAACGGTCCAGATTATGCTCCGGGCGGTGGATGGCGTAGTACACATCGCCCTGTAAATAGTCGGTTAAAAAGCGCACGCCGTTTTCAAGCGACATCATCTTTGCGCCCATGGGCAGGGTTTCAATTTCCAGCGCGGTCAGGTGCTCGCCGCACACGCCAAGGAAGCCCTTCACGTAGGTTTCATACATAGGCAGCGAAAGGGCCACGCTGTCCAGATTTTTTTCATCCTCGGCGGCGGTGGAAGCGCCAAAGCGGATGGAATCCCCAAAATCGTTGGCGACCAGCCCCGGCATCACCGTGTCCAGATCGATCACGCACAGCGGCGTGCGGTCTTTCGCATCCAGAATGACGTTGTTGAGCTTGGTATCGTTATGGGTTACGCGAAGCGGAAGCTTGCCCTCGGCAAGCAGGCGCATCATCCCGGCGGCTTCCTCCTCGTGCGCCAGCGCAAAGGCCAGCTCCGGCTCCACCTCGCGCCGGCGGTTCACGGCATCCGCGTCGGCCGCGGCGTGCAGGGCACGGAAGCGCGAAGGCGTGTCGTGAAAATGGGCGATGGTTTCGTGCAGCGTTTGAGCGGGGAAATGGGCAAGCATCCGCTGAAAGCGGCCAAAGGCGACCGCGCTCTGGTAAAAATCGTCTGCGCTTTCGGCGCGGTTGAGGCATATTCCGCCCTGAATAAATTCATAAATGCGCCAGGATTCGCCGTTTTCATCCATGCAGTACGGCGCGCCCTCCAGCGTGGGCACCAACGTGAGCACATGGCGGGGGTCCGGGTCCTGCTGCGCCAGATAACGGGTGACCGCGTCAATATTTTCCATCAGCGCCGGCACATCCGTAAACACGCGATGGTTGATCCTTTGCAGGATGTAGCGGTGCGGCGCGTCCGTAACCACGAGGTAAGTTTGGTTGATGTGCCCGCTGCCGTACGGCTCGCAGGTTTGCGGTGCGCCCCGCAGTTGAAAGCGGCTCAGGATGTTCAGCATATTCAGGCCCTCCAAAGTTCTTGCGGATACAGACCGTCGCCCACCATCCGGGCAATGGCTTTGCGCACGCTGCGCATATCGTCGCGGTAGGTAACGCCGTACCACTTTTCCTGCGTGGGTAAAACCGTGACGGTCGCCTTGCCCTCATGGATCAGCTGGTTGGGCACCAAGGGCAAAAAGTACTCGCATTTCAGCGGATTTTCGGGCAGGTTTTGCTTCAGAAAACCGGCGAACCGCGCCTCGACCTCATCCATCAGGCTGGGCTGAAAACCCCAGAAATTCATGCTGACCACCGTTCCGTTGGGTAAAAAGGTAAAATGCTCGCCATCCTCCGAAAACGCCGCGCCGCCTTCGCGCGGCACAATATAGGTGCGCTCCACAATCTCCGTGAGCCGACCGTTTTCCACCTTGCATACGCCGCGCGCCACATGGCCGTTTTCGGTCAGCGTGTTCTTGATATCATACCCGACCATGGCGTGCTCCCCCGGGCCGTGAGGCTCGGATAAAAACGTGACCAGTTGACGGTAGGCGGTGCGGCCGTAAAAATCGTCCGCGTTGATGACGGCAAAAGGCGCGTCGATCAGCGGTTTGGCGCTGAGCAGCGCGTGGGCGGTGCCCCAGGGCTTTACCCGACCTTCCGGCACGGTAAAACCGGCCGGCAAAGTATCCGGCCGCTGATAGGCGTAAGCCAGATCCACAAACGGCGCGATGCGGTCGCCGATCACTTCGCGGAAATCCGCTTCCATTTCCGGCTTGATTACGCAGATGACCTTGCCAAAGCCTGCGCGAACGGCATCATAAATTGAATAGTCAATGATGATCTGCCGGCGATCGTCCACCGGGTCGATCTGCTTCAGCCCGCCGTAACGGCTGCCCAGCCCTGCCGCCATAATCACCAAAATCGGCTTTTGTTGCATGGTTGATTGCCTCCCTTGTTCCACAACTCTATCATAACAAAGGCCGAAGGCAAAGTCTTTATCAATTTTGCCGTATTCTTTTGCAAATACGCCGGATTTGGCTTGACGGGAGGCCCTGCCCGTGCCATACTGATGCGGGAGGCGGTTCAACAGATGTCCGAATATCAGAGGCTCAAACCGCAGAACGAGATTTCGATTCGCGGGCTGTTCAGCCTGCACTATTTCCAGTTTGCCTCCGGCTATGTGTTCAGCGGCGAGCGGCACAACTTTTGGGAAATGGTCTACATTGACCAGGGGGAGGCTGAAATTGGGGCGGGCCGGGAAATTCACCGGCTGGATCAGGGGCAGCTGATTTTTCACAAACCGAACGAATTTCACACCATTTGGGCCAACTATGGCAAGGGCGCGAGCATTTTTGTGATTTCCTTTGCCTGCGCAAGCGACGCGATGCGGGAATTTCGCGGGCGGCAGTATACGCTGCTCAGCCCCCAGCGGCATTTGCTGTCCCGGATGATCGCGGAAGGCCAGCGCGTTTTTGGCCCTGTGCTGGACGTATCCGATCAGAAGCGTCTTACCCCGTTGCCCAACGCGCCGCGCGGCGGGATTCAGATGATTACCCTCTACCTTTCCCAACTGCTGATCGATTTGCTGCGCACACAGGAGGCCGTGCACACCAAAATCCGGCCCCGCGTAACCGAGGATGAGGATTTTGCGCCGGTTTTGGAGCGCACGCGGGATTTGATGCGCGCCGCTTTGGACGGCACCCTGCGTTTTGAGCAGGTATGCCGGGGCGTGGGGCTTTCCGCCACCGTGTTTAAGGAGCGTTTCAAGCGCTACGCCGGCATTACCGTGATGGAATATTACCGCCGCCTGCGCATTGAGGAAGCCCGCCGGCTACTGCGCGCGGGCGAAAAAAACGTGACCCAGATTGCGGACAGTCTGGGGTATTCCAGCACGGCGGCTTTTTCCCGGCAATTTAAGCAGGTGATGAAACAAACCCCCAGCGAATATCTGTACACCATCCAGCGGTAGCGCCGCAAACCGGCTGCTGGGAACGCCTTTCCGGGCGCGCGGTCAACCCCTTGCTTGACAAGCATAAAGCATTGCTTTACAATGGTTTGCGTGCCCGCGCCCGGTTCGCCTTGCCTCACGGCGCAACCGCCATGCAAAAAACGCGCGGGTTTACTCTGGGGCCAACCGTTGCTCGCAGCAGGCTGCGACGGGCATGCCCAAGGATCTGTTTCCGTAGCTCAGCAGGATAGAGCGTCCGCCTCCTAAGCGGAAGGCCTCGGGTTCGAATCCCGACGGGAACGCCACTTCCAACGCCGGAAACCGTTAAATGACAAAGGTTTCCGGTTTTTTGCTTTCTCCCCTTCAATGGCCCCATGATTGCGCAGAGGCGGTTTGTTGATAAAGACAGGCATCCCAAGCGAGGGTAACCAGCCGACAGGACATCGCTGTAACCGCGCTTGATGTCATCTGGAAACGGTGTTATCTCGGCTCATGGCACTGACCAACAACGCCCGCATACCTGAGAGTCTGGTATTGGCCAGCCTGATGCCATCGCCTTTCTGACGCCTGAAAAATCCCCCTGCGCGGTCAAGCGGCGAGGGAGGTTGAATCTTCATACCTTTATGGGAGCGCTGACACGAGGAAATTGACGCACGCATACCGCGCGCCCCGATCCGCCCGCAGCGCCGCTTTCATTGCGCGCGCTCCTTGCCCACGCCCGCCAAGCCGTAATTTTCCTCCCCCACATTTTACGCAATATTTCATCATTCAACATCCAATCTTCACAAAGGTCTGTTACTTTATATACAGGGAATCGGATCTGACCCGGAATGCCTGCGTCGGCTCGCCCCGACGGTACGGATGGCCACCGAAAAACAGCCGGATGGCGCGTAAGTTTAGGCCGCCTGTCGGTAACGGTTCCCCCGTCCAAAACGTAACGCTTTTGCAACGCGGTATTTTTCCTCCGGAACCGTGCATGGGGAAGGTTGGCTCTCGGGACCATTTCCTTCGCGTGGGATCGGTGGAAAAAGGTCGGATCATCGCATGGCAACCGTTACGCTTGGCAATCGGCAATCAAAACCCTACACGGCGCTCCGATCCACCCCAGATGCCCGGGAACGGAAGCGCCAGGCTACAGCCCTCAAAAGGGAGAGGCTGCGGCAGGGCAAACATTCTGTCGGGTGTCGCGCGCGGACGCGTGATCCCCTCAATGGCTGGCAGGCTGCGCACATTGCGCCGGCTGCTTTTTTTAACGGTTTTCCCGAACGGATCACATCACGGTGAGCAGGGAACCTTGAGCATGAGTAAACCATTGCCGGTGCCACGCGCCGATCGCTTCGGTTTTTCGGGCGCGCGGCCCTTGGCTCCGCCTGAATCGCGCAGCCCGTAGACGAATGCTGATCCAGCGGCAAAGGCCCGCGGATATTTTCATCCGCGGGCCTCAGACTGCTGAAAAACCCTCGCCGCAGCGAAAATGGGTCAAGGGCAAAGCCCTTGTGGGGTGCATCGGCATTGCCCTTGCCCGCCGGAGGCCTTATGTGGCCACACATTCAGCGTTAGCACCACGAGTGCCGAAGGCACAATGGGGTGCGGCTTATGGACTCAATCCGGTTTGTCAACGGTTTGAGGCCCGCGGATGAAAATATCCGCGGGCCTTTCAGATGAACCGATATTTTTTACGATGCGTCGGTATGGCAGCGCGATGGGCGCCGCCGGGATGGTCGCGACACGCTCCGCCTATTTTTTCGGCTGGCCGTCGGCGGCTAAATCCTCATTATAATCCAGCTTGCGCACGCGGTACTGAATATCCTCCAGTATTTTCCGGTTTGCGGCGGTAATGTCCGCAAGCATCCCCACCACCCAGGTGAGCACGCCCATCAGCAACAGGATGCTCATTAAAATCAGGGATTGCAGGTGGCCCGCGCCGGAACCGGACGCGATCACGTACACCAAAAACCGCACGCCCAGAATCAGCCCCGCGCCAAACAGCACGCCGCCCACCGCGCCGAAAAATTTGAGCGGGTTATACATCATGAACGAGCGTAAAATGGTCACGATGGAGCGCTGGACATACCCGAACATGCTCTTGAACAGGCGGGATTCCCGAAGCTCCGGGTTGGTGCGCACGGGCACGGAGCGGATCGGCACGCGGCTGTTGCCCGCCTGCACGATGGTTTCCAGCGTATAGGTGTAGTTGTTGATAACGTTCAGGCTCATGGCCGCCTCGCGGGAATAGGCGCGAAAGCCGCTGGGCGCGTCGGCCACGTCGGTGCGGGATGCCTTGCGCACAATGTAACTGCCGAAGTGCTGAAGCTTTTTCTTCATTGGGGAAAAGTGCTCAATCGCGTCAATAGGCCGTTCGCCAATCACGATATCCGCCTCGCCCGCGAGGATGGGCCGCACCAGCTTTTCAATATCCTGCCCGCAATACTGATTGTCCGCGTCGGTATTCACAATAATATCCGCGCCGTTGCGCAGGCAAGCGTCAATCCCGGCCATGAACCCCTTGGCCAGACCCTTGTTTTGCTTAAAACTGACAACGTGGTTTACGCCCCACGCCCGGGCAACGTCCACGGTGCCGTCCTTGCTGCCGTCGTTGACAATCAGGTACTCAATCTCGTCAATGCCGTCGATATGCTTTGGCAGATCGTTCAGGGCAACGGTGAGGGTTGCCGCCTCATTATAGCAGGGAATCTGAATCATCAGTTTCACGATGATGCTCCTTCATTGGCAAAGTCTTCCTGAAAAACGGCCGCAACCGGCAATGGGCGGATACGCGCGGTTGCCCGCCGGCAAACCCGGACGATCCATCGCTTTTTACAGCAAATCCATTATAGCATAAGGGATTTACCTTGGCAATGCCGCGCCGCGGGCACATGGCAAACGGAGCGGCGTAGCCCGAAAAGGACGAAAAGCCCCGGCTGACATTTCCCGCGCGGCGATTGGCGGCTCGCGCGAAAACGGTCAGCCGGGGCTATGTCTGCTTTGGAGATCAGTTTGCTCGGAGGCAAACCCCGCGCGCAGGGAGAGGCTTCAGCCGGGGCGCTATCCTTACTGAACCACGTCGTATGGCCAGTTGAGGATGCCGCCAAAATCGAACACCTGCGTATACCCAAGCGCGATCAGCTGCTTGGCGGCGCTCTGGCTGCGCCGGCCGCTGCGGCAGTAAACCAGTATTTTGGCGCTCAGATCCGGTAACGATGTGGCGGCAAGCGTGGCGATGTCGCCAAGCGGCAGGAGTTTTGCGTTGGGGATGTGGCCTTCGTTAAATTCCGAAGGCTCGCGTACGTCCAGAATGGTAATACCGGTTTCCGTATCCATGATTTTCTTTGCCTGTTCAGCCGTAATCAATTGATAAACCCCCGTTTCCTGTGTGGCGGCGGTTTGCGGCGCTTCGGAGGAGGCCGCCGGCGTCATGGTGTTGGTAGTTTGGGCCGCAGGGGTGCAGCCGGTCAGGCTCAACAGCAGCAGAAAAGTGACTGCTATGAGGCTCCATCGGCGGGCGCTGTGGTTTTTCATGGGCGTTAGCCTCTCTTTCCGGCGGGTTTTGGTTTATGGGCCGCCTTGCGTATTTTTTGTACAGAATAGGTTTACCACGCTTTGCGCGCGGTGACACCGCTTTTTCGATCGGGACGTATCTCCGGGTTTTCAGGGCCGACGCTTTGCCGGCTTAAAGGCCCGGCAACCCCGCCCGCGCGGGCCTTCACCTTGACAGCCCCACGAAAAAAAGATAAGATACCCTCGAATGTATCGACAGTTCGCACCTTATATAATGAGGAGGAATCGCCATGCCGCAGTCGCGCGCAACGGGGAAGTCGCTCCTGTCCGCGTTGCTTTGGGCGCTCTCGCTTGCCGCGCTGTGCATCCCGCTGACGGCGGCTGCTCCGCAGGGGGAAACGGCGGTTTCGTGGACCCGTACGCTGCCCGGCACCGGCGCGTGGTTTTTAGCGGCGGTGGCGCTGGGGCTGGGCTACCGTGCCCTGGGCGGCGTAAACCGCGGATACGCCCGGGCCAGGCTGTGGCTGTCGGCGTTGTTCTTGGCCGGGGTGGCGACGCTGGGGGAAAGCTTTGCGCAAACTGGAACCGCTGAATTGCTGATGGCGAACGTTCTTCAAGCGGCTTTATATTTTTTGGGCCGCGCGCCCGCTTACTATATGGGCATGGTATTGCTGACAGACGCGCTTTCCCAGCCCTGCGCCCCAAGGGATACGCCCCGCCCGCAAACGGATGGCGGCGAATCCCCCGAGGCATCCGGGGCGCGCTTTGGCAACCGCCTGAACAGGACGGGCGGCGCGGAGGCTACCAGGGGGTCCGCATGGGTAGACCCGAACGGCGCAGGCAGCCGATTGGGAATGCTGGAATACAACCGCCCCGATAGTCCATTGGGGGCGGCGCAGCCTGATCGCTCCGCCGGGCAGCCGGGAACGGCAGACGCACGCAACGGGGCGTTCGCGTGGGGGCAGGCCAACCGGAGCCAACCCCTTCCATCGCGGGATGTCGGAAATTCGGAAACCAGCGCGCGGCGACAGAGGAACGCCCGGACGTCTCAGGGCGGGCTGGCAGCCGCAACCGTTTCAGCGGAGCGAGGGCGCGGCGCGGCGATTGGCAGAGCAGACCCCGCGTACCGGCTGGCCCCGGCAGGGACGGAGCCGGCGATCGCGGGCCGCGTTCAGCCTGCCATGCCCACCTGGGCTTCCATGCTGCTGCTCCTCCTGTGCTGGTTGCCCTACCTGTATGCCATCTGGCCCGGCACCGTAAGCAACGACAGCATCACCCAAATCGCGGAGATTTTTGGCCGCAAGCCGCTGAGCAATGGCAACCCGGTTTTTCAAACCGGGCTGGTATGGGTGGCCCTGAGCCTTGGCAAGGGCATATTTCATTCCGCGGACGCGGCGGTGCTGATCTATACCGGCGCGCAGGCGTTGCTGATGGCCTGGTTGCTGGGTTACAGCCTCACGCGCATTGCGGAAACGCGCGCGCCTCGCTGGCTGGTGTGGCTTGCGACGGCGTTTTACGCGCTGTGCCCGGTGTTTCCAATTTTTGCTTTCTGCATGGGCAAGGATACGAGCTTTGCCATGGCCGTGCTCTGGCTTACGCTGATGGCGTGGCGGGCGGTGCAAAGCAAATGGCCGCCGATGCGCACCGTGGTGGGGCTGTGCCTGAGCGCCGTGCTGTGCGCGCTGCTGCGTAACGCGGGCGCTGTGTTGGCCGGGGTAACGCTCGCCGCGCTGCTGATCCGGGGGATGCTGAAGGGTACGCGGCAATGGCGCGCGCCGCTGATGGCGCTGGCGCTGCTGGGGGCCGCGATGTTTGCGCTGTATGGGGCGGTGTTGCCAACGCTCGAGGCCGCGCCTACGCCGGAAACCGAAAACTGGTCGGTGCCCCTGCAGCAGGTGGCCCGCGCGGTGGCCAGCGAATCCCTGACGGCGGAGGAGAGCGCCGCGATTGACGCGGCGATGCCGCTTGCGCAGGTTCAGGCGGCGTATAACGGAGAACTGTCCGACCCGGTTAAGGCGTTGTGGCGCGACGGCGTTACCGAGGCGCAAAAGGCGGCGTTCTTTCGCACGTGGGCGGGGCTGGGGCTCAAATACCCGGCAACCTACCTGAGCGCAACCTTCCACAACAGCTACGGATATCTGCTGCCCGGCTATGTGAGCACCATCAAGCCCACCTTCCTGCTTGGGATGGAGGGCCGCACCACGCTGATTGACGGCGCTTTTGATTTTACGGTAAACCCGAAAGCCAACGAGCTGAAAACCCGGCTGCAATCGCTTTTCCAATACGCGCCGTTCCGGCTGCTCACCGCGCCGGGCGCGTACGGAGCGATCACGCTGTTCGTTTTGGCGGCCATTCTGAGCATGCGGAAACGCGGAAACGCGCTGTGCATGCTTCCGGCGCTGTTTACGCTGATTGGTTGCCTGTTTTCGGCGGTAAACGGCTACTACCGCTACGCGATGCCGCTGTATTTTACCGCGCCGGTGGCGCTGGCGCTTCTGGCGCAGGCGGCGCGTTCCGGTTTGCGACTGCGCCGTGGCGAGATGCCCGCGCCCGAAATCCGCGCGGTTTCCTGACGCGGTATCGGCAAGCCTTTCACGCGCGGCAGGGCAAGCTTGCGCAAAACCCGCGCGGTTTCCTGACGCGGTATTGGAAAGCCTTTCACGCGCGTCAGGGCAAGCTTGCGCAAAATCCGCGCGGTTTCCTGACGCGGTATCGGCAAGCCTTTCACGCGCGGCAGGGCAAGCTTGCGCAAAACCCGCGCCGGCCCGTTGCATTTGTTTCCCGGTCCGGGACTTCCATTCACAAAGGCAGCGCGGAGCGCGCCGCCGAAAGGACGATTGCCATGAAAGTGATCATATCCGTTGTCCACCCCGCATGGGTGCATCAGTTCCATACCATTCTGGAAAGGCTGACGGCCCGGGGGGACGAGGTGCTGATGCTGGCCGTGGATAAGGACGGCGCGCAAACCCTGCTGGACAGCTATCGCATTCCCTATGTGCTGTGCGCGCGGGGTACGGGCCGTAATATTGTGCAAAAGGGCTGGCTGTTTATCCGCCTGAGCGTGGAATTTACCGTGCGGGCGCTACGCTTTCAGCCGGATATTTTCATCGGCCGCGCCTCGCCGATGCTGGCGGTGGCGGCATGGGTATGCCGCAAGCCCCATCTGCTGTATGAGGATACCGAGGTGAGCAAGTTCAGCCTGCGCATCTGCAAGCGTCTGAGCACAAAAATGCTCACGCCGCGCACGTTTTTGACGGATCTGGGGCCGAAACAGGAGCGTGTGGATACCTACAAGGAACTGTTTTACCTGCACCCAAGCGTGTTTACCCCCAGCCGGCAGGCGCTCAGGGACGTGGGCTTCAACCCGGACGAGCCGTATGTGCTGGTGCGCTTTGTAGCTTGGAACGCCAGCCACGATGTGGGCAAACATGGCCTGAGCGACGGGGAGCAGCTTTCGCTGGTCCGGCGGCTGGAGGCGGCCGGGGTGCGCGTGTGGGTCAGCAGTGAAAAACCGCTTTCTGCGGAGCTGGAACCCTACCGCCTGCAAACGCCCTTTGCGATGGCCCACCATGTGCTGGCTTTTGCGCGCTTGGTGTACAGCGAAGGCGCGACCATGGCAAGCGAAGCCGTGGTGCTTGGCGTGCACGCCCTGTACGTGAACGTGATCCGCAGCGGCAGCACCCGGGAGCAGAGCGAGCGGTATGGCCTGCTGGATAACTTTAACGAGGGCGACGACCGCTATGAGCGCGCGCTGGAGAGGGCGCTGGCGCTGCTGAAGGATCCCGAACTGGCGGAGCGGAGTCAGGCGCAGCGTGAAAAACTGCTGGCGGAAAAAGTGGACATCAACGATTACTACATTGCCGAAACAGATCGGCTGGCCAAGGCGGGGAGGAAAGGCTGATGCTTGATTGGCTTGCGGTTGGCAACGCGTGGCGCAACCTGTTCATCCTCAGCTGCGCGGTGCAGGCGCTGGCGCTGGGCACGCTGTTTTCGGCCCGCCGCCTGTGGGTTGGGGGCAACCGTTTGGGCGCGTTTCTGGCGGGGGTTTCGGTCACGCCGCTTGCGCAGTACCTGTGGATGCTTCTGCTGGCGCTGTTTTGGCCCTTTGCGCCCAAGGCGGTGTACATCAGCGCGCTGCCCGCGTTAGCCAGCGCTTACCTGCTGTGGATGATCCTGCGGCGGACGGGCCGGCTGCTTTCTCTGGCGCGCCGTTTTGGGGCGTGGCTCAGGCGGCTGTGCCATTTGGACAAGCCTGCGATCGCGTCCCTGTGCTTTGCGTTGGCGATGGCCATTCTGCTCGCGCCCATCTGCATCCGGTTTACCACCAGCACCTCCGCCGCGCAGGCGGACGCGGGCGAGTATATGGGGTTAGGGCTGCGCTACTGTGAGGATCGGGATCTGGGAAACCTGCTGGATAAAAACGATCAGACGGGGCATTTCCGGGGCAACTCCCACTTCCCGTCGATGGAACTGTACATGGCTTATGGGCTGATGCACACCGGGGACACGTACGGTTACCCCTATGACAAGCCCATGATGACGGGCCTTGGCCTGCTGACGCTGTACCTGCTGTGCGCGTTTATGGCGTTGCTGGTACAGGTTACGCGCGGCAACCGGCGTTGGATTCTGCTGGGGCTGCTGCTGTTTAACCTGGTGCCCAATTATGTGTATTCCATCGCGGTTGCGCCCAGGGATAATTGGCGATGCCTTGCGCTGGTGGTTGGCGCGGTTGGCCTGCTGGGGCTGAAGCCGGACGGCGGCCTCCGGAAGTATCTTGGAAAGCTGTATTTCATTACCCTGCTGTGTTTTACCGTCATGAGCACGCATGTGGTGTGCTTTGTGGTGTTGCCGTTTATGGTGATCGCCTGGGTGGTTCTCCGGTGGCTGGAGGCGTTAAACCGGCGCGACGGGCAGGCGGCGCGGACGCTGCTCCGATCCGCGGGGCTGGCGCTGGGCGGCGCGGCCGGGACACTGGTTGCCTATGCGGGCAACCTGTGGTGCTACTTCCAATGGGGCGAAATGAGCCCATGGCGGCTGATGACCACCTTTACCAACGCGCCGTGGTACGCCCTGTACATGCAGGAGGAGTATAAGCTGGAGGAAACCACCACCCACCTGAATTTTTGGCAGGCCAAGTATGATATCGTGATGGCGTATGCCACGCCGGTCGGCATCTGGGGGTTGAGGCTGGCGCTGGTCGGCTTGCTTATGGCGCTTGCGGTGATTCTGACACGGCGGCTCAAAGGCAGGGCGGCGACGCGCGCCCTGTTGGCCGCTGCGCCGCGCGCGGACGGGCCGGTGGCCGTGTGCCTGAAAGACGGCGCTGCGGCGCGTGAGCGCGCAGCGCGGGTAAGCGCGGTTTTGGGCGCTGCTCTGCTGACGCTGTTTACGCTTGCGCCGATGTCCGGCCTGTTGGATACGAGCCTGTACAGCTTTTCCGGTTCGTTTTTAACCATGCAGCGCTACACGCTGCAATGGTATCTGTTTGCGGCGGCGGCCATTGTCGCAGTGTTGGCGGCGGCGGAAGGCGAGTGGCCGGCGCTGATGGGCTGGCTTAAACGCCGGGGCGGAAGGTTGGTGCCGGCGCTCCAAAAACGTCTGCCCACCATTGGCTCAGGGGTCAGACGCGCGCCTGCCCTGCTGTGCGCCTTGCTTTGCCTGCTGGCGTTTGTTACGGGCACGCAGGTGAGCGGCTACCACAACAGCATGTACCGGTACGGCAGCCCCATGCTCAGCGATGAAAGCACCTTGCAGGACAACAGCTTCAAACAGCGCTACAACCTATTGCTGCAACTTGGCCCGCTGGTGCCGGACAGCCAGAAAATCCTCATCACGCGCCCCGGCTATCAGTACGCGTTGCGCGCCAAAGGCTATGTGCTCACCAGCAACCCGATGGTTCCGCTGATGAACCTGCCGCTTGCCGAAGTGCCCGCCGCGCTGCAAGCCATGCACGTGGCCGCGCTGTGTACCGAGCCGGATTTCTGGGACGGCCGCTACTACGCCCTTTCCACCCTGAGCCAATACCTGAACACTTTACCCGCCAATCAGGTGGTAGACGACGGGCACATGCGCGTGTATCTGCTGGATCAAAACCTCGTGGGGAAACTGACGGCGGATGCGCCGCCGGAAACGGCGACCGCTCCGTAGGGGACATGCGTTCATGTTGAATGGGAAATGGTCAATCCTGAGAAAAGTCATCGCGATGTAGAAAAATACTGCCAACAACAACATTGCGCGCCCTGAAGGGCCGCCCGCCTGACGTTTAGCCCGCCTGATGGGTTTTTATTTCGCGTTGCGCGGCGGGCCGCCGAGCAGTTCGAATTTCGGAACGGGCCGGACGCCCAGTTACAGTCTGCGCCGTGACAACAGGGCCGCGCCCGTCGCCTCGGACCCTTGCGCACGGTAAAAACGCATGGTATGATAAGATTTACCCATTGCCACGGTTAACCATAACCGGAAAGGAGAACGCCGATGAACTGTCCGAACTGCGGAACTGTTTTACCGCAAGGCGCGCAAAGCTGTCCAGCTTGCGGAACCTTCCTTCCCGGCATGCAGAGCTTTCCGGATTATCCGCAGCCCATGGGAGGCTACCCGCAGGGCTTCGACCCCACGGCTTACGGGCAGGGCTATGGCCAAAACCCATACGCTCAGGGCTATGGCGCGGGCGCGCAGGGAGGCGCTCAGGGCTATGGCACGGGCGCGCAGGGCTACGGGCAACCCGGCTATTCGCAGGGGTTTGACCCGACTGCCTACGGATACGGCCAATCCACGGGCTATGACGGCTACCCGCAGGGCTACCAGCCGGTCTATGGCCGATACAATGCCGGCGCAGGCGAGCACAGCCCATTTGTGAACGCGCTGGGCAACCTGCCGCGCGTGATGATCGGGCTTTTTCGGGAGCCGGGGGATACCCTGCTTGGCATGATGGAGCGCAACGATGTGTATACCGGCGGTGTGATTGCCGGGCTTTCGCTGCTGCTGACGTTTTTGGTAGCCATGATTGTGAACCGCAGCGTGGTTTCCGCTCTGTTTGCCGGCCTGTCTTCGCTTACGGGCACACAGCTGGCCGGCGACGCCGCCAGCATGAACCAGGGCATCAATTACATTGCGGGCAAAATGGGCGCGTCCATCGGTGGCATTGCCGTGCTCTGTCAGGTTTTTGCCCTTGGCTTTCCGGCGGCGGTTGCGATGGTTTACCTGTGCGTGATTCGCAAGGTGCGGTTTTCCTTCCAGCTTTTGTCCAACTTTATGGCGCTGACCACGCTGCCGACCATTGCGGCATCCGTATTGTGCATGCTGACCAGCCTCATTTCGCCCTATCTCGGGTTTTTGATGGTGTTGGTGGGAGAGGTTGCCAGCTATGCCCTGATGTGCACGCTGGTGTTGCGTATCACCGGTTTGCCGGAGCCTCTGGCCGTGCCTACCAAAATTGCGCTGATTTGCATTGCGGAAATTCTCAAGCTGATGATGATCCAGCTGGTGGGCGGCGCGCTGATGACCTCCGCCATGGGCACCGTCAGCAGCTTGATTACCTCGATGGGTAGCCTGCTGTAGCGCGGGGCGTGGACGCGGGTGAAAGAACATGCTCCCGAAGGGTCACGTCCGTCATTTTGCCCATATTCATATGAGCCAGAGTGCCAGGCGGCAGTCGCTGAATACGGTTACCAGGCGCCTCAAGCCGACTTGCTCAGGTTGACGGTGGGAATGAAGGCGTCGGTTTGCGCGTGCCTTTTCACAAAAATCCTCTGCGCCTGGCGGAGTTTCCGTCTGGCGCAGAGGATTTTTTGATCTTTACGCGTCGGAGCGTGAGAACGCGTTTTTCATGTGGTTGCTTTGCTCGTTCAGCACCTTGAAAAGCGTTTCGGCGGCCTCCTGCCTTACCATATCCGCCACGGCCTGATTGGCTTCTTCCCGCAGCTCTGCCTGCTTCGCCTCACCGGACTCCTGCGACAGCAGCGCATCGTAACGGCCGATCAGTTCATGCCCCTTGGCGTGCACAGAAAACTGATAACGTTCGATGTGGGAAACGGACTTGCTGTACGCGGCGTCCGCCAGCGCGGCAATCAGGCGGCTGACCCAGTAAAAGCTATCGGTGTTGACGGTTTGCGTCGTCTGGGATAGATAGGCAGGCGTTGCGGACACGTTGGCGTAGAAGGGAACCATCGCGTTAAACGCGTTGGAGGCAAAGGCGAGCCACTCCACCGCGCAAAACGCTTCCGCCACCTGCGGGCGGAGCTGCAACAGCGCCATAAAATCGTTGCGGTTGATGCCGATGGCACGGTAGGAGCCGCGCAGCAACGGATCGGCGTGCGAATCGTACGGATCGAACGGCGTGCCCTGATAGTGGGCGGAAAGCGCGTATTTCACATCCTCGGGCGTAATCTTTTTCTCCGGAACCATGCACCAGGGCAAATCATCCGAACGGGGGGTGTATGCCGCCGCGGGGCCGTCCCACACCTTGGTGCGGGGGTTGAAATACCGCAGTATGAACCACGCGCGCGGCGTGTTGTACACATGATCCGAATCCTCATGGCTGCCAAAGGCATCGCGCGGGTTCAGCCCGTCGCCCAGCGACAGGTTAAGATGATTGCGTTCGATGAATGCCCGCAGATCTTTCGAGCATAGATATTCCTTCTGCTCGCCGAAGGCATCCGCAAGGTCGAACCGGTCCAGCCCTAACTGGTTGGGCATCACGACGTAGCAATCGTCCGGGACGCGCCGGGCAATCCAATGGTGGCCCCCGATGGTTTCCAGCCACCAGATTTCGTCCCGATCCTGAAAGGCAATGCCGTTCATTTCATAGGTGCCGTAGGTTTCCAGCAGATGGCCCAGCCGCAGCACGCCCTCGCGCGCGCTGCAAATGTAGGGCAGCACAAGGCAAACAATATCTTCCTCGCCAATGCCGCCGACGGTTTCGGGATGATCCCCCAGCGCCGGCTGATAGTTCACCAGCGGATCGGCGCCCAGCACGCGAGGATTGGAGGTAATGGTTTCCGTGGCCGTCATGCCCACGTTGGCCCCGTTCACGCCGCTGGCAGCCCAAATGCCTTTACCCGCTACGGCGTTTGGTACGGCGGTATACCGCATGGCGTTGGCCGGCAGCGGAATCTGCACATGGGACAGTACGGATTGATACGTTTCCGGCTGTTGCCGGGCCGGTATCACCTGAAATTTTTTCGGGGTAAAGTTACCGGAGCCTGAATCATCATTTCGGGCGATCATTGTTGAACCATCGTAAGTTGCTTTTTTCCCAACCAGAATTGTTGTACAAGCCATAAGCACGCCTCACAGTACGTCTATTGCCGTTCGCCCGGGTCACGGAGCGCCGCGTGCGCTAACGGCCCGGGGTCTTCCGTTGGTATTGTATCGCTTGTGAGGCGCAGCGTCAATCCGGGGTTCCGGGTCGCCGGGGGTTGGCTGGGGTGGATGGCGGAGGATGGGCCGCCTGCCGTGAGCGATTCAGTGAAGGATACGCAGGTCGGCGCGTGGCATCGCTGAGGGAAAAGATCATTGGAGTGAGCTGAATATCGTGAAAGCCAGCGCCTTTTGACGCTGGCCAGTACGCTGAGTATTTAGTTCCACATTTTTTCGCTGCTTTCGCACTCGTATGCCGCTCGCTGCTGACCATGGCCTCAGCATTTGATAAAGAACCTAAAACAGGCCCGCAACCGGCCGTAAAACACAGCGCGCGCCGGCGCCTGCCACGGGCAGTCAAATATGCGGTATAAAAAAAGCCTGTGAAACGACTGTTACACAAGCATTTGCGTATGGTAGCTCCAAGGGGAATCGAACCCCTGACTTCGCCTTGAGAGGGCGACGTCTTAACCGCTTGACCATGGAGCCAGGATGGCTGGGGAACTAGGATTCGAACCTAGACAATACGAGTCAGAGTCGTAGGTGCTACCGTTACACAATTCCCCATCGCGTTAGCTGCATCGACAATTATACGCAACGGCAAGGGTCCTGTCAAGCGTTTTTTTCTACAAAATAGGTTGGTTTCCGGCGCGCGCATCCTCTGAAAATTGCAAAAACACGGTTTGCATCTTGCGCCTTTTCATTTCCTATGCTATACTTTTATGCGATTACGCACCTTTGTTGACCGCGCGCTTGTGCTGCGGCGTTATGCCGCGGCGTCCGCTCCGGGTTGACGCAAAGGGTGGATAAAACAAGGAGGAAACCATCCATGGCAGTTATTTCCATGAAACAGCTGTTGGAGGCCGGCGTACACTTCGGCCACCAAACCCGTCGCTGGAACCCCAAAATGGCCCAGTACATCTTCACCGAACGCAACGGCATCTACATCATCGACCTGCAAAAGACCGTCCGTAAAGCGGACGAAGCGTACGCGTTTGTGCGCGACATCGCCATGCAGGGCAAAAGCATCCTGTTTGTGGGCACCAAAAAGCAGGCTCAGGAAAGCATCGCCTCCGAAGCCCTGCGCTGCAATATGTACTATGTAAACAACCGCTGGCTGGGCGGCATGCTCACCAACTTCCGCACCATCCGCACCCGTGTGGAACGCCTGAACCAGATCGACAAAATGGAAACCAGCGGCCAGCTGGAAGTGCTGCCCAAAAAGGAAGTTATCAAGCTGATGCACGAGCGTGAAAAGCTTGAAGCCAACCTGGGCGGCATCCGCGAAATGAAACGCCTGCCCGGCGCGCTGTTCATTGTGGACCCCCGCAAGGAGCACATCGCCGTGAGCGAAGCCCGCACGCTGGGCATCCCGATCGTGGGCATTGTGGACACCAACTGCGATCCTGACGAGATTGACTACGTGATCCCCGGCAACGACGACGCCATCCGCGCGGTCAAACTGATCGCCGGCAAAATGGCGGACGCGGTGCTCGAAGGCAAGCAGGGCCATCAGGACGCGGCGGAAAGCGCCGAGCAGCCCGCCAACGAAGAAGCCGATAAGAACGACTGACCGTAAGGCTTTTAGCGGGCGGCGTGCCAAACGCGCCGCTCGTTCTTGCGATTTAACCGGCGGCTATGCCCGCCACTGACGTGAATTAGGTAAGGAGAGAGTTTCCATGGCTGAGGTTACCTCCCAGATGGTCAAAGAACTGCGCGAAATGACGCAGGCCGGTATGATGGATTGTAAAAAGGCGCTGATCGAAGCCGCCGGCGAAATGGAAAAGGCGATCGAATGGCTCCGTGAAAAGGGCTTGGCCGCCGCCGCCAAAAAGGCCGGCCGCATTGCCGCCGAAGGCATGGTGAACGGCTACGTGACCCCGGACGCTAAAGTTGGCGTGATTGTGGAAGTCAACTGCGAAACCGACTTTGTGGCCAACACCGACAATTTTAAAGATTTTTGCAACAAGATCGCCCACCACATCGCCAAGGCGAACCCCGCCGACGTGGACACCCTGATGGCGCAGCCGTTTACGGACGATCCCAGCAAGACGATCACCGACCTGGTGAGCGACGCGACCGTCGCCATCGGCGAGAAAATCAGCGTGCGCCGTTTCGCGCGCTATGAAGCCAAGGCTGGCGTTGTGGAAACCTACATCCACATGGGCGGCAAGATCGGCGTGCTGATTGAAGTGGACAACGACAAGCCCGAAACCTTTGGCAACGAGCTTTTCAAGGCTTATTACCATGATTTGGCCCTGCAGATCGCGGCGGCGCGGCCTGCCTATGTGCTCAAGAACGAAGTGCCGACCGACACGCTGGATAAGGAAAAGGAAATCCTTCGCGCTCAGGCGCTTAATGAAGGCAAGCCCGAAAAGATCATCGACAAGATGGTCGAGGGCCGCATCGAGAAGTACTACAAGGAAGTTTGCCTGATCGACCAGCCCTTCGTGAAGGACCCCGAAAAGTCCATCACGCAGTACACCAACGAAGTGGCCAAGGCGATCGGCGCGACCATCACCCCTGTGCGTTTCGCCCGGTTCGAGCGCGGCGAGGGCATTGAAAAGCGGCAGGAGAACCTTGCCGAAGAAATCGCCCAGATGGCGAAAAAGTAATTTTTTGCACAAATGATGTAATCCATCCAAAACCGACGGTTGAACAGACCGTCGGTTTTTTGCGTGCGTAGCCATTGCGCAGAATCCCCGTTTGGCCACCCGGCTACGGCGGTTCCCTTTTACGCCGCGTAGCGCTGCCCGGGGCGCCCCGCCGGCCCAATCCGGCTACCAGCGCAAAGGGTCGGGCCGGCCAGCTGCTGTTTTTCGCGCGCCACCTTTACGCAATGGCCGACCTGTGCTATGATCGGGAAGATTTGAAACCTAAGATGGGAGGGTGCCACGATGAACAATCCATTCACGAGGGAGCAGGCCCTCGCGCTGCTCTCCGCCTATAACAGGGAACCGTTCCACATCCGGCACGCGCTTACGGTGGAGGGCGTGATGCGCTGGTTCGCTCAGGATCTGGGCTATGGCGACGACGCGGATTTTTGGGCCAATGTCGGGCTGTTGCATGACATTGATTTTGAGCTGTATCCCGAGGAGCATTGTCAGAAAGCTCCAGAGCTGCTCCGCGAGGGCGGCGCGAATGAGGAATTGATTCACGCGGTGTGCTCCCACGGTTATGGGCTGTGCTGCAATGTTCAGCCGGATCACGAGATGGAAAAGGTGCTTTTCGCAACCGACGAGCTGACCGGGTTGATTGGCGCGGCCGCGCTGATGCGCCCTTCCAAAAGCGTGATGGACATGGAAACCTCCAGCATAAAGAAGAAGTTCAAGGATAAGGCGTTTGCCGCCGGGTGTTCCCGCGATGTTATCCGTACAGGCGCGGAGGCATTGGGGTGGGATTTGAATGATCTGTTTGAAAAGACGATTCTTGCGATGCGGGCCTGCGAAGCGGATGTGAACGCCGCGATGGAAAATGTGAAGCCCTAACTTTATGAGGGGAAATCATCCCCCGCCGCAGCGGAACCGGGTCAAGGGCGAAGCCTTTGTCAGGGTGCAGGGGTGAAACCCCTGCCGGGGTGCGGGGCGGAACCCCGCGCCTCCCACCGCAGCGAAAAACCATCAAGCGAGCGAACAGCCCGAAGGGCTATGAGGCGAGCGGTGGAAACGCAATGCCGATGTAAGCATACATCCCATCCCCCCCGCCGCAGCGGAACCGGGTCAAGGGCGAAGCCTTTGTCAGGGTGCAGGGGTGAAACCCCTGCCGGGGTGCGGGGCGGAACCCCGCGCCTCCCACCGCAGCGAAAAACCATCAAGCGAGCGAACAGCCCGAAGGGCTATGAGGCGAGCGGTGGAAACGCAATGCCGATGTAAGCATACATCCCATCCCCCCCGCCGCAGCGGAACCGGGTCAAGGGCGAAGCCTTTGTCAGGGTGCAGGGGTGAAACCCCTGCCGGGGTGCGGGGCGGAACCCCGCGCCTCCCGCCGCAACGCAAAGCCATTAAGCGAGCGAACAGCCCGAAGGGCTATGAGGCGAGCGGTGGAAACGCATTGCCGATATCCTTTCCCATTTGACCCGTCCATCCCCCGCCGCAGCCGCGAAACCTTCCCAATACGCCGCATAACGAAAAGCGCCCCCCGACCGCGTTCGCACACAGTCGGGGGGCCTTTTCGTAAATAGCGGCCTGCTTTCGCTGGGGGTAAACCGCTTACTTCACTTTCGCCGTCAGCGTTACTTCAATATTGCCGCGCGTCGCGTTGGAGTAGGGGCACACCAGATGGGCTTCGGCCATCAGCGCATCGGCCGTGGCCTGATCCACGCCGGTAAACACGCCTTCCAAATCCACCGCGAGCGCAAAGCCGCCAGCGTCGTTGCGGCCAATACCTACGTTGGCATGCACTTCGGGAGGCTCCATCTTCAGGCGTTTGACCTTGTACACATGTTGCAGAGCACTGCCAAAGCAGGCGGAATATCCGGCCGCAAAAAGCTGTTCGGGGTTGAAGCCCACCGCTTTGGTGCCCGCCAGCTCGGCAGGCAGGGCCATTTCAAACTGGATGGGACTGTTTTCCACGGTCACCTGACCGTCGCGTCCACCTTTGGATACCGCTTTTGCCCGATAGAGTATTTTCATAGGATGATCTCCTTTGTCCTGTTGAGGGTCGGGGTGTTTGAAACCCTGTAGTCTGTATATCCACGTCCCCGGGATGCTAAACATCAATTTGAACCCCCATGCGGCCATGGACCATGGAGTTTTCCGGCTTCCCAAATCCAATGGCAACGCGCAAAGCCTTGCGGCTTGGGCCTTTGGACGTTGTTCACAAACTATTTACAATCCTGCCCCCTAAGCTTTGTTATAATAAGGCACAGTCCAATATCGGAAGGGGGAGCGTGCGCATGATTGAGGTTCAAGGCGTCAGCAAGCGCTACGGCAGCGTTGAGGCGCTGAAAAATATATCGCTCAAGGCTCCCAAGGGCAAGGTGCTGGGTTTGTTGGGCCAGAACGGCGCGGGTAAAACCACGCTGCTCAACATTATGACAGGCTACCTTGCGCCCACAGCCGGCAGGGTGCTGATCGACGGCCGCGATCCGCTGCTGGAGCCGGAAATAGCCAAACGGGAGCTGGGTTACCTGCCGGAACATCCGCCCCTGTATGATGAAATGACAGTTGAGGAATATCTGCATTTTGTGGCGGCGCTCAGACTGGTAACGCAGCGCGCCATTCCCGCCCATGTGAACGAGATTATCCTGAAAACCGGCCTCACGGAAATGCGGGAACGCCTTCTGGGCCACCTGAGCAAGGGGTACCGCCAACGCGTCGGGCTGGCGCAGGCGTTGTGCGGCGATCCGGATGTGCTGATCCTGGATGAGCCGACCGTCGGGCTGGACCCGAAACAGATCACCGAAATCCGTAACCTGATCCGTAAGCTGAGCGTGGGGCGCACCATCATTTTTTCTTCACACATCCTGAGCGAAGTTCGCCAGCTGTGCGACCATGTGGTGATCCTGCACCGGGGCGAGGTCAAGCTGGACGCGCCGATTGGCAGCATCGGCGGCAGCGATCTGGTTACGCTGCTATGCACGGTGCAGGGCAGCGAAAAGCGGCTGGTCGCGGCGATGAACCGTTTGGAGGGTCTGCGCGGCGTTTGCGTGCAGCCAAGCTCCGGCGAGGACGAAGTGTGCCTTCAACTTTCCTTTGGCCCGGCGGCCTTGCCTGAAAAACAGGTGTTTACCCTGTGCAGCGCCATGAGCGCGCCCATTTTGCGCATGACGCGCTGTGAGGATGATTTGGAGCAGGTGTTCCTGCGGGCGATTTCTGAGTAATCGTTTGTTCGAAGTCGCAATCCGCGCCAACCGCCCCGGCGACCGGGCGCGGGCCTGCGGCGGCAGGCTGCCGCCCAGCGGATGCGCACAGAGCATCCGCGCGGCCCACACTTGCGTTAATGCGCTTTTTTCGCCTGTGACGGTTGACCGCGTGTAAACCGCCGCACCCAACAAGGAGGTTTTGCCTTGCTCACGATTTTTAAACGGGAACTGATGGCGTACTTTCACACCCCGATCGGCTATGTGTTCATCGGCGTGTTTACGGCGCTGTCCGGCATTATTTTTTACCTGAGCAACCTTTCCACCCTGTCCGGGGAACTGCTGATTTTCCTTTCTCAGCTTACGTTGCTGGTGATGCTGTTAAGCCCGGTGCTCACCATGCGCCTCCTGTGCGAGGAGCGCCAGCGCCGTACCGATCAGCTGCTGCTCACAAGCCCCGTATCTCTTACGCGGATTGTGCTTGGCAAGTATTTCGCCGCATCAGTGGTGCTGTGGATCGCCATCGCGCTCACCAACGTGTGCACGCTGATTATCGCCCTCTACGGGCAGGTGTATATTGGCGAATGGTTTGTGGGTTATCTCGGCTTTACGCTGCAAAGTATGGGGTTTTTAGCGCTGGATCTGTTTGTAACCGGGTTTACCAAAAATCAGGTGTCCGCGGCGATTGTCGCCTTCGCCGCCAATTTTATGCTGTGGATGATCGACCTGCTGGCCGATAAGGTTTCCGTGACGGCCATCGCGGACGCGCTGCGCTTTGTGAGCCTGTATGACCGGTACGAGCCGTTCATTTTGGGGCAGCTCAGCTACGCAAGCCTGCTGTATTTTGTCACGCTGATCGCGCTGTGCCTCACCGCCACCGTGCGCGTGATGGACGCGAGGCGTTTTTCACAGGGAGGCGCGGCATGAAAAAAATCATCACCGCGCTGCTCCGGTTTCCGGTTTGGCTGGGCAAGGCGATTGGCCGTTTCTTTGGCATGCTATTTCGGAAAACAGGCGCCGAGCTGCGCAAGCCGAAATGGCGGCACGGCGGCTTCGGCCTGCTGCTGGTAGGCGGACTGCTGACGGTTTGCGTGCTTTTGAACGTAGGCGTGAAAAACCTGGAGGATACCTACGGCTGGCAAACGGATTTCAGCTTTAACGGCTACACCACCACCGGCGAGGAAACCCGCAAGGTAGTCGCAACCCTGCAAAGCCCCATCGACCTTTACCTGCTGTACCAAAACGGAGAAATGGACAGCCAGCTTTACGAGGTGCTCGCGCGTTACCAGCTGCTGAGCGACAACATCCGCGTAGAGCCGACGGACATCGCTAAAAACCCCGGCCTGCTTTCCCGTTTCCAGAGCGACGTCAAAACCACGCTGGATGCGGACAGCGTGGTTGTTAGCTGCGAAGCCACAGGGCGCTACAAGGTGCTGTCCTACGACGATTTTGTAACCCAAGGCTACAATGTGGAAAAAGGCACGTTTGAAATCGCCGGCCTCGCGTATGAAAAAAAGCTGACCGAGGCTCTGGTGTACGTGACCCAGACGGACATCCCCGTCGTGGGCATCCTGCAAGGCCACGGCGAGCTCACGCCGGACGCGCTTTCCAACCTCACAGATTTTTTGCAAAGCAATAATTACGACCACAAAGCCGTTGATTTACTGGCAGGCGATACGCTGGACGGCATCGACCTGCTGATGATTGCCGACCCGCAAAAGGATTTTACTGCCGACGAGCTGCAAACCATCCAAAACTTCGCGCTTGCCGGCGGCAGCCTGTTTGTGACCCGGGACTATACCGACCCGATGGATCTGCCCAACTATATGAGCCTGCTCAAAAACTACGGCGTGGTGCCCCTGTCCGGCGTTGTGGTGGCCGGGGAGGAGGATCAGGGCAGCTACTACGGCGAGCGCATCTACCTGTTGCCCTACTTTAACCAGATGGACATGACCCAGCCGCTGATCAGCGGCAGCATGGACGTGCTCCTGCTAGCGGGCGCCTGCGCTTTTGAAACCCCTGCCCAGACGGATAGCGCCCTGTCCGCCGCCACGGTGCTCAAGTCCGGCGCGCACGCCTACCTGAGGGACCCCAACGACGGCACGGGCAGCATCGATTATCAGGAAGGCGACCGGAAGGGCGAGATGTCCTTAGCCATCCTGTCCGGGCGCATGCACCCCAACGGCAACGTAAGCCGGATGTTCGCCATCGGCAACAGCACCGTGTTTACGGATGAATACATTTACCAACGCACGTTTAACGAGGAGTTTATCCTGCAACTGATGGGCGAGCTGTTGCCACAAAAGACCGTTTCGCTGGATATCATGGCCAAGTCGGCGTTCCATCCCGGGCTTACGGCTGGCAGCCAGACGGCGGGCATCGCGCTGTTGGTAGCGGTACCGATGCTGCTGCTGCTGGCGGGCATCCTTGTGCTGGGGCCGCGCCGCAGCCGGTAAATACCGGCCCGAGCGACCCATCACGGCCCTTTGCCGCAGCCGGACAAGCGACCGGCGCCCCCACCCCCGCCGTAAACCGGGCGGTAAAACCAACTCGCGCACAGGCGTTTTGCCATACGCGCACAGGCAAACCCAATATCAAATCAATCACGAAAGAGGGAGGCGTATGGATTGGAGCATCCCGAAAAAAGGGGAAATAAACCGCAGAGGAAGCGCAAGCTTTCCAAACGCGCGCTTTGGCTGATCGCGCTGGGCGGCGCATTGGCGATTGCCGCAACCTTTGTGCTGCTGCTGCCCGCCATCCGGGAACGCTTTCCCAGCCAGCTGGCGGAAAGCATGAAGGCCAAACTCACGTTTAAAACGCTGGATACGGGCGATGTGAACGTGCTGGATTCCATCACCGTAACCCATGACGACGGAGAAACCTACACCCTGCTCTACCGGGACGAAAATCTGTACCTGCAGCGTACCGACGGGGAAACGGAAATTGTGAACGAAGGCTACACCGATGAGATTATTCAGGCGGCGACCGACGTTGCCGTGGAGGATACCGTTACCGAGGACGTAAGCGAGGTGCAGGACAACCTGGCCGATATGGGGCTGAACCCCCCCAAGATTACCGTTAAGGTGGTTTATTCCAACGACCGTGAGGTGGAATTGCAGCTGGGCGGGGAAGTGCCCGATACCACCTATCACTACTACCGCTGGTCGGGGGATAACGGCGTGTACATGTGCGACAGCGGCATTTATGAGGCGTTTGAGTACACGGCGCATATGCTGTTGCCCGTGGAACAGCCAACGCTCGTGCCCGCGCTGATTGACCGCCTGACGTTGGATACGCAGGCCGCCGGGAAAATTGTCTGCTCCTTTGTGGCGGACGGAACCGACGCGTATCTGGGCACGTTGCACGAGCCGTATACTTACCCCATGGACAGCGACGCGACTACGACGCTGCTGAACGCCTTCAAAAACTTCCGGCTGGGCACCAAGCTGGAGCCGGTTACGGCGGACAACCGTGCCAAGTACGGCTTCGATCATCCGACCGCCGTTGTGGATGTGCACCAGCAAAAGGGCCTGTATACGCAGATCGACTCCCAAGGCGTGCTCCAAACCCTGCAAACGGAGGATCAGACCGTGCGCCTGAAATTTGGCGCGAAGGACGGCGAGTATTTCTACTTTTGCGAATACGCGGGCGAGTGCTACCGGGTCAGCAGCTTTTTGGTGAGCGCGTTCATCGAGGCCGATCCGGAAAAGTACCTCTCCAACGCCCCCGCGAACATGGGCTCGGCCAACATTGCCTCCATCGCCGTGCAACTGGGCAACGGCGCGCTGGATGTGCGCGCGACCTATACCGAGCACGTGCTGGAAAACAACCAGATTGAAACCGATACGGACGGCAACACCGTATACGATATCTCGGTTACGGCCAACGGCGAAGCCATCACGACCGACGCGTTTGACTCGCTGGTGACCCGCTTAAAGCAGATGACCGTTTCCGGAAGGCTGAACGCGACCGACGCGCCCACCGGCACGCCGCGCTGGCAAATGACCCTCACCACCACGGGCGGCACCACGCGCACCCTGGCCGCATATCCCATGGACGCGTTCAGCGATGTGCTGGTGGTGGACGGCGTTTCGATGCACTACATTAACGCCGAAGCCATCCAATTGGCTCTTGCGGAAATGTACCCCACCGCAAGGCTGACAACACCCAAGGCGGGCTGACATTCAGGTAATGAGCCCATAACAGGGAGAGCCGCTGTCCGGACTTATCGTTCCGGACGGCGGCTCTCCCTGTTATGGGCTGTCAAA
Organism: Candidatus Limiplasma sp.; assembly: GCA_035353615.1. Taxonomy (GTDB): domain Bacteria; phylum Bacillota; class Clostridia; order Christensenellales; family Aristaeellaceae; genus CAXXOK01. The sequence continues at coordinate 47,694 of DAOPZY010000002.1, forward strand.
GCAGCAAGCTTGAATGCTGTTGCGCGCAATATTTCACCTTCGTGTAGGTTCGTTATATACAGGTGATACGTTACCGCGTTCCGTTTGGGGTTTTACGTAAAACCCCGACAGGTTTTGCGTTCCTCCGCACCGGCACGGGCTTGGCCATTGCGCCGGTTCCGCCTGCGTCGCGCGGGCGGCAGACCGCCATGGCCAAAGCGTCGGTTACAGGGTCTTGCTGCGCACTTCGACCGTATGCTGAAAATTTTCCACCTCGTGGTCATATTCCTGATCCATCAGCGGGGAGGTAATCATAAAATCGGCCGACGCGCGGTTGTTGGCAATGGGGATGTCGTAAACGCCGGTAATCCGCAACAGCGCCTTCACGTCCGGGTCGTGCGGCTGCGCGCAAAGCGGATCGGAAAAAAAGACCACAAAATCGATCGCGCCTTCGACAATTTTAGAGCCAATCTGCAAATCTCCGCCCAGAGGGCCGCTGTTGAAAGCGCGCACCGGCAGTCCGGTTCTGGCCGTAATCATGGTAGCCGTGGTGCCGGTTCCGCACAGAAAATGCTTTTGCAGCAAGCTTTTATTCCACTCGCACCATTCCAGCAGTTCCTTCTTTTTGCCGTCATGCGCAATCAGCGCGATATTTTTCTGTTTGCCAATGGTCAGGGTCACCCGTTCATTGCTCATCGTTCAGTTCCTCCCTATCCGCCCGGTAAGGCTCGATAGCCGCCATATTTTCAGGGCTTTCGTTATAAATCCTCAGGCGGATCGGCTGGGTCAGGTCAAAGCCAAAAATCCCCATCAGCGACCGGGCGTCCAGCAGCTGATGGTCGGAAACAAGCTCGAAATCCCCCTTGAGCGGCACAAGATCGCTCACAAAACGCTGTACCTGTTTGGTGGTGGACAAACGAATCCGCACTTCCTTCATAACGCGCTCCTTTAATGAACGGTTTGGCTACGATTGCTTTCATACCGTATGATTCGATCTTTCGCACGCCTTTCCCTGTCTGTTTTGCAGAGTTTCCATCACAAGCTGCCTCGCCGCAGTTTTTCGCAATCATTCGCCACCCCAAAGCGAAACGCAACGTTCGCGCGCATCCACTAACACGCCCGTTCTTAACGCACCCCGCGTTGCCCGGCGCAAACCGCGCGTCCCACAAACGTCGCCTCAGTCGGGTTGGCGTCCCCGTCTATAAAAATACAGTTGCATTTTCAACTGTTTATGCGTATGATGTTGGCGCACCAATCAAAAGGCGGTCGATAACCATGGGCTTTATCAAACGGTATCTGGGCCGGTATTCGCGCCCCTTCTTTACGGCGGTCGCGTGCGTGGGGCTGGAGGCGCTGTGCGACCTGTTGCAGCCAACCCTGATGGCCCGGATGATCGATCACGGCATCCGCGGCGGCAGCCTGCGCACCGTGCTTGGCTACGGAGGCTGGATGCTGCTGATCACAGCCTGCGGAGCGGACTTTGCGGCGGCGCGCAACGTTCTGGCCAGCCGCGTATCCCAGCGCATGGGCGCGGATTTGCGCCGCGATCTGTTTGCGAAAATCCTGCGCTTTTCCGAAGCCAGCGCGGACCGCATTGAGAGCGGCTCCCTGATTACGCGCATGACCAACGATACCTCGCAGGTCATCCAGTTTGTCAACGGCCTGATGCGCATCTATGTCAAAGCCCCCCTGACCTGCTTGGGGAGCATCGCGCTCGCCGTATGGATCAGCCCGAGGCTGAGCGTGATTCTGCTAACGGCGGTGGCCGTGGTGAGCGCGCTGATTGCCGTGAGCATGAAAATGAGCTACACGCGCTTTGCCAAAGTGCAGGCCGCCATGGACAGGGTGAACACCGTGGTGCAGGAATACCTGATGGGCGTACGGGTGGTAAAGGCGTTCGGGCGTTTTGGCAGCGAGGAAGAAAAGTTTGGAACCGCCAATGCCGGCCTTGCGGACCGTACCATTGCCTCACAGCGGGTGATCGCGTTCTTTTCTCCGCTCATGTCGCTCACGGTGAACGTAGGCACCGTGCTCACCCTCTATGCGGGCAGCGTGCTGTTTGCCGCCGGCGCTGTGGAGGTTGGGCAGATTTCCGCCTACATCAGCTACATGGCGCAAATTTTAGCCTCGCTGATTATGATGACCAATATTTTCAATACCCTTGTGCGCACCAAAGCCTCGGTGGAACGGATTGAACAGGTGACGGGCAGCGAGGAGGATTTTCCGGCCTCCGGCCCGGTCGCGGTTCCCGACCCACAGGCGCCAGGCTTGGTTTTTGAGCATGTAACGTTTGCCTACCCGGGCGGCAGCGGGCTTTCGGCCCTGACCGATCTTTCGTTTTCCATCGCTTCCGGGCAAACCCTCGCGGTGATCGGCCCAACGGGCTCGGGTAAATCTACGCTTGCGTGGCTGTGTCTGCGGTTTTATGATCCGCAGGCCGGTTCCGTGCGGCTTAACGGGCAGGATCTGCGCTTGCTGGGCGGGGTCGCGCTCCGGAAGCAGGCGGCCATCGCCCCGCAAAAAAGCATGCTGTTTAGCGGCACTGTGCTGCAAAACATCCTGTGGGGCAATGCCGACGCAACCCGCGAGGAAGCTGTGGCGGCGGCGCGCGCCGCGCAGGCGGACGGCTTTATCCAAAAGCTTCCGGCGGGTTATGACAGCCCGCTGGAGCAGGGCGCCATCAACCTGTCCGGCGGGCAGAAGCAGCGCCTTTCCATTGCGCGGGCGCTGGTGAGCCGCGCGCAGCTGTTGCTATTGGACGATTGCACCAGCGCTTTGGACGCGGTCACGGAAGCCGGGGTGAGGCGCGCCATCGCGCTGGACGCGGCCGCAAAGGGGCGCACGGTGGTGTGGATTACCCAACGCATCGGCACGGCGAGGGCAGCGGATCGCATCCTCGTGCTTCAAAACGGCGAAAAAGCAGGGTTTGGCACCCATGACGAGCTGATGGCCTCCTGTAAGGTATACAGGGAAATCTACGATTCCCAAATCGGCGGGGAGGCGAACGCAAATGTCCAACCCTAAGCCAAACAGCGCCGAGATGCCCACGCTGGGCCATCGCCCCGGCGGTGGGGCGCAGCGCTTTGTTCCCGGAGCCAAGCCTAAAAACCTGAAAAGCGTGCTGCGTCGGTTGCTCGGGCTGATGAAGCCCTTTCGCGGGCCTTTGCTGGCCGCGGCGGCGTGGACGCTGTGCTCCTCAGCCATCGCGGTGGTTGCGCCGCTGCTGATCGGCGACGCGGTCAATACCCTGCGCCCGCAAACGCACGGGGTCGAGGCGCTGCTGCTGCATACGCTGCTTTTGTCGCTGGCGGGCTGTTACCTGGGCGGCTGGCTGGTGGATACCGCAAGCGGCCTTGTGATGGCCAAGGTAACCCAACGGTTTGTGCAGGATATGCGCCGCCGGTTTTTTGCCAAGCTGCAACGGCTTCCGCTTCAGTTTTACGATTCGCGCTCCCATGGCGATACCATGAGCCGCATCACCAACGATGTGGACAACATCAGCGGCACCATCGCGCAGGCGACCACACAGCTGGTCGCGAGCGTTTTTACCATCGGGGGCACTTTTGTCATGATGCTGGTGCTAAGCCCCATCCTGACCGCGGTGGCCATGCTGTCCGTCGCGCTATTTTCGCTATTGTCCAAAACCATCTCCAAGCATAGCCGCGACTTCTTTATGGGGCAACAGCGCAAGCTTGGCGCGCTGAACGCCATGGTGGAGGAAAACATTGTCGGGCTGAAAATGGTGAAGGCGTTCAACCGGGGCGAAAGCGTGCTGGACGCGTTTTCAGCCGTGAACACGGAGCTGTGCGCGGACGCGACGCGCGCCCAAACCTGGGCCGGGCTGATGATGCCGTTTATGAACGTGATTAACAACCTGAGCTTTGCGCTGATCGCCTGCGTGGGCGGAGTGCTTACGGTGCGCGGCATGGCGACCGTCGGGCTGGTGGTGAGCTTTCTGACCTATTCCAAGCAGTTTGGCATGCCGCTGAACAACCTTGCCGGGATGTTCAGCAACATCCAATCCGCGCTTGCGGGCGCGGAGCGGGTCTTTGATATTTTGGATGAGCGGGAGGAAATTCCGGACCGTGAAAACGCAAAGCCGCTGGGTACGGTGCGGGGCGCGGTGACGTTTGAGGGGGTGTGCTTCGAGTATGCGCCCCAACAGCCGGTGCTCCGGAATATCGGGTTTTCGGTGGCTCCGGGCGAGGTGATCGCGCTGGTGGGCGAAACCGGCGCAGGCAAAACAACCGTGGTAAACCTCTTAACCCGTTTTTACGAGCCGACCGAAGGCCGGATTCTGATAGACGGGCAGGATATACGGAACATTACAAGGGACTCGCTGCACAGCTGTTTTTCGGTTGTGCTTCAGGATACCTGCCTGTTTACGGGCACCATCCGGGATAATATCCGGTATGCGCGGCCTGACGCCACGGAAGCGGAGGTAACGTACGCCTCCCGGCTGGCCCACGCGGATGGCATGATCTCCAGCCTGCCCAAAGGGTACGATACGGGGGTTACCGGCAACACCGACAGCCTCAGCCTGGGGGAACGCCAGCTGATCGCCATCGCGCGCGCAATGCTGTGCGACGCGCCCATCCTGATCCTGGACGAAGCCACCAGCAGCGTGGATACGCAAACAGAAAAGGCGATTCAGCGCGCAATGCTGACGCTGATGCACAGCCGTACCAGTTTCCTGATTGCGCATCGGCTTTCCACCATCCGGGACGCCAACCGGATTTTGGTGCTGGATGGCGGCGAAATCGCGGAAATGGGCACGCATGCCGAGCTGATGGCGGCGCGGGGGCGATATTACCGGATGGTCGTGAGCCAGATGGGCCAGCCCGACCGGGCATCCTGAATAGTCGCTTGTAGCGGAAAGGCAACAGCGGATGCGCCGGCAGCACAAAGCGCGGCAGTTTGCCGCTTCCGCCGCCGCAGCGGGTATTTGACAAAGCAAACGGACCGGAGCGCAAGCCCCGGTCCGCTTTTATTCATCCATCATTTAACCAGCGAAGGCCATTTGGATTTGGCATAGGCATAAGCGACATCAATGGCGGCCTGATGGCCGGAATCCACCTTACCGTTCACGTGCGTGTAACTGCCCACAAAGTGGATGCACATCATGCCATAGTAGTTGTTGCCGGCCGCATAGGCGTCGCAGGTGGCGTTGGAGCCGTAGCCGTGAGGCCAGCCGTAGATGCTCACGCAGTAAACCTTGCCGCCCACGTTGAGCAGCGCGGGCCGACGGTCCCATTTGCTGCCGATGTTTTTACCGCCAAACGCGCCGGAAAAATCGGGCCAGATATAGGTGGTGCTGTCCGAATCGCCCTTGATTTTGGAAATCTGCGCACTGGTCGGGTGGTTGCTGTTGTAGGTAAAGCCTACAATATCGCACATCTTTTTGGTGTCGGCTTCGGTGAGGGGCACGCAGTCAGCGTGGTAGGCGCCGGACCAACGCTTCACGCTGAACACCACCTGCGTTTCCACATCCAACACCGTCGCGGTACTGCTCTTGGGGAACAGCACGCCGCCGTTGTCGCCAAAGTTCCAGCTGGCTTTCTGGATGCTGTTGATGGTGCCAAAGCTGGTAATGGTGCCGCCGCCCGATCCGCTGAGCGTCGCCATGGCGGCGGTAAACAGCACGGGATAGGTTTCCGGGCCAACCGAGCCGTCCACGGTCAGCTTGTTCTGGCGCTGATAATTACGCACGGCGCTGGTGGTTCCGCTGCCAAAATTGCCGTCCAGGTTGCCGGTATAATAGCCCAGCACGGTCAGCGCATATTGAAGCGCGTGCACCTTCACGCTGCCGATCAGGTCCAGCTCCTCTTTCAGGGTTTCGCTGTACGTGGCGGCCCACAGCGTCTTGGTAATGTAGGTAATCAGGTCCGCCGAGCTGAGAATGCCGGCTTTCACCTTGCTGTAAACGCAGTTGTACTGTTTGCTATTGTAGTAAAGGCTGCAATATTCCACACTGTTTTTGGTGTAGGTGGTGGAGGTGACCATCTGCAGCACCGTGCCCGCCGCGACCGTAACCGCGCCGGTGGAGCTTTCCTCCGTGGAGGTAAACAGCGTGACGTCCGTCGGCAGTTTAATGTACGTTTTGGTGGATTCATAGTTGGCGGTCGCGCAGTCGCCGCGCACATAGCCCTTGTAACCGCTGGCGGTTTGGATGTAGTACCAGGTATAACCGCCCGATGTGGTGGGAGAGGCCAGCAACGTAACCGTGCTGCCCTTGGCGAGCACATAGCCGGATTTGGCGCCGTTGGCGGTTTTGCGAACGCGCGTGTTGGCCATGGTTATGGTCACCGTGCCCAGCGAGGTGCCGGAACCGCCGCTGCCGCCGCCGCTGGAACCGTCCGCCGTTACGTAGGTGCCCATCAGCCAGCCGTTTACGTTGTTATAGGTTACATAGTACCAGGTAACGCCGCCCGTGGTGGTGGATTGGTAATAAGCAAGGGTGGTTTTCTTGGGCACTACGGCCAGCCTTGCGGATTTGGTGGAACTGGATTTGCGAAGGTTCAGGCTCACGCTGGTAACCAGCGTGCCCGCCGTGCCGGAGGTTCCGCCGGAAGAACCGGAAGAGCCGCTGCCTGCATAGGCCGCGATGGCCAGCGGATACAATACCTTTTGCGTATATTGCCCCGCGTAACCGTCCACATCGGTTGCGGACATGTAGGCTTTTTGGAACTTGGTCACGGCGGCTTCGGTATCCGTGCCGTAGCTGCCGTCCAGCGTGCCGCTGTAAAAGCCGAGCGTTTGCAGCGCCATTTGCAGGCCGTAAACGGCCATGTTGCGCTTTAAATTCAGCTCCCGTTTCAGGCTTTCATAGGTGGTGGGCTTCCACAGCGTCCCCGTTACATAGGTTGCGACATCCGCGCTGGAAAGAATGCTGTCCTTCACATCCGCCCACAGCACGTTGTAGCGGGTGTTGTTGTAGTATATGCAGCCGTATTCAGTGTTGACCGTGCCAACCGTGACGGTATAGGTATCGGTGGAGGCCAGCATGAGCACCGTGCCGGACGCGACCGTGACCGCCCCGGAGGTGGGGGTTGTTTCGGTTGTAAAAATGTTTACATTTTTTGAAAGCTTTACGATGCTCATCGCAGAGGCGTCGGAAACCGCCGAGGAGGTTATGCCAACCGAGCCTGCGAAGGCTGTCGGCGCAAAGACGCTGAGGGTACAGATCGCCAGCAGGAGCGAAATGCCTTTGCGCAGGGTTTGGCCCACGCTGCATCTTCCAGTCGTCATGGTTTCATCTCTCCATTTCCATGCATTTTCGCTACTGCTCCTTATAACGTTTTACGATCCAAAGAGCATTCCTATAATATTACAATTTTATTACATTGTCAAGATTTCTGTTCCGTTTTATTGCTTTTCTGTTATCAAAACTGGAAAAGGAAAATACGGACCGTTGGCAAACCGCATGAAATCCAAAAATCCCCTGCCATCGCGCCTTGGGCGGGGCGGGGCGTTTACGCTGAAAGCGTTGCCACACAAGGTTTCCAGCGGATAAGGGTTTCGCCCCTGCACGCTTTCAGGGGCTTTGCCCTTGACCCGGTTCCGCCTCGGCGGGGTTTTTAGCAGACTGAAGCCTTTACCCTTGCCCCCGATTTGCTGCGGCAAAGGTTTCTCAACCGGTTGAAAATCATCGGTTGCCAAAAAAACTTCCCTCAGGCGAGCGCCTCGATGGCGGCAATCAACGCCTGCACGTTAGCCTCGGGCGTGGTCGCGCCCGCGCAAAAGCGCACGGCGGTATGAGCGTCATCCACCCTGGCCCAGTGCGCGAAGCTGAATTTCTCGCCCAGCGCTAAAAACGCCGCGTTGGGCAGCACGGGAAAAATCTGGTTGGTGATCGTATCGCAAAGCATGGGAATGCCTTTTTTCAAAAACGCGTTTTTGATGCGCTGCGCCTGATCGTTGGCTTTTTGACCCAGCGCGGTATAATGCCCGTTTTCCATCAGCGCCTGAAACTGCACGCCCAACAGCCGGCCTTTGGCCAGCAACGCGCCGCGCTGCTTGATGTGGTAACGGAAGTTAGGCCACGCGGCAGGGTCGGTCAGCACCAGCGCCTCGCCAAACAGCGCGCCGCACTTGGTGCCGCCCAGCGTAAACGCATCGCAGTGCTTAGCCAGAAAAGGCAAATCCACCTCCGGCTCGGCCGCGAGGGCATAGCTCAGGCGCGCGCCGTCGATATACAGGCGCAAACCGCATTCCGCCGTAACTTCGCGGATGGCGGTCAACTCCGCGCGGGTGTAAAGCGTGCCCAGCTCGGTCGGCTGGCTCAGGTACACCATGCCGGGGCGCACCATATGCTCATGGGTCGCGTCCTGCGTATGGGCAAGGTACGCCTGCCGGATCTGTTGCGCCGAAAGCTTCCCCGCAACGCCCGGCAGCGCCAGCACCTTATGCCCCGTGGCTTCAATGGCGCCCGTTTCGTGCACGTTAATATGCCCGGTATCGGCGCTGATAACGCCCTCAAACGGCAATAGCGCCGCCGCGATCACCGTGAGGTTCACCTGCGTGCCGCCCACAAAAAAATGAACGCCCGCCTCGGGCCGTTCGCACTGCCGGACAATCTGCCGCCTGGCCGCCTCGCAATAAGCGTCCTCGCCGTAGCCGACGGTTTGGGCCGCGTTGGTATCGCACAGCGCCTGAAGCACCCGGCTGTCCGCGCCTTCCAGATAGTCGCACTCAAAACGGTTCACGCCTGATCTCTCCTTACGGTGGGTTTTTGGTTACGCACACTATAACGAAGGCGCGCGCGTTTGTCAACGCGAACGGCCGCTTGCCAGAGCGCGGAACCCCCCTCGCGGCCTTCAGAGGGGCGCGTGGCGTATCCCCCGGGCGCAAGCGCCGCGCCGTTTTGAAAAAACAAAAACCCACGCCCGGCGCGCGGGTCGTGGGTGCTGTTCGTTCCAAAACCGTAGGGAAACCAACGCTGCGCCGGCACGTTTCCGGAACGCGTTCACCATGCCGGCTCGCGCCCACGCTTTTCAGCGGCGGCGGAAGGTTTCGCAACGCTTGGGGCCGGTCGAAATCATGTTGATGGGCACTTCGACCATTTTTTCGAGAAAATCCACATACCGGCGGCAATTCTCAGGCAAATCCTCAAAGCGGGTCACGCCGCGCACATCGGTTTTCCAACCGGGCATCACGGTGTATTCGGCCGTGCACTTCAAAAGGCTAGGCGTGCTGGGAAAATCGGTCAGGAGCTGGTCGTCCAGCCGGTAGCCGGTGCATACGGGAATTTCATCCAGATAACCCAGCACGTCCAGATTGGTCAGCACGCACTCGGTCGCGCCCTGCACCATGCAGCCGTACCGGGTCGCCACGGCGTCAAACCAGCCCACGCGGCGGGGCCGGCCGGTGGTGGCGCCGTACTCGCCCGCATCGCCGCCGCGGTTGCGAAGCTCGACCGCCTCATCCCCGAACAGCTCTGTGGTAAAAGGCCCCGCGCCTACGCAGCTGGAGTAGGCTTTGGTAACGCAGTACACATTGGTGATGGAGCTGGCCGGCACACCCGCGCCCACCGCCCCGTACCCCGCCAGCGGCGAGGAGGAGGTGGTGTAGGGGTAGATGCCGTGATCGGGATCGCGCAGGCTGCCCAACTGACCTTCCAGCAGGATGGTTTTGTTTTCTTTCAGGGCTTTGTGCAGGTAAACGGTGGTATCGATCACCATCGGGCGAATCCGCTCGGCTTGTTCCAACAGCTTTTGATACAGCGCCTCCACATCGATGGGGGGCTTGTTGTACAGCGCCTCCAACTGAGCGTTTTTCTGCGTTGCCACGCTCACAAGGCGGCTGTGCAGCAGTTGCGGATCATACAGCTGGCAAACCTGAATGCCAATTTTCAGATATTTATCGCCATAGAAAGGGGCGATGCCGCTTTTGGTGGAGCCAAAGCTTGCCTTGCCCAGACGCTCCTCCTCAAAACGGTCAAAGTCAATGTGGTAGGGCATCATCACCTGCGCGCGGTCGCTGATGTACAGGGTGGGCCGGGGCACGCCGCGGCTGACCACATCGTCATACTCCTTGAGGAGCTTGTCGATATCCAACGCTACGCCCGGGCCGATGATGTTGGCAATCCGGGTATGAAAAACGCCGGAGGGCAGCAGATGCAGCGCAAACTTGCCAAAATCGTTGATAATCGTATGGCCCGCGTTCGCCCCGCCCTGAAAACGCACCACAACATCGCTGTCCTCGGCAAGCACGTCTGTGATTTTGCCTTTTCCTTCATCGCCCCAGTTGGCGCCGACAATTGCTCTTACCACGGTGACGACTCCTTTCATGGGTACAGTCTTGGAAACACCAAAGTTCATTATGCCGTACCTGCGCGGGAATGTCAAGCGATGCGGCGGCTCAAAGGGCATAATTGTCGAACGATGCGTGAAGTTGAGCGCGTAACATTCGCAAAGGTGCTCTGGGAATCAAGCGCAAAAGATGGAACCAATTTCCGCACAAAACTTCAAGTATGAAAAATTCTATCGGCTCAAAAAACGCGGCGACATTCGCAAAAGGTTTTCCGCAAAGGCTTTGACGGCATTGCCAAAAATCGCCACAAATTGACAAAGCGCCCAAGCTGCTGTATATTGTAATTCTACCCTGGGCGCTAAGCGCCTGCGAGCCGGCGAAGGGGATGCCGGCCCAATCCATCACAACGAACGGTGAGTGCCGTACACAGGAGGTCGGGACCATGGCATCGGATGCTGACCAACGCGTCATGCCATCGTCGGCCATTGCCAGGGACGCGGAGCCTCCGAGGGGCAACGAAGCGCCCAACCTGTTTGCGCCCATCACCGTGGGCAACCGCATCACAGGCAACACGCGTGTGCACCGCAAACGCCTGCAGGCGCAGCTGTCTCCCGGCAGTAATTATGATTATGGCCGTGAAGAAACGGTATATTCTCTGGAAGAACCTCAGCCCCTCCCGGTTAACGAGGAGGAAACCATCGGCTACGGAAAAAGCGTACCGCCAACTTTTCTCAGGCGCACGCTGACCGATCCCTACCCGGAAGCCGCGCCCCGGTCCGTCGCAGGCTACGCGCCGGGCGCCATCCCGTTTGATACCGCCTACGCCAACATGGCGGCGGTGCAGGCCGCGGCCGCCGTGCAGATTTACGGCGAGGGTCTGAACGCGCCGCTTCCCTTCGCGTTTGCCAATCGGATGGACGAGGCGGCCCGGATGGGCGCGCAGAGCGCCGGATACGGGCTTGGAGCCTACGGCATCGCCATGCCTGCGCAAAAACCGAACCGGGAACCGCAAACGCCGGTTTTGGCAGCCGACGCGCAGGAAATGCCCGCCTTCTTGGCGACAGACGGTACCGTCGCGCCGGCTTACGCTTCCGTCAGGCGGCGGAAAACGCCGCCATTTCCCCCACAGGCAGGTCAGGAACCATCCGGCTCGGCAAATGGCGGCGAACCAATCGCCTTCACGTTTGACGATCCTGCCCGACAGCCAACCCCGCCGTCGCCTGCATTGGAAAATGCCCTTCCGCAAACTTCCGCACCGTCTGCGGAAACGCAGGAACCCACGGCGGGCGAGCCGATCATGGATCGCGCCGCGGGCCGCCGAGGCGGCAGGCGGGTGGATCGGCTGCGCGAAAAGCAACTGCCGCCGGAATCACTGGCGGAATTGCCGCCCATGGCGCAACCCGTGTTTGATTCCTGGGCGGCCATGGGCTGGAAAGCGCCGGAACCCGCAGCGCTTGAAAGCACAGCGGTGTGGCGCAGCAGCGATTTGAGCATGTTTGAACGCAGCGCTTTTGAGGAGCCGCTCAACCCCTTCAGCAACCCGGTTGAGGGCGCGACGCCCTATCTGCCGAGCGACCGATACCCCTTTTGGGGCGGGCTTTCGCCGGCCGGGCCGGAAACCGGCGGGAACGTTTCAAGGGCATATTCCGAATCGGGCATGGATACCGCGCAATTCCCGCCCTATCCGGCGCAAACCGGCGAGGGCTATTTCGCGAACCTGCCGGAGGAAGCTGCCGCCGGAGAAAATATTCTCCCCTATGAAAACGGTTCGGGCGAGCCGCCGGAAAATCCGGGCGGCTACCCGCCGCCCTACCCCTCCGCCGCGCCCGCGCCAAAGCCCCGGCAGGCAAGGCCGACGCCTCAGCAGCCCGCGCCCAGGCATCCATGGCTGAACTTTGCCTCCATGAGCCCAACCCGCGTTGCGCTGCTGATCGCCTGCGCGCTGGCCGTAATTTTTTGCATGGTAGAGGTGGGCAAGATTGTGCTCAGCCTTGCGAGTAACGAACAGGAAATGAAAAAATACCGCGAGGACTATTATGCCATGGCCGGCGTGGATGTAAACAGCGGCAACGGCGTGGAACTGCTGCCGCAGGGGCAAACCTACGCCCCCACGGCCACGGCGACGCCCGCGCAAACGCCTACCGCCACGCCGCGTATCGACCAGAACGATCCGCTGATCGGCGTCATGGATAACGGCGGCGTAACCCAAACCACGTTCCAGGCGGCATTGCCGACCGCTACCCCGGCTACGCGCACGCGGCTGACCCAGTACCCCAACAACGCGCTGCTGAGCGTCAGTGATGATTTTACGGCCCTGTTGCAGGAAAACCCGGACGTGATGGGCCGCATTACCATCGACGGCGTGCTGGACGAGGTTTTTGTGAAACGGAACAACACGTTCTACCTTACGCATAATGCGCGCGGGGTTTTCGGCAGCACCGGCGCGGTGTTTGTGGACGAAAGCGTCGTGCTTAAAAAGCCGCCGGAAAACCTGCTGTTGCGCGGCCAAACCAACATTGAAGGAAAACTTTTCCAACCGCTGTTACAATATGCGACGGCAGGGGGGAATTTTGTTGCCAGTCATGGAATGATTACCTGTAACACCCTGTACGAGCAGGCGCGGTACGTGATTTTCGCCATCATAAGCGCGGACAGCGTGACCAATTCGCCGGATTATTTCAACTATGCCGGGTACCCAACCTTCCAGAGCGACGCGCAGATGCTCCGCTATGTGGAAAACGCGAAGCAGCGCAGCCTGTATGCCATCAACGTGGGCGTAAAGGCTTCCGACCGGCTGCTGACGCTGGCCACCCTCGCCGATGGCAGCGAAACCAAAAACCTGGTGATACTCTGCCGCATGCTCCGCAACGGGGAAACGGACGGGAACATCCAGCAGCAGTAAACCCAAGCTCAGGCGCGCGACCGCCAAACGCCAGGGCGGCGGGTTAAACCCTGACTCGGCGTAAAAGATTCTGTATAACCCCTTGCGAAGGACAAAACCCAAATGCCCTCGCCGCCGACCGCAACGCCACAGCGCCCGTTGCGCAGGCTTGATTGACGCAGATCGTTCTGTTACGCACGCCCAAGGCTTTGTGGGCTGTTCTCGCCGCCGGATCCGAGCGCGGCAAAGTTGGGCGTTGGGTGGTCAAGCCAAACCCGCAAGGGGCTTGTGCCCGTCAGCCGTTAACCCAGTAAAATGGATTTTCATTTTCTGTTGCGCTGCCGGCGCGGGCGCGCCCGACCGGCGACAATTCACCGTAAAATTCAAAGAATGGGGGTCGTTCCATGAAAAATCTGTTTCTCCACACCGGTGAGCTTTACCTGCCCGCAGCGGGAGTCAACCCCACGGCATGGGCATGCGTCGCGTGCGATCAGTTTACCTCGCAGCCGGAATACTGGCGGGAAGTGGAAGCGCTGGTAGGCCAACAGCCAAGCGCGTACCGCCTCATCCTTCCGGAAACGGAGCTGGCGCAGGCGGCGACCCGCGTGCCGCAAATTCACGCCGCCATGCGCGCATACCTGGACAACGGCACGCTTTCGGTGGGCGTTGCCGACGGGATGATCCTGACCGAACGCGGCACCGGCAGCGGGGATCGCCTTGGGCTGGTGGCCATGCTGGACTTGGAAGGGTATGAATATCGGGCCGGGAGCCATTCTCCCGTGCGCGCAACGGAAGGAACCATTGAGGAGCGGATTCCGCCAAGGCTTGCCGTGCGGCGCGGCGCGGCGCTGGAACTGAGCCATGTAATCCTGCTGATGGACGATCCGCATGAAACCGTGCTGGAACCCCTCTACCAGCGCCGCGCACAGCTTCCCCTGCTGTACGATTTTCCGCTGATGATGAATGGCGGGCATCTGCGCGGCTACGCCGTCACTGACCCCGCGGAAGTTCAGGCGGTGTTTGCCGCGTTGAGCGCGCTGGACGATCACAAGACCGGGGACCTGCTGTTTGCCGTTGGCGATGGCAACCACAGTCTGGCTTCGGCCAAAGCCTATTGGGAAGAAGTCAAACCGACGCTGACCGCCGCGGAGCGTGAAACCCACCCCGCGCGCTTTGCGATGGTGGAGCTGGAAAACATCCATGACGGCGCGCTGGTGTTTGAACCCATCCACCGCGTGCTGTACGGTTTTGACGGCGACGATCTGCTGCCGGAGCTGGAAGCGTACGCGGAGGCGAAGGGCTGGTTGCTGGCCTGCAACGATCCGGGGCAATCCATCGACGTGGTTTATGAGGGCAAGGAAGTGCGCCTGAACGTGTGCGGTTCGCCCTATCCGCTTACGGTAGGCACCTTGCAGGCGTTTTTGGATGACTGGATTCCCGCCCACCCGGGCGTAACGCTGGATTATGTGCACGGCGAAGCGGCTGCGCGCGCCCTGTCGCAGGGGGTACGCACCGTCGCGTTCCTGTTGCCCGCGATGGACAAGCACGAGCTGTTCCCCGCCGTGGCCAAGCTTGGTTCCCTGCCCCGTAAAACCTTCAGCATGGGCGAGGCGCACGAGAAGCGGTATTACATGGAAGCCCGAAAAATCGTGCGGTAAGCGTTCCCAACCGGCGCAGGCGTTCCCCCATTCGACCTGCGCCGGCGTTGGAACCGCCGCGAGGGGTTGCGCGACCGCCATCCATCACCGTCAGGCAGGCGGATCACACCACGGCGGAGGTTGGCGGCGGCGCCGGCCTCCGCCGTTTCGGGTTTGCGTCGCTATTGCTTTTTCTAAGCGCCTACTCTCCGGGCGCAGGGATGCCGCGTTTTGCGTCCCTTCCGCCGGGCTTTCCGGCGCATGGCCGTACCGGCCTTCCTTCGGGTGTGCGCAGGCGCTGCGCGCTTGCCGCTCGTGGGCGGGAAACGCGGGCTGCGCCAAGGCCCGGCGTGCGATCCGTTTCAGCCCAAAAACGGAACGCGCTCCGACGCGTGTTTTTTGCATATCCGTACGCATATTCACCCCGCGCCGCCGGAGGGGCGCGCTCCTGCTTTGCCACGTCCCTCCCTACCAAAGAACAACACCGGCAAAGCTTTTTTGTGCCAATGCCGAACCGATATCGCCACAGGATAGGAGAATTGGCTTGAAATTTGCCAAAAAGCACAGAAAAAAGGCTTGACAAACGGCTGCATATATTGCATAATACGTGCATAAATATTCAAGGAGGAAACCACCATGGCAGTGAAGTCCAAACAAGAGATCAAGAAGGTCGTGCTCGCGTATTCCGGCGGGCTTGATACTTCCATCATCATACCGTGGCTGAAGGAAAACTATAACAATTGCGAGGTCATCGCCGTTTCGGGCGACGTGGGGCAGGGCACCGAGCTGGAAGGGCTGGAGGCGAAAGCCCTGAAAACCGGCGCCAGCAAGCTGTATGTGGAGGACCTGAAAGAGGAGTTCATCACCGATTACATCTACCCCACCATGCAGGCGGGCGCGGTATACGAAGGGGAATACCTGCTCGGCACCAGCTTCGCGCGGCCCATTATTGCCAAGCGCATTGTGGAAATCGCCTTGCAGGAAGGCGCGGACGCGATTGCTCACGGCTGCACCGGCAAGGGGAACGATCAGGTGCGGTTCGAGCTGACCATCAAGGCTTTCGCGCCGGATATGGCCATCATCGCCCCGTGGCGTGAATGGGATATTAAAAGCCGCGATGAAGAAATCGACTATGCCGAGGCCCACAACATCCCCCTGAAAATTAATCGCGAAACCAATTACAGCAAGGATAAGAACCTCTGGCACCTTTCCCACGAGGGGCTGGATCTGGAAAACCCGGCCAACGAGCCGCAGTATTCCAAGCCCGGTTTTTTGGAAATGAGCGTCAGCCCCGAGCAAGCCCCCGACAAGCCGACCTATGTGAAAATCGCCTTTGAAAAGGGCGTGCCCGTAACGGTCGACGGCGAAAAGCTTTCGCCCGTGGCGCTGGTAGAAAAGCTGAACCAGTTGGGCGGCGCCAACGGCGTGGGGTTGGTCGATCTGGTGGAAAACCGGCTGGTGGGCATGAAGAGCCGCGGCGTATATGAAACGCCGGGCGGCACCCTCCTGTACCGCGCGCATCAGGTGCTGGAAACCCTCTGCCTGGATCGGGATACCCAGCATTACAAGGAGCTGGTCGCCAACCGCTTTGCGGAGCTGACCTACTTCGGCCAATGGTTTACGCCGCTGCGCGAGGCGCTCAGCGCGTTTGTGACCAAAACGCAGGAGCATGTGACCGGCGAGGTGACCCTCAAGCTTTACAAAGGCAACGTCATCAACGCGGGCGTCACCAGCCCGTACAGCCTGTACAGTGAGGAAATCGCCACCTTTGGGCAGGATCAGGTGTACGATCAGAAAAACTCCGCCGGCTTCATCACGCTGTTCGGCCTGCCGATCGCGGTGCAGGCAAAGTTGCAGGGCAAGAAGTAAAGCAACGAGCCTGCGCCCGGAAGGGTTTTCAAGCCGCCGCCTCATGTGTAACCGCATGAGGCGGCCTGCGTATCCATTGTGAAACAAAGGGACGGTTGACGCATGACGAAAGTTTTCATCAACGGCAGCAACGGCACCACGGGGCTTCGGATTGTGGACCGGCTCTCCGCCCGGGCGGATATCGAGCTGGTGAGCCTGCCCGAGGCGCAGCGCAAAAATCCGCAGGCGCAGGCGGAGCTGGCCGCACAGGCGGATATCACCTTCCTGTGCCTGCCCGACGACGCCAGCCGCGAGCTGATCGATCTGCTGGGGGATCAGGCCGGGCGCGTGCTGGACACCAGCACGGCGTTCCGCACCGATGCGCGGTTTGCCTACGGCTTTCCGGAGCTGTCCGGCGCGCATGAGGCGGCGGTGAAATCAGCCAACCGCGTGGCGGTGCCCGGCTGCCATGCCAGCGGCGCGATCGCGCTGCTGTATCCGCTGCTCCACGCGGGGGTGCTCGCGGCGGATTCGCCAATCACCTTAACGTCATTAACCGGTTACAGCGGCGGCGGCAAGAAGCTGATTGCCGAGTATGAAAACCCGCAACGCGACGCCGGGTTGAAAAGCCACCGCCCCTACGCCGTTACGCAGGCGCATAAGCATCTGCCGGAAATCACCCATGTGTGCGGGCTGGCGGAAACGCCGGTGTTTCAGCCGATATTGGGGGATTACTACAGCGGCATGATCGTATCGCTGCCATTGCACCTGAAGCGCCTGCCCGGCACACCGACGCTCAGCGATTTAACGGCGCTGTACCGCGCGCATTTTAAAGATCAGCCGCTGATTACCGTAGCGGACGCCAACTTCGAGCCCTATCTGGCAGCCAACGCGCTGGCGGGGCTGGACACGATGCAGGTGTTCCTGACCGGAAACGATGAGCGAAGCATCGCCTGCGCCCGGTTTGACAATCTGGGCAAGGGCGCAAGCGGCGCGGCCATCCAGTGCATGAACCTCATGTTGGGGCTGCCCGCCGAAACGGGACTGACCCTCGGATAATCCAATCAGAAAGACCGTCGCATTGCCGACGTTGGAGGAATCAACCATGGGCGAGCTTTTCCCGTTTATTGAGGGCGGCGCGGTGGCCGCAAAAGGCTTTCAGGCTTCCGGCGAGCATCTGGGCATCCGCAAAAACCGCGCCAAGCGGGATACCGCGCTGATTGTGAGCGACGTGCCGTGCGCGGTCGCCTGTTGCTATACGCGCAACCTGGTGCAGGGCGCGCCGATCGCCGTCACCAAAGCGAACGTGGCCAACGGGCATGCGCAGGCCATTATTTGCAACAGCGGCAACGCCAACACCTGCAACGCCAACGGGGAAGAAATCGCCCGCGGCATGTGCGAGCTGGTTGAAAAGCATACCGGCGTGCCTGCTGGGGACGTTGTGGTCGCCTCCACGGGCGTTATCGGTCAGGAAATGACGCTGGACCCGTTTACCGCCGGCATGGCAAAGCTCGCGGCCGCATTGCGGCCCAACGGCGGGCTGGACGCGGCCGAGGCGATCATGACCACCGATACGGTGGCCAAGGAAGTGGCGGTGGAGTTTCCGCTGAACGGCAAAACCTGCCGGGTGGGCGGCATCAGCAAAGGCAGCGGGATGATCCATCCCAATATGGCCACCATGCTGTGCTTCCTCACCACCGACACGGCCATCACGCCCGCCTGCCTGCAAAGCGCGCTGGACGGCGTGGTGAAGGATACCTTCAACATGCTTTCCATCGATGGCGATACCTCCACCAACGATATGGTCACCGTGCTGGCCAACGGCCTTGCGGGCAACGGAGAAATCACCGGCCCAGGCGCGGACTATGAGACGTTCAGGGCCGCCCTGCTGAAGGTTTGCGCCAGGCTGTGCCGCATGATGGCCAAGGATGGCGAAGGCGCGACCAAGCTATTAACCTGCACGGTGACCGGCGCAAAGGACGCGCCCACCGCCAAGCTGGTGGCCAAAAGCGTAATCTGCTCCACCCTGCTGAAGGCGGCGATTTTTGGCTCGGACGCCAACTGGGGCCGCGTGCTTTGCGCCATCGGTTACAGCGGCGCGGATGTGGATGTGGCAAAGATCGACGTGCAGTTTGTGAGCCGCGCGGGCATCATCCCGGTGTGCACCGCAGGCAGCGGAGTCCAGTTTGACGAGGGCGCGGCTAAAAAGGTGCTTTCCGAGGATGAAATCGACGTGGCTGTGCAGCTCAACAGCGGCAAGGAAAGCGCGATTGCCTGGGGTTGCGACCTCACGTATGATTATGTCAAAATCAACGGCGATTACCGCACCTGAAAGGGCTTGGCAGCCCCGACCCTCGCGGCGCTCTCCGTAACAACCGGCAGCCGAAAACGCCGCGCTCCATAGGCGCGCGGGGCATGGCGCGGCAAACGGCCGGAAACGCAAACTCGGCGGGGCGCGCCAGCGCGAATCCCAAACCTGATTTTCACGGTTTCTCAGGCGCGAAAGGAGCGGTTCCATGACCATTAACGAACGCGCGGAGGTGCTGATTCAAGCGCTTCCATATATCCGGAAATATAACGGAAAAATCGTCGTCATCAAATACGGCGGCAACGCCATGGTCAATGAGGAACTGAAGCGCGCCGTCATGGGCGATCTGCTGCTTTTGCAGCTGGTAGGGGTTCGCGTTGTGCTGGTGCACGGCGGCGGGCCGGAGATCAGCGATCTGCTCAAGCGTTTGGGCAAAAAAAGCGAGTTTGTCGATGGCCTGCGCGTAACGGATGAAGAAACAGCCGATGTGGTGCAAATGGTGCTGGCGGGCAAGGTGGGCAAAAGCCTCGTGAGCCTGATCCAGACCGTGGGCGGCAAGGCCATGGGCCTGTGCGGTATGGACGGGCAAATGATCGAGGTCACTAAGCTGGACGATGTGCACGGCTATGTGGGCGAAATCAGCAAAATCAACGCCACGCCCATTCTGGACGTGCTGGAGAAAGGCTACATCCCCGTTATTTCCACTGTGGGGTGCGATTCGGAGGGTCACGCTTACAACATCAACGCCGATACCGCGGCTGCCCGCATCGCGGCGGAGCTGAAGGCGGAAAGCTTTATCAGCATGACGGATATCCGGGGCATCCTGCGCGACCCGAAGGACGACAGCACCTTAATCAGCGTTGTGAAGGCCAGCGAAGCGCCGGAACTGACCCGGGAAGGCGTGATCTCCGGCGGCATGATCCCCAAGGTGGATTGCTGCATCGAAGCCATCCGCCGGGGGGTGCACCGGGTGTTCATCATCGATGGGCGTGTGCCGCACGCCATCCTGATTGAGTGCCTGACCGACGAGGGCGTCGGCACCATGTTTGTGCAGGGGTAACCTGCGCCCAGTCATTGAACGGCCAACCCGACCGGCGCCGTATAGGAGGAATCGCCCCATGAACCAGACAACCGATTTGTATACCCAATACATTGCCGACAGCTACGCGCGTTTCGACGTTACGTTTGTGCGCGGCGAAGGCAGCGCGCTGTTTGACGAAACCGGCAAAAAATACATCGATATGGGCAGCGGCATCGCGGTAAGCGTGTTGGGCTACGGCAACGAGCCGTGGGAAAAGGCGGTGTGCGAGCAGGCGCATCAGTTATCCCACGTGAGCAACCTGTACTACACCACTCCGCAGGCGGAACTGGCCCAGCTGCTGTGCGAGCGCAGCGGCATGAAGCGCGCGTTTTTCGGCAATTCCGGCGCGGAGGCTAACGAGTGCGCTATTAAGGTTGCCCGCAAATACAGCGCAGACCGCCACGGCGAAAATGTGCGCCCGGTTGTGGTTACGCTGGTGAACAGCTTCCATGGCCGCACGCTTGCGACGCTGGCCGCGACGGGGCAGGATACGTTTCACCACACCTTTGGGCCGTTCCCGGAAGGCTTTGCCTATGTGGAGCCCAACGACACGGCGGCGCTCAAAGCCGTGCTGGACGGCCAGCCCGTGTGCGCCGTGCTGTTGGAAACCGTGCAGGGCGAGGGCGGCGTAGAGCCTCTGACGCGGGAATACCTGCAAGCCGTGCGGGATATGACCGCCGAGCGGGATGTGCTGATGATGGTGGACGAGGTGCAAACCGGCAACGGCCGCACGGGAACCCTGTTCAGCTACCAGCGTTACAACTGGCTACCGGATGTGGTCACCACGGCCAAGGGCCTGGCCGGCGGGTTGCCGATGGGCGTTTGCCTGATGGGGGAGAAAGCGCGCGACACCCTGACCCCGGGCAGCCACGGCTCCACCTTTGGCGGCAACCCCATCTGCGCGGCGGCGGCGCTGGCCGTGCAAAAGCAGCTGACCGACGAGCTGCTGGCCGATGTGAAGCGCAAGGGCAAATACATCGCGGCGGAGCTGACCGAGCTGGAAAACGTGCAGGGGGTCTCCGGCCGGGGGCTGATGCTGGGCGTGCAAAGCGACAAGAACCCCAAGGAACTGGTAAACGCCCTGCTCAAGCGCGGCGTGGTGTGCCTGACCGCCAAGAACAAACTGCGCCTGCTGCCGCCGCTCACCATCGCGTGGGACGAGCTGGAAGCGGCCGTGGAGATTATCAAGGAGGAGCTTGCCAAATGAGCGAACCGATGAAACACCTGCTGAAGCTGGGGGACCTGACCACCGAGCAGATCATGGGCATCCTGAACCTGGCCGATCAACTCAAATATGAGCATAAGCACGGCATCAGCCACCCCATACTGGCGGGCAAAACGCTGGGGATGATCTTCCAGAAATCCAGCACACGCACCCGCGTATCCTTTGAGGTGGGCATGTACCAGCTTGGGGGCAACGCGCTGTTTCTAAGCAGCCGGGATTTGCAGATTGGCCGCGGCGAGCCGATTCAGGATACCGCGCGCGTGCTGAGCCGCTATTTGGACGGGATCATGATCCGCACCTTTGCGCAGCAGGAGGTGGAGGACCTGGCGAAGTACGGCAGCATCCCCATCATTAACGGCCTGACCGATTACGCCCATCCCTGCCAGGTGCTGGCGGATCTGATGACCATCCGTGAGCGCAAAGGGAGCTTTAAGGGTCTGAAGCTGTGCTTCATCGGCGATGGCAACAACATGGCCAACAGCCTGATTGTAGGCGGCATCAAGGTGGGCATGAGCGTCGCGGTCGCTTGCCCCGACGCGTATCGGCCCGATGCGGCCATTATGGCGTGGGCCAAGGAGAACGGTTCCTTTGAGTGCGGCGAGGATATTTTCGCGCTGGCGAAGGATGCCGATGTGATCTACACCGACGTATGGGCCAGCATGGGCGAGGAAGGCGAAATTGAGCAGCGCAGGAAAGCGTTTGCGAGCTATCAGGTTAATGACGCGCTGATGGCCGTTGCCAAAAAGGACGCGATGGTGCAGCACTGCCTGCCCGCCCACCGCGAGGAGGAAATCACCGAAAAGGTGCTTGAAGCCCATGCTGACGAAATTTTCGAAGAAGCGGAAAACCGTCTGCACGCCCAAAAAGCGGTGCTTGTGAAGCTAATGAAGTAGGCTAGGCGCAGCCCAACCCTCGCCGCAGCGAAACCGGGTCAAGGGCGAAGCTCTTGTCAGGGTGCAGGGGCGAAGCCCCTTGCCGGGGTTTGGGGCGGAACCCCAAGCCTAACGCCGCGGCGTGAAACCAACCAGCGAGCGAACAGCCCGCAGGGCTATGAGGCGAGCGGTAAAAACAGCTTGTATCAATTTGACAACAAGCAAACCCTCGCCGCAGCGAAAATGGGTCAAGGGCGAAGCCCTTGTCAGGGTGCAGGGGCGAAGCCCATGCCGGGGTTTGGGGCGGAACCCCAAGCCTAACGCCGCAGCGTGAAACTAACAAGCGAGCGAACAGCCCGCAGGGCTATGAGGCGAGCGGCAGTAGCGCATTGCAGGCAATGTAGCCCCGCCGCAACGGAACCGCGTTAAAAGCTAGCCCCTTGACCCGTCTCCGCCGCGGCGGAAAGCTTGATACAGTCAAACCGGGCTTTGCGAAATCCGCAAAGCCCGGTTGAATATCATACGTTCCTATGCCTGCAAATTATTGGTTCCGTTGCCGCATCAGTCAACCCGCCTGCCGCCCCAGAAAAACAGCGCAACCGTCCCGGGCCCCGTATGGCTGCCAATGGTGGTGCCCACATAGTTGATGATTACCTTGCCGTTCAGGTGGGGAAAGCTCGCCTCCACCAGCGAAGCGACCGCCTTTGCATCCTCCACGCAAGCCGATTGGGAAATATAGCATTTGCCGGAATAATCCACGCCATCCACGGCGTTTTCAACCATCCGGTTCACAATTTCCTTGATGACCTTGTGCTTGGTGCGAACCTTGGCCCGCGGTATCAGCCGCCCCTGATTGTCCATGTTCAGCAAGGGGCAGATGTTGAGCAGCTTGCCAAACATGCCGGCCGTTTTGGAAATGCGGCCGCCTTTGATGTAAAAGCTGAGGTCGGTGGAAAAAAACCAATGGTGCATTTCCAGCTTATGCGCCTCGACCCACTGATGCAGTTCATCCACGCCCATGCCCGAATCCCGCAGGTCGGCCAGCTTGTCCATCAGCAGCCCATAGCCGGACGATGCGCCCAGCGAATCCACAATGTAGATTTTCCGGTCCGGAAATTTCGCGGCAAGCGTTTCCTTGGCAATGGTTGCGGAATTGATGACGCCGGAAATCCCCGAGGAGAGCGTGACGTGGATAATATCCTTGCCGGCCTCTAAAAACTGGGTAAAATACGCCTCAAACTCCTCGGAGTTCACCTGCGAGGTGCTGGTTTCGGCGCCGTCCGCCATTTTGCGGTAAAACTCCTCAAAGGGCATGCTTTGCCCCAGATCGTCGGGCAACTGCACCCCGTCGAGGATGTAGTGAAAGCAGATAAAGTGAATATCCCGCTCCCGAAAATGTTCGACAGACAAATCCGCCGTAGAGCAGCAACTGAGGATGTAGTCGCTCATCGTCATCATTCTTTCCTTGTAAAAAATGCGTTTCCTATGAAACACTGCTTCATGATACCCGAAACAGCGTGAAAATGCAATCATTTTGACATAAACCCTGTGAAAATACGGCCTATGCGCCGGATGAGCGGCAGCTTTCCATCAGCCGCCCTGCCACCCGCGTCCACCGCCTGCCACGCGCCCAACGCCCGCGCCGCCCGGAGCGCGATTTCTGCGGCGATTACGCCTCTGAGGTTACGCGCATTTCATACCGCTGCGCAAGCATCATGGGCCGGAATGCAGGCGGCGGGAGCAGCGGAAGCCCCGTATGGCAGCGAAGCATAGCCTGCGTAAAATCATATCCCGCCAGCGCGCTAAACCCCACGCCGCCGGAAAACCGGGGGTTCACCTCTAAAAAGAAGTATTCCTCCCCATGCGCGATAAATTCCATGTTCACTACGCCCACAAGGTTTGCGCACGCAAGGATGCGCTTGCACACCGCGTCCAGCTCGTGATTGGGACAGATTTCCACCGCCGTGCCAAGCCCATTGACTGTGCGCAGTCTTTCCCGCCGGGTCAGGGTTACGGCGGCGCCAAACGCGTCCCGGGCGCAATCCACCGTGTAAATATCCCCTGTCAGGTAGGGCTGGAGGATGTAATCATCCCTCAGGCGCAAGGTTTGCATCAGCTGCTCCTGCGTGCGCGCCACCGCCTGCGCCTGGCTGCTGCGCCCGCGCACGGGCTTCAGGATCAGCGGGAAGGGCGTATCCGGCGGCAGCGTATCCGGCGTGTAGGTGGGGATCACGCGGCATACGCCGGCTTCGCCCAGCTCTTTGGCCATCCGGAGCTTATCGCGGCACAGGTCGGCCACCGCCGCGTCCGGGCAGCAGACCGTCGCGCCTTCGGCGGCAAACGCTTCCTTACGGGTGGATAGCACATCCACCTCCACATCCGTTAGCGGAATCACTAAATCCACACGGTGCCTGCGCACCGCGGCCAACAGGGCATTTGCGTAGGCTTCGGCGTCCGAAGCGAGCGGGACGTTCAAAAACACGTCCACATCGCCTGCGGTCACATTCCATGCCATGGGGTAAATATCGCAGCCGATCACCCGATGGCCGGCCCCCTGCAAACTCAGCCGTACAGCGTTTGCGGACGCGGATCCGATAGCCGTTACCAGAACCGTGTGCATGCGTTTTCCTCCTTACAGGAATGATAGATTGATGCTTAGTCAAATGGCCGCGCGCGTACGCGGTGTTTGCGGGGGATTCGCCTCCGCAAACCGACAAGGGCTTCCGCTTTTAACCCGGTTCCGCTGCGGCGGGGGTGAGCTTGTATCGAACCCATTTCATGCGCTGTGACCGCTCACCTCATAGCCCTTCGGGCTGTTCGCTCGCTTTGGTTTTGAACGCTGTGGCATTGGTCTGAGGCTCCGTCCCAAACCCCGGCAGTGGCTTCGCCCCTGCGCCCTGACAAGGGCTTTCGCCCTTGACCCGGTTCCGCTGCGGCGGGGGATGAGCTTGTATGGACCCATGTCATGCGCTGTGGCCGCTCACCTCATAGCCCTTCGGGCTGTTCGCTCGCTTGTGAGCTTCACGCTGTGGCGTTGGGCTTGGTGCTCCGCCCCAAACCCCGGCAGAGGCTTCGCCCCTGCACCCTGACAAGGGCTTCCGCCCTTGTCCCGGTTCCGCTGCGGCGGGGGCTTAGATATCTCCTATGCTCGGTTGCGCAGGGCTTTAACCATGTCCAGCATGGCGGTGTAGGCTTCCGGCTTCACCGCTAGGGAAAGCCCCGCGTACACCGCAACCCCCACGGCTGTTTGCACCAGCAGCAGCGGCAAATTGCCCAGCGGCAGTTGCCCGGCCGCCCACACCGTAACGCCCATGACGGCCGTAAGCCACAGTGAGGGCAGCAAATCCTTCACCTGCTCCAGATAGCGGTAATGCAGCAGCCGCTTATTGGGCGCGGCGTTCACAAAGGTTGCGATCAGCGTGCTCAGAACGCTGCCCGCCGCAATCACCTGCACGCTGTGAAAGCAAAACATCGTAATAGCCAAAATCACAAGCCCATACGCCTTTTTGATAATTTCCAGCTTCAAAAACACATCGCTGCGCCCCAGCGCGTTAATCGCCTGCAAATTGGTGGTATGCACGGGATAAAACGCAAAATCCGCACAGCAGATCCAGATGAACGGCACGCAAGGCAGCCACTTATCGGTCAGCAACAGGCTCACCAGAGGCCGGGCCACCAGCGCCAGCCCTGCCATCAGCGGAAACACCAGATAGGAGGAAACCATGATCGTGCGCCGCATCATGGTTTTCAACAGCTCGCGCCGTTCCTGCTCGCCAGCAAACAGCGGCAGCATCACGCTCTGAATGGAACCGTTGACGCTGTTCATCAGGGTTTCGGGAAACAGCCTGCCCCGGTTATAAAACCCAAGCTGATCCTTGCTGAACTGCTTGCCGATAATCAGCGGCCGCAAATTGTCATAGACCGTTTCAATCAGGCTGGAAAGCAGCAATTTCCAGCCAAACGAAAACAGCGTCTTTACCCTTTGCCAGGAATACAACAGCCGGGGCCGCCAATCCACCGTAATCAGCAAAATCATGCAGAGCGCCAGCTGATTGGCCAGCTGCTGGCCAATCATCGCCCACGCGCCCATGCCGGCAAACGCCATGGAAATACCCACCGCGCCGGAAATCAGGTTGGCAACGATGCTGGCCACCATCAGCTTGTGGAAAGCCATACGGCGCGCAATCACGGCCTGCTGCACGGAGTTGAGCGCGCCGGGCAGCAGCACCAGCGCAAGCACGCGCAACAGCGCGGTCAGCTCCGGCTGGGCATACCCGGCCGCGATGGCCGGCGCGGCAAACCAGAGGATGCCATAGCACCCGCCCGCGATGCCCAGGCTCAGATAGAACACGCTGGACAGATCGGTTTCATCCACTTCCAGCCGTTGGATCAGCGCGGTGTTCAGCCCGCTTTGCACAAACACGCGGGAAATGTTCACAAAAACCATCAACAGGGTCAGCACCCCGTAATCCTCGGGGGCCAAAAGGCGGGCCAGCACAATGCCCACCAGGAAGGAGATGCCCTGCGTGCCTACGCTTTCCGCAAACTTGAACAGGAAGGACTTACCCGCCGTTCGTTTTTTGGTTTCGCTCAAATGCTTTCTCCTTTGCTTTGTAAGGGGTTGGTGCGGTCCGGTGTGGACGGTCGAATGCCGCTGGGCCTGTTGGGCCGCGACGGCGCGCGGGGGATTGCGCTCACCGGGCCGGTAACGCGTTACAACCAAAACGCGTAGCGGCGGTTCAGGCGCAAGCGGGGCTGCGTTCAGCGACGTGCCTGCGCAAACGCATCAGCGGAAGCGTCCCCGGCCTCCGGTCGCCCGATACGGGCACGGAGCGCGCCCCACACAGCTATTCGCCCAGCACAAGATCGCAGATGCGTTCCACATCCGCAATTGCCAGATCGGCGTATAGGGGCAGGGTGAGCACGCGCTCGCTCAGGGCTTTCGCCACGGGGGTCGCGTTGGGGTCAAACCGTCCGGCGTAACATTCAAACGCGGGCGTAATGGGGTAAAAATACTTGCGCGCGTAAATATTCTGCGCGGCCAGGGCCGCGAACACCTCGTCGCGGGTTTTGCTGAAGCCGTCGAACACAACCGGGAAGTAGGAGGCGTTATCCCCCTCGCGCTCCGCGCACAGGGTGATGCCGGGCACGCCCGTCAGTCGCCTGCGATAGGCGGCGCAAACGGCGCGGCGCTTTCCCATCTCCTGTTCCAGATGCCGCAGATTGCATAACCCCATGGCCGCCTGAAACTCGTTCATTTTGGCATTGCCGCCCACGGATACGGTCGTTTCCGGGCCGGTGATGCCAAAGTTGCGCTCCAGCTTGAGCGCTTCGGCCAGCGCGGGGTCGCGGCAAACGACCGCGCCGCCCTCCACGGTGTGGAAAACCTTGGTGGCATGAAAGCTGAACATGGCCGCGTCCCCAAAGGCGGCGGCGCTTTTACCACGGCAGGTTGCGCCAAAGGCGTGCGCCGCGTCATAAAGCACCTTTAGCCCATGCCGGTCGGCGATGGTCTGAATCGCGTCCACATCGCAGTAGTTGCCGTACACGTGCACAGGCACGATGGCGGTGGTGCGTTCGGTAATATGCGCCTCCAAAAGCGCCGGGTTCAGGGTGTAATCGCCGGGGCGGATATCCGCAAACACGGGCGTACAGCCGCAGCGGACCAGCGCGTGCGTTGTGGAGGCAAACGTGAACGGGGTGGTAATCACCTCGCCGCTCAGCCCCATGGCGCGGATGGCGGCTTCCAGCGCAAGATGGCCGTTGGAAAACAGCACCACGTTTTGCACATCCAGAAGCCGGCCGAGGGCGGCTTCCAGCGCAAGGGCCTTTTCGCCGTTGTTGGTCAGCCAATGGCTGTCCCAAAGGCCGCGAATTTCTTCACAGTACTCCTCAAAGGGCGGCATGGAGCTTCGGGCCACATTGATTCGCATACGGGTTGACCTTCTCTCTGTTGTAGGGTGCGCGCCGCTCCCATCGGTTTGTCCGCAAGCGGTTATACCAAGCGGACGGCTATGGTTTGGCGCATGGCGCCCATGGCATCGCCGGATGGGCGTTGCCCGCCCGTTGGCAGCTGTTGGGGGGTCAGGCGCGGCGCAGCAGGCGTTTCACCTTGTAAAAAGCGCTTTCGGGAAGCGCGGCTTTGAGCAGGCATTTCAACCGCCGGGCAAGCGGAAGCTTCCCAAAGGCGCGCCGGGCCTCGGGCTGCCGCAACAGCCCAAACGAGGGCGCGGCTTCCCACAGCACCCGGTACTGCGCGTCCGCCAGCGTTTGCAGGGCGGCGCGCCACCGGCCCTGCGTAAAACAATCGACTGATTGAAGCATCCGCAACGTTTGCTCGCAACGCAGGCGGGTTTTCTGCGCGGCTTCCGCGCCCCACCCCGCCATGGCAGAGCTGGCGGCGTTTAACCGGTACAGGCAGGTAAACGCGTGCAGGTACACGGCTTCGCCCGCGCCGGTCAGCAACAGCTTCAGCCGCAAATCGCCGTTTGGGCAGGGCGACAGCAGCCATTCCCGCGGAATGCTCTCCAGAGCGCTGCGCGGAAACAGGAACGACGCGGTCGGGATAAACGTAAGCCGCGCGATCTCCTCCAAATTCAGGGTTCGCGTCCGGGGGATGTAATAAGCCGCTTCCTCCGGGTAGTACGGCACAAACGCCCGGTCGGGCGCGGCTCCGCTCATGTCGCGCACCGTGCCGTTGGTGAAGCAGAAGGTTGCCCCCGGATGGGCCTTTATGCACTCGATCTGTTTTTGCAGCTTGTGCGGGTCCGTCCATTCGTCATCCCCTTCGCACAGCGCGATGTACTCGCCGCGCGCGCGGGGAAAGTTGAACGTCGCGTCCATCGCCGTACCCTTGCGGTATTGGTTTTCCGTTTCAAACAGGGGAAAGACCGTATCCGGGTATTGCGCGGCGTACCGGCGGAGGATCGCCTCCGTGCCGTCGGTGGAAGCGTCGTCATGCACCAGAATTTCGATGGGCACATCCGCCCGCTGGGCCAGAAAGCTTTCCAGCGCCCCGGCAATGGTGGCGGCATGGTTGTAGGTCACACAGCAAATGCTAACAAGCGGCGGCATGCGATCCCTCCTTCCGTGTAGGGTAAGCCGGTCTGCAATGGGTTCTGCGCAGGCAAGCCGTTCTCCTGTGCGTGCGCAAACCTTTCGGCCCCGGCGCGGCATACCGGGGACACGGTGAACGCCAAGGCCCGCTTGCCGTTATAACAGAAGCGCCAGCGTGCCCGCAACCAGCAAAAACAGGCCCACCCCGGCGCGCGCCGTGAGCCTTTCGCCAAATACAATGCGGGAAAACGCGATGCTGACCAAAATGCTCAGCTTGTCAATCGGCACCACCACGCTGGCAGGCCCAAGCTGCAACGCCCGATAGTAGCACAGCCACGAGCCACCCGTCGCAATCCCGCTCAGCGCCAAAAACAGGTAACTTCTGCGGTCCAGCGTGGCGACCGCATGCTGCTTGCCACGCGCAAACACAATCGCCCACGCCAGCCCCAGCACCACGGCGGTGCGGATGGCCGTGCCAAGGGTCGAGTTCACATTTTCAATGCCGATTTTGCCCAGAATGCTGGTCAGGCTCGCAAAAATGGCGGAACCCAACGCATAGAGCAGCCACGCCGGGCGTTTGCCGTTGGCCGGCGCTTCCGCGGCGTTCCCCGCCGCCGGCGCGGGCTTGCGCTGCACCATCAAAAACGCGCCCAGACCGATCAACGCCATCGCCACGCCTTTGAGCGGCGTAAGCGCCTCGCCCAAAAGCAGGAAAGCCAGCAGCATTGTGAGCACAGTGGAGGATTTGTCGATCGGCGTTACTTTATTGATGTCCCCCAATTGAAGCGCGCGAAAATAGCAAAGCCAGGAGCCGCCTGTCGCCAGGCCGCTGAGCACCAAAAACAGCCATGTGTGCGCGTCTACCGCCCCAAGCCCGCCGATGCTGCCCGTGATCCACGCCATCAGCCACGAAAACAGCAAAACGACAATCGTTCGCAGCGCCGTCGCCACATCGCTATCCGTGTTCCGGATCCCTATTTTGGCCAGAATGGCCGTCAGCCCGGCAAACAGGGCCGAGCCAAAAGCAAAAAGCACCCACATTGCACACATGCTCCTTTGCCGATAAAACCTGAAGCCCGGGTGGAAACCGGTCGCCGCAGTAGAGTCTGTCCGCCCATCCGTACCGGCGGAACGCACCTGAAATCGCGTTGCCTCAAGAGGCGCGCGCAGTACCGGCTAACGCCCTGCAAACGCGCCGCCTGCGGCAGGGCAGGGAACGCATTCTGCGGCCACAGGATGATGCTCGAATGGGGATCAGCCCGGCGTTCCTCAGCAACGCCCGGCTTTACGGCAATCCGTGAAGGCCCGTGCTAAAAGCCCCCGAAAAAAAAGGAAAGCCGCCCCGCAGGGCAGCCCTCGCCTGTGGTGCGGGCAGCGGGACTTGAACCCGCACGCCGGAGCGAAGGATTTTAAGTCCTTTGTGTCTGCCATTCCACCATGCCCACCGCACAGAAGGTATCATACCACGGAACCGGTTTGCCGTCAATCTTTGCCACCCATCCCGTGGCCCTTCGGGCCTCGGCTTCTGAAAACCCTCGCCGCGGCGAAAAGGGGTCAAGGGCAAAGCTTTTATAAGTCAACGGGCAAAACCCTTTGCTCGCCAAAGGGCTTATCGGGCAACCCGTTCAACGTGAGCGTCACGGTTGCCCAAGGCACAATGCGGCGTGGCTTGCAGGCTCAGTTCGCTTTGGCGGCGGCAGCTTTTCAGGCGGTTCGCCCGCTTGCAGGGTTAGCGCGTGGCGTTACGGTCGGGGTCGCCCAAGCCTGTCGGGTGCATAACCACTGCACGCTGTCAGGGGTTTGCGCCCTCGCACCGGTTTTCGCTACGGCCTGGGATTGGGCATAGCTCGGTTTGTGCCCTCGACCCGCCGTCTGTTGCGGCAAGAGGTAGGAATGCTTCACTTGCGCCCTCGACACGGCGTTCGTCACGGCAAGACGATGGATGGCGCGTCGTTTGCGCCCTCGCATCGGTTTTTTCCGCAACGAGGGGGTCATTCGCTCCCCCATCGCCGGTCCCTATTCGCAGGAGGGGAGGTTCGCCGGGGTTTGCGGTTCCCGCTCCACGCCGGGCCGTTCGGTCAGCCAGCGCAGACTGTCGCTGAGCCGCGCCCACAGGATGCCGCCAGACAGGGCGACGCCGCCGCAGGCCCAACCCATGACGCTGCGGAAAAAGCGGATGCGCACAAGCTCCGGGCTGCGCAGTTCCAGCACCGCCGCCTGCTTTTGCCACACGTTCCAAAACACGGTGGAAATATCCTTGGGTTCCACCAGCACGGCGGGAATCCACTCCGGAAAGGTGTACACCGGCTCCACAAACAGCACAAACAGCTGGGCGAATAAAAAGGCGCACGCCGCATAGCCAAGGCACAGCAACGCCGCGCGCCAGCCAAAGCGGGGCAACAGCCGCATCGCGTACTGTTCCCGAAGCCGCATGCGGTAATCCGCATACATCGCCGAAGCCCTCGCGTTCAGCACCCTCAGGGCAAACAAGATGGCGATCAGCCCAAAAGCGCAGCCTACCACCCGAAAAGGCAGCGACGCGTTCATGGTTTCCTTGGCTAAACTCACGCAGGTGCCCGACGCGCTCAGGCTCGCGGTCGCGGTTTCAAACGCGCCCCACCCGCCCGCGTTTGGCAGCGGTACGGTTTCCACGCACAGGGCGGTCATCGTCTGCGCGCTGTTTTCGGCGGCGCGGTAAGGCACATACAGCGTATACTCCTGCCGGTCGCCCACGCGCTTCCAATCGTTGAGGATGCCCACAATGCGGTATTTTTCATCCCCCAGCAGGAGGTAACGGTCCAGCGGCTCGGCATAGTTAAACAGCGCCACGGCCAGCTTTTCATCCACCATGGCGACGCGGTCGCCGCGCTGCAATTCCTCCGCGTAAATCAGGCGGCCGGATTTGAGCGTCAGCGGTTTAACGGTATAGGCCAGCTCGTCAATCGCTTCCAGCCGCGCGGTTACAGCGGTGGCGTTATCCATTTTGGCAATCACCGAAGCCC
The DNA here is from genome assembly GCA_035353615.1 of Candidatus Limiplasma sp. Lineage (GTDB taxonomy): Bacteria > Bacillota > Clostridia > Christensenellales > Aristaeellaceae > CAXXOK01. The sequence goes on from DAOPZY010000002.1 coordinate 79,834, forward strand.
CGTCCGCCACGGCGTACAGCGACGCGGGCTGGCAAGCGCCGTCCAGCTGCTCGTTCAAAGCGTCCATCCCCAGCCGCGCCTGACGCAAGCCGTCGTTCGTGAGCGTGGTCGCGTTGGCATTGGTATCGTCGGCGGTTTGCGTATCGGTTGCGTCCGAATTGCTGCCGGCGCTGGAAGCGCTCGGCGCGGGCGCGGGCCAGAGAAACTGAAAGTGCCCGGGAATCGCGCTCAGCGAATACAGCGCATACCCCGCAAGCGCCAGCGATAAAAGCAGCGCCACGCCCGCCGCCCTGAGCCGGTTGCGTTTCAATATGGCATGCATGGCATATCTCCCTTATTCCACATACTCCATCACAGGCTTTCCGTCCTCCACGGTGCGGTCGGCGCGCTCAATGATCTGCTGATAACCCAAATCCTCCTGTATGCTCACGGCCTTGTCCCCGCGGTCGATCACGGTAACGGTTGTTTTTTTGGCTACCATGCCGCCGCTGGAGAGGAACCCGCCGCCCGAATAATCCACCACGAAGATATAATCGTTCCCTTCGCCTTCGCTGCGCAGCGCGCTGGCCGGGATGAGGGTCGCGTTCTTTTTGGAGCGGAACACAATATTCGCGTCCACCGAGCCGCTGCTGATAAGCTTGGACATGCCGCCGGCATTTTTCAAAATATCGTCCGTCAGCTCCATTTCGGCATACTTGCGACCGTCGGTATCGTCCACCACGCCGGTCACCTTGGTTTTGAAGGTGTCATAATCGCCTTCCACCTCGACCTTCGCGCCTTCGGTTACTTCTTTTTTCAGGTCGGTAATGTCCGCGCGCAGCACGGGCACGTCCTCTTTTTTGGCGATGGTATAGGCGGAAAGCTTGCCGTCGTAGGTGGAGTTTTCCTTCACATCCATAGCCACGATATAGCCGGCGCTGTCCGCCTTGACGGTGGCAAAGGTCTGCTTGGCTTCCAGAAGCTTGACCATATCGTTGCTGTAATCGTGCATATCCTTGATGATCGCGTTGCGGTCGTTGATATACTTAAAAACCGCGTCCGTAACCTTGAGCTTGGCGTTTTCGTAGCTTTGATAAAACGCGTCGCGCGCGGTGTTGAAGGTTTCCTTGGCCGTGGCCGCCTTAGCGATCGTGCCCATCACGTTGTCGCTGGCGTTCTTTTGCCGCGCGATGGCCGCCCATGTTTCCTGATCGAAGGTCAGGTCGATCCCTTCGGCGGCGGCGGCGAGGCGCGCGTCGCTTTCGGCGGTGGTCAGGGCGTCCTGAGCGTCCAGCATGGTATCGTACAGGTCGTTGCGCTGGCTCTGCTTGCTGGATTTGCGGTTGGCAATGTCCAGATCAATCAGCTTTTGAGCGCTCTCCGTGTATTTATCGCGCAGGTCCTTCTCCTTGGTATCGTAATCGTTCACGCTGGCGGTAAAAAGCGTGTCCCCCGCTTCCACGTAAAGGCCCGGGCTTACGTACACCTTATCCACCGTGATGGGGTAGTCCACGGCCTTGTTGAGGGTCACCTCGGTTTTGACCGGAAAATACGGCGACGCGCTGACCGAGATTTTCTGTTCAATCCGCCCGGTGGTCGCCTGCACCAGCTTCACCTTGGGCGTGGTGATGGTTTGGATGGTTTTGGAAAAGTACATGCACAGCGCCACGATCAGCGCGAGGATCAGCAGTCCCTTGAGCGCCTTGCCCTTTTTGGTCATATGGTCGGCCTCCCGTGATCGACGTTATTTCAATTCGCTGAGCTGTACGCCCAGGAGAATGTCATCCTGAAAATAGATATAGACCAGCAGCATCGGCAGCAGGTACAGCGCCGCGCCTGCAAACGCGACAGCCGCGCTGTCCTCGTTCATCTGGTTGAACATGACGCTCAACGGTTGCAGGTTTGCGTCCGTCAGGTACACCAGCGGCTGTTCCACCAGGTTCCAGCAGTCCGCGAAGGAAAGCGCCGCCGCGGCCCCCAGGATCGGCCGGCACACCGGCAGCACAACGTGCACAAACGTGCGCATTGTGCCCGCGCCGTCCATCTGCCCGGCTTCAATGATCTCGTTTGGGATGCCGATCATAAACTGCCGCAGCAGAAAGATGTAGAACGGGGAAAAGATCATCGGCAGGATAATGGCCCACACGGTGTTGAGCAGCCCCAAGGCTCGCAACGTCATCACGCTGGGCGCCATGGTTACCTGAAAGGGCAGCAGCATCAGCATCAGCACCAGAAAAAACAGCGTATCCCTCCCCTTGAAGGCAAACCGGCTGAGCGCGTAGGCCGTCATGGGGATCACAAGCGCCTGCCCCAGCAGGATGGCCGCGCCGTACAGGGCGCTGTTCACAAACAGGTTCAGGTATTGCGGCTCCTCAATCAGGATGGTGTAATACTGCCGGAGGCTGACCACCGTGGGCGAAAAGAGCACATCCAGCCATTTGGTATCGTCGTAGCGGTTTCGCAGGCCCAGATAGGCGCTGATTTCCCCCTTGGGAAAAAACGAGTAGAGGAAGGTGAACACGATGGGCAACAGCATCAGCGCCGCGATCAGCCCCAGCAAAAGCACCGCCAGCGGCCGGCTGTGGCGGAAAGCCCGCATGGCGCGGTGCGCCCGCGTTTTGCGCCGGTTGCGGTTGCGGCCGGGAATGTCCAGAAACTGAATCGGTTTGGTCGGCTGGGGCACAGGTTCCGGCGTAAAACCGTACTCCAGCGTCGGGTCCGGCCCTGCGATGGGCGGGATCACTTCGCCGCGCACAGCGGCGGTCACGGCGTTTATCTCGGTCATGCGGCGGTATCCCCCTGGCGTACAGATTTTGTGCGGTACAGAATCAGGAACAGCAGGATCACGATCACCGCGAAGCTGTACGCGGCGGTGGTTACATCCTGATAATCGAGCTTGGAGAATTTGTTGTTCATATAATGCTGAAGGGTGTAGACGCTTTCGTCCGGATAGGCCCCGCCGATTACATAGACTTCCTTGAAGATTTTGAAAGCGTTGACCATCGCCAGCACAAACACCAGAAACGCCGTGGGCAAAATTTGAGGCAGCGTGATGGAAAACTGCCGCCGGAAAAAGCCCGCGCCTTCCAACGCCGCGTATTCGTAAAGCGATTCAGGCACAGCTTGCAGCGCCGCCGTAAAAATGACCACGCTGAAGCCGAGGTTTTTCCAAATATAAAGCAGCACAATGGGCACGCGCAGTTGCGCGCCTTCCAGCCAGAACACCCGGCCAAAACCGAGCGCCACCACAAAGCGGTTGACCACCCCGCCGTAATCGAACATCAGCAGCCAGATGATGAGCATAGCCGAGCTGGGCATCAGGTAGGGCATCAGCAGGGCGTTGCGGAAAAAGCCGTCGCCGGTCACGCGTTTGCGAAGCATACTCGCCAGCAGAAAGGAAAGCACAAAAATCACCGGCGCGCACAACACGGAAAGCTCCAGCGTGTTTTTAAGCCCCAGCTGAAAAATCTCGTTTTGCCATACATCCAAATAGTTTTGAAACCCAACGAATTTGTTGTCGATGGTGCCGTCGGTCAGGCTGAACCACACGCCCCAGAAAAACGGGACAAAATAAAAGGCGAGCAGTCCCAGCAGCCCGGGCGCAAGGTAGAGCCAGACGGTTTTTTTACGGGTAAACACGATGGCCTCCTCCAGCAGGTTTTCCTGTGCGGAAAACCAATTTTGCAGGCAGAAAATGGCTGTAACATCCCGCCTATCTTACCACAGGATGGTGCAAAGGGCAACCAAACGCAGCCATAGGAAAAACGTACCGCAGGCAAGTTTTCTTCCCTGTAACAAAGAATCTGCGGCGCGAAGATGGTATAATCAGGTCACAGGGAGTCGGCGGCCTCCATCGCGGCGGAAGCGGCAGTCCGGATCAGGGGCGCGCGGCATGGGGCTGCGCTTTGCTCCCGTACCAAACAAACAGTGGGAGGCGCTTCAAATGCCAATGGAACCTACGCAGGGTTTCTTCTCCATTCCCCTGGACGCGGTGGTTTTGGAGTGCCCGGATGTGCAGGCTCTGTCCGATTTTTACCTGCGCATGCTGGGCTGGCGGCGGCATTACGGCGAGCAGGGCGAGTGGGCGGACATTGTTTCGCCCTCAGGCGGTGTCAAGATCGCCTTTCAGCTAAACCCGGATTACGCGCCGCCCGTGTGGCCGGACGAGCCGGGCGCGCAGCAGCAGATGGCGCATCTGGATTTTACCGTGGCCGATGCGGCCCAAATGGCCGCCGCTGTACAGCGCGCGCTGGGTTGCGGGGCCGTGTTGGCTCCCGCGCAGTATGGGCAGGAAAAGTGGGTCACGCTGATCGACCCGGCCGGGCATCCGTTTTGTTTTGTGATCTGGGACTGACATTGATGTGGGAGGCCGTAATCGCGCTCCCGCCGTGGCGCAGATGGGTCAGGGGGTGAAGCCCATACGGGGCATCCCCGCGCCACGGAGGCGCATTGCAGAATGGTTATTCAACGCGCACCATGGGCCGCAGGCATCATGGTGCGCGGATTGAACGCTTATGGGTTGGGGGTAAATCTGCGCCGCCCGGCAAGGATGTCGGGCGGCGCTTGTGTTTAGGAATATGCGGCAATGCGCTATTGCCGCTCGCCTCATAGCCCTTCGGGCTGTTCGCTCGCTGATTGGCTACACGCTGCGGCGTTAGGCTTGGGGCTCTGCCCCAAACCCTGCCAAGGGTTTCACCCTTGGAACCTGACAAGGGCTTTGCCCTTGACCCGGTTCCGCTGCGGCGGGGGCTATGAGTTCTGCCCGCTTGCCTTGACAATGCGCTATTGCCGCTCGCCTCATAGCCCTTCGGGCTGTTCGCTCGCTGATTGGCTACACGCTGCGGCGTTAGGCTTGGGGCTCTGCCCCAAACCCTGCCAAGGGTTTCACCCTTGGAACCTGACAAGGGCTTTGCCCTTGACCCGGTTCCGCTGCGGCGGGGGCTATGAGTTCTTCCTGTTTGTTACTGGTTTTCCAGCGCCATCATCCGCGCGCGCTTATCCATTTCCATCAGGAACTGATCCTGCGTCTGCGTGCCGGAAATGTACTGCAGAATCAGCGTGTTCAGCTCATTTTGCCCTTCCTTGTCGGAGCTGTACAGCACGCTTTGCTGGCACACCGCCAATAACGGCGATACCACGTTGCGGAAACGCTCAATCTGCTCCGCGGTGACCGAATACTTATGATCCTCCACCGTTTGAAGCTGAGCTTCAAGCTGAGTCAGCTGATCCTGAATGCCGGCTTTATGGCTGTCATCCGCCGCGTCCAGCAACGCCTGCTGCTTGGCGATTTCGTCGTTCACGGCTTTCAGGCTGCTTTCGTAATTTTTGTCCACACGCGGCTCGTTATCTTCCGGGTTCAGGACGATGGCGCTGCTGTCGTCCAGGTTATCCAGATAGTTGCACAGGTACTTGACCGCGTCATCCTTCCGGGTGGATTTGGGGTTGATAACCAGCACGCTGAGGTTTGCGCCCAGCACCGGCTTCGTGTCCGGCGTGAGGGACAAAATCAGCGGGGTCACATCATCGTATTGGCTGCTGAAGGTGGTCAGCGGCATATACACGCTGAACAGCGAAGGCTTGCTCGCGTAATCCGCCGCGTCGGAATTATCGTTATCCGCCAATTCCTGAAAATCAATCGCTTCATAAGCCGTCAGGATTTCCCGGCACATATCGGTGTCAAATTCCGTTTTGCCGCCCAGCTCCGCCTGGCAGTAGGTGATGTAGTTATCCAGCATCAGGCTGAACAGCATGGTTTTCAGGTTATCCCCGCCCATATCGAACAGGCGCAAATCGGGGTGATCCTCACCGTAATCGGCGGTGTAGTTAGCCAGAAAATCATAGAAGTCAATCAGGTTGGTCGGTAAATCCGCCTCGGTAAGCCCCAGCGCTTCCCACTGCTCCATGTTGACCCCATAGGTGAACGCGGTGGAGTTGACCGGCACGCCGTACAGCTTGCCATCCACGGTTACGCCGTCCACAAAGCGCTTGTCCAGCTTAGCCACGCGTTCGGTAATTTCCGGGTAGGCGCTCAGGTCGGTGCAGTAGCCTTTGGCGATCAGCTTTTCCACCGGCATATAGCTCATAATCATCAAGAGCACATCATACGCGTCGTTTGTGCTCACCATGGCGTTGGCGATGGCCTCAATATCGCTGGTATAATCCGTGGCCACCTCAGTGGGGATGTCGGGATAGTTTTTGGCAAACGATTTATGCGCGTCGGAGCCGAACTCCCCAAAGATGCGCAACGCGCCGTTCTTGACCGATTCGGTATCCAGCGCGTAAATTGTGCGTCCGGTGCTATCCCCCATCACGTAATAACCGCCGTCCGCTAATACGGTTGAAACCCCGCCGCTCAGGTTGCCCAGCATCCCTTCGCCCGTGTAGGCGGAGGTGCGCGTTTCACCCGTTGCAACTGTCATACCCTCTACGCGGCTGCCGGAAATGTAATACGCCGTATCGTTAGCCGCGCTGTACACCAGTCCGCTGATCGCGTACCCGCCCAGCACGCCGTCCGCTTTGATCTCCCCCAGCGGGGCAAGCGTATCGGTCGCCGGGTCAAAGGTGCCGTAGCCGCTCGCGGGAATGGACCCGCTGGACGAAGCGGTGTAGAGCGCCGCCATGTCAAACGTGCGCGCCAGCAGCAGCCCGTCTTTGTAAGGGCAAAGGTTTTGCACATTGGCGGCCGCATATGTTTTGGCCTCGCCGGTGCTCAGGTTAAAAGACCGCACGGTCGTTGCGGCGGAACCGGCCGCGTCGTCACGGGTTACCAGGTATAACGCGCCGTTTTGCGCGCAATGGTCCAGCACCGTGAGCAGCCCTTCGCCGCCCGCGCTAGCCAGCGTTTTGGAATCCAGCGTTACGCCTGTGGCCACGGGGGCAAACGCGCCGGTGCTGTCCAGCAGGGCGTAAACCGCGCCTGTCGGGGTGCACAGGCCATACAGGGCGCCCTGATCCACAAACAGCAGGTCCGCAGGCACCAGCCCGGCCTCCGCCTGCGCAAGCGCCGCGTTCACATCCTCGGCGCTGCCATACCCGGCGCTGCAAAACACGGCCCCAAGCTCCGTTTCCGCCTTGGTTGCAGGGTCGGTCAGCGTGAGGCGGCCGCTTTGGTACAGCGTATACAGCGCCCCGCCCACGGAAGCCAGCGAAGCCACGCCCGTGTCGGCGCTCTGCCCAACGGATCCGCTGGAAACCGTGACCGTAGCGGTAGCCAGCGCGCCCGATGCGCTGACCAGCATGCACAGCGTTAACACAAGAGAAATCCACTTCTTCAAAAAAGATCATCCTTTCCCGTACTGTGATGGTTGTGTGAAGGAAGTCATTGGCATTATAGCACACAAGGGAGCCGCCGGGTTTTGAACTGTCTGTAAACAAACTGTCCGCGACCTAACTGTCCGCTTCGCCGTTGCAAACGACAGCGCAGGGGGGCGGTGCTGTCGCTCCGTCCCCCTGCGCTGTCCTGTTTCACGCGGCGCGGGCCGCCCCGCAGTCGGGGCGGCCGTTTGGCGCGGTTATTGGTCTTCCATTTGCATCATGCGAAGCCGCTTGTCAATTTCCTTGATAAACTGATCCATCGTAATCGCGCCCTGCATATACTGGGTTTCCAATGTGTAGAACTGGTTGGTGCCGTCATCGCCCCAGGTGTTCAGCGGCGTTTGCCCCGCGACCACCAGATACGGGGCCACCTTGTCGCGGAAGGTGGCGATATCCTCCGCCGATATGCTGTACCGGTCGGCTTCCGAGGTGTCAATCAGGTTCTGGTAATACTCCACCATCGCCTCTGCGGACGCCTTATCCTCCGGCGCGGCGGATTCCACATCCTGCTTTGCCCCGTCCAGCGAATCCTTCCAGGATTTCAGATCGCTTTCAAAGCTGTTGTTGATGACCGGCTCGTTGTTGTTGGGGAACAGCGTAATCTTGGCGGACGTGGGTTCCAGGTTTTGCGCGTAGACGGTCATGTACTGGATCGCCTGATCCAGCCGGGTGGTGCGGGGGTTGATAATCATCACCTGCAGCGTGGCGGGGTACACCGGGTCGATTCCTTCGTCCAGCTGCATCGGCATCAGTTTGGTGTCATAGCGGTACTGCGAAGGATAGGCAACGTTAAAGTAGGTGGTAAACAGCGCCATCCGGCTGTAAAACTCCTCCTCGTTGCCGTCCGCGGGCATTTCCAGATCGGTAAAATCAATGCTGTCAATCCGGGCCATCAGTTTGCGGAACAGCTCCGTATCAAACGAGAGGTCCTGTCCCTGTTGGGTAAGGTAGGCGGTGTAGTCGGTCATCAGCCAACCCACCAGGCTTTCCTTTACGCTGCCGCTGTCCAGCAGCATCACATCCGTGTGATCCTCGCCGTAATCGTCCTGCCAGTTTTCCACAAAATCCAGAAAATCCATAAACGTTGTGGGCAGGTCGGCTTCAGTCAGGCCCAGCTGTTCCAGCACGGTGGCGTTATACCCAAACGCGTTGGCGGACATGGTAATCGGCAGGCCGTAAAGCTTACCGTCCAGCGTGCAAATGTCCAAGAACTTGGGGTCCATGTTGGCGGCAACCGCCTGAATATCCGGGTAGGCGCTCAAATCCAGCGCGTAGCCTTTTTCAATCAGGCGGCGCAGGGGCGAGTAATCGCTGTCCAGCTCCAGAATATCCATGGCGCCGTTACCGGAAACCATCGCGTTGGTAAACTGTTCCAGACTGTTGTAATAATCCTCCGAGCAGTTAATCAGAGCCTGCGGGTTGGCTGTGACAAAGGCCTGATGGCCCGAGCTGCCATATTCGCCGTAGATGGTCAGCGCGCCCTTTTCGATGCCCGGCATATCCAGCCCGCGCACAATCAGCCCATTATAATCCGCGATGGCGATCATCCCGCTGGGCAGGATCAGGCTTGACGCGTCGTCCCACACCTTGTTGGGCAGGTAGGCGCTCACCTTTGCCGGTTTTTGCAGCCCGGGCATGGAATACACCACCGACCCGTCCACATAGTAAAGCGTATCCGACTCCGCGGAATACAGCACGCCGTAAACCGACGCGCTGTCAAAATCAAACAGCGTTTTCACCTCGCCGGTCGCGGGGTTGTAGGTAACCAGCGAAGGCATCTTCTGGGTCTGCGTTTTTTCGTCCCAGCTGTTGACCTCGTCGTAGTATTTGCCGAGAATGAGCCCATCGCTGTAAGCCGACAGGGTTCGCAACGGCATGTTCTTTTTATCCTCAATGAGCGCGCCTGTGGAGAACGTCCAGCGGATCAGCTCATACGTCTGCGCGTCGCCGCCCCAATCGATCACCGACAGGTACAAAACGCCGTCAATCAGCGCCACGTCGCTGATCTGCGGGGTATAGTCATAATCCTGCGCGTCGGAGTGGCGGTTCATGCCGCTCCAATCCAGCTTGGCGGCAACCTCGGGCTTAGCCAGAGGGCCGGTCGCGTCGATAATTTTCCACACCACGCCGGTCACTTCGTCCAGGCCGTACACGGTGTCCCCATCCGTAAACATCTTGCTGTACGCGGCTTCGCCGTTCGCTTCCGCGCTGGCTACGTCGCTCGCTTCCATGCTGACGGGGTTTTCCACATCCGACACCAGAACGGTAGGCTGCGCATCCCCGGGCGTCCAGCGTTCCAGCGTCTGGTTGGTTTGCACATAAACGGTATCCCCGATGTTTACGGCGTTGGTCACATACTTGGGCGTAGCCGTTGTGGCGGTGCTATCCTGCGGATAGAAGTTCACATTGACTTTTTCGGCGGCCAGCGCGGCGGCCGTGCCGACCGACAGGCTCAGGCAAAGCAGAATCGCAATCAGGCGTTTCATCCGTTTCAGTTCCTCCTTTAATCCGCCCACGGGGCGGCCCATTTTGTACGCACGCGCGCCCCCAATCGGGGACGGTCACACAAGCGCCCGGCTTCGGGCGTCTGTTCCTTCTAAAAGACGCTTGAGCGGTGTCAATTGTTGCATCTTCATGAAAATACTGTGGCTTTTCCCCGGCGGCACGGTGGGAAAATGCCTAAAACAAAGGCCGCGCCTTGGTTGCAGACGCGGCGTTGGGGATCGGTTGCCCCTATGGCAACCGATCAGGAGGGATCCTCCGATTCGTTTCGGCGGGGCAAGGCGGAAAAGCGTCCCGTGCCGTCGGCGGGCGTGGGCCGCACCACGGGCGTCGCGCCCGTGTAGTTGCCGGCTTCGTAGCTGGAAGCGCTGCGCGCGCCGGCATCGTACCCTGTGGAGGCGCGGTTTGCGCCCTCATACCCGCCTGCTCCGTAACTGCTGTTGCGGATGGGGGCATAGCGCTGGGTCATGCCGTATTCGGCCGGGCGCGTCGGGGCTTGAGGCTGGCGCGAAGCGCCCGCATAGCCGCCGTAGCCCGCACCCTGCTGGCCCGCGTAACTGGCGGGACGTTGCGGATAACCGCCCTGCGCGGGGCGCGCGGAAGGTTGCGGCTGCGCGGGCCGTTGCGCCTGCACCGGTTGCGGCGGTGTTGTCTGAATCGGGTTCTTGGGAGGCAGGCCCTGCATGCGCCGCAGCAGATCATTGGTTTCGCCGGCCTCCTCGCGCAGGGACAGCAGCAAAAGCATCTGCTCAAACACAAGGCGAAGCACAACCGGCCCGAGCACCACCCACAGCAGGCCCGTCAGCCACGCGCCGCTAAAAAGGGTAATCAGCCCATACACAATGCAGTACGCCGCGGTAAGCACATAGAGGAATTTCAGGATGGCCGACATATGGAACCGGTCGAAATTCACGTGCGCGCCAAGCTTTTTAAGCCACCCGGTCTGGCGGCCTTTGCGCGCCGGATTCAGGAACAGCGCGGCAGCAAGGATCGCGCACAGCAGCGCGACCGCCAGCGCGACAATCGCGCCGGTCAGCTGGGCCGTTACCAAGCCTGCGGATGTGAGGTCCATCATTGATACTTCCCTTCTGGAAACGTCCCGTAACGGTAAGGCGCGCCCCGTCCAAAAGGGCGCGGTTTCAATCTTATCTTACCATTGCGGATGCGCGCTGTCAAACGGTTCCCCCTGCGCAAAGGCAGGTTTTGCAATGATGAACACCCCCGTTGCGCCCGCTTGCAGGCTTTTTCCCGTCATGCAAGCAACTTGTTGCGGGTTCCGGACAGCCCCGGCGCGCGGGCATTCGCCAAATAAAGCCACAGCTGGCATCGGCCCCATCGCCCCTGCGCGCGAGCCTTTTCAGCTAAACACGCGCCTTGCAAACCGGCGGTACAGCAGCGTGATCCAGCCGCAGGCCGTAAACGTCGCCGGTATGGCCCACAGGGCGTTACGGTCCAGCGCCATCAGGCCCAGCCAGTAGCTGGGCAGCCACCCGGAAAGGTACGAGGCAGGCCTGTCCAAAAGGTACGCCGCAAAATAACCCAACATGAAAAATCCGCTTAGCTTGGTCAGCGCCATGCACTCCACCTTGTTTTTGGCAAAGCCCACCACCAGCATCGCAACGCTCAGGCTCACCAGCGCGTTGCACACCGCCGAAAGCGCAGCCAGCCCAAGCGGCAGTTCGGAAAGCCGGAACAACGCCACCAGCGCCGTTCCGTAAACAACCGACAGCGCCGTGAGCACCCCTAACCGGCTGAACAGATAACCCGCCTTGCCAAGCGGGGTCACCATCAAATACTTGGCCGCGCCGTCGTCCAGTTCTTCAAAAACCACCATGACGCCGGCAAAGCAGAGCATCAGCGGCGTCATCATGGACACGAGCAAATCCAGCAGCCCGTAATAGGGGGCGAGCACCTGGGGGGTCCCCAACGCGCCGCACAGCACCGTTTCCAGCGCGGGCACGCCGTAGCGGAACAGCACAGCCATCAGGATTGGCGCAAACAGGCACACAGCCAGCATCGCGTCCTGCCAGATGGCCCGCGCAAACTGCCCAAACGAAGCCCAGACCGTTTTCACAGCGTATCGCCTCCAAACCCGCAAAAATAGCGTTTCACGGCGCGGCTGGCCCAAAGCATCGCCAGCCCGTCCCATGCCGCGAGCGAAAGAACCGCCCACGGCCAAAGGGAAGCGTCAGGCGCAAACAGCGCCATCGCCGCCACCCCCGGGTGCGCCAGCCAAAGCGGTCCGCTCAACGCCCGAAACCAGTACAGCAGGGCAGGCGTAAACGTCAGCAGCTCAAACGGTACGCTGAGAATCAGAAATTGATTCAGGCTCACGCTGCGCACGGCAACCACCATCCCCAGCAGTGAAAACAGCACGGAGCCAAGCAGCATTGCCAGCGCGACCCCCAGCAGGGGCAAGCCGGTAAAGGCGGCAATCGCCAACCCCACGCCCAACCCCACCGCCATCAGCGCGGCCGCCTTGGCGGCGATATACTCCCACACGCGCACCGGAGAAACCGCAAGCGCCTGATGGACCCGCTGGCTTTTTTCCAACATGACCATCGCGCCCATAAAGAATAACCCCATCGCGGCCGGGTCCGTCAGGATCACGATCGCCGCCGTATCCGCTCTGGCTTGGGCTGGCACGGCCGCCAGCAGCGCCAGATAGAGAACCGTGAGCAGCAGGTACAGCGGCAAAATCCCATATTTGGCTAAAAAGCGCAGCTCGCCGGCCATGAGGCGGCAAAGCCGCCGGAAAGCCTGCCGCGCATCGCCCCGGTAGGCTTCCGCGCTTCCGTTTTGCGCATTGCTCATGCCAGCACCCTCCCGGTAATCTCCATAAACACATCCCCCAGCGTCTGCTCGCGGGAATGGATGGTCAGCAGCCTGTTTTCCGCAATCAGGCGGTTGAGCTGTTCGTCGCCGCGCGTGGCGTGAATGTCGCACACCCCGGTTTTTTCACGGCCATCCTCCAGGTAGGTATAAGCCACCTCGGCAACCGCTTTGCGCAAAATCAGGTTGCGGGGCGTATCCAGCGCGCGCAGCTCGCCGTCCACAATAAAGGCGACCCGGTCGCACAGCTCGGCCGCGTCCTGCATGTTGTGGGTGGTGACAATCAGGGTTTTCCCCTTAGCTTTCTCCGCCAAAATCAGCTGTTTCAGAATATAGGCGTTGGTCGGGTCCAAGCCGCTGGTCGGCTCGTCCAAAAAAAGGATGTCGGGGTTATGCCGGATGGCCTTGATGAAGTTCAGCCGGCTTTTCATGCCTTTGGAAAACTCGCCCACCTTCTGCTCGGCGCTGGGCAAAAGCCCGACCGAGCTGAGCAGCGCGTCGGCGTCCTGCACCGGGCCGCGGTACAGCGAGGCGAAATAGTCCAGGTTTTGGCGGGCGGTCAGTTTTTCATACAGGGTGGAAAATTCAAAATCGATGCCAATGCGCTCGTAAAAGTCCCTGTGGCAGGTTCGCACCTCCTGCCCCGCGACCCGCACGCTTCCCTGATAGTTTTTCAGCATCCCGATCAGGATTTTTTGCAGCGTGCTTTTTCCCGCGCCGGAAGGCCCAAGGAAGCCAAGAATTTCACCCCCGCCCACCTCAAAGCTCACATCGTGCACAAAGGGCGTGCGGGTATAGCTGAATGCCAGGTCCTGTACGCTAATCATATCCATTCACCTCATTAAGCAGTGATTCCATCGCTCGGCAATGCTCCGGCTGCCCGCCCCGCGAGGCAGGCGAACCCACGCTTGTCCGAAAGGCTGTGGGGGTTCTCCGGTTTTAACGGCTCCATTATACCGGACGGGCTTCAGGCCCGCAATTCTATTTGACCAAAATAAGCGATTTGCAAGGCTAAACGTCCGTTTGAACCCTCCTGCGCGAATGCCGGCGAAGCCGCAATAACAGGAACCCCCGAAACCGCATAAAACCCCGCGAACCGGTCAACCGGCGCGCGGGGCTTTGGCAGGGGAAGCGGAAACCTCCGGTTTGTCCCGGCTCTCATAGCGGGTAGCCGCTCATACGCGGCAGAAATAGCAAGCTGTACGCGAGTAGCCCAAACCGTTTCGAAATCAGGCTTTTGAGGCGCGCCGGAAAGCGATTTAGCCCCTCGCCGTCGGTTATGCCATCGGAAACGCCGTGCGGATCAGGATCATGTAGCAGGCCGTGCCGGTAAAAATGCTCAGCAGCGAGTTTTTCCGCCAGATTTGCATCAGCGCCACCACCGCGACGGAAATAAGCTCCGCCGCGCCGTAGGGCGCCACCGTCCAGGCGGTGTTTCGCAGGCAGTACACCACAAGGATCACCATAATCGCCGAAGGCAGCGCCGCGCCAAGGTAGGTAACCGCAGGCGGCGGACTTTTGCGGGAGAACAGCAGGTAGGGCAAGCCCCTCGTAACCCATGTCATCAGGGCGATCACACCGATGATCGCGGCGGTTTGCAAGGTGTCAGTCATGGTTGACCTCCAAACTCTGCGTGGGAATCCGGTCCTTCAAAAGCACCAGCGCGATCACACTCATGGAAAGCGCGGGCAGGATCATCCCGTTTGGCCCCAGCAGAAAATAGAACGCGACGGCGCTGATCAACCCAATGATCGCCGGCAGGTGCGAACGCGCCGCCTGCCACTGATTCACCACCACCGCCACAAACAGCGCCGTGGCGGAAAAATCAATGCCCGTCATATCCACGGGGAGCATCTGCCCCAGCACCGCGCCCAGCGTGCAACTGAACACCCACAGCAGGTGGCAAAACAGCAGGATGGTAAACTCGATTCTTTGCCGGTCCAACCCCTGCGGCACCCTTAACGCGCAAAGCACGGAGTAGGTTTCGTCCGTCAGGGTCAGCGCCATGTAGGCGTATTTCCAGCCCTGCCCCTTGCCGCGCCCCACCGAGCGAAACTCGTCAATGAAGCTGATGCCGTAAAAAATATGGCGCGCGTTAATAAACAGCGTCATCACGGCGATCATGGCCAGCGGAACCCCAGAGGTCATCAGGGTGACCATCACGATTTGCATGGAGCCGGCATAAATCAGAAACGCCGAGAGAAACGCCCACACCGGGGAATAACCCGCTTTGTGCAAAAGCAGGCCGCTGGCGATCCCCACAAACAGGTATGAAAACAAAAGCGGGATGATCTGCCTGAGCGCGTACCGGACATTTTTCATTTCCCCCGTTTCCTTTCCGCAAGGATCAAACCCGTTGGGATCCGACCCGTAATGGGTGATATTATAATCCACAGCCGGTCGCACGGCAAGGGGCAGATGGGCGTTATCGTACCCGGCAAAGGTTTATGGGCCGGCGACGGACGTTCCCGGTCAAAAGGCAGTCAAAAAAAAGCCCGCGACCGCCGCGAATTTACGCGACGGTCACAGACGCTTTTTCTGGTTCCAAACAGGGGGTGGGATTACTGCTCCTCAAACTCCCGTTTAGCCGCGCCGCATACCGGGCAGGTCCAGCTGTCGGGAAGCTTGTCCCAGGTGGTTCCCGCGGGGTATCCATCCTCCGGGATGCCCGTCGCCTCGTCGTACACATACCCGCAAACGCTGCATACATACTGTTTCATTGATGAATCCTCCTTATTGGCTTTTCATTTTGGTAACCTGTGTTCTGTAAAAACGGCATGGCACG
Organism: Candidatus Limiplasma sp.; assembly: GCA_035353615.1. GTDB lineage: Bacteria > Bacillota > Clostridia > Christensenellales > Aristaeellaceae > CAXXOK01. The sequence goes on from DAOPZY010000002.1 coordinate 95,246, forward strand.
CCGCCGATCCGCTTCAGGGTTTACTGCTGCTCAAATTCATCCTTGCTGGCCCCGCACAACGGGCATACCCAATCCTCGGGAAGGTCGGCCCACAGGGTGCCGGGTGCGATTCCGTCATCCGGGATCCCTGCGGCTTCATCGTAAATGTACCCGCATACGGAGCATACATACTGTTTCATGGCGTCCACCTCCTGACAGCTTCATGATAACCGGATTTCCCGATTAGTGAAACAGGTTTTGGAAATTTCAGACCGTTTGACTGCACGGGACTTGGGTTGTTGTTTCCATTATACAGGCTTCGGGAAGGTTGTCAATCGGGAAAGCAAGGGGTGGGCGCGGCGCTGAAATAAGGGCATGTTAAATGTTTGTAAAGGCTTTTTCCCTGCCATATCGGATAAAATTGCCTTTGCTTTTCTTAACCGGCGTGCTATAATGAATGAAATTCTAACCAGAAAATGGAGGAGATCGCCATGTCGGAGAATACGCCCGTTACAGCCCCTAAAAAGAGTCATACCCTTGTTATTCTGCTGTGCGTTGTGCTCGTGGCCGCGATTGCGCTTGCCGTGTTCGGCTTTATGGGCAAAGGCAATATTGCGAAGCTCAACGAAGATTTGACCGCTCAGGTTGCCGCCGCGCAAGCATCGGTTACGGAAATCACGGATAAGCTGACTGCCTCCGACGCGGCCCTCGCCACCGCCCAGGGGGATCTGAAAACCGCTCAGGGGGATCTTGCCACCGCCCAAAAGGCGTTGCAGGATCTGCAAACCAAATATGATACGGACACCGCCGCCGCGGCAACCGCTTTGAAGACCGCGCAGGACGAAGCCACAAAAGCTGAGGCGGATTTGAACAGCCAGATTGAAGCGCTCACGAAAAAAGTGACCGAGCTGGAAGCGGCCGCAAAAGCTGCCGTAGTTGTGGAAGCGACCGCCACGCCGGCCCCCACCGCAACACCCGCCCCCACGGCGACCCCCGCGCCGACCGCAACACCCGCCCCCACGGCGACGCCTGCCCCGACCGCGACCCCCGCCGCCTGACCGTTGCCATAAAAACCGTCGCAACCTTTGCGCAATGGGGTTGAATGGCGCTCAAGCCTATGATTTTGAACAACGCGCCCCCGCCATGCGCCGGGCGCGTTGTTTTTGCACAGCCAAGCGTTCCGCCCGAGGCAGCTCCGTGGCGCGCGGCAAACGGCGGGAGCAGATTTCGGTCGCCGGCTGCGGGAAAAATCCCCGGGCAACGGCGGATGTACATGCCGCGCGCAAACTGTACAAACGTTTGACTTCATGGTATGATGCTGTCAGAATTTCGCATCAATGGTGGGAAGGTGGATACGGTATGCCATCAAACAAGCGCGTTACGCTCAAGGTGATCGCCGAACGCGCGGGCACGTCCATCGGCACGGTCGACCGAGCGCTGAAGAACCGGGAAGGCGTGCGCAGCGCCACCAAGGCCAAGGTGCTGGAAATTGCCAGGGAGCTTGGCTATCTCCCCAACCCAAATCGCGGCGAACCGCTCTTTAAGCCCTCGATCCGCATTGGGCTGATATATCCCGAACAGCCCGCGCCCTTTTTTAACACAATGGCCGCCGGCATCGACGCCGCTGTGCGCGACCTGAGCGCCCTGGGGGTGCAGGCGGACCATATCCGCTACTCCATGCAAAAGCAGGATTTAACCGAGCCTATGCTGCAAAAGCTGTATGGGGGCAGTTACCGGGGCGTGGCGGTTAATTACGCCGGGCCGCGCATCGCAAGGCAGATCGATCGGCTGGCGGACGACGGCCTGCCTGTGATTACCTTTAACACCGACGCGCCCAACAGCAAACGCCGCTTCTTTGTCGGGAATGATCCCGTACGCTCCGGCCGGATGGGCGCGGCGCTTTTGGGGCGTTTTCTGGGCGGGCAGGGCGCGGTGACGGTGCTGGGCAACTATGTGCAAACCGCGCCGTTTTCCCAGCATTTCGCCGGCTTTTGCGAAACCATCCGCGAAAGCTTTCCCGGGATGACCGTTTACCCGTGCGCGGAATGCTTTGCCGACCCGAAGCTGGCGGCGCGCAGCCTGATTACGCTGATCCAGAACGTGCCTCAGATCCGGGGCGTATTCTGCACCGGATACTCAAGCACGGCGGGCGCGGTAGAAGCGCTGCGGCAACTGGATCGCAAGGATATTGTGCTGATCGGTTACGATACCAGCGAAACGCTGCTTCAGGCGCTTCAGGAGGGCTGGTGCGACGCGCTGCTGTACCAGAACCCCTACCGGCAGGGATACGCCGCGGTGCAAAGTCTGACGCAGTTTTTATTGGATGGCGCGTTACCCGATCCGCAAAAAATCGGTATCGACACCCAAATTGTCATTCCGCAAAACGCCGACTGTTACCGGCAGCTTTAGCTCCCGCCCAAGCGGGACCGGTTGGGGCGTGGCCTTCAACCCGCTGCAAACCCATTGCCGCAGCGCAACCGGCTCAGGGGTAAAGCAACGGCAGGGCGCGCCGGCATTGGCGCCTCCCCGCCGGAGGCCTCGTGGGGCAACGCATCCAATAGAAGCGCCACAGGCGCAATGGGGGCGCGGCTTATCGGTTCCGTTCGGTTTATCAGCAGGTTGAACGACCCGCCCGGCAAAATCGCCGAGCGGGTCGTCTGTGCATTATAGAACCCCATCCATTCGCTATCGCCGCTCGCCTCATCGCCCTGCGGCCTGTTCGCTTGTTTGGATTCACATATTACGGCATCAGGCTTTGCGTTCCGCCCCAAACCCCGGCAGCGGGTTTCCCCCCCTGCGCCCTGACAGGGGATTGCATCCCTTGGAACACCTTTTGAACAGGTTGAACGACCCGCCCGGCAAAATCGCCGGGCGGGTCGTCTGTGCATTATAGAACCCCATCCATTCGCTATCGCCGCTCGCCTCATCGCCCTGCGGCCTGTTCGCTTGTTTGGATTCACATGTTACGGCATCAGGCTTTGCGTTCCGCCCCAAACCCCGGCAGAGGGTTCCCCCCTGCGCCCTGACAGGGGATTGCATCCCTTGGCCCACCTTTTGAACAGGTTGAACGACCCGCCCGGCAAAATCGCCGAGCGGGTCGTCTGTGCATTATAAAACCCCATCCATTCGCTATCGCCGCTCGCCTCATCGCCCTGCGGCCTGTTCGCTCGCTTGGTTTCACATGTTGCGGCATCAGGCTTTGCGTTCCGCCCCAAACCCCGGCAGCGGGTTTCCCCCCCCTGCGCCCTGACAGGGGATTGCATCCCTTGGCCCACCTTTTAAACAGGCTGGCCCCCCGCGCGTCGGCAACCCTCCGCCGCACTCAGGCGCGGCGCTTCGCCGACCGGCGCGGTCAGGATTGCCCCGTCATCAGCGCGATGTACTCCTCCAAGCACAGGTTTTGATCCCGCATCACGGTGGAGTGTTTCACGCCCACATACCGGATGTGCCAAACCTCCGCCACAAAGCCCGTAATCGCTTCCTTACCCTCCTGATAGCGCACGATAAAGCCGAAATCCCAGCAATTTTTGTGCAGCCAGACTTGCTGCTTGGTGCCTTTGAAAATGGTATCGGCCACGGTAATATCAAATGCCAACCCCGTGTGGTGCTCGCTGGTGCCGGGATCGGCTACCGTCTGGCGGGTCGCGCTGATCGCGTCCTTCTCGCTTTTGCCCTGCGCCTCGTAGGCGGCTACCTGCTTGTTAAAAAGCTCCTTCTGGTATTGAAAGCTCCGGTACCCGGCGCTCACCTGCCAGCCCGTGATGCCGTCGTTCTTCGCGGCTTCAAACATTTCCTGAAGCGCCGCCACGGCCTCCTTGTCGCCCTGAATTTCGCTCCCCTTCACATACACAAGGCTGGAAGGCAAAACATCCCGCAGGGTTATCAGATTGGTCGGTTTATCGTTTTCATCCACAGGATGGTCGCGGTTCACCAGCGTGGGCAAGGCTTGGGGGTCGGGCGTGGGGGTCACCTGCGCGGTGGGCGCGGTGGAGGCAAATACCGCCGCCATGGTCGAGCCGCCGCAAACGCCGTCCGCTTCCAGCCCGTTCTGCGTCTGGAACCGCCGGATCGCCTCCTGCGTGCCGCCGCCGTAATCTCCATCCACACTGCCGGTATAATAACCCAGATCCTTCAGCCGTTGCTGAAGCGATTTCACCGCGTCGCCCTTGTCCCCTTTGCTGAGCATGGAGGGCGTAGGCGAAGGCGTGGGCGTGGGGATATAGGTTTGCACCGCTTCGCTGTAAAGGGCCGTGAGCGTGTCCGTCCCCGCGAGGCCGTCGGCTGTCAGCCCCTGCTGGGCCTGAAACAGCTTAACCGCCAGCGCCGTGCCCTGCCCGTACTGGCCGTCCACCTCGCCGGTATAGTACCCCAGTTCCTTCAGCTTGGTCTGCATCCGGGTTACCTCGTCGCCCTTTACGCCCAGCCGGAGCACCATCGCGGTCGGGGTGGGTGTGTTGGCGGGGTCAACGGTTACCAGCAAAACGCTTCCCGTATTCGCCGTTGGGGTCGGGGTCGCGTTGCTTTCCCGGTTCAGGTCGTTGTACGCCTGGATGGTGCCGGGCGCAAGCAAAAACATGCCCACGCAAAGCCCGGCGAGGGCCACCCAAAGCACAAGGGTAAACGTACTGGGTTTCTTTTGCATTTCGGCTCCTTTTCAGTCAGCGGCGGCGCGGCCTGTTAAAACCCCTCCGCAAAACGCGATGTTCAGGCGCTTTTCAGCCCTCGGTCTGTTCGCATCCCTTGGCAAAACGCAGTTACGTTTGCCATCGGGCTTGGAAAAATCCCGGCGCATGCCCGGCCCTTACCCTTCAAAACAAAGGGTTTTCCCCGGGCCCCTTTGCCTTCGCGTCAGGGGAGAAGGTCGCCCGCGCGGCCAACCGGCCGAGCTGGCGGGGGCGTTTGCCTATACAACGCGGCCACGCCGGAAAACCCGGCATGGTTTTTGATCGGCAGGGGCATGGGGGGCGGCCCGGGCCGCAGGCTCAGTCCGCCCAAAGCGGCTTGGGGTAAACGCCGGCGTCGGTCATCTGCCGCAGGGCGTCCACCACCAGTTGGCGATCCTCCCGGTAGGTTACGCCGTACCAGCGGTCGTCCGTGGCGGTCACCGTCACGCGGGCGCGATCGTCCCGCAACAGGCCGTCCACTGCCCCGGGCAAAAAAAACTCCGCCTTTTCCGGGTTTTCTCGCAGGGCTTTGTTGAGGAAAGCGGGAAACGCCTCCCCCAGCCGGTCGATCATCGCGCGGGGGAAGCCCCACATGTTCATGCTCACAATGGTGTCCGGGTCCAGCCGGGTATAAGTGCGAAGGTCCTCGCTCATCAGCGGGCCGTCCACCGTGGAAATGATGTGCGTGCGCTCCACAATGTCCACCAGCGTTCCATCCGGGGTTACCTCGCATACGCCTCTGGCAACAAAGCCGGTTTCGCTCAGGGTGTTGCGCAGGCGATAGCCCACCATGGAAAAATCGCCGTCGCTTTCCACGTGCGCCAGATGCTCGTATGCCAGGTTGAAGGCTTTCGCCCCGTAATAATCGTCCGCGTTGATGACGCAAAACGGCGCGTCGATCTGCCGGCGGGCGGCCAGCACCGCGTGCCCCGTGCCCCAAGGTTTTTTACGCTCCGGCGGCGCGGTGAACCCGTGCGGCAGGTCGCTCAGCTCCTGATAGGCAAACTCCAGCGGAAATTGGACGCGGTCGCAAAGCAAACGGCGAAAATCCTGTTCCATTTCCCGCTTAATCACCACCACCGCGCGGCTGAACCCGGCGCGGCGCGCGTCAAAGAGGGAGTAGTCCAGAATAAATTCCCCGTTCGGCCCCACCGGATCCATCTGTTTGAGGCCGCCGTAACGGCTGCCCATGCCCGCGGCCATAATCAGCAAAATGGGTTTGATTGCCACATCGGTCACTCCGTTTCTATAATTCCAGACGATGGATAACGGGTTTGAACGGTTTAACGGTGTTCGCGGGGCGTTCCCCGCGCAAAAGGGCAGGCGAAGGCTTGGAGGCCGCCGTTTTGGGGCGGGCGTGGTTTATGCTGACGCGCGTTTCCGCCGCTCAACCGCGGGCGCCTGATTGGCTGATTATAACACGGTCGGGGGGCGCGCGGCAACCGTGCCCATGCCTGGCCACGCCTTGGCGGCAAAAATCCGGGTGTAAAGAAGCTGTAACAGCACAAAGCCGCACGTTTTAGCAGAATACCCGCGATTGGTACGGATTGTTTATGACGAAATTGTGGAGAGAAAATGTCAATAAATGACCATATTGTTGACATCCCGTTGCGCATATGCTATACTTCTTTGGACGTGAGGGTCATCGGCTCGCTTTTACAAGGCCGGTTACCGCTCCGGAGCAACCGCTTGATTCATGAGCAATCATTTGTAATATTTTGTCAGCCCGTAAAGCTGAGGGGCGCAGGATGTTACGACCGTTTTCATGATGATGGAGGTTTTTTTGTGCAGAAACAGCTAAAGGTGACGTATCATTATAACAGCGGTTTTTCGATCCGGGTAGGCAGCACACTGATGGTTTTTGACTACTGGGAGGGGGAAAACAGGAGATTATCCGAGGTAGGTCGCCTGAACCGGCAGATTCTCAAGGCGTATGAACAGGTTTACGTGTTTATCAGCCACGCGCACCCCGACCATCTGGACCCGATTGTCTACGACTGGCGCGCCGATCTGCCCGACATCACCTACATCGTAAGCTCCGACCTGCCCATCGGCAAACGCGGCCGCCGCGTCGCGCCGCTGGACGAGCTGACGCTTTCCCAGGATATCTCCGTGAAGGCGTTTGACAGCACCGACCTTGGCGTGAGCTTTCTGGTTTCCGCCTATGGCATGAACATTTTCCACGCGGGCGATCTGAACCTGTGGCATTGGCGGCAGGAAAGCTCGCTGCGTGAAATTGAGGCCGCGGAGGAAGCCTTCTATTCCGCGTGCGAGCCGATCCCCTCCGGCACCATCGACCTGGCGATGTTCCCGGTCGATCCCCGGCAGGGGCTGATGTATGACGCGGGCGCGAACCACTTTATCCTGACCAAGAAACCGCGCCTGTTCATCCCCATGCACTGGCAGGACCGCCCCGAGGTGGCCATCGATTTTGCGCGCCGCGCCCACACGCCGCAAACCGAGGTGCTCGCCATGACGCACCCCGGCGAGGCCGCCACCGTCACCTTTGACGATAAGCTTCTGGATATCCACATTGTGGAGCCGCCTAAGGATATGACCGATCTGCCGCCCGTGCCGGTGCGCCGCCCCGACCCCCGCGGCATCGCGGAATCGGGCGACGATCCCTTTGCGGACAGTGACCTGCCCGTAGACCTGTCCTGAACCAAACCCGACCAAACTAAAAACACAGCCCGGATTTCCGCGCAGGCTTGCGGAAAGTCAGGGCTGTACTTTTGTACTTTGTCATCCATATTCTCATTCATGATCATTATTGATAATTTTTGTTATTGAATATTCTATTTGTTTGGAATGTACGGTATTTCGGTTTATCAGGCTGAAAACGCTCCGCCCTCGCCCGAGGCGGTTGCCGCATGGCGCGGAGTCAGCCTTTCCATGCCAGGCGCATGGCAACCGCCTCACGGTGAACAGCCCGCGCTGCCCCTCGCCCGGGGGTTTACTCGCCGAGCGGTTTCCCGGCATCAGGGTTGAGCCGCGCGGTTTCCCGCCATGGGGAAAACCCGCCGCCCAAACGCCTCCCGGCGGCCTTGCCCGCCGCGGCAACGTCAGCGGCTGTACTGCCCCGTTTGCACTTCCCGGATAAACGTATCAATCAGCGGCACCTGCGTAGCTACCCGCGCATCCTCCACAGCTTTTGCCCGGTCGTATGGCCGTGTTATCAGCCGAATGTCCAGCGACGCGTCGGGGTCGCGCTCCGCCCCTTCCAGAATCGCATAGCAGCATACGGGCGTGCCCAGCGCGTTGCCTACGCTGCCACAGTTGAAAAACAGCCCCGGGTTGAGCGTGCGCAGCGCCTGCCGGTGCGCGTCGGCATAGCCGACCACATCGCAGCGGAAGCCGTTGCAATCGGTAAACAACGGCTCAATGCCGGCGATATCCTGCTGGGCAAGGATCAGCGTTTTCATGATCGGGCGGCCGTGAAACAGGCGGATATGCCTTCCGCTCAGCGTGAGCGTTTTTTCCAGAGGCAGGTTGCGCAGGGTTTGCAGCCGCTTTTCCCCCAACTGCCCCCAGTAGTAGGCGTCCGGCGCGTATTGCCGGTAACCCACGCCGTAATCCCAATTGCCGCCCAGGATCAGGTCACAGTTTGCCACCGCCCAGTCGAAGGTGCGGTCGCTGGACGGCCCTTTCCCCACAATATCCCCAAGGCAGTACAGCTTATCCACGCGGCGTTGCGCCAGATCGCGTTCCAGCGCCTGCGTCGCGGGCCAATTACCGTGTAAATCCGCAATCAGGGCAATCTGCATGCAGGATTATCTCCTTCCGGTAGGGTGAATGAATCGGCCGGGCGCGGCAAAGCGCGGGCCGGGCGGTCTATCTTTTCAGATGCCCCCGCCTTTGGCTGCGGGCGGCGCGGGCCGGGCGGCCCATGCTTTCCGATGCTCTCGCCTTCGGTTGCGGGCGGCTGTTCCCCGCGAGCAGTCAGCCCTTGGCCGTATACACCGCGTTGTGCACCAGCCTGCGCACGCGGTAAATCGCCTGATCCTCTCTGGACGGGCACACGCGGTTGGTCAGCAGCACCACATACAGCCCATCGTTCGGGTCCAGCGTTACGCTGGTGCCTGTGAAACCGGTATGCCCCACGGTTTCCTTCGGGAACAGGTCGCCGGTGTAACCGTCGTCATACCACGGCAGGTAAAAACCCAAGCCGCGCGCCTGCGCCATCCCTTCGGTATGGTTACGGAACGCCAGCCGCAACGTGGCCGGGTTCAGGTAACGCGTGCCGTCCGGCAGCATCCCCTGCGCCGCGAGCATCTGCATCCACAGCGCCAGATCGTCCGCCGTGGAAAACACGCCCGCGTTGCCCGCGACCCCACCCAAAAAGCGCGCGTTTTCATCATGCACCACGCCGCGCAAAAGCGTGCCGTCCGGCTGGCGCTCGGTCGGGGCGATGTTGTCGCCCTTGGGTAAATAGCCGGTGCGCGTCATGCGCAGCGGCCAGAACACCTCCTGAAGGGCAAGCTCCGCCAGCGGCTGCCCGTACAGGCACTCCAGCATTTGCCCCAGCAGCAGGAACCCGGCGCAGCAGTATTGCACGCGCGCGCCCGGCGGGGTGCTCAGCCTCGCGCCCAGCAGAAGCTCCGTGGCCAGCGACGCGTCCGTGGCCATGCGCCACAGGTGAAACCCAGCCGGAAAGCCCGCCGTGTGCGTAAGCAGCTGGCGCACGGTAATTTCCTTTTTATCCTCCGGCGCGTTCACGAAGGTGCTCAGCTTATCCCACAGGCACAGTTTTCCGCTTTCCAACGCCCGCAGGGTGAGCATGCCCACCACCAGCGGCTTGGTCAGGGAGGCGATGTCAAACCGGGTCTGCTCATTGGTGAGCGGCTCGCTTTCCTCCGGCCCCAGCCGGCCGTACGCGCGGCGAAACAGCACCTTTTCCCCCATGCCCACCAGCAGCATGCCGGCCGGGAAAACCTTTGCGGCAACCGCCTGCCGCATCAACTCGTCCGCTCTGGAAAAGTTCATCCGTGTTCACCTCCGGTAAACAACCCAAAAGGTCTGGTTTTCCCAAACACAGGCGCCCGCGCGGGGGTTCGCGCCGCCGGGCAAATATTCCGCTCCGCGCCGTTGCGGCTATGATCATCCCAGCGGTCAAGGCAGGAGCTTTCCCGTCAGCGGGCGGCGGCGGACGCGTCGGGTACGGTTTGCCCCTCGACCGGGTCGGCCCACGCGACGCGCTCGGCCCCGTCCAGCGTTCGCAGGGCGCGCCACAGCCTCGGTTTAGGGTTTACGCCCACCTTGTGCGCGCACAGGCGCAGCATGGGCAAATCGCCGTAGCTGTCGCCGTAAGCCGTGGAGGTGTCGTAATCCAGCCGCTCTCCCTTGGCCGCGAGGTATTCGGCCAGCCGAAGCGCCTTTTGCACCCCCCGGCAATTGTCGCCGCACACGCGGCCGGTGAAGGTTCCCATCGCGTCCGTGTCAAAGCGGGTGCCAATGATATCCGTCAAGCCCAGTATGGCCCGGAGCGGCTCCAGATAAAACGTGGAGGATGCGGAAATCAGCAGCACATCGTGCCCCTGCTCCCTGTGCCGCGCGATTTGCTCCATGCCCTGCGGCCTCAGCCGGGGTTGAAGCACATCGCGGAAAAATTCGTTCGCAAGGGTTTCCACCTCCGCCGCGCTCCTGCCCGTTAAAAAGGAAAGCGCGCGCTCCTTGGATTGCACCGCCGTGCGCAGCCGGAGGCCGTACAGAACGCCCGCCCACAGGATGCCCGGCAGCTCGCTCGCCGAAAGCAGGTTTCTGCGCCGCGCGTACCGTACCAGCAGCAAAATGGAATCGCCACGGATCAGCGTGCCGTCAAAATCAAACAAGGCATACGTTTTTGACATGGAAAGCCGTCCCTTCGAAAAATCGTGTCCCGGTTGGCCTATGGGGTGTGATGCGGGCTGTCAGCGTACGCGTACGCTCGCGCTTCAGTATAGCACGGGGTCGCCCGCCTTGCCAAGTGCGGGCTGGTTTCGCCCACGCAGGCGCGACCCTTGCGGCGGCCAAGCCACAGCGCGGCTCGCAGCTTTTTTGCCTACGGGCGACACGGCGCCCCTCGCTTGACACTGAAAAACGGTTATGCTAAGGTGTAGACAAATCTTCGCGCCTGATCCCCTTTCACAGAAAGGAGCCGTTCTCCATGCAACAAAAGCGCATCCGGCAGAGTTGGCTGCTGGGCGCGGCAGCGGCCGCCGCGCTGTTTACCGCGCTGTGGCTTATCAGTGATTTCCGTTTTGAAAACTCGGACGACGGTTTGCTCCTCAGGGCGTTTATGGGGTTTGAGGGCGGCGTGCCCGCCAGTTTTTCCACATGCGCCCAGCCCCTGTTAACCTGGGCGCTGTGCGCGCTTGGCACAGCCGCGCCCGGGGTTGCGTGGTATTCCGTCTACCAGCTTTTTGTGCTGCTGCTCAGTTGCGCTGTGATGGTCAAATGTATGGCGCAGCTGGCGAATCCCAGCCGCCATCCCCTGCTGATCGGCGGGCTGGCGGGCGGGCTGCTGCTACTGACCCTCGCGTCGATGGCCGCATGCCGCGTCAGTTTCACCACCACGGCGGCGCTTGCGGGCGCGGCCGGCGTAGCGCAGGCGCTCGCCGCCGGGGAGGAAGGCCTGTCGGACGGGCAAATCCTTCGGCGTTGCCTGGCGGGGCTTGGTATGCTAACGCTTGGCTATCTGCTGCGCCCACAAAGCGCGTGGCCGTCGCTTGCGATGATGGGCGTCGTTTTGGGGTGGCGTCTGACCGCGCGCAAACAGGCGGGCCAATCGCTAAAGCCGCTGGCGACCGCGCTGGTATGCTGCCTGATCGCGCTTGCGGCGCTCATCGGCCTGCGGCAGTGGGAAATTGACAGGCTGGGGGTTCAGGCGGATTTGGACTGGCACGCGGCCCGCACCGAGCTGATGGATTATACAGCGTTTGAAAGCGACCCCGCCCCCGCGCTCGCGGCTGGCACGTCGCTGCCCGCCACGGAGGTGGAGCTGGTTCGACAGTGGTATTTTATGGACAGCGCTATTACAACTGACGCGCTCAACCGCCTGCATGCAGCCTATGTCCCGCAGGCCAAGGCGGAAACCCTGCCAAGGCTGGCTCGATTTATATCGGAAAACCCACGGTATCTGTACATGGCCCTGATGCTTTTTACGCTATGGGCGTTATGCTGGCGGGGCAGCGCACGCTCCGCGCCGTGGGCCGTTGCGGCCGCGACGGCAGCGTTGCTGGGCACGGTTTTCATGCTGGGCTATCTGGCATGGCGCGGGCGACTGCTACCACGCGCGGCAGATACGGTATTCTTCCCCTGCGCGGTTGCGCTGGCGGGCTTTGCCGTTCACCGGCGCGCAACCGTCCCAAACGGAGGGTGTTTACGGCGCGCCGTCGCGGTTGCGCTGGCGGTCGCCCTGCTGGCCACGGTCGCATTGCAGGCAAATGAAATCCGTTACGCCATCACGCGCAAACCGGACACCCTTTCCCAGCAGCGGGAAGCCGATCTGGAAACCTTCGCGCTCGCCCATCCGGATTTGCTGATTGCGCGCAGCCCCAACCTGCTGCGCGACACGCGCCTTTTTCCGGATGTGAGTAAGGGAATCCCGGCAAACCTGATCCTTTGGGGAGATTGGACCTGCCGCACCCCCAGCTGGTACCGCCAGCTGGAACGCTACGGCTTTGACGGGCGCGCCTTTTCCGCTTCGGATTGGCTCAGCCCCGGCATCGCGCTGGCAACCGCCGAGCCTGCCGATACGGAAGCCCTGCGCGCCTTCCTGAGCGATGCGCTGGGGGAACCAATCATTGCCTCGCCCTGCGGAGAATGCGGCACGCTGACTTTTTACCAATTTCAACAGCCCGGCTGATTAGCCGGGGGAGAATCCCAGCAGTCTGTTTCCTGCACGCCTGTGCGGAAAGCGCGGTTCAAAACGAAATATAAGGGCATATCAACAGTGAGGATCCCGACCGTCCGGCCCCCGCTCGCCCTTGCGTCGCCCGCCCAAATGCCCCCGCCCGTCAGTACCGGAACAGCATCCGTTGCAAGTTATCATCCATTTGCGGGGAATTTCTCAACGATATACTCATAAGGCATCAACTGACCCGCCGCCCGCGCCCGTCAGTACGGGAACAGCATCCGTTGCAGGCCATAATAGATTTGCGGGGAATTTTTCAGGATATAATCCCGCTCATTGTCAAACATCAACCCAAAACCGATGAAGATTGTCGCAAGGCAGCACGCCGCCGCAATCCACGCAAGCGCGGTGCGTTCCGGCGATGCGGGGCGGCTCATGAGCGCCACGGCGCAGCTGACCGCCGGCAGCGTATAAAACAGCCGAAAATCGCACGTGTAGCGCAAAATCGCGCCCGCCATGCCGTAGGAAACCAGCATCAGCGGCACGGACACAAGCAGGGGCAGCCAATACGTCCACCGGCGTTCCGCCCGCAGGCGCGCCGAGCCTTCCAGCCCACGCGGGGCGGCCAGCGGCGTCAGCGCCAAAAGCCACACCACCGGGAAGCACAGCACCCCAACATTGGACAACGTAAACACATAATGGCCGGCCGAGGGCACCGAGTGGTACCCCACCGCCACATAGGGGAATTTATTGTTCCACACCAGCGGCTCCAGCAAATAGTGGTATAGCGCCTGCGCAAGCTCCGCCGGGCGGACGGTTTGCCAGTGCACGTCGGTCACCGTAAGCTGTTGCTTTGCGCCAAAATCAAAAATGGAGCCAAAACGCGCCGCGTTATACCATAAAAGCGCCCCCACGCCCAGCGCGGCGGGCGTCAGGAAGGCGACCGCATCCCAAACGCCGGCCCGCTTGCGCGTCAGCTCCGCCACATACAGCGGCGCAAGCAGCGCAAACAGCATCGGCAGCGCGCTTGGGCGGCTTGCGGCGCTCAGCGCGAAGCAAAGGCCGGAACCGCCGTATTCGAAAAGCCGAAGCCAGGATTTCCGCCGCAGGGTGGCATGCGCCCCAAACCCGATGGACGCTGCGCAGAAGGTGACAAAGCTCAGCTCCGCCAGATAATAAAAATCCGCCGAGGCCATCAGCAGCATTGTGCCGGAGGCAAACACAGCCGTCACGCACCCCAGCGACACCGCCGCCACCTTCGCCCCCGGGTTAAAACGCCGCGCCAGCCCGCACACCGCCCAGCCGATAGCGGCAACCGCCAGCCAACCCATCAGCAGCGTCGCGTCCCGGCTCTCGGGCACCTTGCCGGTGAGCAGGCGGTAGGGCGCGTAAACCGTGAGCACCGGCGCAAGCCCATAATAGATGTAATATTGCCCCTGATAGTAGGCGTAATCAAACTTGAAGCGAACATTTTTGGAAACGCGCTCGCTCTGGTCATAGAGATTGTTCAGCCCTTCCAGCGCGGCGCTCGGCTCCGCATCCACCGCGAGGCGGCCCGCGCGCACGGTTTCGTACAGCACGGCATACGCGTCATCCGTGCTTTTCGCCGCCGCCTCGTCGGTAATGCCCGAAAAAAGCGGCGTGTCGGTCTTGATCCACAGGGCCACAAACAGCATGAGCACCATAACCCCGGCGAGCGGGAGCATCACGGCCAGCCGGTGGGATAACCGCTCCGGCTGATAAACCGCCTCCGTAACGCCGCGCACGCACGCCGCGCATAACAGCCCAAACGTCAAAAGAAAAACAAGCGCCATCCGTACCGGCTGCCACTGGAACGGAATGCGCGCGTTCAGCGTGACCAGCGCCACGGTGTAAGGCTCGTCCGTCAGCGCCTTGAAGCGCAGGCGCACTTCGCCCGCCGTGCCCGCGCTTTCCGCCGTGGCGTACACATGGCGCAGTGCGGAATCGCCGGGTACGCAATACGCGCTGTACACCTGCACCAGGGAAAACGCGCTCGCTTCATCCTTGAGCAGCACCGACACATTCACCGAGCCGCCCCCGGTCAGCGATACCGCCACCGTATGCAGCTGAAGGTCCGTCGCCGGCAAAATCAGGTCCACCACATGGCTGTTGCCTTTTTCCACATGCGCGCCGCCCGCGTCCAGCTGCACGTTCAGGTCGCTTTCACAGGCGAATGCCTGCACCGGAACGGCAACCGGCTTTAACCCGAGGCTGGTAAACGCCCGCAGGTTATGCAGCCCTTCCGACATCAGCACGGCAAAGCACGCGACGCCCGCCAGCAACAGCAACTGTTGCCAGCGCCCGCGCCGCGCCCACCAGTCCCTGACCTTCACCGCCATCATCCCTTACCTTCTTTGGTGCCATCATAGTCCGCGCCTGCGGATTTGTCAATCAAGTCGCCCTTTTCAACCGCCGTAGCCGCGCGCGACGCGGGCGCGGACGGGGCCGGAGCGGTTTCCGTTGCTTTTTTACGCGTATCCCCTTGCGGGAACGCACGGTTTATGGCACAATACAGGGCGAGCGTTTCAAGGCGGCTTCCGCTTTTTGTTCGGAAAAAACGCTCCGTCGCTTTCCCAAAAGCAATTTGAGGAGGCTCCCATGCAAAATCCGCAATGTATTGTAATTCTGGACTTCGGCGGTCAGTACACACAGCTGATTGCCCGCCGCGTACGCGAGTGCGGCGTTTTCTCGGTCGTGCTGCCTTACGCCACGGAGCTGAGCGAGATTCGCGCGCATAATCCCAAAGGCGTGATCCTCTCCGGCGGCCCTTCCTGTGTGCTGGACGATGGCGCGCCCCTGTGCGACGCCGGGGTGTTCACCCTTGGCATACCGGTATTGGGGATTTGCTACGGTATGCAGCTGACGTCGGTGCTGCTCAACGGCGGCGTCGCCGCGTGCTCGCTCAGGGAGTACGGCCGCTCCGTCGTGACCATGGATCAGCGGGAACACGGCCTGTTGGCCGGCCTCAGCGAAAAAAGCTTCTGCTGGATGAGCCACACCTATCAGGTTACCAGCCTTCCGCAAGGGTTTGAAAGCATCGCGCACACGGACAACTGCCCCATTGCCGGCATGGCTAACGAGGCGCTCCGTATTTACGGCGTGCAATTCCACCCCGAGGTAACCCACACTGAGGAAGGCCGCCGCGTGCTGGAGAACTTCCTGAAAAACATTTGCGGCCTTGCAGGCGATTGGAACATGGAAGCCTATGCCGAGCTGGCGGTCGAAAGCATCCGCAAGCAGGTGGGCGACGGCACGGTGCTGCTGGGTTTAAGCGGCGGCGTGGACAGCGCCGTGGCCGCGGCGCTGCTGTACCGGGCAATCGGTCGCCGGCTGACCTGCGTATACGTGGATCACGGCTTTATGCGCGCGGGCGAAAGCGATCAGGTGGTGGACCTGTTTACCAAAACCTTCCCGGTGGAGCTGGTGCACGTGGACGCAAGCGAGAAATTTTTCGCAGACCTTTCCGGCGTAACCGAGCCGGAAGCCAAGCGGAAAATCATCGGTCGCGATTTTGTGGAAGTGTTCAAGGCCGAAGCCGCAAAGCTGGGCAAGCGCGATCATTTCGCTCAGGGCACCATTTACCCGGACGTGATCGAATCCGGCAACGTCAAGGGCAGCGCAGTAATCAAGAGCCACCACAATGTGGGCGGTTTGCCCAAGGAGCTTGGTTTTGAAAGCCTTGTGGAGCCCCTGCGCATGCTCTTTAAGGACGAGGTTCGCAAGCTCGGCCTCACGCTGGGGTTGCCGGAAAGCCTTGTATACCGCCAGCCCTTTCCCGGCCCGGGGCTTGCCATTCGCGTCATTGGCGAGCTGACGCCGGAAAAGGTGCGCATTGTGCGCGAAAGCGATGCCATTTTGCGGGGCGAAATCGCGCAGGCGGGGTTGGACCGTTCCATCTCGCAGTACTTTACGGTGCTCACGGGCGCGCGCAGCGTGGGCGTAATGGGTGACGAGCGCACTTATGCCTATGCCGTGGCCATACGGGCTGTTACCACCGATGATTTTATGACAGCGGACGTTGCTCAGCTCCCCTACGAGCTGCTGGGGCGCATCGGCACCCGCATCGTGGGCGAGGTGAAAGGCGTTAACCGCGTGCTGTACGACATTACCACCAAGCCGCCGGCGAGCATTGAGTGGGAATAAGCCAATGAAGCAAATTGCGACAGACAATTGCATGGCGACATTGCGGGAGCGCGTGCGCGTAATCCGTTTGGGTTACGCTCGCGCGCTTGCGCTATTGTTGGCCGCGTTTGCCAGTCGCGCCGGGTTTGCGCGCGCCGCGTTTGTCTGGGCCTCGTCGGCGGGGTTTGCCTGTCCGGGGAAGGCTGCTGGCGAGAAGGCGTTTCCAAGCGCGGCCCTGTTTGCCTCGTTTCGGGCCGAAAGGTTGCGGGCGCGGGCCAAAAGGGTCAGCCATGCCTGCTGCAAGCTCAACAAAGCGCCGCCGTTGTCGGGTGTGTCCACTCGTTCCTGATAAAACGTTTAGGAGGGTGAGCCCATGCCGAATTTTTCCCAGAATGATTCCGTATTTGAAGCCGCCTGCGCGGCTTACGCCACGCCCATGCACCTGTACGACGAGCGCGGCATCCGCGCAACGGCGCGCAGGCTGAACCGGGCGTTTGCCTGGAGCCCCGATTTTCGTGAGTATTTCGCGGTCAAAGCGCTTCCCAACCCCGCCATACTGCGCCTATTGGGCGAGGAAGGCTGCGGGCTGGACTGCTCAAGCTGGACGGAGCTTCGCCTGGCTGAGGCGTGCGGCTTTGCCGGCGAGCAGATCATGTTCAGCGCCAACGATGTGCCGCCGGAGGAATTTGCGCTGGCCCGCAAGCTGGACGCGCTGATCAATCTGGATGATCTGACCCACGTGGAAGAACTGCGCGCAAACGGCGGTATCCCCGAAACGGTTTGCCTCCGTTTCAACCCCGGCGGGCATTTCCGCGTTGGCAACGCCATTATGGGCGACCCGGGCGACGCGAAGTACGGCATGACCCGCGCGCAGCTCAGCGAGGCGTTGACCGCGCTGAAGGCTTATGGCGCAAAGCGGTTTGGCCTGCACGCGTTTTTAAGCAGCAATACCACCGACCCCAGTTATTACCCCGCGCTGGCGCGGCTGCTGTTTGAAACCGGCCGCGATCTGGTTGCCGAAACCGGGCTGAGCTTCGCGTTTGCCAACCTTTCGGGCGGCATCGGCGTGCCCTACCGGCCGGAGGAGCCGGAAGCGGATATTGAAGCGATTGGCGAAGGCGTGAGGCAGGCGTATGAGGATGTGCTCACGTCGGCGGGCATTACCGGCGTAGCGCTCAAAACAGAGCTTGGGCGTTACATGACCGCCCCGCACGGCTGGCTGGTCACCCATATTACGCATGAAAAGAATATTTACAAGCATTACCTCGGGCTGGACGCTTCGGCCTGCGACCTGATGCGCCCGGCCATGTACGGCGCGTACCACCACATCACCGTGGTCGGCCGGGAGCAACTGCCCCATGACGAGCTGGTGGATGTAACGGGCAGCCTGTGTGAAAACAACGACAAGTTTGCCGTTGACCGCTATCTGCCCAAAGCGGAAATCGGCGATATCCTTGTGATTCACGATACCGGCGCGCACGGCCTGAGCATGGGGTACAACTACAACGGGAAGCTTCGCTGCAAAGAGGTGCTTTACCGGGAGGATGGGGGCTTTACGCTGATTCGGCGCGCCGAAACCCCGAAAGATTACTTTGCCACGCTGGATGTGGACCCCGTGTGGAAACGCCTGAACGAGGAGCTGTAAAAACGGTTTTGGGAAAAAGGCGCGTTGCCCATAAATAAAGGGCAGCGCGCCTTTTCCATTGATAAAGCCCCCGCTGCGGCGGGGGAGGCACGTTTGTTTTCCTACCTTATGACCTTATGTATTCCTTCCCGCGCGCCGCATTGCGCCTTTGGGGCGCTCGTAGCGCTCCTGCTATATACGCTGCGGCGCAGGGCCTCCGGCGGGCGAGGGGCTTCGCCCCTGCGCCCCACAAGGGCTTCGCCCTTGACCCGGTTCCGCTGCGGCGGGGGAGGGCCACAGTTCTACAAATTACAACCGTTTGTCAAACACAAGCAGCGTGAACCCGGGCCGAACCTCCGACCGCCCCGTGACGCGGTAACCGGCATGCTCGTAAAAACGGCGGTTGCGCGGATTGCCCTCCGGCGTATCCAGCCCCCATTGACGCACCGTTGGGTACGCCTGCTCCAACAGGCGCAATGCCGTTTGGCCGTACCCTTTGCCCTGATGGGCGGGCAACAGGCAAATGCACCCCAGCCACCGGGCGACAGGCGTTTGCTCAAAGGTAACCACAACGCCGATGATTTCCCCGTTCAACGTCAGCTTTTGCACAGCGCCGTCCGCGCGCGCGAGCAGGGGGATCAGAAAGCGCGGATTTTCGAAGATATCCGGCCCTTCCCCATAGGTAAGTTTATCAATCAGAAACGCCTCGTGGCCCACCGCCGCCAGCATGGCGTAATCCTCCGGGGTTGCGGGCAGCAGTTCAAGAATCTCTGGCATCGGGTTTCCTCCTGTGCACAGCTCGCCGGCAAGGCGTGCGGCGGCTTTTTATGTGCCGGCCGCGCCGGTCGGCGGCGTTCAAATCAAGTCTCCTCCGCGCCTGTGGGGCGGCGCGGTTTGCTCCGGAGTTTAGTTCGGCTCCATCGGCGACCGCGCCGGACCGTCATTCTAGCATGCTCTTTGATTCCTGTCAAACCGCTGCCGTCGCCAGCCCCATCAGCCTTTCCGAGCCGATCGCCATCCTTTGCCTGCCATACCCTCCCGCCCGCTTCGCAGGCTTACAGGCGGCGGCGCACGCCTGCGCCTGCGCGCTGCTCTCATTCTGCCCCGCGCGCTCACCGTCGCGCGAGCATAACGTTGGCTTCCGCGCGCCGCCCGGCACGCGGCGCTCCGCGAATGCGCGCAAACGCAAGCCGCCGGCCCCCCAAAGGCGGGGGAAACCGGCGGCGGTTTCATGGGCTAGGCGTCGCCCGTGTTTCAGGCAACCCCGTTCACGATTACGGGTTCTTAATGAGATTCGGTCAGTCGATGGTCTTATCGTCGTTCAGCTTACGGATCATGGCCACGGCTTCCGCAAAGGGGAACGTGCCCAGGTTGTCGCCCTTGCGGTTGCGGATGGTCACCGTTTTTTCGGCGGCTTCCCGGTCGCCCAGCACAAACATGTAGGGAATCTTCATCATCTGAGCTTCGCGCACCTTAAAGCCGATCTTTTCATTGCGCAGGTCGAGTTCCGGGCGCAGCTCCTCCGCCAGCAGCAGGGCTTGCAGCTCCTTGGCAGCCGCGTCGCTGCGGTCGGTGATGGTCATGATTTTCACCTGCACGGGCGCAAGCCACGTGGGGAAGGCCCCGCCGTACTGCTCGGTCAGGATGCCGATAAACCGCTCAATGGAGCCGAACACCACGCGGTGGATCATCACGGGGCGGTGTTTTTCACCGTCCGCGCCGGTATAGGTAAGGTCGAAGCGCTCCGGCAGGTTCATGTCCAGCTGAATGGTGCCGCATTGCCAGGTACGGCCAATGCAGTCCCGCAGATGGAAATCGATCTTCGGGCCGTAGAAAGCGCCGTCGCCCTCGTTGATGGTGTACTTTACGCCCAGCTCATCCAGCGCGCCCTGAAGCCCCTCGGTGGCCAGCCGCCACATTTCATCCGTCCCGATGCTGTTTTCCGGGCGGGTGGAAAGCTCCACCGTGTAGGGGAAGCCAAACTGGGTGTACACCGTGTCAATCAGGTGGTATACGCCCTTGATCTCATCCCGGATTTGCTCGGGGGTCATGAAGATGTGCGCGTCGTCCTGCGTAAAGCAGCGCACGCGCATCAGGCCGTGCAGCGCGCCGCTCTTTTCGTGGCGGTGCACCAGCCCCAGCTCGCCGCTACGGCAGGGCAGGTCGCGGTAACTCCACAGTTTGCGCTCATACACCAGCATCCCGCCGGGGCAGTTCATGGGCTTGATGGCAAAATCCGTATCGTCAATCCGGGTGGTGTACATATTTTCCCGGTACTTGGCCCAGTGTCCGCTGCGTTCCCACAGGGCGCGGTTGAGCATGATCGGGGTCTTGATTTCCTCATAGCCCGCCTTCAGGTGGATTTTGCGCCAGTAGTCCTCCAGAATATTGCGCAAAATCATTCCCTTGGGGTAGAAGAACGGGAAACCCGGGCCTTCGTCACGGATGTCGAACAGGTCCAGATCGCGGCCCAGCTTGCGGTGGTCGCGCTTTTTGGCTTCCTCAATCTGCTTTAAATACTCCTCCAGCTCCTCCTTGGTGGGGAAGCAGGTGCCGTACACCCGGCAGAGCATCTTGTTGTGCTCGTCGCCGCGCCAGTAAGCGCCCGCGATCTGCGTCAGCTTAAACGCCTTCAGGTAGGCAAGGCTGGGCAGGTGAGGGCCAACGCACAGGTCCACAAAGTCGCCCATTTCATAAAAACTCAGAGTTTCGTCCACTGGCAGGTCCTCAATCAGCTGCACCTTGTAGGGTTCGGCACGGTCCTTCATGAGGGCGATGGCCTCGCTGCGGGGCAAGGTGTAGCGGCGCGGGCGAAGCGACTTGCGGGCCACGCGGTCCATTTCTTTTTCAATCTTGGGCAAATCGTCCGGCGTGAACGGGGTAGGCAGGTCAAAATCATAGTAGAAGCCGTTTTCAATGGCCGGGCCGATGGCCAGCTTCGCTTCCGGGTACAGGTTTTTCACGGCGATCGCCAGCAGGTGGGAGCAGGAGTGGCGGTACACCTTGCGGCCATCCTCGTCGGCAAACGTCACGGGCGTCGCTTCCGCGTCCGCGTCCACCGGCGCGAACAGGTCCGCCATGCGGCCGTCGGCAAAGCGAACCGCATAGTACTTTTTGTAATCGTCCGGGTACAGGTTCTTGAGCAGGTCGCCGACGGAACTATGGTCGGCCACGTCGTAGGTGTTGCCCAATACAGTCAGTTTCATAGGGTTCCATCCTTTCTGTTTTTCCGGGGACAGAAAAAATCCGTCCCAGCGCATGGTTTGTGCGGGGACGGACGAATTGGCTCGTTCGTGGTTCCACCCTGCTTGGAAACCGGTCAGGCCGATTCCCACTCATTTGGAGGCGCTGTATCGCGCGCCCGGCGCACCGTCGGCAGATGGTATCCGCACCCGGTATTCGCTCGCCGCTTTCAGCCAAGGCGGCAATCTCTGAGGCGATACCCGACGGGCGGCATGTTCCGCTTCATCCGATGATGGATGTAGAATAGCACGGCCCGCAACCGGTGTCAAGAGCGTTTTCCGCGCCGATTGGCTCCGCCCGCGCGCAATCCGGACGCGCGACGCGCTCAAAAAGAAACCCTGTTTCACGGGCCAGTTTGCTCAGGCTCCTTTCCATTTACTTTCGCATCCTCCTCATTCATGAAAATTTCTTGCATTTTAACTGGCTTGCGATTCGCCTGAAAGTCTTTGCCTATCAACGTTTTCTGTTTTGCGCCCGGCGCACGGGGGGCTTCTGTCCCCTCGGTTTCGGGAAATATTTGGTATGTTTTTCCAATCAATACAAGAAAAAGCCCATTTGGGGATAGGATTTTCCGAAACCCATGTCGAAAAAACAATTTTGGGACTTGCCCTCACGAAGCGCAACCGCCATGCAGGCGACTTCGCGCGGGCAAACGCATGCGCGGACGCACGCATGCCCGCGCTTTGGGCCGGGGCGGCAAGGAACACCGCATCCGAGGGGAGGAGATTCGATGTCGGATCAATCTGCGGCTGTGGAAACTTTGCGCGATATGATTCGGAAGAGTCGCAATATCGTCTTTTTCGGCGGCGCGGGCATGAGCACGGCCAGCGGAATCCCCGATTTTCGCGGGGCGCACGGCCTCTATCAGGCGGCTGAAGGAAAAAGCTATGAAGAGATGCTCTCCATTCGCTTTTTTTTGAATCAACCGGATGTGTTCTGGTCGTTTTACCGTAACGTGATGCTGCATCCTGAGGCCAAACCCAACGCGGGCCATGAGGCGTTGGTCAGGCTGGAACGGCAGGGAAAGCTGAAAGCGGTTATCACCCAAAATATTGACGGGCTTCATCAGGCAGCGGGGAGCCAGCGCGTGCTGGAACTGCACGGAACCGTGCAGCGCAACCATTGTATGAGCTGCGGCCATGTCTATACCCTGCCGGAGGTGCTTGCCGCGGACGGCACGCCCCATTGCGATTGCGGAGGCACGGTCCGCCCCGATATTGTGTTTTACGGCGAGCCGCTGAATAACAGCGTGATGGACGCGGCCATCCGCGCGCTGGAAGCCTGCGATTTGCTGATTGTGGGCGGCACGTCGCTGACCGTATACCCCGCGGCCGGTTTGCTGGGCTTTCGCAATCAGGCGGCGCTGATCCTCATCAACCGGGAAGAAACCCCCTATGACCAACGCGCGAACCTGATTGTGCGCGATGATCTCGCGCTCGCGCTGGACGCCGCCATCCCCCGATCAACCTCCCCATAAGGCCAACCCGCGCGGCGATCCCCGGGCCTTATCGGAGGATACAGGAAACAGGAGGGGCATCATGATCTATATCACCGGCGATACTCACGGAAGCCCTGCACGCCTCAGCCGCGAAACCATGCCCTTCGCGGACCGCTGGACCAAGCGGGATACCCTGATTGTGTGCGGAGATTTCGGCTACCTATTCGCGGGCGGGCCAAGGGAGGAACTGGCTTTGCGGGAGCTGAGCTTCCGGCCCTACACCATCCTGTTTGTGGATGGAAACCGAGAAAACTTCGATCTGCTCAACAGTTACCCGCCCATCCAGTGGAAGGGCGGCATGGCGCGGCGCATTCGCCGCAACGTATACCACCTGATGCGGGGGCAAGTGTTTGAAATTGAGGGCCACACCCTGTTTACCATGGGCGGCGGATACTCAATCGATCAAACCCGCCGTTACGAGGGCGTGGACTGGTGGAAGTGCGAAATGCCCAACGCGGATGAATATGCGGAGGCGCGCAAAAACTTTTCCCGTTACGGCAACGATGTGGATTATATCCTGACCCATGCCGCGCCTGAAAAGATGATGCGGCAGATTTTCGGCGATCACGACGGTGAAAAGGAACTGAATGTGTTTTTACAGTGGGTGATGGACAACGTCTCCTACAAACGCTGGTATTTCGGGCACCTGCATATGGATGCGCCGCTGGACAACCGCCTGTATGCCATGTTCCTGTCCGTACGGGAGCTGGCGACGGGCAACGTGGTCTGGTAACGCGTGTATTTCACCCCCCCGAAACCGTTTTGATTGCGAAGCCCTGCCGACGGGGCTTCTTTTTGTTGAAAAGATTTGAGCAACGCCTTCGTTTTTCGCAGGTAGGTTCAGCGTACCCTTCCGGGGCCGGGCGAGCGCCGGAAGTTTTCCCGCAAGCTTCTCCCTAAACCCCAGCTGCGGCAAAACAGGGCCAGAGATAAAGCGCACGTCTGATTGTCGGTTATGAAAACCCTTCCGGAGCTTGGCGCGGAATCCTAAAGCCTTCTGCCTCCGCTGGAAAACCAAATCAAGCGACAGCTTAAAAGACAGTGCAGCGGGCGGCCTTCGGCCTTGCAGCGGTTCTTGAACAAGCAATATAATCCTTTACGGGCGCGGAGGACGGTCTGCGTTTGGGGATTGTATTTTTTTATAAAATTCATTTACATCTTTTCCTTGTTATGCTATATTTTCTCTGTCATAATTGTAAAATCAATCGTTTCTTTGCAAGGTTAGCCCAGGCTGTTGTATGCGCCCGCGCGGTTCGGCGGCAGGCGCGACCTTTCCATCCATGGCGCTTCCCGATGCTTCGTTTGAAACTAAATATGGAAGAAATAAAGGTGATCCCAATGAAAATTGCAAAAAAAGGGTTCCTCTGGGTTTGCGTACTGCTGTTTGCGCTTTCCGTTCAAAGCCCAGTCGGTTGGGCGCAGGAAACCCAACAGATGGTGCTGGACTATCACTTCAGCACGCCGCTGTGCACCGCGAAAGACGGGCAGACGCAGGTATCCATCGAGGGCCTGAACAACGTCTGCTTTTCCAACGCCGAGCTTCCTGTCAAGCATGTGCCGGTTCTGTTGCCCTACGGGAAAACCGTTGACCATTATTCGGTCACCTACACCACCGCAAAAACCGTGGAAAACGTTGAATTGCCCACGCCCCCAAGGTACTATACCACCTCGGACGACAGCCTTTCCATGCCTGCCGGCGACAAACCGGCGGACAGCCACGCCTCGGAGGGCACCGTCATGTACCAGCGGGGTTTCGCCCTGTTTGTGATCGATCTGTACCCCGTAACCTACGTGGGCAAAACGCTCAGCGCCGTACAGGATATGCAGCTTTCCGTTTCCCTGAAGGACGCGCCTGCCGAAACCAAAGCCTACGTCCCCACCGTGGTTGATACCTCCTTTCTGCCGGATGTTTACGACTGCCCCGAAAACCTGTCCACCTACTACCGCCAAACGCCGACCCAAAGCACCGCCGGATCCGCCCTGCTTGGCACCGCAAGGTATGATTATGTGATTATCACACCGCAGGGCTTTATCAACAGTTTTGCTCCCCTGATTACCTATAAAAAGAGCAAAGGTGTGCGAGCGGTAGCCGTTTCGCTTGAATCGGTTTATAACCATTACAGCGGAAGGGATTATGCGTACAAGATTCGGGCTTTTCTGCACGACGCTTATTTAAACAACCGGATTCGCTTTGTGCTGTTGGGCGGCGATGCGGACGCTAACTCCCGAAACCCCAAGAGCATTGTGGATTACAGCATCGTGCCCACCCGGCAATTGTACTGCAAGCTTTCCTGGTTCAGCACCCCCAACAACTACATCGCCTCCGACCTGTACTATGCCTGCCTGGACGGCGATTACGACCATAACAAGAACAATATCTATGGCGAGCCTACGGACGGCAACTACGGCCGGGACGTGGACCTGCTGGCGGATGTATACGTGGGCCGCGCGCCTGTGAACAGCATCACGGAAGTCAAAAACTTTGTGAACAAAACCATCGCCTATGAAAAACGGTCTAAAAAGAAATTTGCTCTCACGGTGGGCGAAAAGCTGGACTCGGATACCTACGGCATGTCCTATATGGAACAAATCCGCAAGGGTTCTACGGCCAACGGCATCACCACCAAGGGTTTCCCCTCCGGGTATAACGTATCCGTGCTGTATGACAAAACCTACGCCAACCATAACTGGCCGGTGTCGGCGCTGATTACGCAGCTTAACCGCTCCCCGGAGATTGTTTTCCATCTGGGGCACTGTAACAATACCTACCTGATGCGTATGATCCCTTACAATCTCAACAGCCTGACCAACCAGTATTCATTCTTCCTGTACAGTCAGGGGTGTTACCCGGGCGCATTTGACAACATGGATGCCGATAATTATTACTACGATGTCGATTCCATCGGCGAACAGTTGGTTGTAAGCAACGCCAAACGCGGCGCGGTCGCCTGCGCGCTCAACTCCCGTTACGGCTGGTATGCCGGTGGCAGTACAGACGGCGCGTCTCAGGCGTTTAACCGTTTCATGATCCACGAGTACAACAAAGCGCCTCGCACCAGTTTAGGCGCGCTGTTGGCCAAGAGCAAGGCGGATGTGCTGGCCAAGGGGTACCTTTCCAGCGATTCTGTGTACCGTTACTGTTATTACGAGTTTAACCTGC
Organism: Candidatus Limiplasma sp.; assembly: GCA_035353615.1. Taxonomy (GTDB): domain Bacteria; phylum Bacillota; class Clostridia; order Christensenellales; family Aristaeellaceae; genus CAXXOK01. The sequence goes on from DAOPZY010000002.1 coordinate 121,388, forward strand.
TGGGCGATCCGGAAATGTCCCTGACCACATCGGTGGCCACGCTGGACAGCCAATACACCCTTGCCGACGAGGAAAAGTATCTGCAACCGCTCGCCACGGATGCTGCCTCCGCCCCCAAAACCGGCGATACCTTCCCGCTTACGGCGGTTGCGCTGTGCCTGATTTTCTCCATGGCGGGTACGGCGGTGCTGCTGACCAAGCTGCGCCTGAAACGGAAACATTCGCTGTAAAGCGTTGGCGCACCCCCCTTCGCAAAAGGTAGCCCGGAAAGGGGAGCGCATCCGCCCGACGGCATCACGCTGTTCCTGCTGTGGCGCAAAGGGTCAGGGCGCTCGCTTCTACGGGGGTTGATTGGCAGGCTGGCAAATCGCGTATCGGACGGTCGCAAAGCCGAAAATCCCCGCAAACCCAACAAACGCAAGGAAGGCAGGTTCGGCATGAAACGGACTGGCTTTCATCAGCATCCCCCACAAACCGACTGGAATCTTTACCATGTGCCGGCCAACCGGATAACGTCCCAATCCCCATCTACGGAAGTAACATCGACTCCGTCAAAAACCAAAAAGGGCGCCCGGGGGCAACGAGCCGCGCTGTACGTTTTCATCGCGGTAATGGTGGTATCGGGCGTTGCCCTTGCGGTTTACGGGCTGCAAACCCTGCGCGCCAAGCAGGCAACGGCGGCCCTGCGCGCGCTGTATTATACAACTGCCGCGCCGACGGATGCTTCAGCCTCCGCCGCCCTGCCTGCCGAATCGCAGGCAAGCCCCGCGCCATCTTCCGTAACGCTGGTCAGCTGGTTTGTCACAGACCCGCCGGCCGAAGGCTCCTCCCCCGTGGCGGTCGCTGCGGCGCAAACCTCCGCGCCCCCAGCCGGTTCAACCCCCACAGCCGATCCGCAATTGGAAGCCCTCCGCCTGCAAAACCCCGATATCATCGGCTGGCTCAATATTCCGGACCTGCTGGACGAGCCGGTTGTGCAGCGGGACAATACCACCTACCTCAGCAGGGACGCGCTGGGAAATGAAAGCATCACCGGCGCGCTATTTCTGGACGAGCGCTGCGCGCTATCCCCCGCCTCCCAAAACCTGATGATCCACGGCCACAACATGAAAACCGGCGCAATGTTCGGGTGCCTGAAAAAGTATGAGGTTCAGGGCGCGTCCTTCCTGAAAACCCACGGGCTTCTGGCCCTGCGCACGCTGTACGGGCAGGCCGCCTATGCGGTGTTCGCTGTGATGGTTGTGGATACGCAACCCAACCAACCGCTATATTTTTCCAGCATGGAGCAGATCGCTTTTGCCACGGAGACTGATTTTCAGAATTACCTGCAAACCGCGCGCCGGCTCTCGCTTTATTCCGTGCCTCTGGACGTGCAGTCAGGCGACCGGTTGCTAACCCTTTCCACCTGCGAAGGCGCGGACAACGAGCAGCGGCTGATGGTGCTGGCGCGTCAGGTTCGTCCGGACGAAACCACAACCCAGCTGATTTACTCGTTAAGCCAGGCGGCAGTGAACGTCGCCAGGCTCCGGTAACCGGGTCACGGCGTCCGCATAGCTGCCGGCCAAGGTTGTTTCCGGCTTTCATGGCCCGCGATGTTCCGCTGCGGCGGGGGTGGGGATGGTTGGCCTCCTACTTTTTACAATGCGTTTCCACCGCTCGCCTCATAGCCCTTCGGGCTGTTCGCTCGCTGGTTGGCTACACGCTGCGGCGCGGGGCTTGGGGTTCTACCCCAAACCCCGGCAAGGGCTTCGCCCCTGCGCCCTGACAAGGGCTTCGCCCTTGACCCGGTTCCGCTGCGGCGGGGGTGGGGACGGTTGGCCTCCTTCTTTTACAATGCGTTTCCACCGCTCGCCTCATAGCCCTTCGGGCTGTTCGCTCGCTGGTTGGCTACACGCTGCGGCGCGGGGCTTGGGGTTCTACCCCAAACCCCGGCAAGGGCTTCGCCCCTGCGCCCTGACAAGGGCTTCGCCCTTGACCCGGTTCCGCGGCGGCGGGGGTTATGGGGCGCCCGTCAAATATACCTCCGTTTCACGTACAAATCACTTTTCAATGAGACCGACGCGTTATTTCCTCAGCCGTCGGCCTTCGCTTGACGGCGGGTCTTTTTTTGCGTACAATAAGGTAAAGAGCATCGGTCGGGCGCAGGGTCGGCTATTCGCGCCGTTCGGCCGGGCCATTTTCAGCATCAAACCTGTGGAATCCCCTTGCACAAAGGCGGATCCACCCGCGGTACATCTGCGTTCGGGGGCCGCTCCACCGCAGGGAAACCAACCTGCGGGGGTTGCCATACCCACGCACAGGGGAGGGCGCCATGTCCTTTTCGTCGGACTGCAAGGAGGAGCTTTGCCGCGTTGTGTGCGACAAGGCCTGTTGTCGGCTGTGCGAGCTGAGCGCGCTGTACATGACGTTAGGCTCGTTATCGCTGTTGGGGCGCGGCCAGCTTTGCGTGCAGTTTACAGTGGAAAGCCCCGCCATCGCGCGCCGCATTTTTGTATTGCTGCAAAAGGAAACGCAAATTCTGGCGCAACTGCATTATGTTACCCACGCGCGTTTTGGCGGGGTGCAAAAATGCGTGCTGACCGTCGGCCCCAAACAGGCCCCCGCATTGCTGACCCGTCTTGGCATGATGGACGCTGGGGAGGACGGTTCCACCACGCTCAGGGCTACCGTGCCGCGCGTCAAGCTTAGCCGGGATTGCTGCCGCCGCGCCTTTTTACGCGGCGCGCTGCTGGGTTGCGGCACCCTGTCCAACCCGGAGCACAGCTACCATCTGGAGCTGACCGTGCGGGACGAAGCGCTGCGCCTCTATGTTGCCAAATGCCTGCAAAGTTTCGGCGTGCCGGTCAAGCAGACGCAGCGGCACGGCTTGGTCAGCTTTTATTGCAAGCAGAGCGACCAGATCGCCACGCTGCTGACAGCGGCGGGCGCGCACCACGCAGTGACCACGCTGGAAAGCCTGCGCGTGCAGCGGCAGGTATTGGGCAGCGTCAACCGGGCGATGAACTGCGATAGCGCCAACCTGCAAAAACAGATGAACGCCAGCGAGGAGCAGCGCGCGCAAATCGCCGCGCTGATGGTCATGGAGCGCTTTTCGGCCATGCCGCCCGCCCTGCAAGAAATCGCGCGCGCGCGCCTGCAAGCGCCCGATATGAGCTTGGAGGAGCTGGGCCAAACCCTGGACCCGCCCATTGGTAAAAGCGGCGTAAACCACCGGATGCGCCGCCTGCTCCAGTTTGCGCGGGAGGAGTTGGGCGCATCCACGCCTCACGCGGAGAGCGTCCAAAGCGCGGAGAACGCCAGAAGCGCGCCTCCGCCCTCGGAGCGCCCCTCCGACGGGTCGCAGCCTTAACCCTACGCCGGGTCGTTTCGCATGCCTTTCGCACCCCTGCGGTCACGCAATTCTTCGCCCTTTGGCCACGGTCGGGGCGGCTCTGCTTTCAAGCGGGGCGTCGAACCCCGCAAACCATCAACCGGGAGGATAACGCCATGATACACACCGAGCTGAACCTCAAACCCATTCTGCCTTTTACGCGGGCGACAGCGGCGCGGCTCGCCGCCACAGCCAGCAAGTATGAAAGCCGCCTGACGCTGGAATGCGAGGGGCTGGTGCTGAACATGAAAAGCATGCTCGGCTTGCTTTCGCAGGCAAGGCTGCCGGAAGGCAAGGCGACGCTTGTGGCGGATGGCCCGGACGAAGTGACTGCTACGCAGGCGGTGCTGAACGCCATTTCTCTGCCGCAGGCGTAATCTGCCCCGGGGGCGGCCCATACTGCCGTTTTTAATCGCGCTGCCCGGGTTGAGCCGCGAGCTTTATCACCCATTCGCCACGGACGGGGCCTTGTTCCCCGCTCCGTGGTTTTTCACATTCTCAAACCGCCCGAGCGTCAAACGCCGGCCCTTTCCGGCGCGTCCCGCTCCCATATTGCGCAACCGGGGCAAACAGGGTATGATAGAGGCACCCTGTACCCAAGGAGGCCCCCCTGATGATCCTGCACGACTCCCATTCGACCGCCTACCGCGACCCCATCGGCCCGGTCAGGGCAGGCGAACGGCTCACCCTGCGTTTTTTTTGCGATGAAAGCGACGATGTGGCCCTGCGTACCTGGAACGGCGCGGAGCATTTTACGCCCATGACGGCTGTGAGCGACCATCTTTTTGAAGTCACGGTTACCGTTCCGGCAACGCCCATGCTTTTTTGGTATGATTTTACCGTGCGCAAGCCGGACGGCGATGTGCGGTACGGCAATGCGCCCGACCAATTGGGCGGCGTGGGGGCGGCGCTTTCCGACGCGCCCAGAAGCTATCAGGTCACGGTGTATGATCCCGCCTATTCGACCCCCGCTTACCTGCGGGAGGGCATTATTTACCAGATTTTCCCCGATCGGTTTAACCGCGGCAAGGCTACCCCAACTCCTGAACAGCAGAGCGCTATTGCTAAGGCGCACCCCGAGGCGACGTTTCACCCGCGCTGGACCGACGCGCCCGCCTTGGACGTCGATCCCGAAAACGGCGATAACCGCGCGCTTGATTTTTTTAGCGGCACACTGGCCGGAATCACCGAAAAGCTGGATTACCTGCTCGCGCTCGGGGTCACGGTGATCTACCTCAACCCCGTGGTGCGCGCGCGCACCAACCACCGCTATGATACCGGCGATTACGAAACCGTTGACCCGGTTTTAGGGACTGACGAGGATTTTTGCACCCTGACCCGCACCGCCGCGCAGCACGGCATCCGTGTGCTTGCGGATGGCGTTTTCAGCCACACGGGCGCGGATAGCAAGTATTTTAACCGTTTCGGGCGGTATGAGACCGTCGGCGCGGCCCAAAGCCAGCAATCGCCTTACTATGCCTGGTATCACTTTGACCATTTTCCCGACCGGTACCGCGCGTGGTGGGGTTTTTACACCCTGCCCGCGCTGGAGAAGGATCAGCCCGATTACCGCCGCTACCTGCTGGACCCCGTCGGCGGCGTGCTTCCCCTGTGGATGAAGCGCGGGGCCTGCGGCTGGCGGCTGGACGTGGCGGATGAATTACCCATGGATTTGTTGCGCCAAATGCGCGCCGCCGTTAAGGCGCAAAACCCGGAGGGCACGCTGCTGGGCGAGGTGTGGGAAGATGCGAGCAATAAGCTCAGCTATGGCTTGCAACGCTCCTACTGCTTGGGGGATACGCTGGACAGCGTGATGAATTACCCTCTGCGCCGCGCCATCATTGACTTTTTTACCAAACGTACGACCGCGCACGATCTGGCCCGGCTCATCCTGCACCAGCGAGAGGTGTATCCCGCGCCTTTCCTGTATTCGCTGATGAACCTGCTGGGCAGCCATGACCGCGTTCGCGCCCTGAATGCCTTCGCGGGGCTGGATCGGGACGGGATTATCCAGATGCCGAGGGAAGAAGCGCAAAAAATCCGCCTGGAGCCGGAAGCGCTGGCTCTGGCCAAGGAGCGCTATCTGGAAGCGTTGCGCCTGCTCTGCGCGCTGCCGGGCGCGCCGACCGTTTATTACGGCGACGAGCTGGGCATGCAGGGCATGGCAGACCCATGGAACCGCGCGCCCATGGATTGGGATGGCGGCGACGCGGTGTTTTGGAGCGCCGTCAGCGGGCTTATGAACTACCGCCGGCTGCACCCCGTGCTCATGACCGGCCACATGGCGGTAACCGCAGCGGATGACGATACCCTGACCGTGCGCCGCTATGCCGAGCATGGGCTGGATGTTTTCGGCCAACCGCTTTCCGGGGAGGAAATCACCCTGACGGTGACCCGCAACCTGCAAGCGTAAGCGGCCGATCCGTTTTTCAGCGCATATGGGGTAATCTCCCGTTTTGGAACCGCTGCCTGATAACCCGTTATCACGATTCGGCGACGCCGCGCCAACAACGTTTCGCCGCCTGCGTATCCGCGACCGTTCAAGCCTCGCCGAAACCGACACGGCGCAACCCGACCGTCGCCAAAACCCCAGCCTGTATGTCATCCCCCCAACCTGAGGAAAGGCGGAGCGATCCCCATGTATTTTACCTCGCTGAGGTTGCAGAGTTTTCGCAACTATGCCTCGCTGGATCTGGCTCCGGTCAAGGGGACGACGGTGCTGTACGGAGCCAACGGATCGGGCAAAACCAACCTTCTGGAAGCCATGCACCTGCTCTCCGTGGGCCGCAGCCACCGCACGGCGGTCGATCGGGAAATGATCGCCGAGGACGAAAGCGTCGCGTTTGTCCATGGCGTAACCCAGCGGTTGGATGGCAAGCACGACCTTGAGGTGCGCCTGTACCCGCTGGTGAAGCCGCAAAAACGCGTGCTCATTTTCAGCAAGCCCGCGCAACGCGTAAGTGATATGATGGGCCACGCCACCACCGTGATGTTTGGGCCGGAGGATTTGCGCATCGTGCGCGACGGGCCGGTTGCCCGGCGACGCTTTATTGATATGCAGCTGAGCCAGATTCGGCCCAGCTACCTGAAAGCCCTGAAACGCTACCTGAGCGCGCTGGAAAGCCGCAACGCCCTCCTGAAGGCACAGCGCTGCGGCCCGGACGCGGATTTGGACGCCCAACTGGATGCGTGGGACGAGCAACTCGCGGGCGCGGCTGTGTATGTGGCGGAACCGCGCCGCTGGTTTCTGGGGGAATTGGCGGTCAACGCCGCCGCCCAGTACGCCGCCATCGCCGAAAACCCGGATGAAACCTTTGAGTTGCGCTACGTTGGCCCGCTTGCCACCACCGAAACCCCCTACCGCCAAATGCTGGCGGGGCTAAAACGCACGCGCGCCGAGGATAAACAGCGCATGTTCACCAACTACGGCCCGCATCGGGACGATCTGGCCCTGCTATTGTGCGGCAAGGAATTGCGCGCCTTTGGCAGTCAGGGCCAGCTGCGCACCGCCGTGCTGAGCATGAAGCTGGGCGAAATACAGCTGATTGAAAATGAAATGGGCGAAAAACCGACGCTGCTACTGGACGATGTGTTCAGCGAGCTGGACGCGCGGCGGCGCAACGCTTTGCTGCAAAGCGCGGAGGGCGTGCAAACCTTCCTGACCTGCACCGACAAGGCGGACGCGGCCGGCGCGAAGGCCGACGCGTTTTACCGCGTGCAAAACGACGCGCAGGGCCACGCTTTCCTGACAGACGGATAAACCCAGGTACAGCGCGCCCCTCGGGGCCGGTGTAAACGCCGTCGCGGACATGTCGCGGATGAAACCGCCAGCACGCGCGCGAGGCTTACGCATGGCAGCCTTCCGCATTTTCAGCATAACCCCGAAGCTGCCCAGCGGCCTTCAATGGCAGGTTTGGACCGGCTCCTCTCCCACAAAACAAGCTGGTTGCCCAAATACGGTATCCGCTCGCGCGCGGCGTTTGTCCCTTCATTGACCCGGACGAGGGTATGAGTGCTCAATGCGTTATCCGCCCGCACGCGCGGCGTTTGTAATGCGGCTTTCGTTTGGCCGGACTTGCTTTCCCAGCCTGATTTTGATATGATAACGGCACCATGAAAATAACGGAGGCAAACCCGTATGAAGAAAATCGGCGCGTTGGAGGCTGGCGGAACCAAAATGGTCCTGGGCATTTTTGATGAGGCCGGCAATGAGCTGGAACGGCTCACCCTGCCCACCAAAACCCCGGAGGAAACCGTGCCCCAAATGCGCGCATTTTATGACGCACACGGGATTGACGCGCTCGGCATCGGCTCGTTTGGCCCTTTGGAACTCAACCCCGACCAGCCGAACTACGGCTATATCACCTCCACGCCCAAACTCGCGTGGCAACAATACCCCCTGCTGCCAGCTTTGCGCGGCGGCAAGGCCATCCCCTGCGCCATTGATACAGATGTGAACACCGCTGTGCTGGCGGAAGCCGAGCTTGGCGCGGCGAAGGGCCTGACCGACGTGGTGTATGTAACCGTCGGCACCGGCGTTGGCGGCGGCGTGCTTTCCGGCGGCAACCTGGTGCATGGGCTTTTACACCCGGAATTGGGCCACATGCTGCTCCGCCCGCATCAGGACGATCCTAACCCACGCGGCGTTTGCCCCTATCACGACGGTTGTCTGGAAGGGCTGGCAGCCGGCCCGGCCATTGGCGCGCGCATTCAGGGCGACGCGAAGGATTTGCCGGACGATCACCCGACCTTTGTTATCGAGGCGGATTATCTGGCGCAGATGTGCGCAAACCTGATCTTGACGGTCAGTCCGCAACGCATCATACTGGGCGGCGGCGTGATGCAGCGGCAGGCGCTGTTTACGCTGGTACGCGCCCGCGTGCTCGCGCTGCTCAACGGCTACATTCAGGCGCCGGCTTTGCTTGCCCATATGGACGAGTATATTGTTCCGCCCGCCCTGTACCCGGTAAGCGGGCTGGTGGGGGCTTATATGCTGGGAAAACGCGCGTTGGCGCAAACCAACTAGCATAGCGTTGCATCTAAAAAGGCAGGGGGAAGCGATTCCCCCTGCCTTTTTTGCCATGAAAGAGTAACACCCAACGAGAAAACGCGCATTTTCCGCAACCGCCCCGGTTACAGCTCAAAACGGTCCAGCACCTGACGGGCCACCCGCACCCTGGGCAGACGCGAGTTCATCGCTTCCTTTTCCAGCACGCGGTGCGCTTCCTCCTCGGTAATGTGCATGTGCTCAATCAACAGGCACTTGGCCCGGTCCACAATTTTCAGCTCGTCATATTTTTTTTGCAGCTTCTCGTTTTCGCTCTTGTACAAAAGCATCCGGTTGCGGCAAGCCAGCCCGACCCGGACCGTCTGTTCAAACACCTGCGGGATCACCGGCTTGGTGACAATCAGCACGCCCGCCTCCGTCGCCGCGTCGTTAATCATGGGGGCCAGCTCGGTTTTCACTAGCAAAAGCACCGCCGCCGTTGTGCTGCGGGCAAGGTCAATCGCCAGTTCCAACCCGGTTTCATCCATCAGCGGGGCGTTAATTAACATCAGGGTATATGCGTCGCTGGCCGTGATCCGGCGGGCTTCCGCCGCGCCTTTCACCGTCATCACATCGCTCAGCTGTACGCCCGTGAGCCATTGTTTCAGCTTGTCCTGCCCCTGTGCGGCCACAAGCAGCGCCTTGTCGTATGCCAATTCGAATGCCCCCTTTCAACCGGCATTCGCCTTAGTAACGCTCAAATTCTTTATTGAACAGGCTGGTTTTGTCCAAACGGTCCAGCCGAAGCAATTCCTCGCCGCCTTTGAGAAATGCCTCCGTTACGCACGTTGGCAGGCTGCGGGCCACAAACTCGCTGGCGCGCGCAAGCGCGATCGCCTCCGGCAGGCTTTCCGGCAAGGCGGCGCGGCTTGCCCAATCCCGCTCGCACGCCTCGGGCAGGCTCTCCCGGTTTTCGATGCCTTCCAATGCCGCACGGATAATCAGGCTATACGCCAGATACACGTTGCAGGTCGGGTCCGGACTGGCCACCTGCATACGCGCAAACCGGTGCTGAGGCAGGGGCAGCCGCAGGGCACTCCGACCCCGGAGGGTAGACCAGCACATGCGGTTGGGCGATTCGTTGTCCGTCAGGCGGTCATAGCTGTTGGGCAACGGGTTGGTAAATAGCGTAATCTCCGGAAGGCGCTGCAATACCCCCGCCATCGCGCTGCGCGCGTCCTCCCCCAGCAGCCCGTTTTCCATGCGGAACAGGTTATTGCGGTTTTTGTACAGGGACATGTTGATGTGGAAGGCGTTTCCGACTTCATCAGCAAGCGGCTTGGGCATAAATGAAGCCCGGAGGCCGTAACGGGAGGCGATGGTGCGCACCGCGTTCTGGAACGCCACCTGATGGTCCGCGCTGGTAACCGGATCGGCGCGGTGGAAATCAATCCGGTTCTGCCCCGGGCCACGCTCATGGTGGCTGCTTTCGGGCTGTATGTTCATCGAGGCCAGCGTCAGGCTGATCTCCCTGCGCACATCCTCCCCCCGATCCAGCGGGGACACATCCAGATAGCCGGCCCTGTCCTGCGGGCGGGTGGTAATCGCGCCGCGTTCGTCCGCCTCAAATAGGTAAAACTCGCACTCCGAGCCAATACGCACCGTGAAGCCCTTTTGCTGCGCAATCGCCATGGTGTGGCGCAAAATGCCGCGCGGGTCGGCGGGGTAAGGCTGCCCGTCCGGCGTGAGCACATCGCACAGCAGACGGCACACCCGGCCGGCCTGAGGCCGCCACGGCAGCATACAGAGCGTTTCCGGGTCCGGCCGCAAAAGCAGATCGCCGTCCGCGTCGCAATGGAAGCCGTCAATGGCGGTCGCGTCAAAAGGCAGGCCCGTGTCAAAAGCCTGCGCCAGCAAATCGGGCTGCACCGCAATGTTTTTCAGCCTGCCGAACAGGTCCATAAAGGCGAGCCGAACAAACTTTACGTCGTTTTCCTCAATAAACCCCAACACATCCTGTGCCAGCATCGTGTTCCCTCCCATGCGTGATTCGCGGTCCTCCGTTGGTTAAGGTCAAGCACTTTATTGTACCACGCGCCGCCGCATTCCGAAAAGAGCGCGAAGGATTCCGGGCAGTTTTTTCGCCGTTTTTCCTCCCGCCCTGCGGTTGGTCGCTCTTGAACCGCGCGCAAACCGTGGGAAGGCAGGCGTGCCCCGCCGGAGTTTCGTTTTTCATGCCGGAACAACGCTTTACGCGCAGACCTTAGGCAAACAAAATAAAGACCCTGAGCCGCACTCCACTGTGCCTTCGGCACTCGTGGCGCTTACGCTGTATGTGTTGCCACATAAGGCCTCCGGCGGGCAAGGGGCAACGCTGATGCACCCTGACAGGGGCTTTGCCCTTGACCCATTTTCGCTGCGGCGAGGGTTTATCAGCGATGAAGGCAGGCGCTCCTTGCCTTTGGGCTGTTTTTTTAAGCCGGAACGGCTCGTCGCGCCATACCTCCCTGACCCCTGCGACTGCCCGACCGTTTCGGAATACCTGCCGCCCCATTGAGCGATCCGTTTTGCGCCGTTCCCGCATTGCTACGCGGTTCCTGTTTTTTCTAGCGGCAACATTTTTCAAGCCGGCTTAGTGCAACCGATTTTCACGCTTTGTGAAATCAGCGGCAGTCAGCGCCTGGAGTTTGATCTCCGCCCCGCGCAAAACGCGTCGCCAGCGCCGTAAGCGCCAAAAGCAAAACCGGCACCGCCGCCAGCGCAGCGCCTAAAAGTCCGACCGCGTTGCCTGCAACCGGCGCAAGCTCAAACACGCCGGGGAACCGCCACACGGCAATCAGCATCAGGCCCGTCATCGTAAACGCAAGCGCCGCGCGAATCCTGTTCATGGGCAGGCAAGCCAGCGTAAGCACGCAAAGCCCGCTTACCGCCGCCACCAGCGTGCAAAGCGTGCTCACCTCCCGCCCGGAAAGGCCCAAGGACCCGCCTGCCGCCATCACCAAAAGGCACACGGCGGAAACCGTAATCCCGCCCGGTATCGCCCGTCTGAGCACATTGGGCAGGAAGCGTCCGCGCACCCGCTCCCGGTTAGGTTGCAGCGCCAGCACAAAGCTGGGCAAGCCGATGGAAAGCGAAGAAACCAGCGTGAGCTGAATCGGCACAAACGGATAGGCAAACGGCAGCACCAGCAAGAACGCCGCGAGCACAAAGCTGAAAATATTCTTGACCAGGAAAAGGGCCGAGGCGCGCGTGATGTTGTTAATGACCCGCCGCCCTTCCGCGACGATATCCGGCATCACGCCAAAATCCGCGCTCAGCAGCGTAATCTGCGCCACGCGGCTGGCCGCGTCGCTGCCGCCCGCTACGGCAATGGAACAATCCGCGGTTTTGAGCGCGGGCACATCGTTCACGCCGTCCCCGATCATCCCCACGGTGTGGCCCTGCCGCTTGAGCGCGCCGATCAACCCCCGTTTATCCTCCGGCGATACGCGGCCAAACACCGTGTATTCCCTTGCCAGCGCGTCATAATCCGGCGGTTGCGGCACGGTAGAGCAATCCACCGCGCGTTCCGCGCCCGCCAGCCCCGCCTGTTCGGCAATCCGCGCCACGGTCAGGGCGCTGTCGCCGGAAATCACCTTGATGGCAACGCCCTGCGTGTCAAAATAGCGCAAGGTATCGCGCACCTTCGGCCGCACGGTGTCCCCCACCAGGATCAGCGCCAGCGGGATTAACCCTTCCGGAAGGGTTCTGCCCGTGATCGGCTGATCCCCGCGCAGCAGCGCGAGCACCCGAAAGCCTTTAGCCGCATGGGTTTGCGCCAAAGCAAGCGTTTTCGGAAACTCGAACAGCGTCTTTTCAGGCGCGCCCAAAACCAGCGTGCCATGGCCCGGAATTTCTGCTGCCGACCACTTGCGCTCGCTGGAAAATGGCACTGTCGCCCGCGCGTCTACCCCCGTTTGGGGTGGGAACGCGACGGCGAGCGCCTGTTGGGTGGGGCTTTCCTCGTTTGCAAACACGGCGGTAAACGCTCGCATCGCCTGCTCCACCCCGGCCTTGGCATGGCCGTTCAGGGGCAACATCTCGGTTACGCTCATTTGTCCGCTGGTCAGCGTGCCGGTTTTGTCCAAACAGAGAACATCCACACGGGCAAGGTTCTCAATACCGTAAAGCTCGTTTACCAGCGCGCCCTGCCTGCCCAGCCGCACCACGCCCACCGCCAGCGCGACGGAGGTCAGCAAAATAAGCCCTTCCGGAATCATCCCCAGCGTTGCCGCAACCGTTTTGGTTACAGCGGCTTCTACCGTTAACCCCAAGCCAAGCGTCTGGCGCAGGTACAGCGCGACGCCGACCGGCACAATCAGCACGCTGACCCCCCGGATCAGCCGGTTCAGCGAGGCCATCAGCTCGCTTCGGGGGCGGCGAACCCTGCGCGCCGCTGTTTGCAGCTGGCCGGCAAAGCTTTGAGCGCCAACCGCCGTCAGGGTCGCCGTCAATTCGCCTTCCGTCAGGTAGCTACCGGAGAGCAGAGCGTCCCCCGCCGCCTTGGCAATCGGTTCGCTTTCCCCGGTCAGCAGCGATTCATTCACCTCGGCTTGCCCGGCCAGCACCCGCGCGTCCGCCGGGGCCTGATCGCCGCGGCGCAGGCGGATGACATCGCCCAGCACCAAATCGCCCGGCGCAATTTGCGCTTCCGCCCCATCCCGCAGGGTGCGAACCTTGCCCTCGGACAGCAGCAGCAGCCGGTCGTGCATACGCTTGGCGCGCAACTCCTGCACCAGCCCAATCACCGCATTGGAAACCACGACCCCCATAAATAGCAGGTTGCGGTAACTGCCCACCCATACCAGCAGGGCCGCCAGTACAATATTGAGCAGATTGTAAAGCGTAAAAAGGTTGCGCCGCACAATGGAAAAAACGCCGCCATCCCCGGAATGAGGCATTTGGTTACCCTGCCCCCGGGCCGCGAGCGCTTTTGCCTGTGCGGTTGAAAGACCGTCGGGGCATTCCTCCCGCACGGCCGATGCGGTTCTGTCTGTTTTCAACGTCCGGTTCATGGCAAGCCTCCTGTTTTTCAACCGGCGAGGTCGCCGCAGGGGGAGGCCTCGCGGGGGCAAACTGTGCCTGAAACTCATTTTCAGTTCCGTCAACACGCACGGCTGGCGCACTCCGGCCTTACAGGGTCGGGCCGCACCCCGACCCCCTTCCCGGCGGAAATGGGTCAAGGCAATAGGCAACCGTTATGCCAGCGCCAGAAATTCAGTGTTTACTGCACCGCCGGCGGATCCGCCGAATCCGTTTCCGGCGTGGTTTTTAAAATATAGAATGTGGACATGTACAAGTCGCGCGCGTCCTCCAGCTTCACCGCCAGCACGCCCGGCGCGATTTGGTTAAGGATGTGTTTTTTATCAGTGTCGTCATAGCTCTCCTTGCGGTATGGGTCCAGCACATACACATACTGATCGTCCACGCTGGCGATCACCGCGTAATGCCCGCCCCCCGTCAGGGGATTGTATGCGCCCAAGCTCGCAATGGCGATCGCCCCATCCTTCACGGCGGCAAAGGTTTCATCCTTGTCGTACGTAATGCTCAAATCCAGCTTGTACAGGTAAGCGATCTTCTTAATAAACGTCAGGTTGGTCCCGGCCGCCTTGCCTCGGGATACCTGCCCCCACAGGTTGTTGCCGGTGGCGAAATTCGCCATCACCAACGGAAAATACCGCAGGTATTCATCCGCCGTCTGCACCTGATACTGCGCGTGCAGCTTGTTGCAAAAATACTGGTTCACCGAGCACTCGCAGAAGGTATAGCCCTGAGAGCTTTTCGCGTAACCGTAAATATCCGATAGCCGCTCGAGCGGCACCAGGTTGGCCACCGCCATCGCCACCGACGTAGGCCCGCACCCACCCTCGCCGAACACGCGCTTGCGGGCGGATTCCAGGCTTTCGTAGCGCATATCCTCCCACAGGGGATCGTTTTGCGCGTAGGTCATCATCAGCCCGCGGCCGGGCACCTCCCGCCAGCCGCCAAGGGTCTGCGTCTGATCCATTTTCATTTTGGTGACTGCCACACTGTCGGTGGAGGCGTAAACGATCTGCCGCATCCGGCCGTACACCACGTAGCGCATGCCGTGCTGATCGTTGGTGCAGGTCACCAACACCAGAAGCTGATCCCCCCATTCCGGCATGGAGGACGCGTCCGCCTTAAACAGCGAGTTGGTTTCCAAATCGCTGATATACGCTGAAAAATCCGCCTTGCGGTAAAATTGCTTGACACGCCACGTGGTTTCATCATCCACGGCGGCCACGCGCGCGGCAAACAAATCGATGCAGTAATCGCTGTATGGCGTCAGCAGCACCATCTGCGGATGCGCGTCGTAATACGCCTGATCCCGGTAGTTGGCAAGCGTTGAAAACATAGCGTCCGTCTTGGTGTGATGGCCGTAAATATAGGTGTTTGCGTCCAGAAAATATTCCGAGCTGCCGCTATCCAGGAAAATGGAGCCGTCCTTGTTGCGCTTGCCGTTAAACATCCGATCCAGATAATAATCGTTATCCTTGCCTTGCAGCACCGGGTAGTTAATCACCGTGCCGTCCTGAATCAACCATGCCTTCACATCCGGGTTGATGCCCTGCAAATAGCCAAAATCAGCGGAATAGTGAACATCCTCCATGGTCACATACTGGTTGTGGCCCGGCACATCGCTGATGGCCGGGGTCACAGTCAGCTTTTCGGGTGTAACGGTGGGGGTGACGGTCGCAATCGGCGTATAGGTGGGTTTGGGCGTGTCCGTAGCCTGCGGCAACGCGGTGGCCACAGGCGAAACCGCCGTGGACGCGGGCGTTGGACTCGCCGCCGGGGTTAGCGCGGGGGTGCTCTCAGGCGTGGCTTCCGCGCCGGCTGTGGCGGTAGCTTCTACCCCTGCTTTTTCCGTGGCGGGGGTCGCGGTAATCAGCGCCCAGCCGGACCCCGCCGGCGGGCGGGTCACCGTCGCGGTTTCCCCCGGGGCCAAAGTGGGCTGTGAGGCGGCGGTCACGGTAACCACGGGCGCGGGCGTTGCCGCGAGGGTCGCTGTGGGGGTTACGGTAGCGGCCAAAGTTTGCGTAGCGGAAGGCAGATCGGTAGCCGCACGCGTTTGGGTCGCCGAAGGCGCGGGCGTTTGCCCGGGAGTTTCGGCGGGAAGCAGGGTGCTGATGCCGGTTGGCCATGTGGAAGCCGCCTGCAACGTGTTTGCGGCAGTGGCCGCCACCACGTCGTGGCTGATGTAAAAAACCGTATCGCTCTGGTCTACCGCTTCCTGCTCCTGCTGAGGCTCGGCGGTTTCCGACGCGGCGGTTTCGTCGGCAAACACAGTTACGCCGGTCACGATAGCCTCGCCGCTGAGCTTCGTGTAATCCTCGGCGCTTTCCTGCTGTTTTTGCAGTTTATCAATCAATCCCCAGGCCATCACGCCGCTGAAAATGAGTAAAAGCACAATCAGCAGGTACAGCCATCCCATTTTTGGCTTCCTGTTCAATGGCACACGCTCCCTTAACCCCTACCGCACGCCGTCTGTTTACCGCGCGCGATGGCCATTCATCCTCAATCAACAGGGCCGTCGCGCCCCGCGCGCCGCCCGGTTCGCGGCGGCGCAAACGCGCCGGTTGTTTGCCGGCAACGTTGTTTTTTACCCATCAGGCGCGTTAGCGCGCCTGATGCGAGCATACCGCAAAACAGCCGGAATAGCAAGAGCCACGTGCAACGCGGTGCCCGTGGCTCTTGCTTTACGCTTTAGAACGCGCCGGACGCAACGGCTTACGCCTTGTCGGCCCCGGTTTTCGCGTCGCGGCGTTTTTTGCGGAAAACAAACCATCCGGCCATCGCAGCCAGCAACAGCGGCAGCACGATCGCCAACCCCCAGAGGAGGTAGTTGGATTCGTCGCCGGTTTGCGGCACTACGCCCAAAGGCACCTGATTATCATCGATGTACACCCATTGCCCGTCCACATATTTTACGCTGGTCGGTACGCGGGTCGTACTCGCGTTCGGGGTAGGCGTCAGGGTGGTGATCGGCGTAGGCGTGGGGGATTCGCCGTTGCCCGGGTAGGTGTTGACCATCGTGAAGCCGTTATTGGCATAAGTGACGGTGTAGCCTGTCGGCACCACCTCGCGCGCGCGGTAGTTGTACTCCACGCCGCTGTTGTCGTAACGGTCCAGCCCAAGGATGGTCAGGTACCAGTTGTTGCTGTTGCGGGTCGGCACGGTAACGCTCATCATCAGGCTGTAATCGGTCTGGGTGGACAGTTTACGGTACACGTTCACCGTAAGCCCAGCCGTAGGCCGCGTGTTGCCGGCGTTGCCGTTATCCACCCATGTTTTGTGGATGGTCAGGTCGATGGTATCGTCCGTAGGCGTATCAACGGGCGTGTTGGTCATGGTAACGGTCGTTCCGCCGTTAATCAGGCCCTTGCTGTCCAGCGTAAAGGTGACGGCCGTGCTGTTCAGCTCGTACCCGTCCGGGGCGGAAACCTCCACCAGCCGGTAGGTTACGCCGCTCTTGAGGATCGGCTCGCCGTTGGTGTCGGTATTCACAAACTCGTAGGGTTCGCCCGTGCTGGTCCATTCCGGGATCACGGTGTTGCCGCTTGAGTCGGTCACCTTCAGCTTTGCCTTGGGTACGGCCAACCCTGTGGAGGCGCTGATCTTGGCAAAGTAGTAAATCCGCGGGTCGGACAGCGTAACCGTGGCCGTGCCCGAATCGCTGGGGGCGCGGAACTGGAGCGTCGCACCGTTTAACTGGTAACCCGCAGGCGCGCCTGTTTCCACCAGCCGGTAGAGCTTGCCGGCCGTCAGCTTGGCGACCGTCTCCACATACGTGGTTTTGCTGGTGAAGCTGAATACCGGTTTGGCGGTGGAAGGATTGCTCTGCCACGCCGCGTCGTCATACACGTCGAAGGTTGCGCCTTCGACCAGCGTGCCGGTCAGATTGTCCAGTTTGCCAAAGCGTACCCGAGTGGGCTGGTCGGTGAGGGTCAGCGTGCGGGAACCGTTGCTGTCCGGCGTGTAGGTAAAGGTGAGGGACACGGCGGGCAGATAGCCGTTGGGGGCGGATACCTCCAGCAGGGTATACTGCTTCGCCGGTTCCAGTTTACCGTACAGGGTATGGGGTTTGTAAGTCCCGTCCGCATTTTGGCCGTCGGAGCCGCTCTGCCAGGTTTCCACAATGTCGCTGTCCGCGTAGCCCACGCCGTTGCCCTTGACAATGCGCAGCGTCGCGCCGGGCAGTTCGGTTGCGGTATCGGCGGCCATTTTGCTGACCACCAGCGCCGTGGGTTTGTTGGTGAGGGTATAGGCGTATGCCTTTTGGTCGGCGGAAACCGTAGGCCCGGTGAACACGCCGGGCAGGTAGCCCGTGGCCGTCGATTCCGCGAGGGTATAGGTATACTCCGCGCCGTTGCTCGCTTTGTCCGGCAGGTTGTCAAAGGTGACGCTATCCGCCGTGATCGGCAGCGGCAGGCTGCGGTACGGTGTGGTGAGATCGTCGCTGCGGTACAGATCGATCGTGACCGGCTGACGCGCGACTGCGCTGTTGCTCCACACCTTGTTCACCGTAATCGAGCGTTTAGCAATCAGGGTATTGACCAGGATCCAGCGGGCGTCGCCGTCGGCCTCCATGGTGAAATCCATGCTGCCAAAGCTTAAGTAGTCCGCTGGGGTTGCGGTTTCGGTCAGGGTGTAGGTTGCGCCCGGCTCAATCAACCCCGGCGTGAGCACCCAATCCTTGAAGCCGTCAAAAGTGAAGGTATCCAGAACCGTCGTTTCGCCCTTGCGGGTCAGGGTCACGGTTACATCCTTGACTCGGTTGCCCGTCGGGTTCTGGTTGGCGTCCAGCTGATCGCTGTCCAGCTTCAGCACGGTGACCGTGGTGGGGCTGTCGGTAACGGTCACGGTGACCCGCTGATCGCCCGTGAGCAGCTCGTCGGTTACTGTAAAGGCCTTGGGTTGCGCCAACTTGTAATACACAGGGTTACCGGACGCATCTATGCCCACTGGCGCCTTTGTTTCCACCAGCCAGTAACTGCCCGCGGGCAAACCGGACACTTCCGTGGGCTGATCCTCGCTGACAATTTTGCTAAAGCCGGTAACCGCCGTTTCGCCGGGTTTGCCTTCGATATCCGGCACGATTTCAAATTCCGCGCCCGCGAGGTAATCCCCATCCTCGTTTTGCTTGGCGATCAGGAAGGTGATGGGCGCGTCGGTCATGACCACCTTATTATCCGCAGGGGCCACAAAGCTGCCGTCCGGTTGCTGAATCTTTACATTGCCGTTCAGATCCAGTTTGAAGCTGATGCTGCCCGCGATGGTATAACCGGCAGGCGCGCCCACTTCGGTGAAGGTGTACACAGTGGTATCGTCCGCGCGCAGCGTGGTGGTTACCACATGCGGCGAGGGGTTCACAGCGGCTGTTTGCCAGGCATCGTCGGTTACCTCGCCCAGTGTGGCGTCAGTGTGGGTGATTTTCAGATTCGCGTTGGGCAGTTCAGCCGTAAGGTTTCCGGTCGCGTTTTTACTGAACACCACATGGATGCTCTGATCGCCCATCGAAACCAGATCCACGGTGGTCGCGTCCGCCGTGCCGCCGCGCAGCAGCACCACCTGCCCGTTATCGTCCAGTTTGAAGGTGACCCCCGCCGTATTGAGCGTGTAACCGGCAGGCGCGCCCGTTTCCACCAGCGTGTACGGGGTATTCAGCAGCAGCTGATATTCGGTGTGGTCCGTAAGCTTATCGCTGGTCCAGGTATTGATAACGTCGGTCGCGGGATCATAGTTGACGGCGTCCTCGCCCATCACAAGCGCGAGGGTTGCGCCTGTGATGGCGTTCCCGGCCGCGTCGGTTTTGCGCAGCTTCACGCTGGAAGGCGCGTCCACGGAGTACACGGCGGTTTTGCCGTCGGCGTCAATTTCAAACTTGGTGTAAGTATCGGTGTTACGCAGGTAGCCATCCGGGGCAACCGATTCGTACAGGAAGTAGGTATGCCCAAGCAACAGCCCGTAGATGGGGGTTGTGACGCCCGCTTCGGTCACAACCGTCGCTACGGGAGCGGCGGCAAGGTTCGGTACCGTTTTCCCGTCCGCGTCCACCATGCTGTCATAAATCGTCAGAGTCGCGCCGGCCAACAGCGTCGTATGGTCGCGGCTGTCCAGCTTGCCAACCCGGAAAACCGTGCGCGGGTCGGTAAGGGTAATCTCCTTGGTGCCGTCCGCGCTCAGCTGGAAGGGTGCGCTCGCGGTCGCCGTGGTGTACCCGGCCGGGGTGCCGGCAAGGTCCTCCGTTACCACGTACCACTGATCCAGCGCAAGAATGCCGGTCACGTCTGCCAGCCCGTTGCTGTCGGTGATGACCGTAGCCGCCTGTTGCCCAAGGGTTGTATCAGTCTGGCTGGCAACTTTGAACACCTTCAGCGTCGCGCCGGGCACGGGTTTGGGCGTTTGCTGATCGTCCACCTTGGCGATGGAAAGCTTCGTTTCCGCATCGAACATCAGCACCGTATTGGTGCTGGTAACCAGCTCGCCGTCCGCGTTGGTCACGGGTTGCCCCTGCGCGTCCAGCGCCACAATCACGCCGTCCGCGCGCAGGGTAAAGGTGATCGTCTCCGCCAGCGTGTAGCCGTCGGGCGCGCGTTTTTCTTCCAGCGTAAAGGTATGCCCCACGCGCAGATCGCCCTTGATTTCATGCGGCTGGCTGCCGCTAGACCAGCTCCAGCTCAGCAGAGCGTCGCCGTCCAGCTGGTCCTGATCGGGCGTAATGTCGGTCAACGTCAGCTGGGCGTTGGCGATTTCCTTGGCTTTTGTTAAGGTAGTTTTGCTGAAACGGACCAGCGTGGGTTGATCTTTCATGGTCACGCTGTGGGCGCCCACCCCGGTCAGGGTAGGCGGCGTGCCGACAGCCGCGATGGTTCCGTCCGCGTTCACAATAAAGCGTACCGATTCGGTAACCGCGTAGCCGTAAGGCGCGGTGGTTTCCGTAAGCGTGTATTCCTGCCCCACAATCAGCTGTCCGGTCAGGATGTGCGGTTTCAGCTTGCCGGAATCGTCCGTGCCGTCGGTGCCGCTGGTCCATGTGGCTACGGTGTGGGCCGTGTCGGTCTGGCTGCCGTCGCCCAAGTATAGGGCCAGCTTCGCGCCCGGCAGTTCGTCCGAGCCAACCAGCGCCGTTTTGCTGAACGTGACCGTAACGGGGGTATTGTACACCGTGATCAGGCCGGATTCAGCCGTTGCGGCATACTCGCTTTCATCCTGTGCGGTGAGCTTGGTGCGGATCACGCCATGGCTGTCCACCGTGAAATTGATGCTGGGCGCGGGGATGTAGCCATTGGGCTGCGTTTCGCTCAGCGTATAGGTAGTGCCAACCAGCAGGCCCCTGAGCGTGTGGGGCTTCAGGTTGCCGCTCGCGTCCGTGCCGTCGCTGCCGCTAGTCCAGGTAAAGGCGTTGGTAAAACCGGTAGCCGCGGTGGCGGGGGTAATGCTGAACACAGCGCCGGGAAGCTCCGTGGCGGTGCCCAGGATGCGTTTGCTGATGGAAACGGAGGTTGCCGCGTCCGACATGTAAACCACGTTGTTCTCATCCACGCCGCCGGCCGTCACGTTTTGCACGCTCGGAACCATGTTTTCATCCAGATGGAAAGCAAACGTGGTGGTCACGGTGTAGCCGTCTGGCGCGCCGACTTCTTCCAGAAAATAATCCGTGTTCGGGGTCAGGATGCCGGTCACCACGTGGGGCGTCCCATCAGAGGTCCAACGGGTAAGCTCCTGCTGGTTGGCGTCCAGAATCCTCAGCGTCGCGCCGAGCAACTCGTCGCCGCTGTCCAGATCGCGCTTGCTGAAGGTGGCTTCGTACGCGTCGTTATCCACGGTATAGGCAAAGTTGCCGTTCGTGCCCTGATTGTCTCCGACGCCGTTGAGCGCAAACCCGGTCGGCACATTCTGCTCCTCGACGGTGTAAGTGTAAACCTTGCCGGATTGATCCGCTTTGGGCAGGTCGTCGATTGTCAGTTTCCAGCCGTTGGATTTGAGCACGTTGTAAGTGCCTACGGTTTCGGCAGTGCCGCCGGGCACGGTGCGCTTCAGAACCACCGACACCTGCGTAAGCGTATCGCGCAGCTCGCTGTCGGCCAGCTTACTGGTGTGGGCGGCGTTCCACCACTGCTTGGTTACCTCCACCTTCACGGTGCCGGTCAGCGCGTCCACCATCACAACCGACTTGGATCCGCCGTAGTCGGAAAGCGTAAATGTGATCGGATCCGCGTACTGGTGCGTAGGCTTCACACTGGCGGGATCCTCGCTCAGGGTGTAGGTTTTCCCGGCGATCAGCCCATCCGCGAGGGTCAGGGTTTTGGGATTCACATTGCTGGTGTTCCAAGTCCACGTGCCATCCGTAACCACCGTACCGTCCGTCTTGCGCTGGGGGCCGGTCAGGGTCAGGTCAATGCCGTCTACGGGGTTGCCGGTGTAGGCGCCGGTCTGGGCATCGTACGCGCCGCTGTCCAGCTTATAAAGCGTAAGCTCCAGCGTGCGGTTGACCATGGTCACCTCGACCGGATCGGCGGTTTCGCCAACGGTGAAGGGCACAGGTTCGGCCAGCGCGTACAGGGTGTTATCGGATACCGATTCTTCCACCAGCCAGTACTGAACGCCTGCCGTGAGCACATGGTCATACACATGCACGGATTTATCGTCGCCCGTCGCGGTCGGATCGCTCAGCGATGTTACAAAGGTCGTATTGGGCACAGGGTCGCCGGGCTTGCCGTTATCATCGGTGTACACCGCAAGCGTGGCGCCGGCAATCGCTACGGCCGGGGTCGCGGCGTTCACTTTGCGCACCTTGACAAGGGTGGGCGCGTCGGTCACCGTTACGGTCGCGTACCCGTTCACAAGGCTGGTCTGCACATCGTCGGTCGCGCGCGAAGCGTTCACCACAAACGTGGTCGCGCCGGTTGCGCCGTCATAGGTAAACTGGAAGGGCAAATCCGCCATGGCCACATAGCCGTCGGGTACGGTGGTTTCCCGCAGCAGATAGTAACCGGAAGCCAGTTTTTCAAACTTGACGCCCGCGCTGCCAATCGCTTCGATCGCATCGCCCTGCGCGTTGGAGCGGTACAGCGTGAAGCGGGCGGCGGTGAGCTTGTCCTGATTCGCGTTCTGTTTGACCAGCTCAACCGTGGTGTACCCGTCCTGCATGGTCAGGGTGGCGCCGTTCAGCGACCCGTTATTTTCATTGACGAGGGAAACGGCGCCGTCGTTGGCAATCCGGAACTGAATGCTTTCCGCGCGGGCATAGCCGTCCGGGGCCAGCGTTTCGGTTAATGTGTAGGTGTGCCCGGCGATCAGCTTGCTCAGCGCCACGGGATGGCTGACAATGCTCCCATCCGCGTTCTTCGCGGTATCCCACTCATCCACCAAGGTTCCGCCCAGCGTATTGTCCGTGATTTGGAGATGCGCGCCCACCACGGGCGAGCCCGCAATATCCGTTTTATCGATGTAAAGTTCCAGTTTTTCGTTGCTGACCTGCACGGTGGTCTGATTATCCGTGCCGAAGGTGAAGGGAACATCCGTCGCGTTCAGGGAGTACCCGGCCGGCGGGCTGATTTCCCGCAGGATGTAGCTTTCACCCGTGCTCAGGCCCGAGACGCTCTCCGTGTCCACCGTGACCCAGCCCTGCTCGTTTCCTGTGCTCGCGCCCACGGAGGTAACCGACGCCAGCTTCGTGGTTCCGGCCGCATTGTAGATGCCGAGCGTCGCGCCCGCAACGGGATTCATGTCGCTATCCACCTTGCGCACGCGGAAGTAAGCCAGGCTGTCGGTTACGGCAACCGTCGGCTGGGTGTCGGTATGGTCGTTGTCCAGATAGGTGAAGGTGATCGGGTCCGCGATCGCGTACCCTTCGGGCGCTTCGGTTTCCACCAGCACGTAGGCCGTGTTGTGGTGCAGGCCGCGCAGGGTAAACTCGCCGTTCGCGTCCGTCACAATCGCCGGATCGCTCTGGGTAAGCGGGTACGCCACGCTGCCCAAGTGATTGGCGGCCTGCGCGTCATAGTAATACAGGACAAACTTCGCGTTTGACTGAACCGCGCCGCCCGTTGTCTTTTTCGTAATCAGCAGGCTGCTCTGATCGTCCTTCAGGGTCACGGTGGCGCTGTCGGCGGCGTTGCTCACCACGCCGTTGCTGTTTGCCAGCAGGGTGGCGGTTCCATCCTCGTTCAGGATGAAGTTGACCTCCGTAGCCACCAGATAGCCAAGCGGGGCCTGATCCTCCACCAGCCGGTAGGTGTGGCCGGCAATCAGCGGATATTCCTGCTCATCGCTGTTGTAGGTATACTCATAGTTCCCGGCGTTCAGGGCGATGGTGGAGCTAAACGCCTTGCTCCCGCTGGTTACGCCCGTCCATGTGGCCACAGTCTGTTGATCCGTGGTGTCCGTAAGGGTCAGCTTCGCGCCGGGCAGGTCAACGCCGCCCATCGTGGTCTTGCTCACGGTCAGGTTCAGCGGCTTATCCCGCATGGTCACGCCGTGATCGCCCACGTTGGTATTATCCGGCGATGTGCCCACGGCTGTGAGGGAACCGTCCGCGTTCACCGTAAAGCGTACCGATTCGGTAACGGCGTAGCCGTTGGGCGCGGTGGTTTCCGTGAGCGTATATTCCTGCCCCACCGTCAGTTCGCCGATCAGGACGTGCGGTTTCAATTTACCGTTTCCGTCCACGCCATCCGAGCCGCTGGTCCACGAGGCTACGGTATGCTCCGCGTCCGTCACGCTGCCGTCGCCCAGGTACAGGGCAAGCGACGCGCCCGGCAGCTCGTCCGAGCCGACCATCGCCTTTTTGCTGAACGTGACCGTCACGGGGGTATTGGTGATAGCATAGCGGGCGAGCGTATCGGTCGAATTGGCCGTATCCAGCGCCATTGGCCCGGTGATGTAGCCGTCCACCGCGCGTTCCGTCACGGTATATTCAATGGGGTTGCCGTCCGCGTCGGTCATGGGGTACTGACCGTTTTTGCATTTGATTGCAGTGGAGCCTTGGAAGGCAACCGTCGCGTCGGCGTCATCCGCGCTCAGGGTTACGGTTTCAAGCAGAGTGCGGCTGCCTTCCGGCCCCATGTAGAGGTCGAAAGTGACGTTTTTACCAGCGCCGCCGTTCCATGTTTTTTTCACCTCGAACGTTTTGTACTGGATCGGTTCGTCGTACATCATCAGCACAAAGTTGTTCATGGTTTTATCAACGGTGAAGGAAATATCCGCCGCCTTTTTGTAATAATCAGGCGCGGTCGTTTCCCGCAGAATGTACTGGCCGCCCGCGACCAGCGGATGCGCCGCCGTGCCCAACTGGTAGTAGGCGGCGGCCGGATCGGCATCCAAGGTCAGGGTTTGCACAGGCGTTTCGGTGGCGCCGGAAACGCTGTAAAGCGTAAGCACGGCGTGATTCAGGAAACGCTCGGGGCTGGCCGTCATCAGGGTTTTCAGGGCGGAAAGGGTCAGCGTACTGTCGCCGGTGCCGTTGAGCTTGGCCACATACAGCACAATCGGATCATCGGTAACGGTGATTTGGTGGTTCGCGGCCACCACGGTGTACTGCTGGCTGGCGTCCTTGGTGTATACATTGCCATCCGCGGAGCTGATTTTGAAATCAACCGCGCTCGCGGGGAAATAGCCTGCCGGTGTCGTTGTTTCCGTCAGGGTGTACTCGGTATCCGCGCTCAGGCCGGTCCAATCCCACGAGGTGACGGTTTGGCCCGCCGGCAGGGCGTAGGTTTCTGTCGGGTTGGTTTTGTTGGTGATGGTGAAACCCGCGTTCGCAAGCGGTTCGCTGTTCGGGTTGCTCACCTTGGCCACACGCAGCGCGGTTTGCAGGTTGTTCACAAGCGTTTCATACGCGGTGGAACCCTGTGCGTACAATACTCGGAAGCCTGCGGGCACGCTTTGCTCCTTGACCGTGTAGGTGTAAGCGTCGCCGTTTAAGCCATAGGTCGCAAGGCCGGTAAATGTTGCGTGCCACGCGGTGTTTTCATAATCGGTAACGTTGCCGCTTGCGGTTTCCGGCTTGCCGTCCAGCACAACGGTGCGCCCGGACATCGCCTCCGCCGCGCCGCCGTTGACGCTGCGCCACAGCTGGAATGTTACGCTCGCGCCGGTCGGCGGCGTTTGCGTAGCCCCGGCATTGTTCATCCATTGCTTGGTCGCGCCCACGTTAATGCGGGTGCGCGTGTTCAGCACCGCAACCGTCTGGTCGCCGCCGCCGTTCGCGCTTGCGGGCGGGGTAACCGTCGCGGTGAAGCCCGGCAGGGCCGTCTCCTCCACGGTGTAAAGGTAGCGGGTAAACGAGCCGTCCGCTTCCACAACGCCGGCGGGGAGGTTATCAAACGTGGTGCTGCCGGTAAACGTTCTGGCATTCACGCCCGGTACGGCCGTAGAGACCGTTTCGCTGGTTTTGCGGCGCATCAGCTGCACTGTTACGGACTGGCTGGCATAGGTCGTGTCGGCGTTCGCGTCGGCGGAATCCGCCCACGTTTTATTAACCACCACGTGAATCATATCCAACTGGTTGACAATATCCAGATTGTTGGCCGTAGCGGAATACGTGGGGGTAAACCCGGTAAGCGCCGGGGTTTCCGTAACGCTGTACGCATACGCTACGCCGGTTGTCGGGTTCATCTGCGGCAAATCGGTAAACTGATAGGTGGGATTGCTCGAATTGAACAAAATGGTTTGCGTGCGCGCGGGCGAGAGGGAATTGCCGTCGCGCTTCAGCTCCACCGTTACGGAGGGCTTCACGAGCGTATAATCGTCCGTGCCGGCCTTCCAGCTCTTGGTGCCGCTCAGGCTGATTTTCTTTTGCGTGTTGGTGATTTGGATGCTGGCGGTGCCGCTGCCGCTGATGACGGCCGTAGGCCCGGCTGCAATCTGCACCGTCGCCGTGCCGCTGCCCGCGCTGAAAGCCTGGGTGAACGCGTTTGCCGCGTTGCCGGCAACGGCGTTGTTATCGGCGGTCGTGGGGTCGATGATCTCCTGCACTGTATAGGTGCACAGGGCGCCCGTCGCGGGGTTCACCACAGGCAGGTTGTTCCACGACCAGCTATAGGTCGCGGGCGTGGTCTGGGAGGCTGCCACCGCGTTGGTGGCGATGATTTCGCCGTCGCGCAGCAGGTTAAACCGCACAGCGGGCACAGCCGTGTCGCCGCCGGCCATCACCCATGTTTTGCTGACGGTGATGCTTGTGGTTTGCAGGGTGTTGGTAAGTGTGTAGCTGTTTTGGGCTGTGGCCGGGCCGCCGGTTGTGTAGCCGGTCACGGCATCCTGCTCCACCACCTGGTAAACATAGAGCGTGTATTGGCCGTTCACATAATGGCCTTCCGGGAGGTTCGTAAAGGTGTAGGTATCCGTGTTCCGGACGCCTGCGGTAAACGTGTAGGTGCCGGCGTTGTTCGCAACGGTGTTGCGGTCGTCGCCGTTAAGCAGGTACACGGTAAGCGCGGGGCGCTTGATGCCGTCGCTGCCGGAATAGCTGCCGGAATAGCTGCCGTTGCTCCAGTTTTTGGTGACCCTGATGCTGGTGGCTTTCTGCGTGTTGGTCACAGTCAGCTTATCCGCGCTGTAGGTGGGCGTGAAGCCATCAACCGCCTGTTCCTTGGCAATGTAGATGTAGGCGGTTCCGTCTGCCGCATAGGCGGGCAGGTTGGTAAACTTGTGGGAGGCTTCGGTTGCGGGCAGCGTATAGGTCGCGATTTTCGCCCCGGTGGTGTCCGTGGCGGTAGTTTGCCAAAGCTCGATCACTACGCTTGGCTTGGTACCGCTAAAGGAACTGCCGTCCGCCGCCAGCCAGTTTTTGGTGACGGTCACATCCTTCACGGCCAGCTTGTTGGTCACGCCCATGCCGGAGAACGATATGCTGTAGGCCGCGTTGGCGCTTGGGTACAGCGCTTCCCGAACGCTGTAGGTAATTTCGCCGCTGGTATCGTACTGGGGCAAGTGATTAAAGGTTACATTGTACGCCGTGTCGGCGGAACCGGCCGCCACTTCCAGCGTGCGCCCCGTGCTGACGCCGTTGGCATACAGGGTGTAAATCACCTTGGGCCGCACAAGGGCGATCAGTCCGCTGTACTGGCTGTTATCCCATGTTTTCACAACGGATTTGGAGGTTTCAATCCGGGTGTTGGTGATGCTGAAGGTTTGGTTGCTCTGCCCCGCGGGCGTTGTTTCGGTCGGCCCGGATTTGGTATAGTCGATGGGCGCAACTTCCTCCACCGTGTAGGGGATTTCCCCGGTGGCATCATACTTGGGCAGGGCCTTGCTGGTTTTGGTCAGGTTTGTATCGTTTGCGGTGAATATCAGGGTATCCACCACCTGCTGGCCGGCTGCCAGCCTGGGGTTGAGCACGTTAACGGTAAAGGCAGGCCCGCTGGTAGGGTAGGTGAGCGTGCCGGCCGCGTTGGCGCTGTCCTTCCATATTTTGGTTACGCTGACCGTCTTGGTCTGGTAGGTGTTTTTGACGCTGAGGTTGGCGGGGTACGAAGCCACATAGCCTGTGGGCGCGGTTTCACTGATTTTATATACGTATTTCTGATACGTATAGGTGCTCGTGAAATAACCCTCGGGCAACGCCTCGGTCGTTGTGGACCAGGCGGGGGTTGTGGAGCTGCTGAGGGTATAGCTTTTAGGGGTGAAGCCGCTGTCCTGCGTGGTTCCGTCGGCCATGTACCGGGTCAGCGTGACGTTCACGCTCGCGGGTCGGCTGGCGGTAAAGCCGGTATCATCCCAGGTTTTGGTCAGGGTGAGGGCGGCGCTCACCAGCCGGTTGACAACCGTACCGGAGGCCGAGTTGGTGCTGTACAGGGTATACCCCGCGCCTGTCGCAGGCGTGGCCTCCTGTACGGAGTACATATAGGGGGTGGTTCCGGAGCTGTATTTAGGCAGGTTGATAAACGTGTAGGAAAGGCTGCTGTTTTGGGGCAGCGTTACGGAATCGTACACTGTGGAGCCTTGCATCAGGTTCAGGGTCACGGGCGGCGTAGTTCCGCTGTAGTTGGCGCCGTTTGCGTCCTGCCAAACCTTGGTTACGGTGTAGGTTGTGACCTCTTTTTGTTTGTTGGTAACGGTAATGGTGCCGCTGCGCACGCCGGTGTTACCCGAATAGGTTACGCCGTAGAGGCTTGTGGAGCCGCTGGCAAAATCATATGCGCCCGAGGAGGAAACCGCGACGTTGTTAATCTTGATTTCCTTTGCGTAATAGTCGTACCCCGTGACAGGCAGGGTCCAATCTGCGGTCCAGCTATTGCCCGCGTTCAGTTCCACCGTCCAGCTGGCGTCGGTCACATAGGAAGGCGAGCTGCTGGTGCCCGCGTTTTTGTAAAACTGAATCGTCGCGGTCGATCCGGTCGGCGGGGTGATCACGTTCCCGTTAACATCCTTCCACACCTTGGTAACCTCGATGGTTTTAGGTGCAGTAAGTTTGCCAACAAAGGGGTTGCGGTGGGTTTCGCCGCCGGTGGGGTTCACGTTGTCGGCGATCATCGAGCCGTCAACGTTAGAGTTGGTCGTAAATGTTCCGCCGTTCCCGTCAATCAGGATGGAGGCGTACACTGCGGCCTGCGCGCTGATGGTTCTGTCTTTCGCGTTATAGAAATTCCAAAGGATCAGCCCGTCGTTGTATTCGGAAACGGAGGTTCTTTCATGATAATCTTTCTGAACGCCGTTCACAACCTCAATAACGCCCGGCATGTTAATGGTGCCGGTAAAGCTGGAACAATCCACGTTCACAATCACGGTTGTGTTAAGATTCGGCAAATTCACAAACCATTTTTTCGCAGACGTAATATAAGCGGTATTCGCATTTGCGGCGTTGATGTTGATAACGTTCACTTCGCCGGCTTTCGCGTTGACCGTTATTTCGCTGGTGCCTGTAATGGTGTCATAGTTTTCGCTATACCCTTTCAGTTTCTCTGAAAGCGTTGACATGTCCGACTTTACGGTTGCAAGGTTGATATAGGGACTTGTGTCGTTGGTGTCCTGATATAGCGAAAACATTTTGTCAAATCGCGTCGTTTTAGTACCAGAAGTAAGGACAAAATAGTCGTCATCCGGACCGCTGTTGTTAACATTCACCGAAACGAGGTTACTTGCGCCCAGCGCCAACACCTTATGCTCCGGGTTAAAATCTCCCCCGATGTTGGAATTATCTGATGTCCAGTCATACTGATTGATATAATTTAACTCATAAAAATCCAAAGCATACCGGGAACTGATACGCTGCGCGCCAACCGAGGCAGCCGCTGCCAGAATATTGCCGTTCGTATCCGCCCCGATGGTCGCCTTTGTGAACGCGGTAATCAGGAAGTTGCCCGCGATACCCAGCGGAGTGTCAAAATAGAACTCCGAGTTTACAAAGGTCGGCGTGCTGGTGGAGGACACGGAGGTGTATTTCAGGCGCGTCGTATCCGTGGGCATGGTAGGCAGGATGACCACGGAAAAGCTGTTGGTATTAAAATCGATGGTGCCGCCGGACGCGTCGCTGTCCTGTTGCACATTCGCATCCAGAATTTCCGGGGTAATGGCGCCGTCCTGCTCCTTTAAGTGAATCACCTTCACGTCCGAAGCGGCGCTGTCAAAAGCAGTGGCTCCCTGCTGGCTGATGGAGATATTCACCTTGCCCGCTTCCGGCTCATACTCCACGCCGTTAAGCTCAAAACGGATATCGTAGGCCGCGTAGCCGGGCAGGAGTACGCTGGAATCCGCCGCCGTTTGAATGTCGGTGGTGGTTTCACCTTCACTGGAGGCGTTGGCGTCCGGGCTTTGCGTAGCCTGCGCGGAATCCGTAGCCGCGGCTTTCGCTTCATCGTTCGCCTGTTGCAGCATATCCACATAAGGCTGGAGGGTTTCGTCAATGGTCACCGGGGTCACCAGCAGGGTGGAGCCTTCGGGGATGGCGGAGGGATCGCTTAACGTGGCGACCACATAAATCTGATCGTCCTCATAGGTATACACGGTGCGGCCGGGCAGGGTCACGGCCAGCCCGATTTCGGGTGCGTCGGTCAGGGTAAAGGTAGCCGTTGCGCCTTCCGTGCCGGTGGTAAAGGTTTCCACCGCCTGAGCGGCATCCGCCGTAAGCGTCCAGCCCTGCATGGTGTCAAAGGGCTGGTTTTTGTACAGCAGTTCGCAGGCCATGGGCACGCCGGCCATGGATACGGGCTGGCCGTTGAGCGTGAAGCCGACGTTCAGGTTGATGAGGCTCATCACGCGGGTTTCGTCGTAGCCCTGCGCTTGCAGGCGCTTGGCATAATCCGCCCACACGCCGGGCGTATGGGTTACGCTGAGCAGCGCGTCCTGCGGCAGCTGCACATCCTCCGGCAGGGTTACGCGCAGGCGGAGGGTATCGTCCTCAAAGGTATACTGGGTAAACTTGGGCGTAGCCAGCGCAAGGCCGAGCGCGGTGTCGCCGGCGGTTTCAAAGGTTACGGCCGCGCCTTCGTCCGTCTGGGTCAGGCTGTCGGCCTTGGCGACGGTCTCCGCGTTTGCCACCCAAGCCACCAGCCCGTCGGCCTGCTCGCCCTTGAGCAGCAGGCTATACTGAAGCGCCATGCCAGCGGTATTCACCGGCTGGCCGTCGGCTGTAAGGGTCGCGGTCAGGCTCAGCAGGCGCTGCACGCCGGTTTCGTCCAAACCGGTCGCCTGCAAACGGTCGGCATAGGTTGCCCATTCGGCGGGGGTTACGGCGGCGGTGAGCTGCGCGCCGGTCGGGATCAGCGTTTCATCCGGCACGGTCAGGGTCAGGCGCAGGGCGTCGTCCTCATAGGTGAGGGCGATGGGCTTGGGCAAAACGGCGGCAAGGCCGACCGAGAGCGCCCCGGTACCCTGGTACTGCGCGCTCAGGCCATCGGCAAGCGGGGAAAACGCGTCCATCGCTGCCGCGGTACCGTCGGCAATGGCATACAGGGTTTTTGTGCCCTGATACTGCTGTCCTTTCAGGAACAAATCATAGGTCATGGGCACCCCGGCGGTATCCACCACGGTGTCGCCGGCGGTGAATCCGGCTGTCAGCGTCGCAAGGCTGGCGATGCGGGTTTCATCCACTGAAACGGCCTCCATGGCCGCCGCGTAATCCGCCCATGCCGCGCCGCTCAGCGCCGCCGTAAAGGTCGCGTTATCCGGCAAGGCTTCCGGATCGCCAACGGTCACGGTCACGCGCAAATCATCATTTTCAAAGGAGAATACGCTCTGCTTGGGCTGCACCAGCGCCAAGCCAACGCTCGGCGCGCCCTGCGCGGTAAACTGCACGGAAAGCCCGTCCTGCGTGAGGCTGTAAGCCGCGTCGGAAGCAGGCAGATCGCCCGGCAACACAAGGCAGCGCTGCGCCTGCGGGTCGGCAACGCCCTTGACCAGCAAAGCATACGAAACGTCGGCTTGGCCGATATCCACCGGCTGGCCGTCCAACATGAAGCTTGGGGTTACGGTGCTCAACCATCCTGTGCGCGCTTCTCCAATGCCCTGCGCCTGCAAACGGTCGGCATAGGCGGAATATAGGGTGTTGCTGACGGAGGCGGTCAGCGTAACGCCTTGCGGGATTGCGCTTGGGTCGGCAACGGTCGCGGTCAGGCGCAGGGAAGCGTCCTCATAGGTGAACACCCCGGCCTGCTCCGGCGCGGCCTGCGTGGCTTCCGGCACGGCCGCGGGGGCTGTGAGCCGGAATACGTCGCCGTTTTGGAGCGTAAAGGTGAACGGCTGATCCGGGGCCTGCGTTGCGCCCTCGGCAGCTTGCCACAGCACGCTGCCGTCCCCCGCGACCAGCGCGGTGGCGGCGGATAGCGCCGATGCGTCCTTCACGGTAAGCGAAAGCGCGGGCGTAATGCCTTCCAGCGTGGCGCCCTGCGCGTCGGTCAGCGTTACGCGGTAGCCGAGCAGCGTTTGCGAGGAGGTTTCGCCGGCCGTTTCGTCGGCAGCGTCCGCCACAGGCGTCACCGCCAGCGCCGCGCCCTCGGGCAGCGGGGAAGCATCGTCCGCCGTCGCGGTCAGGGTGATCGCGTCATCCTCATAGGTCAGGGTCGCGGGCTGGGGTTCTGGGGTCGGTTCCGGCTGCGAGGCAGGCCCGGCCAGCACGAAGCTGCCGCCGACCGCCAATTGGAAGGTGAAGCTCTGGGCGCTGTTCGCGCCTTCGGGTTTTTGCCACAGGACATCGCCCTGCGCGTTTACAAGCTCCGTGGCGGTAGAAGCGTCCGTAAGCACATCCAGCTGAATGCTCAGCGGAGCGTCCGCGCCCAGTTCGCCTTCCGGCACGCGGAAGCCGACATGGTACGCAAGAATGGATTGCAGATTCCCATCCGAGGCCGGCACTGTGGCGTCGCCAAGCGAGGTCACAAAAAATTCTGCGTTTTCAGGGGGAAGCGCGCCGCCCACCTCGGCGGTGAGGCGGATGGAACCGTCTTCATAGGTATAAACGCCTTCGCCCGCAGCGGGGGTTTCGGTAGGCGTGGGGGTTTCGCCTGCGGGGCGCGCCGCCAGCAGCAGCGTATCGGCGTTAGTGAGCACAACCGTCGTCTGCCATGCGTCGTTGGTTTTTTCGACCTTCGCGGGGTCGCCAACCGAGGCGGCTGCGCTGCCACCCGTGTAACCCGCGCCGCGCGCAGGCACAAAACCGACGTTCGCCGCCGCGCTTGCCGTAACGGCCAATCCGTCGGGCACGGTAATCGCGTTTCCGTCCGACGAAAACTGAAGCTGATACAGCCGCAACTCCGTGCCATCGGTCAGGCTGTCCGCGCCAAAAGCGTCGGCATAGGCCGTCCGGGCATCGGCAAGGGCCGCCTCATCCTTCACGCGCGCAACTGAAAAGTCCGCGCCAAAAACGGCGGATTGCGCGTCGGGAGAAACGGAGAACGTGATGTCGTCTACCGCCGCCTGTCGGGCTCCATCCGGCACGGGGCTTTCCGTGGGCGTGGCCGATGGCTCGACGATCACCCAGCCGTCCGCGTTAAAATACTGTGTATTTTCAGCTGTCGCGGCTGTGGCCGCCATGCCTGTCAGCAGCATTGTGAGGCTCATCAGGAACGCCAGAATGCTCTTGATACCGCGCTGTTTCCCAGTGTTGGCCTTTTTCATTGGTCATACCCGCTTTCTGCTCAACCGGTGTCGGTGTTGGTTTATATTCAAGCTATGGACTGTAACCGCCAAAACGGCGGAAGTTTCCAATAGGTAGATTTATACCCATTACAACCATATTCTATAACGTGTTTTTTGCAAAGTCAAATATGTAACCGTCGTGTAACCCTTTTGAAATCTAGGTTTTTCCATGACTTTTCCAAATCCTTCTGATGGGGCAGGGATGGAAGAAGCCTTATCGACGGCTCCAATTCAAATATGCACCAAATAAGTCGATCATATTTTATGCAATATGTATATCTTCATCCGTGCCATTGAGAAACGCCTCCGCCGGAGCGTATGGAAACAGTCGGTTACATATATGTAAAACTGAAAGACTCTTTCGCCCGCGGAAAAAGCAATGAAAAAACGCTTGCCCACCCGCTGAAAAATAAGCGACGTCCGGTACATAAACCCGGCGAGCTTAACCGCCGCGCCCCGGCAGGGGTTTGCGAAAATGCCCCCCGTTTGATGCAGGATGGAGGCTTGAGCCGTGCTGCGGATTGCAGCGGGGGGTGTTCAGGCTGCTACGGAAGCAATACGGCGTGCAATTTTCAGTTGAAACGGGTTGCCGCGCAAAAAGGCGCCCGCACCCCATAAAACGCGGCGTTATACCTCGGTCAGCGCGCTTTCCTGAACGCAGGCATAGTAGGCCGTTTCCTGATTGCGAACCAGCGTTGCCTTGAACACGGCATTGCGCCGCGAGAGGATTTCGGCTTCCTCCGCATCCACACCGCGCGCAAATCTGGGCATGCCGGCGTCGCCTGTGAAGCGGATGGTCTGGGCCACCGCGCCTTCATGCCAGAAGATCAGCCACTGTTCGCCCTCCCCCAGCTCAGCCGGGTTCACGTTCCATTCGCATAGCGTGCGCCACGTCCATGGGTCCAGCGTTTCCCCCTCGCCCACCACCTGCACGGCGTCCCACGGGTCGGGGTATACGTCCGCCAGGCGGAAGGTCTGCCCATTTTTCAGGTAAGGCATCAGCTTGCGGGCCAGGATGGTATTCGGATCGGTGTCCGCGTGCGAAAAACCGCCCGAAAAAAGCAGGCCGATCCCCCCAAGCGAAAGGATCGCGATGGCAAGCGTGAGCAGAATGGTTTTCAGCGCTTTACGAATGGGAATCCCTCCTTTGCCGGGCGTTCAGGCGGCAGAATGGACATTTGCGACGTAAGGGCGGCCATGCCCAAGGCGTGTAGGCATTGCGGACGGCGCGGCTGTTACGGCGTATCCTTTATATTAAACGTTTCAGATGTTGCAAATATTTCGGACGTTGCGAATATTTCGGACGTTGCGAATATTTCGGACTTCGAGGATATTGCGGTCGTTAGGGACGTTGCGGATGTTACGCGTCCCGAACCCGGACGGACATAGCGACCGAATGCCGCCGCCGAAAAATTTTCGTGCTTAACAGAGAGAGCATTCTCGCCCCTACCGGCCCCCAAAACCTCCGCCCCCGGCGCCGCAAAAGAGCGGCGCGCCTTTGCCGGGCGGGCTTTCAGGCCTGTTGGCAAGGATTCTTCTGCATTGTACATCGCGAGGGCGGCAGCGTTAACAGGGTCTCGGAGCCCTTTTGCACCCCCTCCGGCAGGCTTGCAGGCCATGCCACAAGGTGGTACAATCAGGTTGTTGCCGTGCGGCACCACAATTGCACATTTTCAGGCGAAGCGCACAGCCGTCAGGCCTTTCAAATCAAGGGTTAAGCGGCTCTAACGCCCGCGAAGGCTCGGCGCCCGGCGCAACGCCCGAAATGGAAATTACGCAAGGGGGCATTGAATGGTACGCAATATTGTATTCGATATGGGCATGGTGCTCATGGATTTCCATCCGCTGGAAGCCTGCCGCGCCGTCGCGCCGGATGAACAAGGGGCGCAGGAAATCTACGCCGCGCTTTTCGGCCATCCTGAATGGATCAAGCTGGACGACGGCACCATCACCGAGGAGGAACTGGCCAAGCACGCCATGGCGCGCCTGAGCAACGAAAGCCTCCGCCCGCTGGTTCCCGCGCTGTTTGCCGGCATGCCCTACAATGTCCTTACGCCCATCCCCGGCATGGCCGAACTGGTCGATTGGGTTTTCGACTGCGGCTTTGGCGTATATCTGCTCTCCAACGCCGGTTTGATGGTCAGCCAGCACCGGGAGATCATCCCCCGGATCGAAAGGTTCCACGGCGTGGTGTTTTCTGTGGAGGAGGGTATTATCAAGCCAAGCCCCGAAATCTACCGTCATTTAACCGACCGGTACCATCTCAACCCCAAGGAATGCCTGTTTATCGACGATAACCCCGCCAACGCGGAAGCCGCGCGCCAGATTGGCTGGTACGGCTATGCCCACAACGGAGATATCCCCGCCCTCAAGCGCCTGCTGGAAGCCTGCGCCAGAGAGCTGGCCGATTAAAGGTTTCCCAGCCGTTCCCATCGCGCGGCCTCAGACCCGCGCACGGCTTTCTTTTATCCTCATACAAGCCCAAACGCCGGCGGCTGCCCATCGCGGCCGACCGACGTTTTTTTCTGTCCGGAAGCGCTGAGCCGAAGGTTGCCGCGAGTCTTCGCGCAAACTTTGGAATCCGGTTTCATCACGGGCAAAGTAGCCGCTTAGCCCTGCGCGGCAAAAGATCAGCAAACGTCAATTTATTTTACTTGTCGATATTGCGCAAATCCTTTGCTGATAAAGCGTCTAAGATGCTCACTCAGCCTTTGGCTCAACCGTAACCGGCATTTTGAAAGAGTGAGATATTTCATGATATTTTGAGATATCATCAGTATTCATATCATTTTACATGATTCGCGTTCTATATTTGACTATTGTTGACTTATAACGTCGGCCAGCCGCATTTGACTATCTTTGATCTTGATGGTATCCTTACATCACGGTTCGGGGGAAAACCCCAGCGGGGAACCTCCAACCACCTAAATCAGTTTAAACCATGGGCATTAGAAGCCCGCATCAAAAGGAGGATGCACTATGTATACTCTCGTTCCTTTCCGTCGCAACCTGAATCGGGAACTCTCCAACACCTTTGGCACCGACAATTTCCTCCGTTCGTTCTTTGACATGAGCGATATGGTCGGATCGGCCGGCTTCCGTGTGGACATTCGCGAGGATGACAAGGCGTACCAGCTGGAAGCGGAGCTTCCCGGCGTACCCAAGGACAAGCTGAATGTAAGCGTGGACGACGGTACCCTGACCATCAGCGCCGACCTGAACGAGGATAAGCAGGAGGAGCACGGCAGCTACCTTTACAGCGAGCGCCGCACCGGCCACGTGGAGCGCAGCTTCAACCTGGAAGGCATCGATGCGGAAAACATCACCGCCGATTACAAGAACGGCGTGCTGATGCTCACCCTTCCCAAGGAGCAGCCCGCCCCCAAGAAGGAAGCCCGTAAAATTGATATTACCGGCACGGAGAACGCCTAAAGCCGACTGGCTCAACGGCCGGAGCGACGCCCAAAAAGGGTTGACCGCCTCCGAAGCTCCGCCTGGCAATTGTGCCGCACCCACTGGGTGCGGCACAATTCTGCGCGTTGACTAGCCCGCAAGCGAACGGGCTGATCGATTGCAATCTGAACCGGCAAACCCCTTCAAACTTTGGCAGCTCGTCCACAGTAAAGCCTTGCAACACAACCGTTTGCAAGGCTTTTACCATGCGAAACACGCGGTTTCCCACACCAAATTCCGCGATGACAATTGCGGGGACCTGTGTTTTTGCTCTGGTAGAGTTCATACAGGGGCGAAGATGAAACGCCCTCCGCCCCACACGTACCGTGCTAGTTCGCCATTTCGACAGAATCCGCCATTGCCAGCGGCAGAGTGATTTCGGCGCCCATGGTGGAGGTGTAGGTATAGTCCCCGTCCAACGTTGCGTACACGATCAGCTTATCATCCTCAAGGATGTTATAATCCGGCGTGTTGTCAGACAGGATATAGATATAAACCACATTATCGTAATGCCCCTTGGTCGCCAGGCGAATATCGAACCCCTCGCTCCGGCTTCCCAACACCTGCAAAACATACCCGGTAATCTTTACCTTGTTTCCTTTATAATTTTCCGGGTTTCGGGATACCGTTTTAAAATCGAATTTACCGTAAAGCGTTCTGGGGTCTGGCGTTGCCGTTGGTTCAGGCGTTGGTTTCACCATTGCGTCGGCAGCAAAAATGGCTTCCTGCTCAGACGCAGAGGCAAGCCCGTCCGCCTTTACACCGATTGCCTTTTCATAGGCCTTCATGGCATCAATGGCCGGTTTATCCCAGCTATTCGTTGGTTCTCCGTCCAGATATCCCAGTTCCTTCAAACGTTCTTGCAGAAGGGTTACGTTCTCGCCTTGCGACCCTTTACCAATGTCCTCGTACATTTCGCCCAGCGCAATCAGGCGATCGTTGATCGCTGTTTTAAGCGTCTTTAGCTGAGATGCGTCCAAGGTGCTGATGTCCGGTAACGGGGCTGGCGTTTCTTCCGCCATGGCTACGGTTGTCATGAGCACACACAGGGCCAGTAATACGATCAGCAGTTTCTTCATTTTTTCGCTCCCCCTCAATTGTTATCTATATTATACCATTATGACCAATTTTTACAATCATCAATGCGCAGCTTGGGCCTGTTATTTTTCGTTTGGCAATTGAAGCAACCCCGCCTTCGTTTTCAGCCTCCATAACCTATCCAACCCCATAACCCTTTCCTGATTGCTTCAGAAGGGTATCAGAAACCCCAACCGGCGGCCAACACATCGTTGGCCGCCGGTTGGGGGTTTGTCTGTATTTCAGCCGTTCCATGCAGGCACGTGGGTTCACGTCTCTCCGGCCCGTCTGTTACTCGCCAGCCGTTCCCACGCGGCTTATTTTTTCGGGTATTGCAAAAACTCCACTTCAAACCCGTTTGGGTCGCGGGTCAGCCCGCCGTAGAAGCCCAGCTTTGTAACGTAGGATACCGGCACGTGAAACGGATACCCCGCCTCGGTCAGTTTTTTCTCGGTGGCATACGCGTCCTCCACCTCAAAGGCAAGGTGGCGCGCTCGGCCCCGGTCGGTCGCGTTCTGACCGCGATCCTCGGTGGGGTAGCGGTAGGTGACCAGCTCCAGCTTCGCGCCGCCGGGCAGGGTAAAATACCGAAGTTCATGGTCGCCCATATCTACGCCCGGCAGGGGCGAAAGCCCCAGCACATCGCCGTAAAACCGCAGCGTGCCAGCCAGATCTGTTACGTTAATGGTAACATGGTCGATTCCCAGTATCATGGGTTCCCCTCCCCTTGGCCTCAGTCCGGGCGTTTGATTAAAATCAGCGGGCGGCGAACCGTTTTGCCGTCCACCGTCACATCCTGATATACCCAGTTGCCCGTGTCGCTCAGGATTTCCTGCCGGTCGCCAAACACAAGGTAGGTATCCTCGCATTTAACGCCCGCGATGGTCGGGTTCCAGCTGAATGCCTGCCCATCCGCCACCAGGCTTGAGTTGGCTTCGTTCGCGCAGTAATCGCGGGTCAGGTAGCCCAGCGCGCCGCCCTGATGGTGCAGGTGAAAATCCGCCTCATACCCGCCCTGCGCATACGCCTGATGCCCTTTTTGAACAATGTCCCCGGCGCGCGCGCCCGCAACGGTGCTCAGGATGTACGTTGCATCCACCGTTAAAAGCGCGTCGTACTTCTGCTGCGTTTCCGCGTCCAGCGGCGTAAAGCTCACAATGCGGCTCATTGAAATGGTCAGGCCGTACTTTTGCGCGCAGATAGCGATCATGGCCCGATCCTTCACGCGCGCGCCCACAGGCAGCGGATGGCGGTATTTAAGCAGCCGCCCATCCGCCGCGATCAGGCACACCGGCACCTGAAAGCCCAGCGCCATCAGCTTGCCCGTCACATTGCCGGCAATCTGGTATTCGCTGTCCCCGGGGCGGATTTCCCGGCAGCAATCCTCCACGATGTTGGCGCACAGCGGGCCGATTTCACGGTAGCGGGCAATCTCCTCCGGCGTCAGGGGGGAGCGGATTTCCACCAGCTCCGCGCCGTGCTCGGGCGTGCCAAACGCGCCGCAATCGCTCACGATGCGCTTGCCCTGCAAATAAGGGCGAAGCGCGTCCTCCTCGCTGCCATCCCACGGGTAGGCGATCAGCCGGAACCCCAGCCCGTTCAGTTCTTCCTCTGGGATGCGGTACTGTTCGCTGGCGTTGGCAAACACATACTGCTCCCGCGCGGTAATCAGCAGCTTCACAACGGCGCTTTGAGAGCTTTTATCCACAAACGCGCTGTGCCCGCAGCTCAGCCAGCAGAAGCTGTCGTTGCGGCCCAGCAGCACCCCGTCCCACCCGCGCCGGGCCATCAGGTCGCGGATGCGTTCCAGTTTTGCCTGCAATTCGGCATTCATGTTCCATGTCCTTTCTGTACCATACGTCGCCGTCCGGTAAACACCCGCCCGCACGGGTCGGATGGGTAAACCGGCATCGCCCGCAAGGGCGCGGCTCGCCCGAAGAAGGCGCGCGCCGCCGTATATCGGGGATACGGCGGCTGCCCGCGACTGCCGTTGCCGGCGCTCCGGCCCGCCCATGCGGATCAGGTTCAGGCGTTATTTGCCAAACATCGCTTCGCGGATCAGGCGCAGGCCTTCCGTGGCGTCCGTGCCGTTGATGGCTTTCTCGATGTTCTCCATGCC
The DNA here is from genome assembly GCA_035353615.1 of Candidatus Limiplasma sp. Taxonomy (GTDB): domain Bacteria; phylum Bacillota; class Clostridia; order Christensenellales; family Aristaeellaceae; genus CAXXOK01. The sequence goes on from DAOPZY010000002.1 coordinate 161,528, forward strand.
GATCTTGTCCACCAGTTTGTCAAAGTTCATCAGGTTGCGCACGCTTTCCTCGGCGGCGCGGAAGGCCGGCTCGCGGAAGGGGAAGATATCCACCGATACCCAGCCCTGGTAGTTGATTTTGCGCAGCGAATAGCACAGCTCGATGTACTCCGTGTAGCGCACGGAACCGAGGATCATGTCGTCGTCCCAGGCGCCGTAGTTGTCGTTCACGTGCAGGTTGTAGAGCATGCCGTGGTTGGCGCACATCTCAATCACCTGCGAAACGTTGCTCTGGCTTTGGAACACATGCCCAAGATCGACCGTCAGGCCCACGTTGGGGCGGTTCACATCCTTGGCCAGCAGGAGGCTGGAGCCGGCGTGATCCAGCACGCAGCGGTTGCGCGGCTCGCGGGGCTTAAACTCAAGCGCGATCTTCATTTCCGGCTTGTAATCGCACAGCTCGCGCACGGCCTCTACCATCAGGTTCCACTGCTTGGTGTAATTGGTCTGGAACACGTAGTCAAACCCGTCCTGACCCATCCAGATGTTCACCATGCCGCAGTGCACGCCCTGCGCAAAATCAATGGTGCGTTTGCAATCCTCGATGGCCTGGCGGCGGATCGCGGGATCGTTGTTGGTCAGGCTGCCAAATTTGTACTGCTTCTGATCGCTCACAGGCGCGTTGACAACCGAGCAGACCGTGCCGAATTTCTTCAGGCGGGCATTCACGGTTTCAGCATCGCTTTCGCAGCCGTCTAAATCGTAGCACAGTTCCACCGCGCCCAGCACGCCGGTGTCCACCAGCCCCTTGACCTTCTCGTCCCCGGATACGTCCTCCTTGTAGCCGCAGCCCATGAAACGGTCGCAACGGTTTCCCATGGAGCCTGTAATGCAAGAGTATTTCATAGTGGTTTCCTCCTTTAATATTGGGTTGCTTTATGCCTGTATGTTAAACAACTTTAACATCCGTAAATACTGGCGGTCCCATGCCCCGGTTTCCCGCGGCGCGTACTCGCCAAGCGGGCAGTTTTGGCTCAGCAATTGCCGACCCTCCGCCAAACTGCCGATTTCCCCGTATGCCTTCATCTGCATCAGCAAATTGCCCCACAGGGCGGCCTCCGTAGGCCCAACCCGCACGGGGCGCGCGCAGGCGTTCGCGGTAAACTGGTTAAGCAGCCTGTTCTGGCCGCCGCCCCCCAGAATGTGAATGGCGCTAAGCGGCTTGTGATTGATCGCCTCCAACCGCTCCACCGCCCACCGGTATTTCAGCGCCAGGCTTTCCAGAATGCAACGAACCACCTGCCCGGGGGTTTCCGGCTCCGGCTGACCGGTGCGGCGGCAGCACGCCGCGATTTTTTCCGGCATGTTGCCCGGCATATAGAAGTCCGGCTCATCCGGGTCTATCAGGGAGCGGAAAGGCGGCGCGGTTTCCGCCAGCTCGGACAGGCGCGCATAGCTCAGCGGGTTGCCCTGCGTGGCAAAGCTGTGGCGGCACTCCTGCACCAGCCAAAGCCCCATTACGTTTTTCAACATCCGGCTTCCTTTTTCCGCGCCGCCTTCAATGGCAAAGTTGCCTTCCAGCGTGCTTTGGGTGGTGAAAGGCTCCGGGATTTCCGTGCCCACGAGCGACCATGTGCCGCTGCTGATGAACGCGACGTTCGGCTCGTTGGTCGGCAATGCCGCCACCGCTGAAGCCGTGTCATGCGAGCACACGGCGACCACGTCCAGCCCGGCTACGCCCAGCTCCGCGCACAGGTCCGGGGTTACGGCGCCCAGCCGGTTGCCCGGCTCAAGGATCGGCGCGAACAGCCCGCGGGGGATTCCCAGCGCGTCCAGGATCTCCTGCGACCAATCCCCCGTAAAGGGGCTGAACAGCTGCGTAACCGAGGCATTGCAGTATTCCGCGCGTCTTTCCCCCGTGAGCCAGTAGCCCAGCAGATCGGGCAGCAGCAGCAGCGTGTGCTCCGGGGCCAGCAGCCAATCCGCGCCTTGGGCGCGCAAAGCGCCCAGCTGCATCACGGTGTTAAACAGCGCGTTCTGGTTGCCGGTCAGCCGATGCAGTTTTTCTTTGGAGATTTTTTCGTACACAAAATTCTGGTGCCTTGCCGCGCGCGGGTCGCGGTAACAGTGCACCGGGGTGAGCAGCGTGCCGCGCGCGTCCACAATGCCAAAATCGTTGCAGAAGCTGTCGATGCCGATGCTAACGCAATCCTTGGCCATTGCGGCGGCTTGGCGCACGCCGTTTTGCAGGTTTTCAAAAATACCGAGCACGTTCCAAAACAGATCGCCCCGCACGGCGATCTGACGGTTGTCAAACCGATAGGCTTCCTCAAAGGATAGCCGATCGCCCTGCCGCCCGCCGATCGCCATTTTACCGCCGGAGCCGCCCAGATCAAACGCGATATGCTTCATAGCGCCTCATGCTTACGAAGCGATCACAACCTCCACGCCGGCCATTTCCATCATTCGGATGGCTTCCTTGCTAACCCCGCTGTCGGTGATGACGCGCGTGGCCGTTTTCAAATCCGCCAGAAACACGGTGCCCGTTTCGTCAAACTTGGACGAGTCCGCCAGCACAATCACTTCCTTGGCCGTTGAAATCAGCGCGCGCTTGGTTTCCACCTCGTAAATGCTGCCATCGGACAGGCCGCTGGCCTCGATGGCCCGGCAGGAGATGAACGCCTTGCTGGGGCGGAAATTGCGGGCGCTGTCCACCGACAGGCTACCGGCAAGGGAGTAGTTTTTGGCGCGGAACACGCCGCCCAACGAAATGATGGTCATGTTCTGGTTATTCAGGGTGGTGGATTCAAACAGTTGACGGATGGAGTTTGTGACCACTGTAATCTGGTAGAGTGGGTTAATGTTCTTCAAAAGCGAGATGGTGGTGGAGCTGTTGTCCACAAAGATGGTATCCCCATCCTGTACATATCGGGCGGCGCATTTGCAAATCAGCGCCTTTTCAGCATAGTGCTGTACTTCGCGCACGTTGAAGGGATGCTCGCTCACGGTGGCGCTTTGCTGTTCGCACACGGCGCCGCCATGGGTGCGGCGGATCATGCCGTCCTGCTCCAGTTCCCGAAGGTCTCGGCGAACCGTTTCCTTGGATATTTTAAGCACTTCCGCCAGCTGTATCACGCTCACGGCATTTTCTTTTTCAAGCATGTCCATGATGAGCGCTTTCCGTTCTACGTTGTACATATACACCCTCCTGAATTTTGTGCAGGGTTTGGATTACCGGATTTCACCGCTGAATTTGATGGAATCAATCATAACGGCCACAAAGATGACCAAACCGCGTATTACAGTGTAAATATACGGCGAAGCTTGGATCAATGTCAAGCCATTCATGATTACCTGCACCATCAGGATACCGATTAGCGCGCCGGGGAGCACGCGGCCCTTGCCGCCAAACAGGCTGGCGCCGCCGACAACCGCCGAGGAAATGACCACAAACTCATCGCCAATGGCGAAGTTCTGGTTTACCGAGGACAGGTTGCAAGCGTTCATCATGCCGGCCAGCCCGGCCATGGCGCCGCAGAACAGGTACGCCAGAAAGATGGTTTTTTCACCGTTGATGCCAATCTTTTTAGCGCCCTGCAGGTTGTTGCCGCAGGCAAACAGTTGCCGGCCAAACGTAGTTCGCCTGAGGATCACGTGGCCGATCACGGCCATCAGCACAAAGATGTACGCCACCAGCGGCACGCCCAGGATGCGCGTGTTGGATACCACAAACGCGCTTTGATCCAACACAATCAGCTTGGTATGGGACACCAGCAGCCCCAGCCCGCGCGCGATGCTGCTGGTAGCCAGCGTGGTAATGAAGGGCAGCATCTTGAACTTGGCGATGAACAGGCCGTTGATGCTGCCAATCAGGCAGCCGGAGAGCATGGAAACCACAAAGCACAGCCAGATGGGAATCTTGAACGTGTTCAGCAGCGTGCATGCCACAACGGCCGAGAAGTACATGTTGGAGGCAACCGAGATATCGATGCCGGCCGTGATGAGCACAAAGAACATGCCGACCACAACCACGCCCAACGTGCTGGCCATTTGCAAAATGGTGACGCCGTTTTTAACTGTGAGGAACGCGGGGTTTTTAATGGAAAAGAAACCGATCAGTGCCAGAAACACCGCGTACAGCCCGTAGTTGACAAAGAAATCTTTGACGGAGCCTCGCTTGCGGTTTTCGCAGGTGAATGCCGGTTGGTTATTCATTTCCCTTCCCCTCCAATCGCAGCGATGATAATCTTTTCCTGATCGTACTCGCCTTTATGGAACTCCGCCGTAATGCGGTTGTGCGCCATGACCAGGATGCGGTCGCACATGCCCATCAGCTCTTCCATTTCCGAGGAAACCATCAGGATGGTGGATTTGTTTTTGGCCAGCTCGTTGATGATGGTGTAGATTTCATACTTCGCGCCCACGTCTACGCCGCGGGTCGGCTCGTCCAGCAGGAACACCTGCGGCCGGCGCGCCACCCACTTGGAAAGCACCACTTTTTGCTGGTTGCCGCCGGACAGATTGATGACCGCCTGCTTGCCGGGGTCGTAGGTGCGCACCTGAAGCTCGTCCACCATTTCCTTGGTCATTTTGTCCTCGCCGGCCGCGTCCATCAGCCCCATGGCGCCGTGGCTCAGCTCCGGAAGGCTTGTGACCACGATGTTCTGCTCCACGGTCATGGGCATAATCAGGCCTTCCTCACGGCGGTTTTCCGTAATGAACGCCATGCTGCTGCGGATGCAGTTGATCGGCGTGATCGGCTTAATTTCCTGCCCGTGGTGGCTGATGCTGCCGTGATCGATCGCGTCCACGCCGAACAGGCAGCGCAGAAACTCGGTGCGGCCCGCGCCCATCAGCCCGAACATGCCGACGATTTCGCCTTCCCGCAGGTTCATGCTGATGTGGTCAAACCGCCCTGTCTGGCAAATCTCGTTGGCCTCAAATACAACGCCGCCAATGGTTTTTTCAACGGTCGGGTAAATTTTGTTCAGTTCCCGGCCCACCATGGCTTTGATGACCTCCGCCGGGGTCAGCTCCGCCCGCGGCTTTTGCAGAATGATTTTGCCGTCCCTGAGCACGGTAATTTCATCGCAGTGGGCAAACACGTCCTCCAGAATATGCGAAATGAAAATGATGGATTTGCCCTTGTTTTTCAGCTCGTGCATAATATGGAAAAGCTTGTCCTTTTCCGTGGTGGAAAGCGACGTGGTCGGCTCGTCCAGAAAGATGATGTCCGCGTCGCGCACAATGGCCTTGGTGATTTCCACCAGCTGACGCTGGCCCATGGGCAGGGTGCCCACAATCGCCGAAGGGCTGATGTTGTCAATGCCCAGCTGCATAAGCTTTTCCCGCGCCATTTTGCGCATTTTGCGGTTGCTCACAAACGGGGATTTACCCGCCTTGGGCAAGTCCGTGATAAACAGGTTTTCCGCGACGGTCAGGTTGGAAAACAGGTTGAGTTCCTGATGAATAAAGGCGATGCCCGCGCAGGCGCAGGTTTTGGGGTCCTTGGGCTCAAAAGGCTCGTCGTTGAGCCAGATTTCGCCGGTATCCCTGTGGTGGATGCCGCCCAGTATATTCATCATGGTGGATTTGCCCGCGCCGTTTTCCCCCACCAGGCCAAGGATGGTGCCCTTGCGCAGCGACAACGTCACATCGCTCAGCACGCGTACCTGTGCGAAGGATTTGCTCATTTCTTTCAGTCGCAGGGCGTATTCACACATATCTGCCAAGTTGCTCACTTCCTCACTATTGTAGGGTCAGGCGCGCACGCGCGATTTCTTTGCCAGGTCCATGGCCGCGGCCAGCAGCACGATCAGGCCCTTGATGATGCTGATTACGTACCAGTCCACACCCAGCAGGTTCATGCTGATGTTAATCAGGATGATGAGGAACGCGCCCATCAGCGTGCCGGCGATTTTACCGCTGCCGCCCAGCGGGCTGGTGCCGCCGATGATAATAGCGCTCATGAAATCGATAAACATATTGGAGGCAAAGCTCGGCGCGGCCGATTCCATCTGCGCGATCATCACAATGCCGCCGCAGGCGGAGCAAAGGCCGCTGATGACATACAGTTTGAAAATGGTTTTTTTAACCGGAATGCCGGAGATCAGCGCGGTTTTGGGGTTGTTGCCCACCGCGTAAATCTGCCTGCCCAGTTTGGTACGGTTCAGGATAAACTGGGCAATCAGCACAATCAGAAGCGCAAAGAAGAACGTATAGGGAAACACCCAGACGCTTTTGGTGCCAAACACCGTAAATGAATCCGGCAGGCCGCCAATGGTCTGGCTTTGCGTGTAAAGCAGCGCAAGGCCAGAGCCGATCATCTGCGTGGCCATGGTAACAATAAAGGAAGGCATTTTAAACGTGACAATTGAAAGCCCGTTGATAACGCCAAACACAAGCCCGATCAGCAGCATCACAATCAGGGCGATGGGAACGCTGTACCACTGATTGGGCAAAAGGCCGCTGGTGGTGCTCATAATGGACGCGCCAACCACGCCGGACAGCGCAATGACGGACGTGGCAGAAAAATCCACGCCGCCGTTGAGCACCGCGTAAGTTTGGCCGCAGCCGACAATCAGCAGCACGCACACCTGGCTAAATACGTTGCGGATATTATAGGCGGTGCCAAAATTGGGTATAAAGGCAAAGCAGAGAATCACATACCCCAACAAAAACCATACGATGGTGTTTGTGGACTTCAGCTTCTCCAAAGTCCGTTTCATCCAATCACCCTCACTCACTGTCCCAACAGACATTTATTACCGGTGAAAATCACAAGGCGGTTGGTCGGACTGCAAGTCCGGCCAACCGCCCTACTCACCCTCAGGTGTGTAGCGATGAGCTTCAGCAGAAGCTTATCGGGGGTTACGGCGACCGCTCGAAGTAGCGAGCGCGTATCGCTGTAAAGAAGCGGTCTGCCGGGAGAAGGGAGGGATTCCGCTTCCCCCAAGCATGGAACCGTGATGAAGGCCATCCTTCATTTGCATCCTTGTAGGTCAGGGTTCGGCCCCGGCTTATCGCCGCCGGGCTATTTCAGTTGTTTCTGAGGCCCATTGTACGCGATAGGGTTGGATAAATCAATACCCCGCGAAGCCCAGTTCCTCAACGTTCGCCTGCGTCACTTCAAAGCCCGGGTCAAACGCGTCGGGATCGACGGTTTCGCCCTTGGCCAGCGCTACGGCGTTCTCCACGCACAGACGGCCCTGCTCGGTAGCGTCCTGCACGGATACGATGTCGATGTAGCCGGCCTTGATCTCGTTCACAGCATCGGCGGCGCCGTCAAAGGTGACCCACAGCACATGCTTGGCGTCCGTGGTGGGATACCACATGTCAAACTTCTGCAGCATAGCCTTCACGGTGGGGATCAGGAAGTCGGAAGCGGTGAAGATCATGTTGACGTCCGGGTTCGCCTGCAGGGCGGCCTGTCCCAAGGAGTCGGCGTTCTCCGCTTTCCACTCGGTGGGGATTTCGATTACGCTGGTGAAGATTTCGGGATACTTCTGCGCCACTTCTTTGAAGCCTTCGTGACGGGCTACCGCGTTGGTGTCGCCCAGGTTGCCGATGAACTCCATGACTTTGTAGGTTTTGCCGGAGGTCTTGGCCTGCTCGGCAACCCATTCCATCTCACGGATCACCATGGCTTTGTTATCGGAAGCAACGGAACAGCCGACCACAGCGCCTTCGCCGGCGCCACGGTTGTTCATCACAACGGGGATACCCGCGTCGTTGCACTTTTTGATGGCGCTAACGATGGTGGTGGAATCCTTCGGAGCAATAATGATCGCCTTCACGCCGGAAGCGATCAGGGTTTCAATCTGCTGATTCTGCTTCTGAGCGTCGCCGTCGGCGATCACTTCGGTGTACTTCACACCCAGTTTGTCCAGTTCGGCATGCATGGAAGCTTGGTTCTCGGTCCACATCTGGGACTCGATCGCGTCCATGGAAATACCGATGGTAATGTTGCTGTTGTCGGCTTCCGCAAGCGCAGCGCCGGTCAGTGACAGTACCATAGCCAGAGCCAGTAGAATGCTGAGGGTCTTTTTCATGGTTTTTCCTCCTATTTATTATAATCGGTATCCACCGATCAGGATCAGATTAACCCTTTCAGGATGCCGCACATCGCGTCGGTTTCCAACCGTTCCAGCATGCAAAAGGCTGTGTTCAGGTTGGAGCCGGTGCACAGCACCCCGTGCAGGGGCAGGATCACGCCCAGCGGCATTTCGTTTACGCGCGGGCCAAATTCCTGAAAGTACTTGTAGACGTTCTCCGCCAATTGCGGCGTGTAGGCTTTGGTGTAGGGGATGCAACCGCAATCGCCCTTTTTCATGGTGGCTTCCGTTAAGGACGGAATGGGTTTGGACTGGGATGCGTACACCATGCAGTATTGGGGATGCGCGTGGATGCAAGCGCCGATGTAGTCAAAGTTCTTGATGAGGTTGATGTGCATATCGCTCTCCCGGCTCACAACCCCCGTGCCCTCCAGAATGTTTTTATCGTAGTCCATCAGGATAAAATCCTCAACCCCGATGTTGCAGCGGTGAAATTCGCTCATCATGGACGGGGACACCAGCAGTTTTCCCGGCTCCACCTCCACCGCCACGTTGCCGCCCGCCGCGTTGGTCAGCCTGCGGTCGAACATGAGCTTGACAATCTCTTTGAGCGCCTTGCGCTCCTCCATAAAGGAAAGTTGACATGCCATGATTGTTTTTCCCTCCCGACGCCGAAATCCGACGTTTACAGCTTTGTGATGACCACCTGTGATTGCAGAGCCGCTGCGCGCGCAGGGTCAAAACCAACTGTCAAGTCACTTTCGGCGGTCGCGGCGGATACGGCGGTGGCAATCCGCAAGGTCGTTTCAAAGTCTGCTTTGATTTCCAGCCCGTAGGCCAGCCCGGACAGGTACGCATCCCCGCAGCCGATGGTGTTGAGCACCTGCACCGTGAGCGGATGCACCCGGTAGAACTGGCCCTGATACAGCACGTAGGAGCCTTCGCCCCCGCAGCTGACGGCTACCACCTCGATGCCCATGGCCGCGATGCGACGCATGCCGCTAAGGATTTCCGCCTCCGAGCCGATGGGGCACCCCAATACCTGCGACAGCTCCTCCACGTTCGGTTTCACCAGATACGGCTTTGCCTTGAGGCCTTCCACCAGGTTACGGGAGCTGGTATCCAGCAGGAAGCGAATGCCCCGGCCTTCCAGCCGCTCCATCACGCGGTTATAGAAGAAGGGAACCTCCGTGTTGGACGCGTCCCCGGAGAGGATGAGCGTATCGCCCGCCGTCAGCTCTTTTTCAAGCTTGCCCAGCAGTTCCTCGCACAACTCCCGCGATACCACCTCGCCCTTCTCGGTCACCAGCGTGCAGGTGTGATCGTCCTCAATGATCGCGTAATTGGTTCGGGATTCGCCTTTCTTAACATACAGCAGCCGAACATCCAGATTTTCGTGGGCCTTGAGGGTGTGGAGTATGCGTTTGCCCGTTTCCCCCATCGCGATGCCGAAGCACCGGCTGCTCATGCCCAGCTGACTCAGGTTGAGCGATACATGCGTACCCTTGCCCCCCAGCACATCCACCACGCGTTTGATGCGGTTGGTGCTGTTCTGGCAAAAGGATTCAATAAACAGGAGCCTGTCAATGGCGGTATTGATGGTTAGCGTGCTAATCAAATCACCATTTCCTTCCGTTTCAGGCAGAGCGCTACCATTTGTGTGTGGCCTTCTGCGCTTTGATGACCATATTATAGCGTATCGGTCATAATAATGCAACCCCCAATTTAAACTTTTTGTGATTATTTTCACTCAAAATGTACAAACCGTTGTGTTATAAGGCTTCTATATGTTGTTTTAATCCGTCTATTGCTTTTGTTTGGGTTCCGTATTATACTTTGTATCGGTCATTTTCAGGCACTGTGTGACCGCTCCGGTCAAGCCCGCGCGGTCAACCGGTTGCCGAATGGGAAAGGGGGTCCTTTATGCCTGATTCTTCTTATATGATCGGGATCGATATCGGCGGCACCCATCTGCGGATGGGGGCGGTGCAGGCGGACGGCACGGTGCTTCGGCACAGGATCGAGTCCAGCCGGCAGTACCTGACCAGCGCCCAACCCGTTGAAATGCTTACGCGCGCCATTGCCGGGTTCGCCGACGAAACGCCCGGCAAACTTCGGGGCGTTTGCATCGGGTTTCCCGGCACGGTCAGCAAGGATAAGTCCACGGTGCTGTCCTGCCCAAACCTGCCCTCGTTTGACGGCGTCAACATCCGCGACGCTCTGGCGGCGGCGGTGAACGCGCCGGTGATTGTGGAGCACGAGGTGCTGCTGCTGCTCACCAACGACCTGCGCGCCCACAGCCTGCAACAGGCGGATTGCGTAATGGCCGTGTACCTTGGCACCGGCGTCGGCAACGCGATGTATATCCACGGCCGGTTATTGGAGGGGAAAAACGGCACCTCCGGCGAGCTGGGGCACATCCCCGTGCCGGACAGCCAAACCCCGTGCCCTTGCGGCAACGTCGGCTGCATCGAGCCATCCGCGTCCGGCAAACGGCTGGAAGCCATCCGCGCTGTGCTGTACCCGAAAGCGCCGGACTTTGAAGCCATGTTTGCCGCGGCGCAAGGCGATCCGGAAATCATCCGTTATCTGGATCACGTTGCCTGCGCCATCGCAACCGAAATTAACATTCTGGATCCGGATTGTATCCTGCTGGGCGGCGGCGTGCTCTCCATCGCCAACTTCCCGTACGAAGCGCTGCTGGCGCTGATCTGCAAGCATGCGCGCAAGCCCTACCCGGCGGAATCGCTCCGCTTTGTGCGCCTGGAGGTGGATCCGTTGCAGGGGGTTCGGGGCGCGGGTTTCTACGCGTGGCAACGGCTCGCGTCCTGAATCCTCGCCGTTCAGTCACCTGAATCGGTCATTATGCCCGATATTATGTTGTTGCGGTTACATGCAAACGAAAAATTTGCTGAATGTGACCGTATCTGCTTGACATTTTTACCGATTGTGTGTTTATATAATTCGTATCACACAAAACCAAAAGGAGTGACGCTTCCCTATGAACAAAATCTCCCCTTCCGTCATGTGCATCGATATGCTCGATCTGGAAAATCAGTTAACCGCATTGGATCAGGCAGGCATCGACCTGTACCATATTGACATTATGGACGGTCACTACGTGCCCAACTATGCGTTAAGCACCTATACCATGCAGGATATCGCCCGGGTTTCCAAAACCCCCATGGACGTGCACCTGATGGTTACCAACCCCGAGCAGTACATCGAGGCGTTCGCCAAAGCCGGCGCCGCCATCATAACGCCGCATCTGGAAACGCTGGTGCACCCGATCCGCGTGCTCAAGCAAATCCGCTCGCTGGGCAAAAAGGCGGGCATCGCCGTGAACCCCGCGACGGATATCGCCCCCCTTGCCTATATGACCGATTTTCTCGATCTGGTGTGCGTGATGACTGTGGATCCAGGCTTTGCGGGGCAAACGCTGATCCCCTCCACCATCCGCAAAATCACCGATATCCGCAAAATGTTTGAAGCCGCGGGCAAACCGATCGACATCATGGTGGACGGGCAGGTTAAGGAAGAAACCGCGCCCACGCTGGTGGCGGCCGGGGCCAACGTGCTGGTGCTCGGCTCCTCGGGGCTGTTCAAATACAAGCCTGAGGAATATCGGCGCGTTGTGGAACACTATAAAAATTTGTAAGGGAGAATCGACCCATGCAAGAGCTTTCCATGTTTGGCTTTCCCATTGTGTTTGACCCGACGGACGACCGGTTGACCCCCGCGGCGGCCGACGTGAGCTTTGAGGCTTACAACCGCAAGTATTCCAAGGGCATGTTCGGTTTGCTGGCCGACCCGACTTATACCGATGAAACCGAGCCATATTACGATTTTTACAAGGCCATCGGCCGGGACGGCGAACGCGCGGCCTTCAAGGCGCGCGCCCTGCGCTACGACAGCACCGTGATTATGCAGGGCGCGGCAGGCGGCGAGTTTAAAAAGACCGCCGGCCACTTCCATTGCGAGGTGCCCGGCAAGGGCATGAGCTACCCGGAATATTATCAGGTTATCAAGGGCACGGCGGTGTTCGTGATGCAAAAGGTGAAGGACGAGCACACCGAGGGCCGCATGCTGGTGGAGGATTGCCTGATCGCCGAGGTCAAAGCCGGGCAGGCGATTGTGATTCCGCCCAATTACGGCCACTGCACCGTAAACGTGAGCGACGAAACGATGGTGTTTGTGAACCTCGTGGCGGAAAGCAGCCAGAACGACTACGCCGGCGTTAAGCGCAGCGTGGGTATGTGCTGCTACATTTTGCAGGCGGAAAACGGCGGTTACCGCATCCAGAAAAATCCCCATTACGATTTTGCCTGCGAACCCAAAGCTGTAACCCCTGCCGACAGCGACGCGCTGGGCATCTACCAAAACAAACCCGTGTACAGCGAATACCTGCGCACCCCGCCAAAATTTGATTACCTCACCAGCCCGGAAAACAACATGAAGGACTATTTTCTGGTGTTCCGGGCCAAATAGCTTGCCAGCTCCACTCCTTTGTTCGGCGGAAACCGTCAGCTAGCGGTTTCCGCCCTTCTTTGTATGTAGGGGTTCCGCGCCCCCCTGCGCCGGGCGCGAAAACGGCAGGCGCGTTTCCTGACCCCACCGCCGCGCGCCCCGCCAAGCGTCCGGGCAGGCGGGAGCGGCTTGGCATTTGCGCAAAATGTGATATGATAAACACATCCACAGAAACGAGGCGATCCCATGCTTGCGGATTTACACTGCCACAGCGTATATTCCGACGGTTTCAATCCCGTTGCGGAGCTGGCCGATTTTGCCGCCCGCGCGGGCCTTACCCATCTGGCGCTCAGCGATCACGATACCATGGCCGGCGTGCAACCCCTGCGGCAGGAGGCCGGCAAACGCGGGCTCAGCGTGATTCCGGCGGTGGAATGCACGTGCGTCGATACCCCGCGCGGGCGGCCCGTCCATATGCTCTGCTACGCCCCCAAACGGCCCGAGGCATTGCAATCGATCCTGCAAGGCACGCTGGAACGCCGCCGGGCCGCCAAGTTGGCCATGGCGGAACGGATTGCCCGGCTGTACCCCCTGACGGTGGAAGACGTGCTCCGCGCAAGCGCGCAAAGCGCCTCCATTTACGAGGTTCACCTCATTGCCCCGCTGGCGGCCATGGGCTACACCAAAACGGTATCCGGTTCACTTTTACAGGAGCTGATCGGCCCCAAAGGCTCCTGCTATGTGCCGATCCGCTACCCGGATGTGCGCGAGATTCTCGCCGCCATCCGCGAAGCCGACGGGCTGGCGGTGCTGGCGCATCCCGGCCAGTTTGACTCGCTGGCGCTGGCTCAGGAATGCGCGCAAAGCGGGCTAATCCAAGGCATTGAGTGTTACCACCCGCGAAACAGCGAGGCCGTGACCGCCCAAAGCCTGCAGCTTTGCCGCGAATATGGGCTGCTGGTGACCGGCGGCACGGATTTTCACGGCATGTATTCCAGCGCGCCCCATCCGCTGGGCACCTGCACCATTACCGGCGAAACGCTGCAACGCTTTTTAGCGGCCGTGGGGCCGCTGTAAGCTTTCCGTAAAACCGTTGCCGCCACAAGAAAGGGGTCAAGGGCAAAGGCATTGTTTAGTGCGTCGGCGTTGCCCCTTGCCAGCCGGAGGCCTTATGTTGCAACATATGCAGCGTTATCGCCAAGCGTGCCGAAGGCACAAGGCAGCGCGGCTTACGGACGGGCACAATTGGGTTTGTTTACGGTGTGAGGCTTGCGGGCTATTCGCTTGCCTCGGAAACGGGTTGTGATAAACCTTCGTGGTTTCCGCCCCAAACCCCGCCAAGGGAAAATGCCTTGGCGCAGGTCGTCCGAGATACGGCGTCATGGTTAAGCCGCTCGCCTCATAGCCCAGCGGGCTGTTCGCCCGCTCTGATTCGGTTGCTGCGGCATGGCTTTGGGGTTCCACCCCAAACCCCGGCAGGGATTTCATCCCTGCACCCTGACAAGGGCTTTGCCCTTGACCCATCTTGCGCATAGATTGGCTATTTCTACACCGCAGGCGCGCAAAGCGCCGCTTCGCGACAAACCGCCCGAAGGAGGGGTTCCCATCAATACGGCGCTATTTGACAAACTGTCACAGCTGACGACCGAGGAGCAACGCCTGCTCAACGGCGAACCCCTGCTGTGGGAGGCTTATGCCTCGGACCCTTCCTTTTTAGTGGAAAGCGACCGCTTTATCCCTTCGCACCAGATGATTACGCTGCGGCCACACACGCGCTTTGCGGCTTTCCCCATGCACCGGCACGATTATGTGGAAATGCTCTATATGCTGGCCGGGCAAACCCTGCACACCATGGAAACCGGCGAAACCGTGACCCTGCGCGCCAACGAGCTGCTGCTCATCAACCGCAACCGGGCGCACCGGATTGACGTTTGCGCGCGGGAGGACGTGGCCGTGAACTTCATCGTGCAGCCCGCTTTTTTCGATTACGCGCTGGAGCTGATCGGCTCCCACAATGTGCTGGGGCAGTTTTTAATGGACGCGCTGCGAAACGCCGAAAGCAGCGTGCCCTACATCCATTTTCAAATCGCGGACGTCGCGCCGATCCAGTGCTTGCTGGAAAGCATGATCTACCCGCTGATGGAGCCTGTCGCGGTGAACCAGCGGATCCTCAGGGCTTCGATGGGGCTGCTGTTTTTGCATTTGCTGGCCTATCCGCAACGCATGCGGCTGTCGGAAACCGTGTGCAAGAGCAATCGCCTCGTGGTGGCTGTGCTGGATGAAATTCGGAATCATTACCAGACCGTGTGCTTCGCCGATTTTGCGAAGGCCAACCGGCTTTCCGCCGCCTATGTCAGCCAGACGGTGAAAAAGGCCACCGGCAAAAGCTGCACGGAATTGCTCCGGGAGCGGCGCGTGGAAAAGGCCAAGCAATTGCTGCGCGATACGGATCAGAACATTTTGGAAATCTGCGAGGCCGTGGGCTACAGCAACAGCAGCTACTTCTACCGCTTGTTTTCTCAAAAAACCGGCCTGTCCCCCGGCGAGTACCGAAAGCAGAACGCGCTTAATTCAGGACATCAATAATTCCAACTCATGTCCTTTTTCTCAGCTGCCGCATGCCCTATACTCAGCGCAGGGTAAAAACTGCGATCGGGGGTGCGGCATGCCAAGCTATCTGGCCATCGATATCGGCGCGTCCAGCGGCCGGCATATTCTGGGGCAGATGCGGGACGGCGTTTTGCAAACCGAAGAAATTTACCGTTTTGACAACCGCATGTTGGAAAAAAACGGCCACCTGTGCTGGGACGCGGAAAACCTGCACGCGCAGGTGATCGCGGGGTTGAAAGAGTGCGCGCGGCGGGGCGAACGCCCGGTGACCGTGGGCATCGACACCTGGGCGGTCGATTTTGTGCTGCTGGATCAAGCCCTTGCCCCGCTTGGCGATCTGGTCGCCTACCGGGACGCGCGCACCCACGGGATGGACGCTTTGCTGGAGCAGACGTTCCCGGCGGAAAGCCTGTACCGGCGCACAGGGATCGCCAAGCAGCCCTTCAACACCCTGTACCAGCTGATGGCCGTGTTCCGGGAGCACCCGGAATACCGCGAGCGCGCGCAACATCTGCTCTTTGTGCCGGAATATCTGAGCTTTCTGCTGACCGGCCGGATGGCGAACGAATACACCAACGCCAGCACCAGCGCCTTGCTGAACGCTGAAACCGCCCATTGGGATTCAGCCGTGTACGGAGCGGCCAACCTGCCCCCCGCGCTGTTTGCCCGGCAACCCGTGCCCGCCGGCACGCCGCTTGGCCCGTTCAGCGCCGGTGTGGCAAAGGAGTTGGGCTTCACCAGCACGGTGCTGTTGCCCGCCACCCACGATACGGGCAGCGCGTTTATGGCTGTGCCCGCCCGGGACGCAAACGCGGTGTTCCTTTCCAGCGGCACATGGAGCCTGCTGGGCACGGAATTGCCCCGTCCCCTGTGCGATGAGGCAAGCCGCGCGGCGGGTTTCACCAACGAAGGCGGCTATGGCGGCGCTATCCGTTACCTTAAAAACATCATGGGGCTGTGGATGTTGCAGCGCATCCGCGCGGAGCTGAACGGCGCGTACCGGTTTGAGCAAATGGCGCAAATGGCAGCCGAATCCGCTTACCCCGCCTGCATCGACGCGGCAGACCCCCGCTTTTTAGCGCCGGAAAACATGACGGCTGAGGTTCACGCCGCTTTGCGCGAGCAGGGCGAACCCGCTCCCCAAAGCCTTGGGGACACGTTCCGGGCCGTCACCCTCGGGCTGGCGCGGTGTTACCAGCGCAGCGTTACACAGTTGGAAAACCTGACCGGTAAACGCTTTACCTCCATCAACATCGTTGGCGGCGGCAGTCAAAATCAGGTTTTAAACCAGATGACCGCCGATTGCACCGGGCTTCCCGTGTTCGCCGGGCCAGCCGAAGGCACAGCCATCGGAAACCTCGCGGCGCAGATGATCGCGGCGGGGGAACTGTCTGGTTTGGCGGAAGCGCGTCAGGCCATTCGCCGCAGTTTCAGCGTGCAAACCTTTCTGCCGCAGCCGCCGCGCGGGTAAAGGGTTCAAGCAGAAAGTCGAAAATTTAGCAGGGACAAAATCGGTTTGCGAACCTGCAAAATCCGCGGCGTCAGGAACACCCGGCAAAGTACGCTTTCTCATAGCCGGGAATCAAATACCAACCGCGCGCGGAACGCCGGGAAAGGCCGGTTCGCATTCATCAAACAGGAGGAGGAATGGAAATGAACACACCGTATACGTTCGCCAGCGAACGCTACGCCGCGCTGGGGATCGACGCGCAAGCCGCTATCCTCACGCTTGCCCAAACGCCCATCAGCATCCACTGCTGGCAGGGGGATGACGTAACCGGGTTTGAAAACGCGGGCGCGGCGCTTTCCGGCGGCATCCAAACCACAGGCCACTATCCGGGCAAGGCGCGCACCCCGGAGGAGCTGATGGCGGATTTCACCAAAGCCTGCTCGCTGATTGGCGGCCGCAAGCGCATTAACCTGCACGCCAGCTACGCGATCTTTTCCAATGGCGAGCGGGTGGACCGCGATCAGCTTCTGCCGGAACACTTTAAGCCGTGGGTGGATTTTGCCAAACGGAACCGCCTGAGCATTGATTTTAACCCCACTTTTTTCAGCCACCCCATGATGAAAAACGGGATGACCCTCGCAAGCCCCGACCCACAGGTACGCGCGTTCTGGGTGCGCCACGGCGTCGCCTGCCGCCGCATCGCGGCTTCGTTTGCGGCGGAGCTGGAATCCCCTTGCGTTTGCAATGTGTGGATTCCGGACGGGCTCAAGGATGTGCCCGCCGACCGGCTTGCCCCCCGCCTGCTTTTGCGCAACAGTCTGGACCGCATTTTTGCCGAAAAACTGCGCGGCGTTGTGGACTGTGTGGAAAGCAAGGTTTTCGGCATCGGCGTAGAAGCGTACACCGTGGGTTCGGCGGAGTTTTACCTGAGCTACGCGGCCTCCCACCCCGGGGTATATCCGCTTTTGGACAGCGGCCACTATCACCCAACCGAGGTAATCAGCGATAAAATACCCGCGTTGCTGGCTTTTTTCGACCGCCTGCCCCTGCACGTAACGCGCCCCGTTCGCTGGGATAGCGACCACGTGGTGCGTTTGGATGACGAAACCCGCGAAATTGCGCAGGAGATTGTGCGTTGCGACGCGCTGAACCGGGCAATGATCGGGCTGGATTTCTTCGATTCCTCCATTAACCGCGTGGCGGCGTGGGTGATTGGCACGCGAAACATGCAGAAGGCTTTGCTGACCGCGTTGCTGACGCCGCACGACCGGCTCCGGCAATTGCAGCAGGAGGGGCGCTTTACGGAGCTGATGATGTTGCAGGAGGAATGCAAAACCCTGCCCATGGGCGAGGTTTGGGATGAGTTTTGCCGACAGCAGAACGTGCCAGTTGGCGAAGCGTGGTTTCAGGTTGTCACGGACTATGAAAAAAATATATTGCAAAAGAGGGAAAGCAAATGGGCATGACGGATGTAAGGATCATGCAGCGCTTTATCCGCTGCTGTGAGGATGGCTGGCTGCAAGGGTGGCACGAGCGCAACGGCGGTAACCTCACCTACCGCCTGACCGCAGAGGAGGCCGCGGAATGCCTCGCGTTTTGCACCCAGGCCCCCGGCCCCTGGGTTTCGATGGGCGTATGCGCCCAAAACCTGAGCGGGGAGCGCTTTATCGCAACCGGCAGCGGCAAGTTTTTCCGCAACGTGGCGCTTGACCCGGAGGACAGCCTGTGCATGGTGGAGTTAAACGCCGCGGGCGACAGCTACCGCATCCTGTGGGGGCTACGCAACGGCGGCCGGCCCACCAGCGAGTTCCCTACCCACATTATGAACCATAGCGTCCGCGTAGCGGTCACGGCCGGCGCATGCCGCGTCATTTACCACGCGCACACCCCGGCGGTGATCGCGCTCACTTATGTGCTGCCCCTCACCAGCCGCGATTTTACCCGCGTACTGTGGCAAAGCGCGACCGAGTGCCCCGTGGTGTTCCCGGGCGGCGTGGGCGTGGTGCCGTGGATGGTGCCCGGCGGCGCTGGGATCGCGCTTGCAACCTGCGAGCAGATGAAAACCTTTGACGCGGCCATCTGGGCGCATCACGGCACGTTTGCCAGCGGCCCGGATTTTGACATCACCTTTGGCCTGATGCACACCGTGGAAAAGGCGGCGGACATCTATATCCGGGCCATGAGTTGCGGTCAGGGCATCCGTCAAACCATTGGCGACGATGATTTACGCGCGATTGCGCACGATTTTGGCGTTACATTGCGGGAAGAATTTTTGGATTGAATCCATCGGTGCCCAAAGCGTGCCTCCCCCGCCGCAGCGGAGCCGGGTCAAGGGCAAAGCCCTTGGCGGGGTGTGCACTGCCCCAGGATAAACAGACAGACAGAAAAACCCCCTGGCGTAAAA
>DAOPZY010000003.1:0-154561 GCA_035353615.1 Candidatus Limiplasma sp.
CCCAACGCAGCCGGAGAATTGGCGAAGGATCAAGGCAAGAACCGTATATGCTGAAAAACCTGACGCCTCGTTGCTTCTATGGCGTGCAAGGTTTTCGCGCTTTGCGAGCGTTATTCATTTCAGAAGCGTCGGCTGACCGTTTTGCAAAAGCAACTGATCGACCTCGTCAATGGAAAGGTGATCGTGAACGGCTTTCAGCAGTATGATATCCCGGGCGCGGGAAGCGCTCAGCTGCGCGTGGTGCCCGCATTTGAGCAGCCATTGGGTTTCGTCAATATCCAGCTGTAAAACCAGCGCCAGCCGCAAAAGAACATTCGGGGAAGGAATCATTCGGTTGGCGAGCACCTTAAAGCCGGTCGCCCGGTTCAGGGCTGCGCGCTCAAAAAGCGCCTCGGTTGAAAGGCTCCGTTTGCCCATCATTTCGTTGAGCACGGTGGAAAGCTTGGGCAGCTCCCGGGCCTGCGGCAAATCTTCCAGTGGCGCGCCCTGGTTGATCTGATCGATCACGATGCCGGTTGAAACGTTTGCAGGGATTCGAACGGCCATATCTATCCCCTCCTGTGCGACAGTGTAACAGACAAACGGAATCAAGTCAATCGTCCCCTGAAAGGCGACTTTTTCGGGGCGTAAATCGGGTAAGGTGTTAATGTGCGCAGGTTTTGCGCACACGTTGGCGCGTCTATGGTATACTGTCCTGAGTAACCGTTCATGGAGGATGCTTGCCTATGGAGATCGAAGGCGTTGTTTACTGCTCCCATTGCGCCCGAAAACTGGAAACCGACGGGGAATGCCCGTTTTGCGGCTATCAACCGGCAAACGCAAAAGCCATGCCCGAAACGCTGGAGGAGAGCACGCTGCTCAGCGGCCGCTACCTGCTGGGATGCGCGATTGGCATTGGCGGGTTTGGCGTTACTTATGCCGCGTGGGATTATGTGCTTGGCGCGCCGGTAGCGGTCAAGGAGTACTTTCCCCGGGGCGTTGCGATCCGTAACAGCGCGGAAACCGACCGCGTAGGCTGTTCCGAGGCAAACCGGGCGCTATACCAGATTGGGCTTCGCCGTTTTGTGCGGGAGGCGCGTATCCTCGCCTCGCTGCAATCGGTGCGCGGCATCGTTGCCGTTCATGATTTTTTTGAGGATAACGGCACCGCCTATATTGTGATGGAGTTTTTACACGGGGTCACGCTCGGCGAGTATGCCGCCGCGCGAACGCTGAAACCCGCGGAGCTGTTCGCCATGCTGCGCGAGCCGATGGAAACGCTTGCGGCGGTGCATAAGCAGGGGGTGCTGCACCGCGACATCAGCCCGTCCAACCTACTGGTTTTGGAGGACGGAAGCGTGAAGCTGATTGACTTTGGCGCAGCGACGTTTCTGGAACCGCAGACGGATGGCACGGGGCACACGGTAGTGCTGAGCGAAAGCTTTGCTTCGCCCGAACAGTACCTTGCAAATGGCGAGCAAGGCCCGTGGACGGATGTGTACAGCCTGTGCGCCACCCTTTGCTGCTTGCTGATGGGGGACCTGCCGGACGCGCGCGCGCGGCAGGCGGGCGCGCCGCTGCCGCCGATTCGCGCAAAGGGCTCGCGCCTGCCCCGCAGGCAGCGGCGCGTGCTGCTGAGCGGGCTGGCGATGGAACCCCGCAAGCGGATTCAAAGCATGGATGAGTTTCGTTGCAGGCTGTTTAACCTGCCGCTGCCGGAGGAGGCGCGTCGGAGAAGGCGGCTGATCCTGCGGATGGGGATCGCGCTTTCGGCCGCTCTATTGATGCTTACGCTGATGTTCATCAACCAGTTTGTCGGCTTCCCAATGGGGGAGGGGCTGTGGTATTCGCTAAGTGCCGGCGGTTTCCGGGTTGCGCGGTATACCGGGCAAACGGATCAGCTGCAAATTCCCGCCCGGCGTTTGGGGCTGGCGGTTACGGCGGTTGGCGACAGCGCGTTTGAGCATAACGCGGGGCTTGAAAGCGTCACACTGCCGCCCACGGTTCGCGATATTGGCAAGCTGGCTTTTCATGATTGCGGCCGCCTGTGGCGGGTAACCCTCGCGCAGGGCGCGCAAACCGTTCAGGAATACGCGTTTTCGGAATGCGCGGCGCTGCGTACGGTGACCGTGCCCGACAGCGTTACCGCCATCGCGGAAAACGCGTTCGCCGGGGATGATGCGGCCCTGACGCTCCGGGGCGAGCGGGGAAGCGCCGTGGAAGCCTACGCGGATCAACTCCGCTTAACCTTCCTGTGCGACGCCGAGTATGCCTGCGCCCCGAACGGCACCGGCCTGACCCTGACGGCCTGCACCGCCGCGATGGATCAGGTGGTATTGCCAGATGAGCTGAATGGCACGCCGGTTACGGCGATTGCCGGCAACCGGGCGCAGAGCGGAAACGGCTGGATGCCCGAAACGCTCACAAGCATCGTGTTGCCCGCGCAGATGGAAATCCTCCCCCAGGGCGCGCTTACGGGGTATGCGCAGCTGGACTCCGTTACGCTGGGCGCGGGCACCAAGGCATTGGATACGCAGGCGCTGGCGGGCACCGCCATTCGGGACATCAACCTGCCGCAGGGGCTTACCTACATTGGCGACGAGGCGTTCCGCGCGACCTATCTGCAACAGATATCCCTCCCGGCTACCGTGGAGGTCATCGGCGCCAAGGCGTTCGCGGAATCGCAGATCGACCGTGTCGATTTACCCGCCTCGCTTACGTTTCTGGGGGAAAAAGCTTTTGCCAACTGCCTGTCGCTCGCCTCGGCAAGCCTGTCCGCAGGGATTGCCACTGTGCCGGCGGGCGCGTTTCAAAACTGTGAAACGCTTACCGATGTGCAACTGCCGCTTGGGATTGCGGAGATTGGCTATCAGGCGTTTGCCGATTGCGATTCGCTGCGCTCTCTGACCCTGCCGGACAGCCTGACGGCCATTGACGGTTATGCCTTTGCCAATTGCGTGAGCCTCCGGGTAATCGATGTGCCTTTGGGCGTAAAGAGCATTGCGGATAGCGCCTTTAGCGGTTGCCCAACGGATTTGTGCATGGTTGTGGACGCGAACAGCTACGCGGAAGCCTTTGCCAGGCGCATGGGCTATGCGTATCAGCTGCGGGAAAACCAGTACGGCGCGTGGACGGCATACGAAAACGCGGGCGGCTACGGCCTTGTGGCCAATGCGGGTGCGGATGCCGTGGATACGGCCATCCTGCCGAGCCTGTACCGGGCCAAGCCGATCAATATCATTTATGACGCGACTCAATTGGCCGCCGGTAGGGTCGAATTGCCCAAGCTATTGGAGGAGATTTCAACACAGGCGTTTCAGGGCAACCGCACGCTCCAAACGCTAGTGATGCGGGAAGGCTTGCGAAGCATCGACTCGCAGGCGTTTCAAAACTGCGCGGGGCTGACCGAGGCGCAATTCCCCTTTGGGCTGGAAAGCATCGGAATTGGCGCGTTTGAAAATTGCAGCAGCCTGCGCGAGGCGCGTCTGCCGGAAACGCTCACCCGGTTGGACGCGGCGGCTTTTTACGGCTGCACAGGCCTTACGGAAATCCATATTCCCAGCTCGCTGTGCCTGTTGCCGATCGCCTGCTTTGGCAACACCGGCGTAAAGACTGTGACGGTTCCCGGAACCGTATCCAAGTGTATCGCGCCGTTTTTCCGCTGCAATCAGCTGGAAAGCGCCGTTTTGAAGGATGGGGTTCGCACCGTATGGTGCGCGTTCAGCGGGTGCGGCAACCTGCGCACGGTGGTATTTCCGGCCAGCGTGCGGCAGATCAGCCGCGCGACCTTTAACGGCTGCGCCAAGCTGACCGACGTGTGGTTTTATACTACGGATGTGGATTTGGATTTTGAGCTGGCCTCATTCAGCGTGAAGCTGTCCGAAGAGGTCGTGGCGGTCGAGGGGGACGGCGTGGAAGTGGCCTCGCTGTTTGCCTCCTGCCCCAAGGTAACCCTCCACGGTTACGCCGGCTCCGTGGTCGAAACCTATGCCCAAACCAACGGCTTGCGCTTTATGCCCATTCCGGTATAAGGGCGTGGGCGCAAACAGACCGTCAAATGGGTAAGACTCACCGGCATTGAGCGCAACGCCAATCGGCGAAGGTTCACAGGTGGTGGCAAAAACCTTTAATCGCGGAGGTTCGCAGGGAATGGCAATGGCGCCAGACGGTTGAGGTTCACGGGTGGTGGCTGCAACATCGAACGGTTTGGGAGGGATAGCGGATGACAGGATATCAGTCGCTGATGGCTTGCCTGTGCGCGGCGGGAATCGCCCTCGGGGGTCTGGCGATGCCCACGGAGGCGCGGGCGCAATCGACGGAAGCCGACGTTATTGCGGAATACCGGCAGCTGTACGGGTACAGCCCTGTGGCTGGGGATTTGAAATGGAAGGATTATCTGGATTACGGAGGCTATTCGGGATGCGCCGCGCTGGACTGCGGGCAAAGCGGCCAAGAGATTGATACGCTTTACGGCGATGTGCAGCCGCAGGATTTGGAAAATTATCTGGTTTACGCGCAGCGCTTCGGGTACGAAATCGAGATTGATACCCCGTATTTGGACGGCCGTTCCCTCACGCTTACATGCGCGCGGATGCCGTTTGGCATGCCCGATCATTTTTCGGTGGAGTATGACAGCGCGGATCAAACGCTGGTTACCATGCTGCCCATCAGCGCCCTGACCATCACCACGGCGCTTGTGGCCAGCCGCTCCAAGGCATTTACCCCGGAGCTTGGGTTGCAAAAGCCGCTGAGCGATACGCTGACAGTATGCCTGAACGAGGCGCGCCGCGCCGAGGCCTGCGCTGTAACCCCGGCTGCAAGCCCGTATGGGGCGTTAGCGCTGCCAGGACAGTGCGAACGGATGCTCACCCTGCCGCTGACGGCGCTCAAACAGCCCGGGCAACCGGACGCGTTGGTTTTTCACGGGTTGAAGCGTTCCGACAACAGCACGCGGCCGCTGTGGCTATTGCGGGTCACGGTTGCCAACAGCGGGGAGCCTGTCGCGGTCAGCGATTTGGAGTTTTGTTTGGGGGTGGACGAAGCAACGGTAACGTACCCCATCCAAATGGGCGTTGAACTTTTGGAGAACGCTTCAACGCCTGTGCTGAATACCGCGCTGCCCGAAACCGTCGGGCGCGAACTGTCGCTGTGGCTGCTGTTTCCCTCTGTGCCGTGGGAGCCAACCTCGCAGGTGCGGC
Organism: Candidatus Limiplasma sp.; assembly: GCA_035353615.1. Taxonomy (GTDB): domain Bacteria; phylum Bacillota; class Clostridia; order Christensenellales; family Aristaeellaceae; genus CAXXOK01. Next base: position 5,178 of record DAOPZY010000003.1, read on the forward strand.
TGTACGGCTCTTTGGCTAAAGACGGGACGGCGCTGCTGAGCCGGCTGAGCATCGGTTGCCCGATGGAGAGCGACCCCTCCTGAAGCTGCAACAGCCTGACAACCCTCATCCACGGGTGAACAATTTTTACCCGCCAATCATCTTTACCCCCCAAGCCCGCAAGCCCAAGAGGCATTGCGCGGCAAGGGGGGTGATGATTTGATTCGAATGGGTTAGTTACTCTGCGTCTGTCAACGCAATCTCGTCCGGATGGATATGTTGCAGCGCTTCTTCCAGCTCCGCCGCCAGCTGCTTACGCGCGGCAATATAAAAGGCAAGATCGCTGGGTAAAAGCACGCCCGCTTCCTTTGGAGAAATATCCTGATAAAGCGTTTGCAATGTTTTGGGTTGCGCCGTCGCTTCCAGGAACTGTTTTCCATAATCCGCCAGCGCATGCAGTTCCAGCAGCTGGCGATAGGGGAAAGCCTCCAGTTCGCCGGCATAACGGTGCAACCGAAGCGTCTGCCCCCAAAGCAGCGCCGCCCGGTTCCCGGCATCCGCGGGTTCATCGGCATGGGATAGGTTTGCTTCGCTTTCCTGCGCGTATGCCTTCGCCTTGGCGATGAGACTCCGGATTTCGTTTTCGGTTAACCGCACAGCGATCCCACCTTACTCACGGAATTTTGGGGCTTCGCGGAAATCATGGTCACTTCCCGGCTCGGCGCTCGGCGGGTTTTCATATTCATGCCTTTGGGCACGGCATCCTTCTGGCAGGAAAGCGTGTTCTTGCAGCCTGTGGGGATAGGCTAAGTTGCTGATTAGCGAACACCATACTTGCGCTTATTAGCATGAAGAGTATTAATTTGCAAAACTGCCTCTGAGTACATTACATCCAAATTGCCACCTTCAATTGAGTCCAGATTAGGCATTTTAATAAATGAGAAGATACCGCAATCGGTAAGTGAAATCGGAAGCACCAGCTTATGGACTTTGAGAGCATCTTTTCTTTCCATATTGCTACTAAACTCACCGCAAATAGCGTATACCGTCGTGCCCTGAATCCTGTCCGGAATGGTTAGGGTATTGGAGGTAAAGTCCAAGGTGTTATCCGCCGCGATACCCCACAGGTAGATGTCGAAGCCTGTGACACTGATTCTGTCGACCCTCAGGTACAGCCAGCCATCCCCGGAACGGTAGATGGTTTCTCCATTGTAGTAGGATTGTTCGTCCATCACGGTGCCGTACACGGTTTCCGCATCAGAGGCTGTGGGTTTAGCTGTTGGGGTTGCGGTGGGGGCGGGCGTGGCTACGTCGCGGTATGAAACGGTTACCGAATCCGGAATTTGATCGGCGGGTACGGCGCCGCTCAGGCAGTCAAGGGTAAAATGGCTATCCTCCGCAAACAGGCCGTATAGGGTGGGCAGCGTTTCGCCATCCTCCAGGTAGAGAGTGCCGGTAAAGGTATAATACTCAAAACTGGCTCTGTTCGGTGAGGATTGATAATGTTCGCTGCTCGAATAATCGAAAGTAACACCTTTACCGACCTGAATTTCGGTAAGGTTTTCTGGAGCCGTGATGCCAAACAGTCTGTATTCTACGTCCACGCCATCCGGGAACCGCAACGTTTTTCCGTTAAAACCTTCCAACGAGGCGGTTCGGAGTGCTTTCAGGCTGGCGGGGAGGTTGACCGTATCAAACGCAGACTTTTGCTCGTTGCCGTCGCGGTCAATAGAATTAAATGCGTTTGGCGCAATGCTGACAACGCCTTCCTCCACATTAGCCGCGCGGCTGGATGCCCCCTCCTCAATTGCGCCGTGTACCAGCACGCCCTGCCCCAAAACCACGTTTTGGTTGATGCTGGACAGATAATACGGAGATTTGGGTGAAAAAGCCGCGTAAAAATGGCAGAACGCCAGATTGCTGCCACCGCTTACGGTTTCCAAATGGTCAAACATTTGGAAAGAGTTAAAGACATATACGCGCAAATTTTCACTTAGCATTAAAACCCTGACATTTTCAGGCGCATAACAGTTTTCGCTGAAGTAAAAATCGACTGCGTCCACTGGGTAACCGTCGACCGTTTCCGGGATGGTCAGGATGCTGATATCCTTGTGACTGTCGCTTTTCGTAAGCCCCAACAGACTTGCCTGCGACTGACCCTGTGCGTCAATACTACCGTCCAAATCAAAAAGCCATCCATCCTGCGAAACGTAAACGGTTGCGTCATCGATCTGGCGGCATTCCCCGGCATATTTCGTGAGCTGCGCAAGGGGTAAGGGCGTAGTGGCAATGCTTGCCGGATTGGCGGTGGTCTGCGTGGGGGCAGGGCTTTCCGTCTGTACAGACGCGGCGGCTGTTTCACTGGCTGCCGTTACGGTTGGCGCACTGGTCGGGCTTTCCGACTGTACGGCCGGGGCGGCCGTTTTACTGACTGCTATTACAGTTGGCGCGCCGGATGGGAGGCTGTCGGCCCGGTGCGGCCCCAGCAACGCATACAGCGCCGTACCCGCAAACAGGCAGGCAACCGCCGCCAAAACGCCGATCAGCACTTTGGGGTTCCGCTTTTTCGGGGCGGGGGCAACAGGCGGGGTGGGCGTGGGTATCTTCGGATCCGTTATATCGCCGTTCAGCAATTGGGAATCCGTGTTTTGCAGCGCCGTGTGAAAGGCGTTTTCCAGCGCTTCGATACTGGGATACCGATCCTCGGCTTTCACGGAGAGGCCCTTCATCAGCACAGCCTCAAACGCGGCCGGCATGGCGACGTTCAGCGTGGAGGGAGGCGGCAGTTCGGAATCGCCAAAGGCCCGCTCCATGGCGGCGGACGGTTTTTGCCCGGTGATAGCGAAGTACATCGTCGCGCACAGCGCGTATTCGTCGGTGCGCGCATCCTGCCGGCTTTTGCCGCTGTATTGCTCCACCGGCGCATACCCCGGGCGAAGGCTTGTGGAATGTTCGCTTTCCATGCCCTCCTCGTAGGGGTGCGCCGCGCCAAAATCCAGCAGCACGGCGCGGCCGTTGGAGTTGCGCAGCATGATGTTATCGGGGCTTACATCCCGGTGAATAATGCCCTGCTGGTGAATTTGCTCCAGCGTTTTAAAGATGGGGGCGAGCATTTTCAGCAGCGGTTCGGGCGCGATTTTGCCCCCCTCCCGCTTGACCTTTTCACGCAGGGTGATGCCGTCAATGTATTCCATCACAATATAGAGCGTGTTGTTGGCGATCAACACGTCAAACACATTCACGGCGTCGGGCACGTCGGTCAGGGCCGCGATGGTGCGCGCTTCCTGCTGGCTGCGTTCCCGCCCCTTTTCAAAACGCACCCGGCTTTCCTCGTCAAAAGGTTCCAGCACGCTTTGCCCCTGATCGCGGCGCACCAGATCGGTGGGCAGGTATTCCTTGATGGCAACGCGGCGGTTCAGCGCCAGATCCATGCCGATGTAGGTCACGCCAAACCCGCCGCGCCCCAAAGCCTTGCCGATCAGGTACCGCTTTTTGATCGTGCAAAACGGAAGCCAGCCGTTGGCGTTCACGCGCACGCGGTTGTTGTAGCCGCAGTGCGGGCACACCTGCTCCTCAATTTCCAGTGGCGCCATACATTGAAAACAGAATCGCCGGATATCCATGATATCACACGCCCCTTACAGATTTTTCTTTGTACCTATGTCAAAACGGTGCCGATTTAGTATATAATGTAACATGAATTGGTCAGCGGGGGGAAAAGGAATGAGTTCCGATCAGCCTCTCAACGTGTCAAAAAATGACGGTTATAGTATATCATAACCATAGAACCCTGATACGGCCAATTTTTGCTATGGAAAAAGAAAACATAAAAAGAATCATCCTCACCCCCTGTTTTTACTATGCTTCGGGATGGCGGCGATCCCGCCTCCACCGTGCGTATAGCATACGCCCGGCAAGGGATTCGGATGTCGACCCTGAATCGACTTTTTCCGGATCGGGCGCGCTATACTGACCCCATCGTGAGAGCGTCTCACGGATAAAGCAGGGAATCCCGCAACACTCGGCGGACGCGCGGCGGCTGCCTGCGCCGGGGATGCCGCGGCCAGCCCAATGCGCGGCCAACCCGGGATTGCGGTTTTGGATCAATTAGAGAGGTGGTAACATGGAAAGAGTGAATCAACCGTTACGGGTGCGCTGGAAACAGCATCTGGGCGCAAGAGCCGATCAACAGGACGCGTGCGCCGCGTCCTCCGCGGAGGTATATGAACGCAAGGGGCTGCTCGCGGTACTGTCCGACGGGATGGGCGGCCTGAACCGCGGAGCCGTTTACAGCAAGGTTGCCACCGAGACGATGGTTTCGCGTTTCCGCAGCGAACCGCCGCAGGCGGACCCCTGCACCGAGCTGCTGGGCCTGTTTATGGCGGCGCAGGCGGAGGCCCTGCGGATACACCGGGAAGATAACGAGGGCGGCGCCACGGTGGTGGCGGTGCTCATGCGCAACGGCCGCTGCTCCTTCCTTTCCTGTGGGGACAGCCGCATATACCTGCTGCGCGGGGGCGGGCTGATCCAGTTAAACCGCGAGCATACGCTGGGCGCGGTGTTGGACGAACGGGCCGCGTTTGGTTACCTGCCCGAGGAAGAAGCCCTCTACAACACCCGGCGCGCCGCGCTGACCAACCATCTGGGCATGGCGCAGCTCAAGGCGGTAGACCGCAACCTCACCCCGTTTGTTTTGCTGCCGGGCGACCGAATCGCCCTGATGAGCGACGGCATCACCAACACCCTGAAGGATGACGTCCTCTGCCGGCTATTGCAAGGCCCGTTTGATACGGCGCCCGATCAGGTGATCGATCAGGTGATTGCCGCCGCGCACCCCAAACAGGATAATGCCAGCCTGCTGTTGGTGGGCAATGAAACCCAGAAAACAAGGATGTGACAAACGTGGCTAATACAGCCCTAACGCAAAAAGCCATCAGTGGCACGCCGATCGTCACCGTGATGCCCGCGGTTACGTTGCAAAAGCCTACGCCTACGCGCGTGCCAACCCAATCGCCGGCGGCGACGGCAACGCCCGCGTTTTCGGAGCCTGCCGCGTTGCCCTACACCGCCGCGCCAGCGCAACCGACCGGCACGCCGGCGCTGGGAGGGCAGGTATTGCAACCCACTGAAATGGTGGAACCCACCGCGACGCCGGTGCTCACAGTAACGCCGGTAGCCACGGAAACGCCGGTACCCACGGCGACCCCTACGGCGTTTGCGACGGCCACGGTCATCCCTGCCGAGCCGCCTGTGAATCCGCCGCGCGGCCCATCACTGCTTTGGCTGATAATACCCGCGCTGTTGCTGGTGTTGGCGGCGGGTGCGGTGCTGCTGTTGAAACGGAGCCGTGCGGCCAAGCCCACGGAACGCGGCATGGAAAGCAGGCGCGGCCTTGCGTCAACGGAACCCGCGATGGACGAGGATTTGGCTCAAACCGAGCCGATTTTGGAATCGAGCGCCATTCAGATTGGCACGGCCCAGCACATCGGCACCCGCGAGGAGCAGGAGGACGCGCTGTGCTACTCCGAATACCGCGACCCCGCGCTGGTGGCCGGCAGAGGCGTGCTGGCGGCGGTGGCGGACGGCGTGGGCGGCATGAGCGACGGTCAATTGGCCAGCACCACGGCCGCGCGCGGGTTGCTTGGCGGCTTTACCCGGATGGATGCGGCGGAGGACCCCGCCCAGAGGTTGCTCAAGCTGGTCATTGGGGCGCACCGTGATGTGCTCGCGTTAAACCAGTCCAAAAGCGAGCCTTGCGGCTCCACGCTGGTGGCCGCGCTGGTGGTGGGCAAGATGCTTTACTTTGCCTCGGTTGGCGATAGCCGGATTCTGCTGTACCGCGCCGGCGGGCTTTTGCAGCTGAACCGCGAACAGGTGCTGGGCGCGGAGGCGGATGTGCAGGCGGCCCTCGGGCAACGCCCGGCGGAGGAACTGTCGGAACGCCGGCGCAAGGCGATTACCGGTTTCCTTGGCAAGGAAGGGCTCAAACTGATGGACCGCAACGTTCGCCCCATTCCGCTGGTGGCAGGCGACCGCGTGCTGCTGCTGAGCGACGGGGTGTTTGGAACGCTGAGCGAGGCGGAAATCATCAATGCGCAACGGCTGGAACCTGCGGCCGCGGCCAATGAGATTGTGCGCCGGGTCGAGAGCCATCAGCGCGCCCATCAGGATAACGCGACTGTAGTGATTGTAGCCTACAACGGAGGAGAATGAAAATGAGAATGAAAAAAAGAATGCTGGCCTTCGCTCTGGCACTGATCCTTCTGCTTGGCACGGCGAGCGCGCTGGCGGCAACCGGGTACCAGATCGCCTCCAAAAGCGTTGTCCGCGTGGTCACCTACCATTACTATGGCGATGAGCTTGTGCAATACTCGCTGGGCAGCGCCTTCGCGGTCGGCAAGGGCAACGGCCCCGTATCCTACTTTGTGACTAACCGCCATGTGGTGGATCCCTACATCGTGGTTACCGATCCGGACACCGGCAAAGCCGTCGCCGTGAAAACCGACGTCAGCTATGAGATCATTCTGGACGGCATCAATACCGCGCAGCCGGCGAATCTGGTGTTCATGAATGACGAGGATAAGCCCGATTTGGCCGTGCTGTGCCTCAACACCCCCACCGCAGAGCGGCAGCCGTGCTCCCTTCGCGCCTTTGATAACCTTGAAATTGGCAGCAAGGTATACACGATCGGCTTCCCCGATTCGGCGGATGCCATCAAGACCAAGGCCGCGTACAGCCAGCTCAGTTCCAAGATCAGCGACCTGACCCTGAACGACGGCATTGTTGGGCGCGTGATTCCGGGGCCGCAAAGCGAGGATGGCGGCGAGATTATCCAGACAAACGCGTCCATTCACGGAGGCAACTCCGGCGGCCCGCTGGTGGATGAGCAGGGCAACGTGCTGGGCGTGAACACTTACGGCTCCACGGAGGACCCCAACAAGGCGTTTGCCGTTTCCTCCAACGAAGTGATCCGTGTACTGGAGGATGAGCGCATTCCCTTCCAAACCAGCGGCAGTGGCATCAGCCTGTGGCTGATGATCGTGCTGGCGCTGGTGGCGGCGATCGCGGCGGTCGGCGTCATGGTATGGCGGCAGATGCGCGGCGGTAAAACCGCGCAGAAGGCTCCGGGGAAATCGGCGGGTCGCGTGCTGGTTTCAGCGGACGGTAAACGCTACCCGCTGGGGCATAAGCTCTCCATCGGGCGGGACCCGAAACGCTGCAAGCTGGCGCTGCCCAAGGAAACCCCGGGCGTAAGCGCGCTGCACTGTACCCTGCGCTTTGACGGTACCCGCGTGACCGTAACCGATGAAAACTCCACCTACGGCACCTATATTGACGATGTGAAGCTGACCGGCGGCAAGCCGACCGTGATGCACCGCGGGCAAACGCTTTATCTGGGCAATAAGCATAACGCATACACCCTGCACTCGTAGCCCTTTGCATGAAAGGAGTTTGGCATATGAAAAACGGAATGAACGAAAACCAGACGGCATTTACGGACTTCACCGAGGATTACGGCCCGACGGAATCGCTGGTGGATACTTCCTCGGTGGGGGAAACCCAACGCGGCGATATCCCGGATGACGATGTGGGCGCCACAGAGATTGTGCGTGACGCACACGGCGAAACGGAAGTGGATTGGATGCCGGCCGCTCAGAACAGCAAAAGTCAGGTGATCCCTGTGGTCGGTTGGCTGATCTGCACTGGCGGGGTAAACCGCGGCATGGATTACCGGCTGCATGCCAGCTATAACCAGATCGGCCGCGGCAACGGGCTGGATGTAATGATTACCGGCGATAATAAAATCAGCGAAAAGCCCATGGGCTGGATCGCCTACGATCCGCTGAGCCATACTTTCGCCATTGGGGCGAACGCGGGCGTCACCAATTTTTTCTACCTGAATGATAAGCCCCTGTTTGCCAACCAGATGTCCATGCTGAATGCGCATGACAAGGTTCGCATGGGGGATACGACGCTGCTGTTCCAGCCCCTGTGCGGTGACGATTTCTCATGGGAGGAGAAGTAAACGCTCATGGCGCAAGACCTGTGTTACTATTGCATGACGCCCACCCTGGCGGGAGGGCGCTGCACGGCCTGCGGCCGCCCGGCAGTCGCCGCGGGCAAGGATACGGATATTCTCCCGCCCGGCACGTCGCTGCTCAACGGGCGCATCATCCTTGGCAACAAGCTGGGGCGGGGCGGTTTTGGCATCACCTATGTAGGGCTGGACACCAAAACCGGCAAACGTGTGGCAGTTAAGGAATTTATGCCCCGTTACCTTGCGAGCCGCAGCCAGAAGAGCCTGTTTGTGGAGGATGAAAAGCGGGAAACCTACGAGCGGGTGTTGCGCAGCTTTCATAAGGAGGCAAACACCATCCACCTGCTGGATTCCCACCCCAACATTGTGCGCGTGCTGCTGCTGTTTGACGAAAACGATACGGCGTATTACACCATGGAGATGCTCCATGGGCTGGACCTGCATAAATACCTGCTGGCGCTGGGCCGCCCGCTCAGCCCCGAGGAAGCGTATGTGCTGCTGGAGCCGATCATGCAGGCGCTGAGTTTTGTGCACCAGAAGGGCGTGCTGCACCGGGACATCAGCCCGGACAACATCCTGCTTTGTACGGAAACGGCGCAGGAGAAGCCGCCCGAGCCGGGCGCGATTCAGCATGTGAAGCTGATCGATTTCGGCGCGGCGCACGTGGCGGTGGAATCCTTTACCCAAAGCTACCCGGAGGTGCGAAAAAACGGGTACTCCCCGCTGGAGCAAAACTGGGATGGCGACAAGCAAGGCCCGTGGACGGATGAATATGCGTTCGCGGCCACTTTCTATACCGCCCTGACCGGCAAAAGCCCAACCCCCGCGCGCGACCGCACCCTGGAGCAGGATCCGCTGCTGCCGCCCTCCGCGTTTGTGCCCCGCATCCCCAAAGCGGTGGATCAGGTGATCCTCAGCGGCATGACGTTGCGCCCCAAGGACCGGTATCAGGATATCGACACCCTCCGGCGCGAGCTGTATAAAGCGATTTACCACAAATCAATCCCCGAACCTAAGCCCATACCCGACCCTGATCCTGATCCTGATCCCCATTCCAAGAAGGATACGCTGCTTACGCCGGAGGCGAAAAACGCCGCCAGATCGCTGGCCATGCGCCGGTTGCTGGCTCTATTGCTGGACGTGCTGGTTTTCTGCGGCCTTCCGTCGATTCTGCTGAGCGGTTCCGGCCTGCTTTTGGGATGGCTGCTGATGCTGATTATCAACTCCGGGCTGGTGTTTTCCTACCCCTTTGCAACGCTGGGGGAGCGCTTTTTGAAGCTGAGTGTGCGCAGCGAAACGCCCGGCGGCGTTACCATTGCCCAGAGCCTGATCCGCAATCTAGTGCGCGGCATCGTCCCCCTGTCGCTTATGGAAAACATCGTGATGTTCTTTGGCCGGTATCAGCCGGCGGAGGATCGGTGGTCCCATACGGCGGTGGTGGATGCGCTGGCCGCGGGGCAACCGGGAGAAGGCATGGAATCACAGCCTTCGATGGCTTCGCAGGTTTCCAAGGTTTCAGAGGTTTCTCAGGCGGCGCAACCGTCCCCTTCCAAGCCGAAAGGCCGGTTAACGCTGGTTTGCGTGGCTGGCAGTATGAAGGATCAGCGGCTGGAATACCGGGAACCGATGCTGCTGGGCCGGGACCCGAAACGCGCGAACATCCTGATCCCTGCGGAGGATCGGCAAGCCAGCGGCCTGCACGCCAGCATCCGGCAAAACGGCGGCGCATACCTGCTCAAAGATGAGCATTCCAGCAACGGAACCCGGCTCAACGGCACGCGCATCAACGCGGACGGCGACGCGGTCGCCCTGCGGGACGGCGACTCGATTGAGATTGGCGCCGAAAAATTCATGGTTTCGAAATTGTAGGAAATGCAGGAGGTAAGATTATGAAACGCATTCAACGGTTCGCTCTGCTCGCGCTTGCGCTGATCGTTTGCCTGGGTTCCCAGGCGATCGCGGATACCGCGCAGCCGCTTCAGATTCAAAGCGCATTCAGCGGGGAGGCCGGCTCCCTGAATACCACGGTTTTTACCAGCGTGGAAGGGAACCTGCAACCGTCCAACTTTGCGATGAGCCTTGACGGCGCCGATGTGCAGATCACCTCGGTCAGTTCCTACAACCGCAGCGAGCTGGGCACGACGTACCTGTTCCTGCTGGATACCCCGCGGGCGATGAAATCCGCTTCGTTTTCTCTGCTCAAGGATACCGTGACCCTGCTGATTAACCAACTGGGGGATGCGGATAACGCGGCGATCCTGCTGACGGGCGGGGATACCGCCAACCTTGCGCTGACCGGCGGCAAGGATCTGCTCAAGCAGGCCCTGAACGGCGTGGAGAAAAGCACGGCGACGGACACGCTGAACGTGAGCATCGCAAACGCCCTGACCTACCTGCAAACCGCCGTGGATGTGAAACCGCGCGCATGCCTGGTGGTGCTTTCCACCGGCGAAACCCGCGATGAAACCGGCATGACTCAGCAGGAATTGCAGCAACTGGTTGCCAAACAGCCCTTTACGCTGTATACCTACGCCTTTGTTACCGACGAAACCGATAATCGCCGCGTAACGCAGGCCAATCAATTCGGCAGCCTGGCCCGCGCGAGCGTGGGCGGCGCGGATACCCTCGTCACCGGTAAAACGACGGCGGAAACCCTTGCCGCTGTGGTTACCGATAACGAGAAGCGCTTCCTGCTGCTGCAAGCCGACGTAACCAGCGCGATCACCCAGACGGCCGCCGGCACGCTGTACCTGTCGCTCACGGACGCGAAACGCGTGCTCAAGGACGAGGCGACTCTCACGCCCGCTGTGATTGCCGACATTGCCGCCAAGGTTGCCGCGCTTGCCACCGCGACGCCGGAGCCGACCGAACCCACCTCCCCGGAAACCACAGGAGGTGGTGGGCAACCCACAGACAAACCGTCGGACATACTGGTTTTCCCGGACGATTATATTCTGTACATCCTGATCGGGCTTGGCGTTGTGTTGCTGGCGCTTGTGGTTGCGCTGATCGTGGTAAGCCGTCGGCGCAAGCGCGGCGCGGTGATGGACGACGGCCCTTCCTCTGAGCTGAACGAAACGGTGCCCGAAGCGGCGCAGGGCGGCCATAAAACCCAGATTTCCGAGGATGACCTGCACACGGAGCCGGTGATGGAGCGGAACGCGCTCAGCGCGCGACTGCGCGTAACCCTGACCCAGGTAGGCACCAATCAGGATCAGGCATTCTCGGCGGATATGATGGAATCGCTTGTGGTGGGGCGTTCCTCCCGCGAGGCCCGGCTGGTGATCACCAGCGACCCGACCATTTCCGCCACGCACGCCAAGCTCACCTATGACGGAAGCGCGTTGCGCATTGAGGATTTGAAGTCCTCCAACGGCACGAAGATCAACGGGGTCAAAATCATGATGCCCACGGTGCTGCATGCCGGCGATGTGTTAACGCTTGGCAGAACCAGCCTGCGTGTGAGCTGGCAGAAAATTTAAGCCGGGCGGGGGATCATCCTGAGCTGAGGGAGGTCGGCGCGACATGTCGCCGGCCTCCCGCTCTGTTTCCCCCTCGCCGCAGCGAAACCGGGTCAAGGGATGAAGTCCCTTGTCAGGTTCCAAGTGTGAAACCCTTGGCCGGGGCTGGGGCGGAACCCCAAAGCCTGCGCCGCTGCGTTTGCTAAAGAAGCGAGCGAACAGCCCGCAGGGTTATGAGGCGAGCGGCATGGCACTTTATTCCGCATATACTGCAAGAAGGCCATCCCTAAAATAGGGATAACCCTCAGATTGCTGAAAAACCCTCGCCGCAGCGAAACCGGGTCAAGGGATGAAGTCCCTTGTCAGGTTCCAAGGGTGAAACCCTTGGTCGGGGTAGGGGTGGAACCACAAAGCCTGCGCCGCGGCGTTTGCTAAAGAAGCGAGCGAACAGCCCGCAGGGCTGTGAGGCGAGCGGTATGAGCTTACGCAGCAAAGAAGGCCATCCCCGAAACAGGGATGGCCCTCAGACTGCTGAACAACCCTCGCCGCAGCGAAACCGGGTCAAGGGATGAAATCCCTTGTCAGGTTCCAAGGGTGAAACCCTTGGCCGGGGCTGGGGTGGAACCCCAAAGCCTGCGCCGGTGCGTTTGCTAAAGAAGCGAGCGAACAGCCCGCAGGGTTATGAGGCGAGCGGCATGGCACTTTATTCCGCATACGCAGCAAGAAGGCCATCCCTGTTTTGGGGATGGCCTTTTTGCTTGTGTTTCATTGAGCCTCTGGCACTTTTTCGGCCTCTGCAAAGCGGAAACGCTCAGTCCAGCTTTTCCACCGTTTCCAACTGGCTGGTGCAGTGCGGGCAACGGGTTGCCTTGTCGTCAATCGGCTGCATGCAGAAGGGGCACTTGCGGGATTCCTTCGCGGGTTTCTTGGGCATCAGCTTGGCCATCAGGCGAATGAACAGAAATACGCAGAAGGCCATGATGATAAAATCGATAATCTTTTGTAAAAACATTCCGTAGTTGAGCGTGCCCACGCCCGCGGCGGTGGCGGCGTCCTTGGTGGCGTATACCTTGCCGTCCAAAGCAAGGAACGCGCCGGATACGTTCAGGCCTCCCAGTAAAAGCCCGATCACCGGCATGAAGATGTCGTTCACCAGAGAGCTGACGATGCTGCCGAAGGCGCCGCCGATCATGACGCCGACTGCGAGATCCAGAATATTGCCGCGCATGACAAACGTTTTGAAATCCGAGAAGAATTTTTTCATCCAGTATCAGTCCTTATTTTCAGATTAAATCGCCGAGCCTATTGTAACCAAAATTTACCGTTTTAGCAAGGGAAATCGCACGCGCTCGGGCGGCCGCTTGCCTTCGTCCGCGCGCAAGGCTATAATGATGAAAAGCGGACGTTGCCGCCGCCGCTTGGCCGCTGTGCCCGCGGCGCGGACGGCTGCGCGGAAACCGGCGCACGCTTCGCTGACATTTCGCCACGGGAGGGCTTATGTTCAAAATCATGATCGTGGAGGATGACCCGACCATCGCGCGCCTGCTCGCTTCCGGCTTGCGCAAGTGGGGTTACGACGCGTACCCCTGCGCGGATTTGCGCGACGTTACGGCGGAGTTTGTGCGCACAGGCCCGCACATGGTGCTGATGGACTGCACGTTGCCCTGCTTTAGCGGCTATCACTGGTGCGAAAACATCCGCCGCGTTTCCACCGCGCCCATCGTGTTCATCTCCTCCAATACCGGCAGCATGGATATGGTGATGGCAATGTCCATGGGCGGGGATGATTTTATTACCAAACCGTTTGATATGGACGTGGTGGTGGCCAAGATCGGGGCGATTCTTCGCAGGGCCTATGATTTTGCGGGCGTGCAGGTTGCGCCGGCATGCCGCGGCGCAACGCTGGACGCGGGCCAGAGCGTGCTGCGCCTGGAGGATCGCAAGCTGGAGCTGACCAAAAACGAGTGCCGTATCCTGCAAACGCTGCTGGAACACAAAGGCACGGTGGTAGGGCGCGACACGCTGATGCAACGCCTGTGGGACAGCGATTGCTTTATTGATGACAACACCCTGACCGTCAACGTTGCGCGGCTTCGTAAAAAATTGGACGATTTTGGGCTTGCGGACCTGATTGCCACACGCAAGGGGCAGGGCTACCTGGTGGAGGATGAATGAACGAAAAAAAACTGGGCCGCCTGCTTGCGGGTTGGCTACGAAGCGTTCGCAGCGCCGCGCTCACGGGTCTATTGGTGCCCGCCGCTTTTGTGCTGATGCACCTGCTGGGGCAGGGCAATGTGCGCGAGCTGGGTTATACGCTGCTGCTGGTTGCCTTCGGGCTTGGGTATGCGGGCATTCGCTCCTTTACGCGCTATACGGGGCGGCAGCTCCGGCTTTGGGAGGCAATGGAGCACCTGCCGCCCGACGCCGAGGCGCTTCCCGAAGCGGACGGGCCGGCGGAGGAGAACTTCCGCGAACTCTCCGTGGCCTATCAGCAGGCGCGTAACCGGGACATCGCCTCGGCGGCGGCGGCGGAACGGGAACGGCTGGATTACTTTACGCTTTGGGTGCATCAGATTAAAACGCCCATCGCCGCGCTGGACCTGATGGCGCAAAGCGACGAGCCGATTGACCGGGAGCTGTTGCGGCAGGAAGTGTTCAAGATTGGGCAATATGCGGACGCGGCCCTGAACTTTCAACGGCTGCAAAGCCTGCATAACGATCTGGCGTTGACCGACGTGCCGCTGTACCCGCTGTGCTGCACGGTCGTTAAACGCCTGCGCCCTATTTTTCTGTATCGGAAAATCAGCCTGCGCATGGAGCCGTTTGAAGGCTCGACCCTTTCCGACCCCAAATGGCTGGGCATGGCGCTCATGCAGGTGATGACAAACGCGCTCAAATATACGCCTGAAGGCGGGGAGATCACCGTGGCGCTTGCGGGGCCGCAGGTGCTCACGGTGCGGGATACGGGCGTAGGCATTCGCGCGGAGGATTTGCCCCGAGTTTTTGACCGGGGGTTCACAGGGCATATTGGGCGCACGGGGCGCGAGCAGGAAAAGAGCACCGGAATCGGCCTGTACCTTTGTAAGCAGGCCTGCGATAAGCTGGGGCATCAGGTGTCGATCGCTTCTCCGCCGGAGGGGGGCGTTACCGTCACGTTCGATTTGCGGCGCGAGCGTTTCGAAGTCTTTTCCTGATTAGGGTTTCGCCCTGCCTTGCAAAACTGTAAGGCAGCCGTAAGGCTAAGCTATGGCAGCCGCCGCTGAAAGGCGGTATCCTGTACCCGTAGCTCCCCCCGGAGCGCAGAAGGGATGAACACCATGGCGTTATTGGATGTGCAAAATCTGCAAAAAGTATACACCACACGGTTTGGCGCGCAGAAGGTGCAGGCGCTTACCCATGTGACCTTTTCGGTGGACGCGGGCGAATTTGTCGCCATCATGGGCGAAAGCGGAAGCGGAAAAACCACGCTGCTGAATATTCTGGCTGCGCTGGACCACCCGACCGGCGGGCAGGTGCTTTTGGAAGGCCGCTCCTTTGCCGATGTGAAAGATTCGGAGAAAGCCGCGTTCCGCCGCGATAATTTGGGTTTTGTGTTTCAGGACTTTAACCTGCTGGACACGTTTTCGGTGCGGGACAACATTCTGCTGCCGCTGGTGCTGCAAAGCAAACCCTTGGAGGAAATGGAGCGCCGCTTGGTGCCGCTGGTAACCCGGCTGGGGTTGCAGGGGCTGGAGAGCAAATACCCCTATGAAATTTCCGGCGGGCAAAAACAGCGCACCGCCGTCGCGCGCGCGCTGATTACCAACCCAAGGCTGGTGCTGGCCGACGAGCCGACCGGCGCGCTGGACAGCAAAGCCAGCGCCAAGCTGATGCGGATGTTTGAGGAAATACATCAGGGCGGCCAAACGCTGGTGATGGTTACCCACAGCGCGCAGGCGGCCAGCTATGCCAGCCGCGTGCTGTTCATCAAAGACGGCGAGGTGTACAATCAGCTTTACGCGGGGGATATGGGCCGTGATGCGTTCTACCAGAAAATCATCTCGACCCTGACCGCGCTGACCGACGGAGGTGTGGCAGGTGACTAAGCTGCTTTACTTCCGGCTGGCGCTCAATAACCTGTGGAAAAACCGGCAAACCTACCTTCCGTTTTTATTGGCCTCCACATTGCTGACTTTTGCGATGTACAGTTTTCTGATGATTACCTTCAACCCCGGGCTGGCGAAGGTGCACGGCGGAATCCAGTTTATGACCATCCTGACGCTGGGCATCGTGGTCATCGGTCTGTTTACGGCCATCTTCCTGTTTTACGCCAATAGTTTTCTGATTAAGCGGCGTAAAAAGGAAATGGGGCTGTACAGCATTCTGGGCATGGAAAAAAAGCACATTGCGCGGGTGCTTTTTCATGAGCTAAGCCTGACCTGGCTGCTTTCCATGCTGCTGGGGCTGGGGCTTGGCATCCTGCTGGGGCGGCTGATGTTTTTGCTGATCCGCCTTGCGATGCGCATCGATGTGCCGCTGGTAGGCTCGGTCAGCGTTACAGGTCTACTGGGCACGCTTGGGCTGTTCGCGCTGCTGTTTTTGCTGCTGATCCTCTACAATACGGTGCAGGTGCGCTCCGTCGATCCCATCACGCTTTTGCGGGGCGGACAGACGGGGGAACGCGAACCCAAGGCGCGCTGGATTCTGGCGGTGCTGGGCGTTGTGTGCATGGGCGGCGGATATTGGATGGCCCAGATGGTGCAAAACCCGATGGCGGCCATCGCGCTTTTCCTGGTGGCGGTGCTTTTGGTGATTGTGGGCACCTATCTGCTGTTTTTATCCGGCAGCATCGCTCTGCTGAAAATTCTGAAGCGCAACCGGCGCTATTACTATCAGCCGCGCCACTTTGTCACGGTATCCGGGATGCTGTACCGTATGAAGCAAAACGCGGCGGGGCTTGCCAGCATCGCCATCCTCTGCACTATGGCGATGATTACCATCGGCACCACCGTGGCCCTGTACAACGGCTCGGAGAAGATGCTCAGCGAGTATTACCCCAGCGACATGCAAATTACCATGTCCGACGCGGCTTCCCAGGAAGCTGTCGCCACGCGCAACGCGGAACTTTCCGCGCAGTCGGGGGTAACCGTGACGGATTTTTACGCGTTTACCGGTTACGAGGTTGTGTTCGCCATGGATCAGGGGAAGGTTTTCTCCGAGGATCGCTTGCAGTATGACAACATCAACGCCTACGGCATGCTGCACGATGTGCTGATGATGGACGAGGCCACCTATACCCAGCTGGAAGGCGAAACCCTGAACCTTGCGCCGAACGAAATCGGCATCCAAACCAGCGCGAAGGATGTTGAGGATGAAATGATCCTCGGCGACGCCACGTATGCGCTGCGTAAAATCGATCGCTTGAAGGTAACGCCCTGCCTGAGCCACGGCGCGACGATCAACCGCACCTACCTTGTGCTGCCGGATGACGCGTTGGTATCCGCGATCTTTGACGCGTCCGGTACTGCCGAGGCGGATCGTCAGCCCGTGTTTACCACCCAGTGGAACGTGCTGGGCGAACAGGCGGCGCAGGATCGGTACTATGCGCTTGTGAACGATCAAACCCCGGAGTGGGATGGTCACAACCTGCGCGTGAAGGCTTCCCTTCGCGGAGAATGGTATGGCATGCACGGAGGATTCCTGTTTGTGGGCATTTTCCTCGGCTCCATTTTCCTGATGGGCACGGCGCTGATTATTTACTTTAAGCAGATCAGCGAAGGGTATCAGGATCACGACCGGTTCATTATTTTGCAAAAGGTGGGGATGAGCGGGGACGAGGTGCACGCAACGGTGCGGAGGCAAATCCTGCTGGTATTTTTCCTGCCGCTTGCGGTCGCGGTGTGTCATGTGGCCGGGTCGCTGCACATGATGGTGCTTCTGTTGCAGCTTTTCGGCCTGATGGATGTTCCCTACATCGCGCTGAACACTTTTATTTCCGCTTTTGGGGTTGTGGCGCTGTACGGCCTGTTTTACCATAAAACAGCCAAGACGTATTACCGGATGGTGAAGTTTTAGGCAGGCGCAAGGGTGACGGACAGTCCGATCCTTGGCTGGGGTGGAAATGTTGCTTCGGTTTTGCAACGGCGAGGTTTTGTTCCATAACCAAACGGGCCGCTCCTGACAACAGGAACGGCCCGTTAAACTGCTGAGAAATCCCCGCCGGAGCCAGGATGGGCCAAATGCTTTTACCCTTGGCCCATCTTGGCTCCGGCGGGGCGTACCTTGAATAAACTTCATGGATACCTTGGCCGCTCGCCGCTATTTCACAACCCGATACACCGGATATGCGTGATCCTCAAAATATCCCAGTTTTTCTGCCAGCATCACGGAGGCTCTGCTGGCCGCGTCCCAGCTTGGGTACAGTCCGCGTTCCAGACACCTTAAAATCAGCGCCGCGCCACAGGCGGTTGCCAATCCCTGACGCCGCATATCCGACCGGGTATCAACTTCCACTTCCAGCCCTCCCCGAAACACCACGTAGGAGGAAGCGCCCGCCAGAAGTTCCCGTCCCCGAACCGCCGCGACCCCAAGGCCACGCGCCGCATAATCCGCTTCATTCAAAAATTGGCTCACCAAATCCCGTGACCAGTGTTCAGCCATCGCCAACCGATACAGCTCGCCGTCCATCGGCCGTAACAGCACACCGTCCGGGAGAGTTGCCGCGTAGGCGCGCAGCGTATCAGGGTTAAAACGGTGCCGATCCTTTCGGATCGCATAGCGCTCGCAGCGTGTCGCCCGGCCGTGATGCACGCGTTCAATCACTGGGTACCAGGCGGGCTCCTTCGCCGCATAAATCGCCGTTTCAGGCGCGGAAATATGCTCGTTCCCCGTTACGAGAGCCTCCGCTTCCTCACAGCTCGCGTCTCCAGCCAGAAAAACAAAATCGCCGTTTTCAATCCGCGCGGCGGTCAGGCTGTTATTGGCAAAAGCCTGACCCATGCACCCGTCCAGCGCAGCCTGAACCAGATTTTCCTGCCAGCCCATAAACAACGGCACAAGGGCGGCCCGATCCGCAATCGCCTGCACGCTCATCTTCTACCGCTCCCAGTTAGCCAACTCCTGCCGGATATACTCCAACGAAAGCAGCTTTTGCGCAACCTGATCCACCGTGAGCAGCTCGGTGTTCCCGGAGTTGAACTCCGTGAGCGTGTTGCGGGTCTGGTCGCCTTCCACCACATACTTGTCGTAGTTCAGGTCCCGGCTATCGGCGGGCACGCGGTAAAAATCGCCCATATCGATCGCGTTCATGCACTCCTCGTTGGTCAGCAGGGTTTCAAACATTTTTTCCCCGTGGCGGATGCCGATGGTGCGCACGGGATTATCCGCGTTAAAAACGCGCTTTACGGCCTCGGCCAGCACGCCGATGGTGCACGCGGGCGCTTTTTTAACCAGAATATCGCCCGTTTGCGCGTGTTCAAACGCAAACAGCACCAGCTCCACCGCTTCTTCCAGGCTCATGATGAAGCGGGTCATTTCCACGTCGGTCACCGTGAGGGGTTTGCCGGCCTTGATCTGGTCGATGAACAGCGGTATCACCGACCCACGGGAGCACATCACGTTGCCGTAACGCGTGCCGCAAATCAGCGTCTTTTCCGGTGAAACGGTGCGGGCCTTGGCAATCAGCACCTTTTCCATCATCGCCTTGGAGGTGCCCATGGCGTTCACGGGGTAGGCCGCCTTATCGGTGGAAAGGCAAATCACCTTGCGCACGCCCATTTCAATGCAGGCGGAGAGCACGTTATCGGTGCCCAGCACGTTGGTTTTGACCGCCTCAATGGGGAAAAACTCGCACGAGGGCACCTGCTTGAGCGCCGCCGCGTGAAACAGGTAGTCCACATTGTAAAGCGCGCTTTTCACCGAGTCCTTCTCCCGCACATCACCGATGTAATACTTGATTTTATCATTCTGATAACGGTGACGCATATCGTCCTGTTTTTTTTCGTCACGGCTGAAAATACGGATTTCGCGGATATCGGTATTCAAAAACCGGTTCAGCACCGCCTCGCCAAAAGAGCCGGTGCCTCCGGTAATCATCAGCGTTTTTCCTTCAAACACGTCAGGTATCCTCCTCGCCGTTTTTATATACGCACCCGGTCAGGCGGTGCAGCACCTCGCGGTATGCGTCCTCCACATCGCCCAAATCGTGACGGAAGCGGTCAATATCCAGCGGCTCGTGCGTGCAGGCGTCCCAGAAACGGCAGGTATCGGGGGAAATTTCGTCCGAAAGCAGCACTTCGCCGTGGAAACGGCCAAACTCCAGCTTAAAATCGATCAGCTCAATGCTGCTTTCCTTGAGCACCTCCGTCAGGATCTCGTTCACGCGCACGGCGATCTGCTCCATGCGGCGAATTTCCTCCGCCGTGGCCAGCGACATGGCGGTGATGTGCGTCAGGTTCACCAGTGGGTCTTCCAGATCGGTATCTTTCAGGCAATACTCAATCACGGTGTTTTTCAGCCGCGTGCCCTCCGGATAGCCAATGCGGCGCGCGAGGCTGCCCGCGACGATGTTGCGCGTTTTCACCACCACAGGGATAATCTCCACGCGCTTAACAAGCGAGCTGCGCTCGTCAATCCGGCGGATAAAATGGTTGGGTACGCCCTTTTGCGCGAGTAAGGTAAAAAGATACTCGCAAATGCGGTTGTTGATCTCGCCCTTGCCGATGATGCGCCCGCGCTTCAGCCCATGGAAAGCCAGCGCCTCATCCTTGTAAAAAACGACCGCCTCGTCAGGGTTTTCCGTCGCGTACAGGCGTTTGCCCTTACCTTCGATGATAATATCCGTGATGTTTGCCATGCCTATCCTCCCGCAAGCCCGGCCCGTGCCCGGAAGCTTTCAAGCCACTCTGGCCGGTTCGTGTACCATTGTAGCACGATCCGCCATACCCCGCAAGCGCGGGGCGACCCACGCCGCGCGTGGGTACAAAACAGAGCCGCCACGGCCCTGCGCCGGCGAGCGGGGGAACTCCCCGCGCACGCCTTGCCTGACCGTAGCAGCCCCGCAATCGCCCAATTCAGCTCGGGCGATGTAAATGATACTTTATTCCTGATCCTTGGAGGCTTCGTCCTCCAGCTGTTTGCCAACGGCGTCGATATCCACGGGCACCGCGTCCTCATCGGCGCCGGTTTCAGCGGGCGCTTCCTCGGCGGCATCCTTGTGCTCCGGCTCCAGCAGGGCGCGGATGCTCAGGCTGATGCGCTTGGCTTCCGGGTCCACGCTGAGCACCTTTACGTTGACGATATCGCCAACATTCACGGCGTCCTCCACCTTGTTGATGCGGGTAGCGGCGCACTGGCTGATGTGCACAAGGCCGTCAATGCCTGGCTCCAGCTCCACAAACGCGCCAAACGTGGTAATGCGCACCACTTTGCCGGTAACAACCGCGCCTTCGGGATACTTTTCAGGCGCCAAATCCCACGGCTTGGGCTGCATTTGCTTGAGGCCAAGCTGAATGCGCTCGCGCTCCGGATCAAGGCTGAGGATTTTGACTTCCACTTCCTGATCGGGCTTGACAATCTCCGAAGGATGCTTCACATGCGCCCAGCTCAGGTCCGTCACATGGATCAGGCCATCCACGCCGCCGATATCGACAAACGCGCCAAAATCGGTCAGGCGGCGGACAACGCCCTTAATCACGTCGCCCTCATGGAGGTTTTCCCAAATTTTTGTCTTGCGGCTGGTGGCTTCTTCCTTGATAACCGCTTTACGGCTGGCGACAATGCGTTTCTTTTGCTCGTCCACTTCAATGATCTTGAGTTTCATGGGCTGGCCCACAAACTCGCCGATTTTTTCCACATAGCGGTTGGAGAGCTGCGACGCAGGCACGAACGCGCGAATGCCGTCCACGTTGCAAATCAGGCCGCCTTTGACGACCTCTTTGCCCACGCCGTCAACATACTCGCCTTTTTCGAACTTCTCGACAAGCGCCACGAAAGCCTTGCGGTTGAGGATGTTGCGTTGGGACAGCAGAACATTCCCCTCGCCGTCGTTTACCTTGACGACTTCGACCTCGATTTCATCGCCCAGCTTAACATCCGTCGTGATCAGGTCTTCGCGCTTAATCAGGCCATCGGATTTGAAACCGATATTGACGCAAACCTCGTCATCCGTAATCTGGACGACCGTCCCGGTAACCGACTGTCCCGGCCTGATCTTGACCAGAGTGGCTTCCACGTCAGCCATAAAGCTGCTCTTGTCCGCCTCCTCCACGGAAACCCGCTGATCCATCTGTTCCTTGTCAGTCATGCGTGTGACAACCTCCTTAAGTGACCAATCCGGCGTGCTCGCGCCGGCGGTGATTCCGATTGATTCCGAATGGATATCTGCAAAGCCCGGCGGAATATCTGCCGCGCGCTCTACCAAAAGGGTGCGGTCGCAAATGCTCTTGCAGGTTTCATAGAGCTTGCGCGTATTGGAGCTGCCCAGCCCCCCGACTACCAGCATCGCGTCCACCCGGGAGGCAAGCTGCTTGGCTTCGTTTTGCCTCAGCACCGTCGCGGTGCAAATGGTGTCTTCCACCGTCAGGTGGGCGACCTTGCGCCGGAGCACCGGCAAAATGGCCTCCCAACCCTCGTGGGGAAACGTCGTCTGCGACACTGCCAGCGCCTCGTCCATCTCCGGAAGGGTTTCGGCCTGCGCCAGGTCGTGCACCGTATACACGTTGCCCCGGCACCAGCCGATTGTGCCCACCACCTCAGGATGGTCCGCGCGCCCGATCAGGATCACCGTTTTGCCGGTTTCGCTGTACCGGGCCACGATGCTGTGCAGCTTTTGCACAAAGGGGCACGTGAGGTCGATGGTTCTCAAGCCACGCGCGTCCAGCTCCCGGTAAACCGCCGGGGCTACGCCGTGGCTGCGGATGATTGCGGTGCGCCCGGTCGCCGCGGCGGGCGAATCAACGGCCCGAACGCCGATGTCTTCCAACTGCCGGATGACCTCCGGGTTATGAACCAGTTCGCCGATTGTCACAATCCCCTGTTCCGTCTCGGCGGCCTTCATCGCTTCGATTACCGCTCGGCGAACACCCATACAGAAACCTGCGTGTTTCGCCACTAGAATCGGCATGCGGGAACCTCCAAAGCAATATCTTTGTTGCTATTCGCCGTGGGTTACGCGATTCCTTCTTTTTAATTGCCAAAACCGCAAAAATTCGATTTTCGTACGGTTCGCGCCCCGCAGGCCCCCGAGGTCGACGCGCCGGGCCTTAGGGGGGAAAACGGCGGCGCGGGCCGTTTGCGCGGGCCGCAGGGGCGGATAGCGGCGAGCCTTTTACCGTTTGGCTTCCAGATGCGCCTGCGCCATATCGTGGTACAGCGATGCGATGTAGCGCAGCACTTCGTCGCAGGTTTCGCGGTTAATACCCGCCTCGGCAAACTTCGTCACTGAGAACGGTTCGCCGTAGTAGCAGTCAATCGGCCGGAAAAGCTTGGGCTTCCCGGTAATGTAGGCGGGCAGGATGGGCACGTTGCCGCGCAGGGCGATCATCGCCACGCCGCTTTCCATTTCCCCCATCAGCGTTTTTTTGTAGCGCGTGCCCTCGGGGAAGATGCCCAGCACATGGTTTTCCCGAAGCGTTTTCAGGCAGGCGCGCACGGCCTGCATGTCCATGTTGTGCCGGTCTACGGAGATCATGGTCATATTTTTGAAGATGCTTTTCATCAGCGGGTGTTTGGTCAGCTCTTTTTTACCCAGATAGCGGATCTGATACCGGCGGATGCGCCAGCCGATCAGCAGCGGGTCCACCGTGCTGTTATGGTTGCCGATCAGGATAAAGGGCGCGTCCATGTCCGCCCGTTCCGCGTTGTGGTAACGCACGGGAAACAGCGTGTTGAACAGAAAAATGGAAATCCACATGGCCATCCGGTAAAAAAAGGTGTAGGATTCCCGCACGCGGCCATCGGCCGCCGACTTGCCCCGCTTCTTCATTTTTTCCTCCAGCAAGTTCAGCACCGCCTGTTCCGCCTGCGCCTGGGTCATGTCGCTGGTATCCAGCGTTACCGCGTCCGGCGCTACGCTCAGGGGGTCAATTTTTCGGGTGGAATCCTGCGCGTCGCGCGCCTGCACGTCCGCCAGCACGGTCGCAAAGTCGCAGGCCACGCCCCGGGCGGTCAGCTCGTCGCAGCGGCGTTTGGCGCGCACCTCGCCGGAGGCAGTCATGTAAATTTTGAGCGTTGCGTTTGGCAGCACCCGGGTGCCGATGTCGCGCCCGTCCAAAATCATGGATTGGCGGGCCGCCAGCTGTTGCTGCATGCGCACCATCAGGCTGCGCACCGCGCCTTGCGTGGCGCAATCCGACGTTGCCATGCTGATTTCCGGCGTGCGGATCAGCGCGGTCACGTCCTGACCGTTCACAAAGGTATGCTGCGCCCCCGCCTGAAAGGTTACGCCAATTTTGATGCGGCGCGCCAGATCGGCCAAGCCCTCCGCATCCTTTGTGTTCAGGCCCTCGCGGAGCGCCTGCCAGGCAAAGGCGCGGTACATCGCCCCCGTGTCCAGATGCAGCACGCCCAGTTTAGCGGCCACATTGGCAGCCACCGAGCTTTTTCCCGCACCGCCGGGGCCGTCAATCGCAATGGTAAAATGCTTCAAGCCGTTTCATCCTTTCCTGCCCGCGCAGGCGCTGCGCCGCGTCGGGGTCGCGTAGCCGAGCCGGCCTTAAATAGCGCGGTGCCCCAGCCCCACGCAGATTTCATCCAAATGCCCAAGGCCCACGCCAAAAAAAACAGCCACCGCCACATGATCGTGATAGCGCGCCACGCCAATTTTCCCGCCTACGTTCATCCCAAGCGCCTTGGGGGTCACCTGATTGAGCGCCTCGCGCGCCGCGCCCGCGACCCCGCCTTCTTCCAAATGGCTTTCGCCAATCAGGCCTTCCCTGCGCGCGGCAATCACCGCGCGCTCGACAATTTTGATAATCGACGGCACAAACTCGCCGCCAAAATCGGTCGCGGCGGTCTGGATTCCCTCCGCGGCCAATGATTTTTTCAACAGCTCCTCCTCGTCGCGCGAGCGGGACATGCTGATTTCGATGGCCGCGCGGGCCACGTCACGGCTGCCGGGTAAAACCTGTTTTTGCATCCGCATCCTCCTTCCGCCCGCCTTTCGGCGCGGGGGGTCTGCTTTCCCGACCATTATAGCATGCTTTTGCCGTATGGCAACCGTTTTTAGGCGCTCGCGGCTGCCCGGGAACCGGCCCCGGCGGGCCTACCGCCGGCAATAAAAAACTCCTCCGGTTCAAAACGGAAGAGTGATGCGTTCCCAAAGTGCCGCTGCACCCGATTTTTCACCCGCTATGTATAGCAGGCTGGTACTCTACTGCCGGGTTTTGCCTTCCCCTGACGTCTTTCGACGGGGGCCTGACATCTGCCGACAAACGCGAGTCCCATTTCAGAAGTGTGGGTAAAAACAGGATGCTGGCGCACACTTCAGGAAGTTCTCTGGCATTATTATATGCTTGGCCATTGGGGATGTCAAGCGGGCGGGGCTATCAAAATGCTGGTAAAATGAGGCAGCAAAACGGTTGCGCACGCTTGCCCAGCGCAACCCGCAACAGCCGAAGCTCGTCCGTGCCGTCAGGCTTGGTTGCCAAGCCCCGCGCAGCCTGTGGGCAGCGCTAAAAAGGCGTACCGCGCAGCCGTTCCTCGGCGATACGCGCAATCGGACTTGCACCCGCCGCGCGTGAGCCAAGCTGCTCCTCACGCCGGGGCAGGCGCACGAGCGCGCCGTTCCTTCCATTTGACCGTTTGGCTCACGCCCAACGGGTTTTACCTATTCCCATACATCTTCTGGTAATACTTTGCATAATCGCCGGCGAGAATTTCCTCCCACCACTGGCGGTGCTCCACATACCACTTGACCGTGCTGCGAATGCCGTCCTCAAACGCGGTGGTGGGCAGCCAGCCCAGCTCCGCGTGGATTTTCGCCGGGTCGATGGCGTAGCGGCGATCATGGCCGGGCCGGTCGGTCACAAAGCCGATCAGCGTTTCCGGCTTGCCCAGTTCGTTCAGGATGGTCTTGACCACGTCGATATTGCGGCGCTCGTTATGCCCGCCAACGTTATAAACCTCGCCCTCGCGACCCTTGCGCATCACCAGATCAATGGCGGCGCAATGATCTTTCACATACAGCCAGTCGCGCACGTTTTCGCCTTTTCCATATACCGGCAGGCTCTGATCTGCCAGCGCCCGGCTGATCATCAGCGGTATCAGCTTTTCCGGGAACTGGTAAGGGCCGTAGTTGTTGCTGCAACGCGTCAATGTTACCGGAAGCTTGAAGGTGCGGGCATACGCCAGCGCCAGCAGGTCGGCGCTCGCCTTGCTCGCGCTGTACGGGGAGGACGCGTGCAGCGGCGTTTCCTCCGTGAAAAACAGGTCGGGCCGGTCCAGCGGCAGATCGCCGTACACCTCGTCGGTGCCAACCTGATGAAAACGCCCCACGCCATATTTCCGGCATGCGTCCATCAGCGCCTGCGTGCCCATGATGTTGGTGCGCAGAAAAATCTCCGGATCGGTCACGGAGCGGTCCACATGCGTTTCCGCGGCAAAATTGACCACAATATCGGGTTTTTCGCGCTCAAACAGCTCGTTTACACATGCCCGGTCGGCTATATCGCCCTTGACAAACGCAAAGTTTGGCGCGGCCAGCACCCCCGTCAGCGAGGCAAGGTTGCCCGCGTAGGTCAGCGCGTCCAGGCAGATGAATTGATCCTGCGGGTGATTTTCAAGCTCGTACTCGCAAAAGTTGGCTCCGATGAAGCCGGCGCCTCCGGTAATCAGTA
Source organism: Candidatus Limiplasma sp. (assembly GCA_035353615.1). GTDB lineage: Bacteria > Bacillota > Clostridia > Christensenellales > Aristaeellaceae > CAXXOK01. The sequence goes on from DAOPZY010000003.1 coordinate 31,469, forward strand.
TTTTCACTGGTAGCATCCTCCTAGCTGTGATAAGCATCCCCCGCCCTGCGGCGGTCGTTCCAGTCGCCGCGCCTCACGGCTGCCGGGCCGGAACGCAAAACCTGACGGCTTGGGCGCGGATTGCGCCGTTGCGCATCGCGGGTGCGCCAGCCGCGCGTCAGGCGCGTCAGTCCGCGTTTTCGCGGTTGCGGTCGTATTGGATTCGCCCTTCCGCCACACGCTTCAGGTGTTCGCCATAGGGCGATTTGCCGTAACGTTCAGCCGCGAACAGCAGGGTGGGCCTGTCGATCCAGCCCTGATTATAGGCGATTTCCTCCAGCGCGGCGATCTTGATGCTCTGGCGTTTTTCCACAATCTGCACGAAATTGGTGGCCTCGGCAAGGCTGTCCATGGTGCCGGTATCCAGCCACGCGAAGCCGCGCCCCATCACCTTGGCTACCAGCGAGCCGTCCTTCAGGTACAGGTCGTTCAGCGAGGTAATTTCCAGCTCGCCCCGCTGGCTGGGTTTGACCTGTTTGGCCAGCTCGCACACGCGTTTATCATAAAAATACAGTCCGGTAATGCAATAATTGCTTTTGGGCTGCTGGGGTTTTTCTTCAACGGACAGCACGCGGCCGTTTTCATCAAACTCCACAATGCCAAACCGTTCCGGATCGTTCACAAAATAACCGAAAATGGTCGCCTTGCCGCGCTGGGCGTTCTCCACCGCCTCATGCAGCATGCGCGAAAAGCCGTTGCCGTAAAAAATGTTGTCGCCCAGCACCATGGCGCAGGCCTCGCCCGCGATGAACGGTTCCCCGATCAAAAATGCCTGCGCAAGGCCGTCCGGCGAAGGCTGTACGGCGTAGGAGAGCGAAAGCCCGTACTGCTTGCCGTCTCCCAGCAGATCCTGAAAGCGCGGCGTATCCGTCGGCGTTGAAATAATCAGGATATCCCGGATGCCCGCCAGCATCAGCGTTGAAAGCGGGTAGTAGATCATCGGTTTATCATAGACGGGCAAAAGCTGCTTGCTGGTGACCATCGTCAGGGGGTACAGCCTCGTACCCGCGCCTCCCGCGAGGATGATTCCTTTCATGGAAACGCCTCCTTACTGTATTGGGGGCGACGTCGCAAAGGCATTGCGGCGTCCGCGCCCGCGCGAGCCGGCCGCCCCTCCCGCGCAGGGCGGGGTCGGGGGAAATGTGCGCCTTATCAAACGGTTCCGGTTGGCTTTCCACAGCATTATACAGGATTTCAGCCCGTTGCGCAACCGGGGCGACGGGCGTTGCCCTTGCCGGGCGCGTCAGGCTTCTGCGACGGGCGTGTCAGGCCCTTACGCTGCTGCCGCCCGTTTTTTCAGGGGCTCAAAAGCCCCGGAGCGCGGCACGCTCCCCCCTCATACCTGGCCCGCGTCCCCCGTGTGGGTTCTTGTACCCAGCGTGATCGGGAACGGCGGCCTGTCTCATACCTGGCCCGCGTCCCCCGTGTGGGTTCGCCCTTGAAAGGGGCGCGCACTCTATGCTATAATAAGATTTACCTATGGGCACGGCAATAACGGCCGAACCATACGGCATGAAGCAAGTACGAACGGGGGCGCAAACCGCGCATGGATGGCAACGGCAGACGCAAGGACGACCAGCCCCGAATCCTCAACCGGGAGCTGACATGGCTGCAATTCAACCACCGCGTTCAAATGGAAGGCGACAATTCCGACAATCCGCTGCTGGAGCGCGCCAAGTTTGTAGCCATCGTAACCTCCAACCTGGATGAATTTTTGCAGGTGCGCTACCATCGCCTGCTGGAAGGCGCTCAGTCGCCGGACGCGGAGCAGCTCACGCCCTGCGGGCTTAGCGGCAGGGAGCTGTATCAGCGCGTCAACAAGGCCATTTTACGCCAGCAAAACCTGCAATACCAGCTATATGAGGGCATCCACAGCGAGCTGTACCATCAGGGCATACAGGCGTACCCCATTTTTATGCTTACGGACGCCATGCGCGCCCGTGTGAAGGAGATCTTCCTGAACGACCTGATGCCCAAGCTCAAGGCGGTTCCGTGGGGGGAGGAAATCGCTCCTACCTCGCAAAAGAAGCTGCATCTGATGATCCGTCTGCGTTCCAAAATCGGAAAAGCCGTCCGTTACGTTACGCTTTCGCTGCCCAGCTCCCCCAGAATTTACGACCTGCCCTGCGCCGAGGACCTCCGCTGCTACATCCGTCAGGAGGATCTGGTGCGGCTGTTCCTCCCCGTGCTTTTCCCGGAGGACCTGACGGAGGAAGCCTCCGTGTTTCGCCTGCTTCGCAATCAGGATTTTCCGCTGGACGAGCGGGAGGACGTGGCGACCGCCGTCAAGGATATGCTCCTCAAACGCCGCGCCGGGGACGTGATGCGCCTGGAGGTGGAGGAGCGGATGAGCGCCGAGCTGCTTTCCATGCTCATGAAGCGTTTCAACGTGTCCTCCGAGCGCCGTTATCGGGCGACCGGGCCGCTGGACCTGTGCAAACTGCTGCTGTCGGTATACGGGCAGTTTGACCGTCCGGAGCTGAAATACCCGCGCGGCGAGGCGCTGGTGGTGCCCGCGCTGGCCGGGCCGGATGTGTTTGAGCAGATCGCGCGGCAGGATTGGCTTTTGTACCATCCCTACCACAGTTTCGAGCCGCTGTTGAACCTGCTCAACCGGGCCGCGGCCGATCCGGACGTGACCAGCGTGAAGATGACGCTCTACCGCGTGGGCAGCAACAGCCCCGTTGTGCGCGCGCTGTTGAAAGCCGCGGAAAACGGCAAGCAGGTCGTGGTGCTGTTTGAATCCCGCGCCCGTTTTGACGAGGAAAATAACCTGTCGCAGGGCGATCGCCTGCGGCGAGCGGGCTGCATGGTCAATTTCGGCTTGCCCGGGTACAAAACCCACAGCAAAACCCTCCTGATTACCCGCATGGAGGGCGGTCAGCTGCGGCGTTACCTGCATTTGGGCACCGGCAACTACCACGACGGCACCGCCAAGCTTTACACCGATATGGGCCTGTTCACGGCCGATCCGGCCCTCGGCGAGGATGCGGCGCGTTTCTTTTACGGGCTGGAAGGCAACAGCACGGTTTTCAGCACGTCGACGCTGGCTAAAGCCCCCGATCAGTTAAAGCCCAGGCTGCTGGCCCTGATCGCCCGGGAGCGGGAGCACGCGCTGAGCGGCCGCCCCTCCGGCATCGTCGCCAAAATGAACTCCCTGCTGGACACGCAGGTCATCGAGGCGCTGTACGAGGCCAGCGGCGCGGGCGTGCCGATTGACCTGATCGTGCGCGGCATCTGTACGCTGATCCCGGGGGTGGAGGGCATGAGCGAGAACATCCGCGTGCTTTCCATTGTCGGGCGGCATTTGGAGCATGCGCGCGCGTTCCGGTTTGAAAACGGCGGCTCCCCGGAGGTGTATCTGTCCTCGGCGGATTGGATGCCCCGCAATTTGCAAAAGCGTGTGGAGCTGATGTTCCCCGTGCAGGACGCGGCCTGCCGCCGCGCGGTGGAGAACATCCTGAGCCTGCAACTGGACGATAATCAGAAAAGCTGGCAGATGCAGCCGGACGGCACCTATACCCGGAAAGCGGCGGAGGGCGTCGGCCCCGTAAACGCGCAGGAGCTTTTGTACCGGGAACTGGATGACATTTTTTCCCGGGGCTGGCAGGCGGACCGCCTAACCGCGGATTGGCTGGAACAGCCCGTCAGAAAGGTGGAAAAGGCATGAATTGGATGCAACGGCGCGCGCGCGCGCGGGAGGATGTCGCGGCGGTGCTGGCGCGCGACCCGGCGGCGAAAAGCCGGCTGGAGGTTCGGCTGTGCTACCCCGGCCTGTCGGCGCTCAAGGCTCACCGCATCGCCAATACCCTTTATAAACACGGCCACAGCCTGCTCGCGCGCTGGCTCAGCCAGCGCTCCCGCCATCAAACCGGCATCGAAATCCATCCCGGCGCGGAAATCGGCCGCCGGGTGTTTATTGACCACGGCGACGGGGTTGTGATTGGCGAAACCACGATCATTGGCGACGATGTGACCATCTATCAGGGCGTAACCTTAGGCGGCACCGGCAAAGACGTTGGCAAGCGCCACCCCACCATCGGCAACGGCGTCACCATCGGCGCGGGCGCCAAGGTGCTCGGCCCTATCCATATCGGCGATCACAGCAAGATTGGCGCGGGCGCGATCGTGCTCAGGGACGTACCCCCCAACTGCACCGTGGTTGGCAATCCGGGCCGCGTGGTGCGGAAAAAAACCGCGATGGACGATGTGGATCTGGATCAGGTGAACCTGCCCGACCCGATGCTGGACCGGATGGAATCGCTTTACACGCGCCTCGCGCATTTGGAGCGCTGCCTCGCGCGGCACGCGGAGCGGCTTGGCTGCTCGCCGGATAACGCAACGGTTGCCAACGCTTCCGACGAGGTTGGACGATGTTCCGGCAACTGCGCCACCTGCCCGGATGCCATGCCACCCGAAAAGGAGGAAACGCTATGCTGATTTACAACAGCCAAACCCGAATAAAGGAAGAATTTGTGCCCATCGAGCCGGGGAAAGCCAAGATTTACGCCTGCGGCCCGACGGTTTATAACTATTTCCACATCGGCAACGCGCGCCCGTTCATTGTTTTTGACGTGCTGCGCCGTTATCTGGAATCCCGCGGGTATGAAGTGACCTTTGTGCAAAATTTTACCGATATCGACGATAAAATGATCCGCCGCGCCAACGAGGAAGGCATCACCGTGCGTGAGCTGGCGGACCGCTTCATCGCGGAATACTATACCGACGCGCGTGCGCTGGGCATCCATCCGGCCACGGTGCACCCGCTGGCCACCGAGCACATGCCGCAGATTATCGCGCTGATCGGCCGCCTGATGGATCGCGGCCTCGCCTATGCCGTGGACGGCGATGTGTACTACCGCGTGAAGGCCTTCCCCCCGTACGGCAGCCTGTGCGGCCAAAATCTGGAGGATTTGGAAAGCGGGGCGCGCGTCAGCGCCGACGAGCGCAAGGAAGATCCGCTCGATTTTGCCCTGTGGAAAGCGCAGAAACCCGGCGAACCCGCGTGGGAAAGCCCGTGGGGCATGGGCCGACCCGGCTGGCACATTGAGTGCTCCGCCATGAGCATGACCTATCTGGGCGAAACGTTCGACATCCATTGCGGCGGCAAGGATTTGCTCTTTCCGCACCACGAAAACGAGATTGCCCAAAGCGAGGGCGCAACCGGAAAGCCCTACGTGCATTATTGGATGCACAATGGCTTTCTGAACATCGACAATGAAAAAATGAGCAAATCCAAGGGCAATTTTTTTACCGTGCGCGATATCGGCAAGGAGTTTGATCTGGAAGCGGTGCGCATGTTTATGCTCTCGGCGCATTACCGCAGCCCCATCAACTTCAGCCGGGAGCTGATCGCTCAGGCCGCGAGCAGTCTGGAACGCCTGTACGGCGCGCGCGACCAGCTCGCGTTTCTGGAAACCGGCGCGGAGGATCGGGAACCTGATGAGGCGGAGCGCGCCTTTATAGCCGAGGCCGACCGCGCGCACGAAAAATTCAACGCCGCCATGGAGGACGACCTGAACACCGCGGACGCGCTGGGCGCGCTGTTTGAGCTGGTGCGGGAGGTTTTCAAACTTCCGCAAACCGGCGTGAGCCGTCAGGCTATCGCCTACGGCAAGGCCAAAATGCTGGTCATGACCGGCGTGCTGGGCCTGCTGATGAAGCAAACCGACGACGTAAGCCCGGAGGTGCAAGCGATGGTGGAAGAACGCGCGCTGGCCCGGCAAAACAAGAACTGGAAACGGAGCGACGAGCTGCGCGACCAGATCAAGGCGGCTGGCTATATTCTGGAAGATACCCCCGCGGGGCAGAAAGTCCGTAAAAACCTGTGACCGCCCGCCGCACAACCGCGCTTGCGGGGGTCTGCGCAATGCTGGCCCTCGCGGCGGGGTTATGGCTGATCGGGCTGCACTGGCAGACGGCAGCGTTTTCCACACGGCTGAGCGTGCCGGTGCAATGGAAGCGGCGCGCGGTTGTGGCAGCCGATCCCTTTCCGCATGGCACTGTGAACGTAAACACCGCCGATCTTCAAACGCTGGACACCCTTGCGGGCGTCGGCCCGGTAACCGCACAGGCAATTGTGGATGAGCGCGAGCAGAATGGCCCGTTTGATTACCCGCAGGATTTGCTGCTGGTGAAAGGGATCGGGGAAAAGACGCTGGCGCGTTTTTACAATCAGCTGGATTTTTCTGCCGAGGAGGCTACGCGGTAGCAGGGCCGGTAAGCCCCGCAAAGTGATGCGACCTCCCTTCTAGCCCGCTTGCGCGGACATCCCGCGCCATGGAGCTTTTCAAACCTGCGGCCGCGCCGCCGGGACATCGCCGATAGCGCGCATCCGCTTTCGGGCGTTTGGAAACGCCAACCTATCGGGGCGGCAAATCCAACCCCAACCGTCAGGGCGGCGTGTCCGGCCCCGTCGGCGCCTGTCGCGTTCGGGGCAAACCGACGCGGCCATCCGCACCCCAGCCCGCGCTGTTTCGCGGGCCGCATCCCGTCGGCGCCGCCGACACTTAGGAGGAACATTCCATGTACCAACGGTTTGTCAAGCGCGCGCTGGATATTGTGCTGTCCGCTGTGGGCCTGATTGTGTTAAGCCCCGTGCTGCTGGCAACCGCGCTTTGGATCAAGCTGGACTCTCCGGGGCCGGTTTTGTTTCGGCAACGGCGCGTCGGCAAGGACAAGGTGCTTTTTAACATCCTCAAGTTCCGCACCATGCGCACCGATACGCCCCACGACGTGCCCACCCATCAGCTGAGCCATTCGCAAAGCTACATCACCCGCAGCGGCCGTTTTTTGCGCCGCACCAGCATTGATGAATTGCCTCAGCTCTTTAACATTCTCATGGGAAAAATGTCGCTGATTGGGCCCCGGCCAGCGCTGTGGAATCAGGATGATCTGATCGCGTGGCGCGACCTTTACGGCGCAAACGCCGTGTTGCCGGGCCTGAGCGGTTGGGCGCAGGTGAATGGCCGCGATGAGCTGGCGATTGACAAAAAAGCCCTTCGCGACGGGGAATACGCCCAAAACGTGTGTTTTTTGCTGGATGTGAAATGCGTGGCGCTCACCTTTATCAAGGTGTTTAACCGCGAGGGCATTGCCGAGGGCAAGGAAGGCAAGCATTACACCGCGAAAAAAACGGAGGGGGAACCATGAAACGGATCCTGATCGCGGGCGCCGGCAGCTATCTGGGCGAGCGGATCGCCGCGTGGCTGAATGCCACGCCGGAACGTTTTCAAACCGTTACGCTGGATATGCGCGACCCGGCCTGGTCCGCGTCCGATTTTTCCGGCTTCGACGCGGTTGTGATGGTCGCGGGGATCGCGCACCGAAAGGAAACGCCCGAAAACGCCGCGCTCTACACGGCCGTCAACTGCCGCCTCGCGGTGGAAACAGCCGCCAAAGCCAAGGCGGCGGGCGTTTTGCAGTTTGTGTTCTTCAGCACTATGAGCGTTTACGGACTCACGGTCGGGCGCATCCACGCGGATACCCCCGCCGCCCCCAACACGCTGTACGGGCAAAGCAAGCTTTCCGCCGAGCAGGCCCTTGCCGCCATGGCGGACGAGCATTTCCACCTAGCAGTGTTGCGCCCGCCGATGATTTACGGCCACGGCTGCAAGGGCAATTACCCCCGGCTTTCGGCGCTGGTGCAAAAACTGCCGGCGTTTCCGCGCGTGCCCAACGAGCGCAGCATGCTTTACATCGACTGTCTGTGCCAGTTCATGGCCCGTTTGCTGGAAAGCGGCGAGGGCGGGCTGTACTTCCCCCAAAACGAGGCGTTTGTTTCCACCGATTCGCTGGTGCGCCAGATTGCGCTGGCCCACGGAAAACGGCTCTGGCAACCGCGCGGGCTGGGCTGGCTGCTGGCTGGGCTGGCCAAACGCGGCGGGGCGGTCGGCAAGGTTTTTGGCACGCTGACGTACGATCAGGCAATGAGTCAGGCTTTGCGCGAGGATGCCCAACCGGCGTTTGAGGCAACCGTGCGCGCGGCGGAGGGTTGCCTATGACCCGGAAAGTGCTGTTTGTGGCCACTGTGTTGCGCGGGCATATTCTGGTTTTCCATCTGCCGTATATGCAGTGGTTCCAGTCGCAGGGGTACGAGGTTCACTGCGCCGCCCGCAACGATACCGGCGAGCCTAGCCCTACCGTTCCGTTTTGCGACCGCTACATCGAAATCCCCTTTGAGCGTTCCCCGCTGAACCCGGGCAACCGCGCGGCCTACCGTCAGCTGAAAACGCTGATGGATACCGAAGGCTACGCGCTGGTGCACTGCCACACGCCGGTGGGCGGCATGCTGGCCCGCCTCGCGGCCCGCGCCAGCCGGAAGAAAGGCACGCGCGTGCTTTATACCGCGCACGGCTTTCACTTTTACTCGGGCGCGCCGGTCAAAAACTGGCTGTTGTACTACCCGGCCGAGCGTTACCTTTCGCGCGATACGGACCTGCTGATTACCATCAACCGGGAGGATTACGCCCGCGCCCAGCGTTTTCACGCGCGGCAAACGGCGCTTGTGAACGGCGTGGGGGTCGATCTGGCAAGGTTTCAAAGCCCGGTGGACCGTTCCGCCGTGCGCGACGCACTGGGCCTGAGCGACGCGGATTCGGTTGTGATTACCGTTGGGGAACATATTCCGCGCAAAAACCACGAAGCCTGCCTGCGCGCCGTCGCCGCGCTCAGAGGGGTTACGCTGCTGTTTTGCGGCGTGGGCGAATTAACCGGGGCGCTTCAGTCCCTGGCCGAGGAGCTGCATATAACCGACCGCGTCCGTTTTCTGGGCTTCCGGGCCGATGTGGCGGCGTTGCTTGCCGCAAGCGACGTGTTCCTGTTCCCCTCCTTTCAGGAAGGGTTGCCCGTATCGCTCATGGAGGCTATGGCGGCCGGCCTGCCCTGCGTGGTTTCCCGCGTGCGCGGAAATGAGGACCTGATTGAGCCGGAAGAAGGCGGCTACCTGTGCGCGCCGGAGGATATCGGCGCCCTGTCCGAAGCCCTGAACACGCTGTTGACCGATCCCCCGCTGCGCGAGGCAATGGGCGAGCGCAACCGCCGGGCCATCGAAGCCTACAGCCTGCCCGGGGTACGCCGGCAAATGGCGGCGCTTTATCAGGCGCAATTGACCGAAGGGAGCGTCCGCTGATGCCCACCCTCCTGTTTGTGATGAAATACCCGCTCCACCGGCGGGACAACCTGCAAACCAAGTTTGACGGCCAACTGGCCGCCGCGCGCGCGTTGGGGTGGGACGCGTACTTCATCGGCTGGGACCCGCGCGGCATGTACCTGATCGGTAACGGCCGGCGGGAACTGCTCCGGAAGAACCGTTTCGCTTCCCTGCGCGGCTATGACCACACGGTCATTTTTCCCGATCTGATGGCCGCCGTTCGTGTGGCGATCCGCCGCATACCGGTGGATGTGCTGTATTTACGGTACATGCCCACGTTTGGCAACGCGCCGAGCGCGCTTCGTGAGCTAAAGGCCCGGGGCGGCCGGCTGGTGATGGAATACCCCACCTACCCAACCGCCGAGGAGAATCAACGCTTCTTCCTTCGCCGACAGGTGTTTCGCTACACCGACTGCGTGCTGGCCAAAATCAACCCGATGGTTGATCTGTACACGGTTATCGGGGAAGCCGTTGGCCGGGAGCTGAACGGTCGCCCGGCCATGAACATCCTCAACGGCGTTGACGTATCGGCGTTGCCCGCGCACGCCCCCAACCCGGGTGGCCCCATCCGGCTGCTGGCGCTGGCCAGCATGAGCGGCTGGCACGGGTATGACCGCATCCTTCAATCTCTCGCGGCCTATCAAGGCGACGCGGAGGTGCGGATTGATTTTGTGGGCGGCGACGGCGACGGTTCGCTGGCCGCGTGGGAAACGCTCGCGCAGTCGCTCGGGCTGGGCGGACGCGTCGCGTTTCACGGCCCGCTGTACGGCGAAGCGCTGGATTCCGTGATCGCGGGGTGCGATATCGGCGTTGGCAGCCTTGGCATGTACCGCTATGGCCTTGCCCAAGGCATGACCCTCAAGCTGCGGGAGTATATGGCGCGCGGGTTGCCCTTTGTTTCGGCGGTGGACGATCCTTCCCTGCCGGAGGAACCCGCCTTTGCCTTGCGCGTGCCCAACGATGATACCCCGATCGATATGGCGCAAGTGGTCGCATTTGCCAAAAACGCAAAGCTTGACGCGGACGCGCCGGCGCGCATGCGCGCCTACGCGCAGGCCCATATGTCCTGGCAGGGCATCCTTGGCAGCGTTTTGGAAAGGTTAAAACCATGAAAACAACCGTTGTCTATTTCAGCTCCTGCGGGCTGGACGGCGAGGGCAAGCCCGACCCTTTCTTTTTGCAGGAACTGCCGTGGCTGCTGTCGCACTTTGACCGTGTGGTGCTTTGCAGCTACTACGGCGTGGCGGATGTAACCGAGCCGCGCCCGGAGCGGATTTCTGTGCAACGGCCCGCGCTTGGGGAGCTTCGGGCCAAGCTTTCGGCGCCCTTTTCGCCCTTGTTCTGGCAGGAGCTGAAACACCTTTATCGGGAGGGTCGGCTGACCCCGGTGAACGCCGCCAAGCTGCTGCTGTTCACCTACCGGGGGCGGATGCTGGCCAACTGGGTATGCGCCGTTCTCCGCCCGGAGGAAACAGCCACCCTCTACTCCTTCTGGATGAGCTACGACGGGTTTGCGGCTGCGCTTTGCAAAAAACGCCGCCCCGCCCTGCGCGCCATCGCGCGCGCGCACCATTTTGACATCAACCGCGAAGCCAACCCCATGAATCCGTACCTGATGAAAACCTTCATCGGCGAGCAGTTGGACGCGATTTACCCCATCAGCCGCGACGCGGTGGAGCACCTGACCGCCTGCGCCTCAATCCCCGCGCAAAAGCTGCACGTGATCGCGCTGGGGTCCAAGGGCGACGAGGCCCGGGAGCGGTTCCCCGCGCCGTTTTATCAGGATGGCGTGTTACGCATCGTCAGTTGCGCGGCAGTGATTGAACGCAAGCAGATTCCGGTGCTGATTGACGCGCTGGCCCTGTGGCGGGGCGGCCGCGTGCGCTGGATGCACATCGGCGGCGGGCCGGACGAAAAAACCGTGCGGGCCTACGCCGCGCAAAAGCTTGGCGAGATGCACAACATTGAGTTTGAAATCACCGGCAGGGTCGATCAGGAACAGGTGCAGCACTATTACGCCGTGCAGCCCTTTGACGTGTTTGTGAACACCAGCCGCAGCGAGGGCGTGCCCGTATCGATCATGGAGGCGATGCACGCAGGCGTGCTGGTGGTGGCCCCCCGCATCAACGGCATCCCCGAAATGGTGGACGAGCGCTTCGGCTGGCTGTACCCCCCGGAGGGCGGCGCATCGGCCGTGCTGGCAACGCTGGAAGCCGTAGCGGCCCTGCCGCGCGAAACGGCGGAAACTATGCGCGCCGCTTCCCAAGCGCGCTGGAATGAATACTGCCGCAGTGAAAAGCTGCTGGAAACCCTGTTCCCCAACGCGGCGAAAGGGGGAAACCGGGCGTGAGCAAACGCATCCTGTTCATCAGCTATTACTTTGCGCCGCAAAACGTCATCGGCGCGGTGCGGCCCACCAAGCTGGCTAAATACCTGACCCGTATGGGCTACGAGGTAACCGTGCTGTGCGCCGGGAGCCTCGGAACGCTCCGCGACCCACTTTTGGCGGCGGACCTTGCCGAGCTTGCGGACGTGCAGGTTGTGCGCGAGCGCAGCCTGTTTCGGTGGTGGAAGGAACGCGGCCAAAGCGCCGAGGTTACGCGCACGCTCACGGACCGGCCTGTGCTTCCCGAACAGGGCATGACGGAGGAAGCCATGCAGCGCAGCGCAGCTTTAGCCAAAGCGCAAAACGAAGCCGATCAAAACGTCGGCCAAAGCGTGCCGAAGACCGCGCAAGCATCGGCAGCCCCCGGCGCGCGCTGGCTCAACGCGCTGTATCTGTGGCTTTTTCATCGCGGCGATATGGCCTTCGCGCGGGCGTGTACCCGGAAGCTGCTTGCGATGGACAGGCACTTCGACCTTGTGTTTTCCTGCTATGGGCCGCTGAGCGTGCATACCGTGGCGCGGCGGGCCAAACGGTTCCGCGTGGCGGATCGCTGGGTCGCCGATTTTCGCGACGAGGCCAGCGTACCCTTCCGGTGGCAAAAGGGCTGGCTGACCCGTTACCTGCGCAGGGTGCGAAAAAATGCCGACGCGATCACCGGCGTCGCGCAGGGCACGCTTCGGATGATGAACCTGGAAACCTTCGGGCAGATTGTGCCCAACGGCTACGACCCGGAGGATGTGGAGCGCCTGCCCGTTTTTCGGTTTTCGGAAAGCGCACTTTCCATTGCCTACTGCGGGCAGATGTACCCGGGGTTCAGCGATGTGACCCCCGTGTTTCGCGCGGCTCGGGAACTGTGCGATCAGGGGGTTTGCAATCCGGGACAGTTCCGCTTCCATTATGCCGGGCGGCAGGGCGCAACCTTCCTTGCGCAGGCGGCGCAGTATGGGCTGGAAGGCTCGGTAACGGATCACGGCATGCTCCCCCGGGCGGATTCGCTCGCGTTGCAGCAGGCGGCGGATGTGCTTTTGATGGCAACCTGGAACACGCCGGAGCGGCAGGGCGTGGTTACGGGCAAGCTGCTGGAATATATGATGGCCAACCGCCCCGTGCTGTGCTGCGTCAGCGGGTCGGTGCCCGGGAGCGAAGCCCGCGCGCTGGTGGACCGGACCGCCATTGGCGTTGGGTACGAGCAGGCTACGGACGCCGCCGACGCGCCCCGCCTGCGGGAGTATCTCCTGACGCTCTGCCGGGCGAAGCTTTCCCACAGCCCCCTGCCTTTCGCCCCCAACCGCGAGGTTGTGGAGGCCTTCAGCTACCGAACCATCGCCGCATCGCTTGCGGAGGTGTTGGAAAACGCATCGTGCTGAAATCCTACGCCCTGCCTGTCGGTAGACCTCCTCGTTCGCATCGGTTGAACTTGCCCAGCGCATCGGCTGAACCCCGCGTGCGAGTCGGTTGTTTCTGCGTGCGCGTCAGTTGCCCCTTCGTTCGCATCGGTTGACCGTGCCCGCGCGTCGGCCGAACCCCGCGTGCGCGTCGGCTGACCTATGCCCTGCGCGTCGGTTGCCCCCCTCGTTCGTGTCGGTTGTTTCTGCGTGCGCGTCGGTTGACCTATGCCCCTCGCGTGGATCGGCCCCCGCGTGCCCCGCGCGCCGATGCGGCGCACGTTCCCACTCACCAATAAAGGAGGCGGCGCATTGAAAATTGTCACCGTTGTCGGGGCAAGGCCGCAGTTTATCAAGGCGGCGGCCATGTCCCGGGTGCTGCGCGCCGAGCATGACGAAATCCTCGTCCACACCGGGCAGCATTACGATCCTCAGATGAGCGACGTGTTTTTTTCGGAACTGCACATTCCCAAGCCGGATTACGATCTGGGCATATCCGGCGGCACGCACGCGCAGATGACCGCCCGTATGCTCACCGCGCTGGAAGAAGTGCTGCTGAAGGAAACCCCGGACGCGCTTTTGGTTTACGGCGATACCAACTCCACCCTCGCGGCAGCGCTTGCGGCCGTAAAGCTGCACATTCCCGTTTTGCATGTGGAGGCCGGCAATCGCCTTGGCAGCCTTGCCAACCCCGAGGAAATCAACCGCGTGCTGACCGACCATATGGCCAGTATGCTGTTTGCCTGTGCGCCCAGCGCGATGCAATCCCTCCGGCTAGAAAACCTGGCCGACCGCGCCTGGCTGGTGGGCGACCCCATGTACGACGCTTTCAACTACTACCGCCAGTTTAACGGCGGGCGCGTGCCGGACACGCTACCCTCGCTGTCCGGTTCGCCCGTGGCTGTTCCCGAACATTTTTATTACCTGACCTGCCACCGCGAGGAAAACACCCGGGACGACGCCGCGCTTTCCGAAATTCTGCTGGCGATGGAAAGCCTTCCCTTTCCGACGCTGTACCCCGTGCATCCGCGCAACCACGTCGCGGCGGAGCGGCTGCGGGATCGGCTCGGCCTCACGCGCGTGCGGCTGCTGGCTCCGCTTGGCTATCTGGAATCGGTCGCGCTGGTCGCCGGCGCTGAGCGGGTTGTCACGGATTCCGGCGGGGTGCAGCGGGAAGCCTTCTTTGCCAAAGTGCCCTGCGTAACCATCTTTAATTATGCCGTGTGGCCGGAAACCATGGTGAACCGGTGTAACGTGCTGGCAAAGCCGGAGCAGGCCGATATTGCCCAAAAGCTGACCGTAACGCCCGTTTGGCCCACGGAAGCCAATCCCTTTGGCGACGGTCACGCCTGTGAAAAAATTGTCGCCCTCCTGGCCGGCGGGGTTCGGCAGGCCTGAGTTTTTACTTTGCGGGGCGTACCGGCGACGGTTGCCTTGGCTGATCGAGCGCGGGATGCGTCGTCAAGCGGATTCCCGGACAACGAAGCGTTCGGGAATCCGCTTTTTCGTTTGCCTTAGCGGGCAAAGCCGATCAACCGCCGTTTTTTTCCCCATCGCTCCGCCGCCAAAGAAACGTAAACCGCCCCGCAAACGCCGGATCGCATTCCGCTGCTATCCACCGGGAAGATACGCTCGGATTACACGGCTCCTCTCAGTTTGCCCCCTGCCATGTGATAGGCGCAAACCGCCCGCATGGAAGAAAATTCTTGTAAACATGAGCGCGAATCCCTCCGGACTGCTTGCAAGCCCGCACAGTTATGCTATAATAAACATGCAAGTTGCGTTACATCAATCAAATATCCGACACCGTTTGGAGGAAGCGCCATGAAAAAATGGATCTCACTGCTCCTTTCGCTGATGCTTTGCTTCACCCTGCTCAGCTTTAGCAGCGCCGCGCTCGCGGACGAAACCACCGTAACTTTCGCCGTGGATTCCGTATTCCTGACCGTTGGCAAAACCGCCACCGCCAAAGCCGGCGCAAAGCCTTACGCGGCCATTAAAAAAGGCGTAACCTATACCACCAGCGACGAAAGTATTGCCACCGTCACCTCCAAAGGCGTGGTCAAGGGCGTCGCCGTGGGCCAGTGCCAGCTGATCGCCACCAGCGTATATGATCCCAGCGCGTCCGCGTCCATCCCGGTACAGGTTGTGAATCCTGTTACCAAGCTGACCGCGACGCTGGACAGCGATACGGTTTTTGTCGGCCGCACGGCGCAGCTGAGCGTAGCCTATGAGCCTGCCGACGCGACGCTTCGAAGCGTAACCTATTCTTCCGCGCGGGAATCCGTGGCGACGGTTTCGCCGGACGGCGTGGTCACGGGCATTGCGCGCGGCACCACGAAGATTACCATTCGCTCCACAGACGGCTATGCCAAAGCCGTTGTGGCCGTAACGGTAGCCCAAGCGCCGGAGAGTGTGGAAATTTCCCCCGAGACCGCGCAGGCCGCCGCGGGCCGCAAGGTGCAGTTCAAGGCGACGGTGTACCCCAGCAACACCGGCGATAAATCCATTACCTGGACCTCGGCGGATGAAAGCATCGCTACCGTCAACAGCAAAGGGCAGGTAACCTTTGAAAGCGTTGGCGAAACGCAGATTACCGCCCAGTGCAACGCCGACCCGTCCATCAAGGCCAGCGTCCCGGTGCGCGGGCTGGAGCTGGCGCAGAGCATCGCGTTTGACAACAGCCTCTACTCCGTGCTGGTTGGCGAAACCACGCAGCTGTACACGACCGTATCGCCGGACAGCGCGACGGATAAATCCGTAACCTATCAAGTTAAAAACAAGAAGATCGCCACCGTGGATGAAAACGGCGTGGTCACGGCGCTTTCCGGCGGCAAAACCGTTGTGTATGCCTACACCGCCGACGGCAGCAAAAAACGCGCGTCCACAACCGTTCAGGTGATCGTGCCCGTAACGGGCGTGAGCTACAAATATATGGATGTGCGGGTCGGGACCGATTACCATGGTAGCTTTACCGCCACCATCGCGCCCGCCAACGCTACCAACAAGAATATGACCTGGGTCAGCAGCGATGAAAGCATCGCCACCGTGAGCGGCACCACCAACCGGTTCAAAGTGGTCGGCCGCCGTTGGGGCCGCTGCAAGGTCACCGGCACCACCGAGGACGGCAACTTTACCGTTGACGTTTATGTGGATGTGGGCACCCTCCGCCATGCCGTATCCGTGACCGATTTGAAGATCAAGAACGGCAAGCCTTATATTACGCTGCGTAACCTGTCCAACATGGATATCTCGCAGGTGCGTTTCGAAATCCTTGGTTATGACGCTTCGTTGCAGCCCATCGCCATGAGCACCCAAGGCGATACGGACGTGCTGGAAGGCTCCTACAACGTTGGCCTGTCGGAAGGGGAAAGCACCAGCCACGGTCAGTTCACCTTCTACCACCCCAGCAGTTACGCAAACCTGAACGTGTTGCAGTTCTGCATTACCGGCTGGTCCACGGATAGCGGCTACTACGACCATAACGGCAAGCTGCAATATAACTACAACATCAGCGAGGATAAATGGGAATGGGTTACCTACCCTGCGGACGCCGACCCGCTTCCCCGCTAAGCGGCAGGTTGTAAACACTGAGAAAGCATCCGGTTTTTCCAACGCTACTGAGGCGGCCGCATAGATGCGACCGCCTCAAGCTGTTATCAGTCCCCCGCCGCAGCAAAACCGGGACAAGTTGCCCTTGTCCCGGTTTTACTGCGGCGGGGGTGCCGCGTAATCAGCGTTTCTGGGATACTTAATGGTCTTATTTTGGGGTTCTGCCCCTTCCGCCACCCTTGGGTGCGCGCGCGCCGCCATACCCCGCGCGGTTTTGGCTGTCTGCTGTGCCCCGAGGCTCAGCACGCCGGCTGCGGCCCGATTCGGCCGTGCGATAGCCCCGTTGGGGGTCACGGCTTACGGAAGCGCCGCGATCCGCGCCGCCAAAGCCCCTTCCGCCGCGAATCTCGCGCGGCGGCACCAGACAGTCGCGCCCAAAGCCGATCAGATCCTCCCGGTTGCTTAACCGAAGCGCCTCGCGGATCAGGGGATGGTTTACCGGGTTGCGCCACTGCATCAGCGCGCGTTGCATCGCTTTTTCATGCTGGGTTTTCGGCACATAGACCGGCTTCATGGCGCGGGGGTCCAGGCCGGTATAGTACATGCAGGTGCTCAGCGTGCCCGGGGTGGGGTAAAAATCCTGCACCTGTTCCGGTTGATGGCCGGTGTCGCGCAGGTACTCAGCCAGCAGAATCGCGTCGGCCAGCGTGCACCCGGGATGGCTGCTCATCAGGTAAGGCACCAGATATTGCTTTAACCCCAGCCTGCGGTTCACATCCTCGTACTTTTGCACAAACGCGTCATAAATTTCACGCCGCGGCTTGCCCATTTTATCGAGCACGGCCGGGCTGATATGCTCCGGGGCGACTTTCAGCTGACCGCTGATGTGGTGCTCGCACAACTCGCGCAAAAACGTGGGGTTATTGTCCGCCATCAGGTAATCAAACCGGATGCCGGAGCGGATGAACACCTTTTTTACACGGGGCAGCGAGCGCACGCGGCGCAGGATGCCAATCAGCTCGTCGTGGCTCACGCGCAGGTTCTTGCACGGGGTTGGAAAAAGGCACTGACGGTTTTTACAGCAGCCCTCGCGGAGCTGCTTTTCGCAGGCAGGCGCCCGGAAATTGGCGGTGGGGCCGCCGATATCGTGAATGTAGCCTTTGAAATCCGGCAGCGTGGTCAATTCCTGAGCCTCGTTGACGATGGAATCCTCGCTGCGCGAGGTGACGACGCGCCCCTGATGAAAGGTAAGCGCGCAGAAATTACACGAGCCAAAGCAGCCTCGCGTTGCGGATATGGAAAACCGCACCTCCGCCAGCGCCGCCACGCCGCCCAGCCGGTCGTATACCGGGTGGGCGGAACGCTCGTAGGGGAGGGCGTACACCGCGTCCAGCTCGCCGCGGCTGAGCGGCATCGCGGGTTCGTTCTGCACCACAAAACGCACGGTATCCTGCTGCTGGCAAAGGCAATGGCCGCGAACGGCGTCCTGCTCGTCATATTCCGCCATAAACGCTTTCGCGTAAGTGTGTTTATCCGCGACCACCTCGGCGTGCGAGGGCAAAAGTATCGCGCCCTGAGGGGGCTCTTTGGCCATATAGCAGCAGCCGCGCAGCGAACGCAGCTCGCTTTGGGGCATGCCGCGCCGCAGCCAATCCGCGCTGTCCAGAATGGCGCGCTCCCCCATCCCGTAAAGCAGCAGGGTTGCCGCCGTATCCACCAGAATGCTCCGGCGAACCTTATCGTCCCAGTAATCGTAATGGGAAAAACGCCGCAGGGAAGCTTCGACCCCGCCGATGATAACCGGCACATTGGGGTAAGCCTGATGCACGCGGTTGCAATACACGGTGGTGGCGCGGTCCGGTCGCATGCCGGGCTGCCCGCCGGGCGCGTACACATCGCTGTTGCGCCGTTTCTTGGCTACGGTGTAGTGGTTGACCATGCTGTCGATTACGCCCGCGGTTACTAAAAACCCCAGCTTGGGGCGGCCAAAGCGCTTAAAATCCGCGTCGGTGTGGTAATCCGGCAGGCACAGCATCGCCACGCGGTAGCCCGCGTGTTCCAAAACCCGGCTGATGATTGCCTGCCCGAAGGAAGGGTGATCGACATACGCCTCTCCCACAACCAGCACAAAATCAGGCGCGTCCCAACCCAAGCGTTCGCACTCCTCGCGGGTGATCGGTAAAAAAGCCATAAAGCACCATCCTGTTGATCGGTCTGAACCCAGTATACACGGATTTTTCCCCGTGAACAAGCGGTGAAACGGGCGCGGGAGCCTGCGGGGGCTCGTGATCCCGGCGGTTTGTTTGGCGAGCGGCGCAGGGGAAACCGCCAATGAACGCCCGCGCAAGCCCGGAAGGCGGCGGGGAGCCGTCCAGTGTAAGGCTTCAGTCAATGTTCACGCGAACCCTTCCTGCCTGGGCAATGGTTTCGTGGGCAAAGCGCGGGGTTCGGACCAATGGGCATACGAACCCGACGTGCCCGGGTTCAGACTGTTAACAAACCGAACTGAGTCCAATAGCCGCGCCGCATTGTGCATTCGACACTCGCGACGTTCACGTTGCATTTGTTGCCGCATAAGCCCTCCGACGGGTAAGGGGCTTTGCCCCGGAACCCCGCAAGGGTTTTGCTTTGCCCCTTTTTCGCTTCGGCGAGGTTTTTTCAGCGGCGTGGGTTGATCTGTACCGTTGGAAAAATGCGGAGCAAAGGCAAAGCGCACGCGAGCCGGGCATGGCCGCGATCACCCGTACCGTTGGCAAACCCCCGCGTACGGCCATGCCGCGCGGGGGTCGAAACCGGGCGTTCGCTGGCGCGGCGCGTCCGTTGGGCTTACAGGTCGCTCAGCAGCAGCAGTTCAAAGCAGGGGTAGGATTCGGTATCGCTCGCGGCGGTTTGCCCATCGGTTGCCGTGGCGTCGTTGGTGGGCACCGACATGCCCACGCAACGGCCGTACATCATCACGCGGGTTCCGGCGGTTACCGTGGGTTGCTCGCTGGTGGTCACCAACAGGATGCTGGAATAGCCGTCGCCTTTTTTAGTGAGCGCCATTTTCAGAATCCAGTCGTTGCCGGACTGGGAAACTTCCACCACATAGCATTTGTAACCCATGATGCGGCCGTCATACCCGTCGATCTTTTTCACAAGCGTGGCGTAACCCGGGCTGATCGCCTCGCTTTGCAGCTGGCTGACCATATCGTTTTGGGAATAGCTGCGCGTGAAAGAGTAGTTTACGCGGCGGTCGGCCAGCCCCGGCTTGCTGAAGGCGAGCACCACATCATAGCTGCCTTCCTTGGACGTATCCAGATCAATCTTGAAACGCCCGGCGGTGGTCACCTTTTTATGCGTCACTTCTTCATCGTTCACAAAAACCTGAATGGTCGCCCCCGGGGTGGAGGTGCCAAGAATGGAAAAATCGTCCACTGTGACCTGCTCGGGCACATCGGTTGTCACGTTCACGGTCAGCAGGGTGCGCTGGTAGGTAACGGGGTAGGCCAGCTCCATCACATCCTCGCCGTTGTAATCGGCGGTCACGGTGACCATGAACACGCCTTCCTTGGGCAGCTTGATGGGCAATTTGAACTTGCCGCTCGCGCCCACCTCAACGGTGGAAACCATCGGGTCGGGGTAGCTAAGCCCCATCACGACCGCTGTGAACGTTACGCCTTCGGCGGCTGTGCCCGAAAGGTTGAAGGAAGCCTCGTTGGTTTCCGCGGGGGGCGCTTCGGAAATGTTCACCTTGGCGCTTGCGGCGGCAGGCAATGGCTTGATTTCGACAAACTTGAACGATTCCCAAATTTTATTGAGCGCCGTATTGTCCTTATTGGTGACTGCGCGGCCGTAAACGCGCATGTCAAACGTGATCTCGTACCCGTTGCGGATGGTGCGGCGCATCAGCCCGCGGTGATCAATCTGCCCGTTTTCCCGGTAAATATAGCGCAGCACCAGAAAGCGCCCGTTGGCAGTGTTTTTCCAATCGGCGCTGGAAAACTCGTACCCCTGATCCAAAAACAGATTATCCGGATAATGGCTGAGGCGATAGGTGGCGCGCACGGACGAGTTTTGCTCGTTCACGTCAAAAATGTTCAGCGTCTGGTCGTTCTGGGTGGCGGTCAGTTCAAAGCAGGCGTCGCCTTCCTGAGTCCAGCATTGCAAAAGCACGCCCCGGGCCAGCATATCGTTGGTTTCTTCCTCGGTGGAAAGGTTGTGCGATTGAAGCCAATCGGTGTAATTGGCAATATTGTCCGGCGTGATGGTGATGTAGGTTTCAGGGATATCAATGGACGCGAACAGGTTGTCAAACACATGGGTTTCCGCCATGGCGGGCAGGGCCAGCAGCATGAGCGACACCGCAAGCAGTACGCCCCATTTCCATTTGCGCATTATACACCATCCTTTGAATATGGCCGTCATGAAAGGAGCGCCGCGAGCGTGACCTCGGGGGATTGGTTACCGTCGGCAGCCGCGCCGCCAAGCGTGCCAAGCAGCTGAACCGTCTGGCCGTCCGTAATGCCCAGCAGATCGGCGCAAAGCACCGTATAAGTTTCGCCGGCCTGCGTGGTGAGCAGGAAGCGTGGGGAGCCGCTCGCGTAATCCGGCGCCGATACCTGACCGGTCAGCTCCACCACATCGCCTTCGTAGGCGGAGGGGCGGCTGACGAGCTTTTGGTACGCTACCGTGCGCACCTTCTGTTGCAGGGCGGCAAGGGCGGCTTCATCGCTTTGCACGCGGGTAACGGAAAAGGCGTAATCGTTGCGGTGGTAGCCCTGCGCCTGCGCCTGAAGGGTAAAATCGTTTGAGCCTACGCGATCCAACTGCAGCGTAACGCTGAAGGCGCCGTCGCTTGCAACGGTGATCCGCCCGGAGCCGCGGCCCTGCGTCAGCTTGACCGTGGTGCCGGGGAGGGCAAGGCCGGAAAGGGTTACGCGATCCTCCGCGACGGTTTCGGCGGTTTCCAGCGCGAGGGGGGTGGTTTGCCAATCCACTCGCACGGAAAAGTCCACCACGGTTTTCGCGTCGCCCTTGAAGGCCGTAAGCTCAATGGCGTTGGTCGCGTTGCCGGTCAGGTTAGGCACGGTAAAGCTGAAACGGCCGTCCGTGTCCGCCTTGATCCGGGAACTGCTTTTGCCGTTGACCGAATAGCGAAGCGTTCCGCCCGCCACCGTTTGCCCGGAAAGCGTGAAGCTGGTGGTTGAAAGGGTATCGGCCACAGGGTCCAGCGTGAGGTCGCAACCCTGCTGCTGGTAGCTGAGCGCGGCGGGCTGGCTTTCCACGGCGGTCGAGGGCAGCGCGAGCGTTTGGGCTGGGGCGTCGGCGGCTTCCGTCTGCGCGGTTTGCGCCTTGGCCCCCAAGCGCAGGGTGCGGCTCGCGGCGTCGGTCAGCAGGTCGATATCGGCTTGCGTGGCTTCACGGCCGATCAGATCCATCCGGAAGGCGTAAAGATCGTTCAAGTACAGGGTGGCAAGCGACAGATTGGAATAGGGGAGCGCGCCGTCGCCCTGCGCTTCGGCGGTAGAAGTGAAAAGCGCATATCCGTCCTCGGCCCAGGTTGCGTTTCCGTAACCGCCCTGACGGGCCAGCAGGGTCAAAAAAGCGTCCTTATCGGCGGCGGTCAGCTCCTGATACTCACCGCTGGTCAGCTCCTCCGGTTTGGCGGTTACGCTCAGGGAAAACTGTCGTCCGTCCGGTTGAATGCCGATCAGGTACTGGCCTTCGCGGATCATGGAGGCGAGCATGGTTTCCGAATCCGTGCCCAGCGCCGCTAGCGCCTGCGCGTCCATATGATCCCGGGTGATGTACAGCTCGCCTTCCGCGGGCGTATAGCGCAGGCCGATCCCGTCCAATGCGACGGATTCCTCGGCATGGGCCGCCGCAAACAGCACGACGCAGGCTACCAGAAGCGCGAAGGTCAACAACCGGCGAATTTTCACGGAAGGCTCCTCTCACGGGGGAAGGATTCCCTCGAAGGTGTTCGGTTAACGGCGCGTCAAAAAAGCGCTTGCGCCATGCTCTGTATTGTATCATAGAATGCCGAGCCTGCGCAAGAATAGGCTGTAACAATCACGCTTTTGTGCCCGTAATGGCACGGGATGGGGGCCGCCGCGCGGCGCGAAGGCACGGGCGGAACAGAATGCGCAGGGCCTGCGCGCGAGGCGGCGCCAGTACCAGAACAGCCAACGTGCCGCTGGCAAGCCAGAATGCGCATGGCCCATACGCGAGGCGGCACAGGAAAAACTTTCGCTCTGCCCCGCCACACATTGACGCATCCGCCCGCCGGCGGTATACTGCCTTTATGTCCGTGAGGAGGAACCGAGTATGAAGGATATGGCTGAACGCGGCGGAATGCCGCAGGCGCAGGATACAAAAATTGGATACTTGTCGTTGGCGACAGCGGTCGCGGGTACGTCGCTGGCGTCGCTTTTTTACAAGCTGGCCTTTGCGACCGGATTGCATCCGCTGTGGGTGAATGTGATTCGCCTGTTCCTGACGCTGGTGATTATGACCCCGATGACGCTTTTCAGTAAAAAGCACATCGCCGCGCTCCGGGGCGTAACCAAGGGCGCGTTCTGGCTGAGCGCGCTGGCGGGCACGCTTTTGGCGTTTCACTTTACGGCGTGGGTGCTGGCGTTGGACAACACGGATGTGTTCGCCGCCTCGGCCATATGGGGAACGTACCTGCTGATGACCGCGCTGTTTTCCGCGTGGATACTGCATGAAAAAACATCGCGCGGGGCGCTGGTGGGCATGGTGATCGCAACGGTCGGCGTGGTGGTGTGCAACCTGGACGGTGGCATCGGCAAGCTGAGCGGCAACCTGTTCGCGCTGCTCGCGGCGGCCCTGCAGGCGCTTTATACGCTTTGCGGCCGTAAGGCGCGGGTTTCGATGGACACGCACACCTACACCTCCATCGCCTACACGTTTACCTTTGCGTGGATGGCGGTTTTTGTGCTGACGCTGGGCATCCGGCCGACGGGCTTCGGCGCGCAAAGCGTGCTGTGGGCGTTGTGCCTCGCGGTGTTCTGCACCCTGCTTGGGCATACGATGCTGAACGTATCGCTTAAATATTTCAAAGCGCCCACCGTGTCGGCGGTGATGCTGGTGACCGTGGCGACGGCCCCGCTGGTGGTGCTGGCGGTGCTGGGCGACGCGCCAACGGCGTATACGCTGTTGGGCGGTTGCATCATTCTGGTGGGGCTGGTCTGGTACCTGACGGTGGAGCACCGGGAAGCCAAGGCAGCCCAAAAGGCGGCGCAACCTGAACCGACCGCCGCAAACGGCTCCGGCAACGCCGCGCCGGAAGATGAGGAAAAGGACACCGTACAGGCGTTATAAAGCAAAACTGTCGAACGGTTTGCGCACGGGGCGGCAGGCGCGGTACTTCGCTCCCCGCACGATAACGGCATGAAGCGTAACAGCCCCGCGAAAAGCGCCTATCAAGGGCGCGGAGCATCGCGCCCCCACGCCCCAACAAACCGATCCGGTACACGCCTACGGAACGGCAGCTGCCTGAGGCAGTCACGGCGCGACAGTGGGTCGCCACCGCCTGCCCTGACGAAAAAACCGCAAGCTTGGTTAAGGTTCAGACTGCTGACAAACCCTCGCCGCAGCGAAAATGGGTCAAAGGCAAAGCCCTTGCGGGGCGCAGGGGCGAAGCTCCCTGCCCGCCGGAGGCCTTATGCGGGAACACATTCAACGTAAGCGCCACGAGTGCCGGAGGCACAATGTGATGCGCGTATGGACTCCATTCGGGTTGTCAACAGTCTGAAGCCCGGCAAAAGCATGCTTACCGCCGCGCGGACCCCGGTCAATCAGGCCGCTGCCCGAAACCCGGCCCCTGACAATTTAACTGTAAATACAAAAAACCGGGCGACTGCCATAGGGCGCGCCCGGTTTTGCGATTGATCCATCGAAACGGGGAAACCCCGCGCCAACCAATGACAATCGAGGCTGTTTACTGAAGGGTTACAGGGTCACCTCGTCCCACAGGGCGTTGCCGGTGCCCAGCCGCAGCACGCGTTTCCAACCGTTGGCCTTCAGCATGGCCAGCGTTTGTTCAAAGGCGCAATCCATCTGCTGGGCGTTATGGCAGTCGGAGGTGAGGGTCAGCTCGCCGGCCAGCTCCCGCCATGCGTTTAACATAAACGGCGCCGGATAGGGCACGGTATCGTACCCCCGGGCAATGTTGCCGGTATTGACTTCCAGCACCCGGCAGCCGCGGCGCGCCTGGGCGAGCGCTTCAAGCGCCATGTCGCGGTAGGCCGGGCAGGCCGTGTCCAGCCCGATCTGCGCCGCGTATTTACGCACCAGATCAAAATGGCCGATCACATCCGGCTTGTCTTTTTCAACAGATGCGCCGTGCAGCTGAAAATACGCCCGGGCCATCGCGAGCGGATCGCCGCCGCAGCGCGCGCCGATGTAGCGTTTCAGCAGCTCGGGGGAGCCATCCACCGCGACCCAAGCGTCGCCCAGCGGATCGGGGAAGTAGTGGGTGGAGCCGATCAGGTAATCAAAATCCAGCCGGTTTTGCGCCTTCTGGTCATCCGGCACAAGCGCGTCCTGCTCCAGCCCCACATATACGCGGGGCGGCAGGCTCCATTCCGAAAGCTTGTCCTGCAGGCAGCGCAGCTCCGCGCGGTACGCGCTCTGCTCCTCAACGCTCATGCAATACTGCCAGTCAAACCCCTGCATGGCGTGCCCGGAAAAGCCGAGGCTTACAAAGCCGAGCCGCTGCGCCGCGGTCAACTGTTCCGCTACGGTGCTTTGACCGTCGCAGTAGGTGGTGTGCGTGTGCGCGTTGGATAAAAAGCTCATTGCATGCGCTCCTGCTTCACTTTATGATCCACCACATGGCGCTTGGCCAACTCCCGCACCACATCCTCCAGCGAAAGGCCCATATCCACCATCAGCACCATGGCATGGTAGGTCAGGTCGCCCAGCTCGTACAGGGTTTCCGCCCGATCATCCTTCGCGCCCGCAATGAGGACCTCGGTGCATTCTTCTCCCACTTTTTTCAGAATTTTTTCCCGCCCCTTCTGGAACAGGTAGGTGGTGTAGCTGCCTTCCACAGGGTTGCTGCGGCGGCCCTCGATCAGCGCAAGCAAAGCGGAAAGGGAAAAAGGCCGGATGGTTTCATCCTCATACAGGGTGTCAAAAAAGCAGCTTTCCGCGCCCGTGTGGCAGGCGGGGCCGGCTTTTTTCACTTCCACCACCAGCGCGTCGCCATCGCAATCCGCGCGCAGGGCGACGATCTTTTGGGTGTTGCCGCTGGTTTCGCCTTTGCGCCACAGGCACTGGCGGCTGCGGCTGAAAAAGCAGGTGTACCCTTCGCTCAGGCTGATTTTCAGGCTTTCCCGGTTCATATAGGCCAGAGTGAGCACCTCGTGGGTCACATAATCCTGCACAATGGCGGGGATCAGGCCCTGCGCGTCAAAGTGAAGCTTGGGTTCCATTTCTTCAAATGTCATGGGTTCCTCCGTTACAGGCGCATCGGTACGCCGTTTTTGGCAAGGTAGCGTTTCAGCTCGCGGATGTCCACCTCATGGGAATGGAAGATGCTGGCCGCAAGCCCCGCGTCCACGCGCGGCAATTGAAACAGCGTCTGAAAATCCTCCTGTTTGCCAGCTCCGCCGGAGGCGATCAGGGGCAGGCTGACCGCGTCCCCGATGGCGGAAAGCATTTCCAGATCAAACCCGTTGCGCACGCCGTCGGTATCGATGGAGTTTACCACCACCTCGCCCGCGCCGTGTTCCTCCCCAAACCGAACCCATTCCACCGCGTCCAGGCCCGTGTCCTCGCGGCCGCCCTTGGCAAACACGTGGAAGCGGCCGTTCACGCGCTTCACATCCATGGAGAGCACCACGCACTGGTCGCCGTAGCGCTTGGCGGCCTCGGCGATCAACCCCGGGTTGCGGATTGCGCCGCTGTTTACGCTCACCTTGTCCGCGCCGCATTTGAGCACACGGTCAAAATCGTCCAGCGAGTTGATGCTGCCGCCCACCGTGAGGGGGATGAACACCTCCGCCGCCACCCGACGAAGCGCGTCCGCAAACAGCGGCCGGCCCTCTAAGCTGGCGGTAATATCGTAAAACACCAGCTCGTCCGCGCCGGAATCGTTATAAAAGCGCGCCAGCGTCACCGGATCGTCCACATCGCGCAGCCCTTCAAAGTTGATCCCCTTCACCACCCGGCCGTTGCGCACGTCCAGGCAGGGGATAATCCGTTTGGTCAGCATTCAACTTCCTCCCCCCGGGCAATTTTCAGGATTCTGGGCAGCGAAAGCTTGCCCGCGTACAGCGCCTTGCCGACAATCGCGCCGTACAGCCCCAGATCGCGCAGGGCGGCGATTTCCGCCTCAAAGGAGATGCCGCCGCTGGCAATCACCTGCAAACCCTGAATTTGCTGCAACTGCCCGTAAGCGGGCAGATTGGCCCCCGACAGCAGGCCGTCGCGGCCGATATCGGTGTAGATCACGGTGCGGATGCCCACATCCAAAAGCTTCCGGCAAAAATCGAAGCTGTGGGTTTCGGTCACGGTTTTCCAGCCGTGGATCGCCACAAACCCATCCTTCGCGTCCACCCCCACGGCGAGCCGATCGCCGTACACCCGGCCCATGCGCGCGGTAAAGTCAAAATCCGTAACCGCCACGGTGCCAAGGATCACGCGGCTTACCCCCAACGCGAGGGTCTGCTCGATATCCTCCTGCGTGCGGATTCCGCCGCCAACCTCGATCAACAGCGGCTTTTTGCACAGCTCGGCGATGACGGCGCGGTTTTTGGGGCTGCCATCCTTCGCGCCGTCCAGATCGACGGCATGCAGGCAGGTTGCGCCCGCGCGCACGAAGCCTTCGGCCATTTCTGCCGGATCGTCGCCGTACACGGTCATGCGGTCGTAATCGCCCTGCGTCAGGCGCACTACGCGGCCCTCCCGCAGGTCAATGGCGGGGTAGATCAGCATGCGTCGGCCTCCTTTGCAAAAGCGGCCAGGATGCTTAGCCCTACCGCGCCGCTCTTTTCCGGGTGAAACTGCGTGCCGCACACATTACCGTTGCGCACCACGCCGGGCACGGCCGTCCCATATGCCGAGGTGGCGACCAGCGCCTTCTCGCACCCGGCGGCGTAATAACTGTGCACATAGTACACGTAATCCCCCGGATGAATGCCCTTCATCAGCGGATCCTCCGGTTTTAAGATGTCCAGACTGTTCCAGCCCATGTGGGGCACTTTCAGCCCTTTGGCTTCGGGCGCGAGGGGAACCACGTCCCCGCCGATCAGCCCCAAACCTTCGTGAACGCCGTACTCAAGCCCCCTGTCAAACAGCAGCTGCATCCCAAGGCACACGCCCAACAGGGGCTTGCCGAGCGCCGCCTGCTGCTTGATCAGCGCGTCCAGCTTGAGGGCGCGGAGCTTGTCCGCGGCGTCCCCGAACGCGCCCACGCCGGGCAGGATGATCCGGTCTGCGGAGCGCAGCGCGGCCTCCTCCCGGGTCACCATGGCTTGCGCGCCGATGCGCGTTAGCGAGCAGGTCAGCGAGTAGAGGTTGCCAACGCCGTAATCAACAATTGCGATCATGCTTTGCCTCCCAGCGTCCCTTTCGTGGAGGGGATTTCGTCCGCGCAGGCGGGGTCGATGGCGACCGCCTTGCGAAGCGCGCGCCCGAACCCCTTGAACATCGCCTCCAGTATATGATGGCTGTTTTCCCCGGCCAGTTGGCGCAGGTGCAGGGTGATGCGGGCCTCCCGCGTTAAGGCGGTAAAAAACTCCTTGCCCAGTTCGGTGTCAAACGTGCCCACCTTCTGCGTGGGCAAAGCCGCGTCCCAGCCAAGGGCGCCGCGTCCGCTCAGGTCAATGGCCGCCAGCACCAGCGCTTCATCCATCGGCAGGAGGATGTCGCCATACCGCGCAACCCCGCGCAGGTCGCCCAGCGCGGCCGCCAGCGCCTGACCCAGCGCGATGCCGATATCCTCCACCGTGTGGTGATCGTCCACCGCAGTATCCCCCAGGCAGCGCAGGCGAAGGTCAAAACGCCCGTGCCGCGCAAACAGGGTGAGCATATGGTCCAGAAAACCGCAACCGGTGGCGATGGAACACTCGCCGGTGCCGTCGAGGTTAAACGTGAGCACGATGTCCGTTTCCGCCGTTTTCCGGGTGATGGCGGCTGTTCTCATACCATGCCCTCCCTGAGGATATCCTGTGTTGCCTGAATCAGGCTCTGCATCTGTTGGGCGCTGCCGATGCTGATGCGCACATACTGCCTGAGCGTGGGCTGAGAAAGGTAACGCACCAGCACACCGCGCGCCTTCAGCTCCCTGTAATAGGTTTGGCCGTCCATCCCCGGCGGCGAGGCGAACAGGAAGTTGGTCGCGCTTGGTAAAACCGTGAAGCCCAGCGCCCTCAACTCCGCCGCGCTGCGTTCCCGCTGCGCCACAATCTGCTCCACGCCGCGGCGGAAATATTCCCCGTCCCGCATGGCCTCAATGGCGGCCAGCAACGTCATGCTGTTGATGGAGTAGGGGTTGAAGGAGTTCTTGATCCGGTTCAGATCGTCGATAATTTCCGGGGAGGCGAGCGCGTACCCGAGCCGACCGCCCGCGAGCGAGCGGGATTTGGAGTATGTGCGCACAATCAGCAGATTGGGGTATCTGGAAAGCAGCGGCACGCAGGTTTCGCCGCCAAAATCCACATACGCTTCGTCAATCAGCACCAGACTGTCGGGATTGCCCGCGACGATGCGCTCCACCTGCGCAAGCGGCAGCGCCAGCGATGTGGGGGCGTTGGGGTTTGCCAGCGCCACCAGCTGGTTTTGGGCCATAAATTTTTCCACCGGCAGGGTAAAATCCCCGTTGAGCGGCACAAGGGTGGGGGATACGCGGTACAGCTGGGCATACACCTTATAAAAGCCGTAGCTTACGTCCGGGAGGGTTGCGCCGCGCGTTTCATCGGCGTAGGCCATAAAGGCAAACCCGAGCACCTCGTCGGAGCCGTTGCCCACAAACACGTTTTCCGGCCTGAGGCCGTATTCCTCGGCAATGGCTTCCCGCAGGGTTTTAGCCAGCGGGTCCGGGTACAGGTTCAGGCGGGAGATGGCCTCGCGGTTGAGCACATCCAGCACGCGGGGGGAAGGCGGCAGAGGGTTTTCGTTAGTGTTGAGCTTGACGTAGCTCCGATCCTGCGGCTGTTCGCCGGGCACATAGGGGTCCAGCGCGCGCAGCCGGGGCAGCAGATAATCACTCATGGCTGATCCTCCATCCGGATGGCGATGGCGTTGGCGTGCGCGGTCAGCTCCTCGCGGTTGGCGAAGCGCCGCACATCCATGCCCACCTTTTGAAGCGCCTCGCGCGTGTAGTACAAGTAGCTGGAACGCTTGCAGAAATCATCCACCCCAAGCGGGGAAGAATAGCGCGCCGTACCCGACGTGGGCAAGGTGTGGTTGGGCCCGGCCAGATAATCGCCCAGCGGCTCCGGGCAGTACCGGCCCAGAAACACGCTGCCCGCGTTGCGGATCAGCGCAAGCAGCGCAAACGGATCATCCGTGCTCACTTCCAGATGCTCGGGCGCGATGGCGTTGGCAACCTGCACGGCGGTTGCGAGATCGGGCACCACTATGACGCGACCGTTTTCCTCAATAGATGCGCGCGCGATGGCCTCGCGGCTCAGCAGGGGCAACTGCCGTTCCAGCTCGGCGCGCACCTGCACGGCGAAAGGCTCGCTGTCGGTCACCAGCCACGCGGAGGAAAGACGGTCGTGTTCCGCCTGGCTTAACAAATCCGCGGCGATGTGCGCCGGGTTGCTTTCCCCGTCCGCAATCACAAGGATTTCGCTCGGCCCGGCGATCATGTCGATATCCACAAGCCCCTGCGCGTAACACAGCTGTTTGGCGGTCGCCACGTAAATATTGCCTGGGCCTACGATTTTATCAACCTTGGGCACGCTTTGGGTGCCGAAGGCCAGCGCGGCTATGGCTTGCGCGCCGCCAAGCTTGACAATCGCGGAAACCCCCGCGATTTTCGCCGCGGCGAGGATCACGGCGGGCACGTTGCCCTGCGCGTCCGGCGGGGTGGTCATCACAATTTGCGCTACGCCCGCAATTTGCGCGGGTATGGCGTCCATCAGCACGGAGCTTGGGTAGCGCGCCGTGCCGCCGGGCACGTACAGGCCGACGGATTGCAGCGGCAGCACCCGCTGGCCGACCACCACGCCATCCTCTCTGGCGTCGATAAAGCCGCTGCGCTTTTGCTGCGCGTGAAAGCCGCGAATGTTGCGCGCGGCCAGCTCCATGGTGGCGATCATCTCCGGCTCCACACTGCGGTAAGCGGCGTCGATTTCCGCCTGCGTAACCAGCAGGCTATTGGGGCGGGCGCCGTCAAACCGCTCGCAGTACTCAAGCACCGCTTCGTCCCCGCGAGCCTGAACCTGCGCAAGAATGGCCGATACGGCCTCGGTCACGTCCTTTTTGGGGGCGGAAGCGCGGTTGAGCAGGGTTTCCACGGGCTGGCCCTCATAACGGGTGATACGGATCATACCTTTTCTCCTTCTGCGGCGGGTTTTTGAAGCGCAGCGAGCAACGGGCGGATTTCCTCCGCCTTAAAGCGCAGGGCAGCCTTGTTGACAATCAGCCGCGCGCTGATGGGCAGGATGGTTTCAATCACTTCCAGATGATTTTGCACCAGGGTGGAGCCGGTTTCCACAATATCCACAATCACATCCGAAAGCCCCAGAATCGGGGCTAGCTCGATGGAGCCGTTGAGCTTGATAATCTCGATTTCCCGGCTTTTACCGGCGTAATAACGTTTGGCGATGCCGGGATACTTGGTGGCCACGCGGAGCGGCGCGGCCAGATCCTCCCTGAAACCTACGGGCGCGGCCACGCACATCCTGCAAGCGCCAAAACCCAAATCCAGCAGCTCGTAAACGTCGTTGCCGCCTTCCACCAGCACATCCTTGCCCACCACGCCCACATCTGCCGCGCCGTGTTCAACGTAAATAGCCACGTCGCTGGGCTTGACAAGCAGATACTGCACCTTGCCGCCCTCGTCGGCCAGTACCAGCCGGCGATCGTCCGTTTCCATGGCGGAGCAGTCATACCCGCAGGCGCTGAAAAGCCTGTACACCTTATCGCCAAGCCTGCCTTTCGGTAGCGCGATGTTGAGCATGTCAGCGCACCTCCTCAAACGTATCGCCACGGAAAACCACGGTTTTTGCGGCACGGAAATCCTTTGGATGGGCGCTTGCGGCAAACACGCGCAGCCCTTGGGCGGCCATGCCGAAAACTGCGGCCTGCACCTTGGACAGAGCGTCCCCGGGTTGGTAGAGCGCGAGCACATCCGCGTCCCACGCGCGGTGTTCCGCCAGCACGCGGGTCAATTCATCCAGGTACAGGGCAAAACCGATGGCCTCGCCCTGCTTGCCAAAACGGTGCATCAGGTGATCGTACCGCCCGCCGGAAAGCACCACGCGCGGCGCGCCCTGCACATAACCCTGAAAAACGATGCCGTTATAGTAGTTCAGATCGTTCAGCATGGAAAAATCCAGCTGAAGGCAATCCGCCAGCCCTACGGCGGTCAAAAGGCTGTACAGGGAGCGCAGTTCGGAAAGCGCCTGCTCCATTTCATCGCTTACTGCCAGCTTTTCGGCGCGGGCGAGCGTTTCCGGAAACGCGCCGGAAAGGCCCGCGAGCTTGGCGATCCGCTCGGCATAAAACGGAGCGATGCGCTCCTGCACGATGGCCTCGGCCAATTCGTGCGCGTTTTTCTGACGGATCAGCGTAAACAGCCGCTCCTTTTGCTCCGGCGAAAGCCCTGCGGCTTCCATCAGCCCCAGTGCGAAACCCATATGGCTGATGTCCAGCACATATTCGCCGCCAACGGCGCGCAGGCTTTCAATCGCCAGCCGCATGATTTCCGCAACTGTGTAGCTGTCAATCGCGCCCAGCGCCTCTACGCCCATCTGATCGATTTCCACAAACTCGCGCGCCGTGGGGGCGAGGCGGTAGACGCTTTCCTTATAATACACTTTCTCCAGCGTGTCGCGCTCGCTGCGGGCGTGTTTCACAATGGACAGGGTCACATCCGGCTTGAGGGCCATCAGTTTTCCGTCCGGATTGGTAAAGGTGAGCACGCTTTCGCTTTTCAGGAAGCTCTTGTTTTCCAAATAGAGGGCGTATTCCTCAAACCTGCGCATGGAAAAGCGCGTGTAGCCAAGGCTTTCGTACAGGCCGCGCAGGCGGCTTGTCAGCTGTTCGCGGCGCGCTTCGGTGCGTTGTTCCATAATACCTCCCGCCGGCATGCGGCAAACTTGATGGGGGAGCGTCCGCCGGCCCTGAAACCAGTATACCACAGGGGCATGGTGGATGCCATGGGGGTAGCATAGCACAACCGGACGCTTTAGTCAAGTAGCATGGTAAAGTAATGACGTTATTCAAGAAAATGTCGATTCACCTGAGGGGCAGAGAGGTTTTTGAGGCCGGTTGTGTGAAAGCTGCGCTGCCTCAGGAAAAACAGACAGCCAGAAAACCCCCAGCGTAGAACAACGCGAGATTACGCAATCTTGCTCCTTTTTTCCAATGGAGCAAGACGCGTTTTGGTTTGGATCGCTCATGGTTGTAAAAGTAGATGAACTCGTCCATCAGCTTCCGTGCTTGCGCAAACGCACTGGGTTTACAGCGGTTAATCCATTCGGATTTGAGGATGGAGAAGAAGTTCTCAGCCAGCGCGTTAACGTAGCAGTTACCGCGTCTTGACATGGAAGGCGTAATGCCAGATTCTTTGGTTAGGTTTAAGTATGCCGACGAATGTCCGTTTTTTATGGGGCAGTGCAGCGCGGAGGGGAAAACCCTGCCGGGGCCCGAAGTCTGATGACACAGCATTTGAATCAAAGCGAGCGAACAGCCCGCAGCGCGATGAGGCGAGCGGCAAAGCGCATTGCAGAATGACGATGAGCCGTTCCCGCCCTTGCCGCAACAATTTCTACTGTGACAGAAGTAAAAATGAACCCGTCGTGATTTTCTTCCGACGGGTTCATTTTTCAGCTTGTCAATGTTTTGTTGAAAACGGTTATGCCGCTCGCCTCATGGCCCTGCGGGCTGTTCGCCCGCTTGGGCGGATATGTTGCGACATCAGGCTTTGCGGTTCCACCCCAAGCCCTGCCAGGGGTTTCACCCTTGGAACCTGACAAGGGCTTTTCCCTTGACCCGGCTCCGCTGCGGCGGGGGAGGGGGTTATTGTCATGCTAGAACTCCGGCTTTTCCTCGCTTTTATGCGCAACCTCACAGTAATGGCAGCGGTACACGCCCTTATCACGGTCCGCCAACACAAACACATGCTCGATTTCCTGCTCCACCTGCGTGATGCAGCGCGGGTTTTTGCAGCGGATCACGTTCACCACGCGCTCCGGCAGCGCCAGATGCTGCTT
Organism: Candidatus Limiplasma sp.; assembly: GCA_035353615.1. Classification (GTDB taxonomy): domain Bacteria; phylum Bacillota; class Clostridia; order Christensenellales; family Aristaeellaceae; genus CAXXOK01. The sequence continues at coordinate 65,381 of DAOPZY010000003.1, forward strand.
GGCTACGCGCTCTCCGTCCCGGATGATGTTTACGGTCACATTGGGGTCAATGTAACCCAGAATTTCCAGATCCACCGGGATCAGCTCGTCAATTTTGATAATGTCCTTGCGCCCCATACGGCGGGATTTCGCATTTTTAATGATGGCTACGCTGCAATCCAGCTTATCTAGCCGCAGGTAACGGTAAATGAGCATTGCCTTGCCGGCTTGGATATGGTCGATCACATAGCCGTTCTGAATGCCGTCAATATTCATGCTTTCGCCTCCAAAAGCTTCAGGATCAGCGCCTCACGCATGTATTTGCCGTAGAGCACCTGTTTGAAGTAGCAGGCGCGCGGGTCCTTGTCCACCGAATGGCTGATTTCATTTACACGCGGCAGCGGATGCAGCACGGTCAGCTCTGCGGAAGCCAGCGCCATTTTTTCAGGATCGAGGATGTAACTGTCCTTCAAACGCACATAATCGGCTTCGTTGAAAAAGCGCTCACGTTGCACGCGCGTCATGTACAGAATATCAAGCGAGCCGATCACGTCCTCCAGTTTTTCCACTTCCATGAAGGGTACGTCCATCTTGCGCATGTTTTCCCGAAGATATCCGGGGATGCGAAGCTCCTCCGGGGAAATCAGCACGAAACTGATCTCCGGGTAGCGGCTCATGGCGTTCATCAGGCTGTGCACGGTGCGCCCAAACTGAAGGTCGCCGCACATGCCGACAACCAACCGGTTCAGGCGGCCCTTTTCCCGCCGGATGGTCAGCAGATCGGCCAGCGTTTGGGTGGGGTGGTTGTGCCCGCCGTCCCCCGCGTTGATGATGGGCACCGGCGATACCTGCGCCGCCACGGTCGGCGCGCCTTCCTTGGGGTGGCGCATGGCGATGATATCGGCATAGCAACCTACGGTGCGCACCGTGTCGCTCACGCTTTCGCCTTTGGACGCGGAGGAGCTGCTCGCCTCGGAAAAGCCCAGCACATGGCCGCCCAGTTCGATCATCGCGGCTTCAAAGCTCAGCCGGGTGCGCGTGCTCGGCTCATAAAACAGCGTGGCCAGCTTTTTACGTTCCATCGCATGGGCATAATCCTCCGGGTGCGCGATGATATCGTCAGCCGTATCCATCAGCCCGTTGATTTCTTCAATGCTCCAATCGGTAATATCCAGCATGTGGCGCATGGCGCTCGTCCTCCTGTGTGGGTTATTTCCGCCGGGGTCCGTTCCCTGCCGGCCCGGGCGGGGGATGCTTTTCCGGCATGACTTTCCGCCTTACCGGGTGAGCGCTTCCATCCAGCTTTCGTCGCTGGGGTTGTCGCGGAATTTGAGCAGCGCTTCCTTTTGCCCCGGGCGGATGTATTCCATTTCCTCCGCAACCTCCACAAGCACGTCAAGGTTGGAAAGGCTCACGTTTTTCACGTTGGCATCCGCCAGCTTCTGGATACCTTTTTGCATGCCGTAGGTAAAGATGCTGGCAATGCCCAGCACTTCCGCGCCCGCCTGCCTGAGCACCTCCACCACCTCCAGAACGCTGCCGCCGGTGGAAATTAGATCCTCCACCACCACAACCTTCTGGCCGGGTTCCAGCTTGCCCTCAATCTGGTTGCCGCGGCCGTGATCCTTGCTGCCGCTGCGCACATATCCCATGGGCAAATCCATCAGGTGCGCGACAATGGCGGCGTGGGCGATCCCGGCGGTGCTGGTGCCCATGAGCACTTCGCAGTCCGGATACTCTTTTTCAATCACCTTTTTCAGGCTTTTTTCCACCAGCGTGCGCACCTCGGGCGCAGTCAGCGTCAGGCGGTTGTCGCAATAGATGGGGCTTTTGATTCCGCTGGCCCAGGTAAAAGGTTCTTCCGGGCGGAGAAACACCGCCTGTATGGACAGGAGCGCTTTGGCGATCTTTTTTTGCATGATGGGTTCTCCTTTCAATGTGCGCGTGTAAAAACCGGCGCGGCGCTTGGCCCGCGCCCGGCGGGCGGCCGGCCGCCCCGTAGGCTTTCGAAACGCAGGCGAAGGCTCGCCGAACGCGGGCGGGCAACCCGGCGCTTTCCGGATCGCGTCGCCCCGTCCGGCGCATTGTTCAGCCGAGAAAATCCTTTACGCAGCGGCGGTAGGCCGCAACAGGGTCCGCCGCGGCGGTGATGGGGCGGCCCACAACGATGTAATCGCTGCCGCCCTGCCGCGCCTTTTCGGGGGTCATGATGCGCGCCTGATCGTCGGCGGCCGAATCCGCAAAGCGAATCCCGGGCGTAACCGTCTGGAAGGCCTCGCCGCAGGCTTCCTTGACAAGGGCGGCTTCCAGCGGCGAGCAGACGACCCCGTCCAGCCCCGCGAGCTGCGCGTTTTTCGCGTACTGCGCGACGGTTTCGGCCATGCTGGCGTGAATCAGCAGTTCCTGATGAAGCTGTTCCTCGCTGGTGGAGGTGAGCTGCGTAACGGCAATCAGCAGAGGGCGGGTGCCGTCGGGCCGGGTGAGGCCCTCCAGCGCGGCTTTCATCATTTCAACGGTGCCGGCGGCGTGCAGGTTGGTCATATCCACATCCAGCTCGGAAAGCACCTTCATGGTGCGTTTGACGGTATTGGGGATGTCGTGCAGCTTCAGGTCCAGAAAAATTCGGTGCCCCCGCGCCTTAATTTCCCGGACAATCTGCGGCCCTTCCGCGTAAAACAGCTCCATGCCGATTTTGACGAAGGGTTTTTCCTGGGTGAACTGCGAAAGGAACGCGTACACATCCTGTGCGGAGGGAAAGTCCAGCGCGATGATGACGTCGCCCTTGCCTTGCGGGTTCATTTCCATGCACCTCCTATGATGTCGGTCAGGGTTTGGATACGGTATTTTTCCATCGCCTGCGGGAGCGCTTCAATGATCTCCTTGCAGGCGTAAGGGTTCACCAGATTTTGCGCGCCCACCTGCACTGCGGTTGCGCCAGCGAGCATCATCTCGATCACGTCCTCGGCGCTGGCCACGCCCCCCATGCCGATCACCGGGATTTTCACGGCTTTGGCTACCTGATAGACCATCTGGAGCGCGATGGGGAAGATGGCCGGGCCGGAAAAGCCGCCCATGGCGTTTGCGAGCACCGGCTTACGGGTGCGCAGGCTGATGCGCATGCCCAGCAGGGTGTTAATCAGGCTCAGACCGTCCGCGCCGGCATCCTCGCAGGCTTTGGCGATGGCGACAATATCGGTTACGTTGGGGCTGAGTTTAATGTACACGGGCTTGCGGGCAACGGCCTTGACGGCGCTGGTGACGGCCGCGGCGTTGTTGGGGTTGGTGCCAAAGGCCATGCCCCCGCCGTGCACGTTGGGGCAACTGACGTTGATTTCCAGCCAGCCCACCTGCGGCTCCCGGTCCAGCTTTTGGGCAACCTCGGCATATTCCTCCACGGAAAAACCGTTCACGTTCGCCATGACCGGCTTGTGAAAAAACTTTGCCAGCTCCGGCAGTTCATGGCAGATCACGTGATCCACCCCCGGGTTTTGCAGGCCCACGGCGTTGAGCATGCCGGCCGTGCATTCCGCGATGCGCGGCGTTTCGTTGCCGAAGCGGCCCTCCCGCGTGGTTCCCTTGAAGGAAAACGTGCCCAGCAGGTTGATATCGTAAAAATCCTTAAACTCCTGCCCAAAGCCAAACGTGCCGCTGGCGGGGATCACCGGGTTATCCAGCCGGATGCCGGACAGGGTCACGCTCGTATCTACCATACGATCTCCTCCCACACAAGCACCGGGCCATCCTTGCAGATGCGCTTGCTGCCGTACTTGGTGCGGCAGGAACAGCCCATGCACGCGCCAAAGCCGCAGGCCATGCGTTCCTCAAAGCTGAACTGCCCGCTGACCCCACGTGAGGCGCACAGCTCATAAACCGCCTTGAGCATCGGCTCCGGCCCGCAGGTATACACATAATCAAACGGGCCGGCCAGCGCCGCCGCGTCCGTCACAAAGCCCTTCACGCCCTGACTGCCGTCCGCGGTGCTCAGGAGCGTAGGCACGGCGAGCGCCTCAAACGCGTCCCGGAGAATGATATCGCTTGCAGTGTTGAAGCCGAGGATGGCCGTCGGGGTTTTTCCCTGCGCAAGCAACCGCTTGCAAAGCCCGTACAGCGGAGGCACGCCGATGCCGCCGCCGATCAGCAGCGGTTTTTGCGCCTGCTTGGCGGCATGCGGATCTTCCAGGTTGAACCCGTTGCCGAGGCCGGCGAGCACATCCAGCCGGCTGCCAGCCGCCACGCGCGCTAGCGCCTCGGTGCCGAGGCCGATGGCCTTATACACAAGCGTGACGCTGCCGTTTTCGGCCGATTGCCAATCAAATACCGAAAGCGGGCGGCGCAGGTAGAAACCGGGCACCTGCACCTGCACAAACTGGCCGGGCTTTGTGATGGCGCGGGTGTCGCCGGTCAGCGTCATGCGAAACACGGATGCGGTCAGAGCGGTGTTTTCCGTTACAGTCCACTGCATGTAGGGGTTCCTTTCTGGGCCGGGCAGGCCGCGCGGCCGCGACGGGTATCGGATGAGCGGCGCGGCGTCCGGGCAAAACCTGAGCGGCCGTTAATCGTCATCGATGGTGGAAATGCACAGGGTGATTTCCTCCAGCACGTCCAGCAGCACGCGAACGGTATCCAGCGCCGTAAAAATGGTTACGTTGTTTTCCACAGCGCAGCGCCGGATTTTCGCGCCGTCGGTTTCGTGGCTGTCGCTGCCCGGGGTGCGGGTGTTAATCACATAGTTCACGTGCCCCTGCCGCAGCGAATCGAGGATTTCCTCGCTGCCTTCGCTCAGCTTGCGGCGCACGCGGGTGCGGATGCCGTGCGTTTTCAGGTATTCCGCCGTGCCGCGCGTGGCTTCGATGTTAAAGCCCAGCTTGAAGAACCTCCGGATCAGCGGCAGGGCTTCCGCCTTGTCCGGCTCGGCAATGGTCACAAAGATGGTGCCAAAGTTGCTCACGTTCATCCCGCTGGATTGCATGGCCTTATACAGCGCGCGGTTGAGGGTTTTATCGTACCCGATGGCTTCGCCGGTGGATTTCATTTCCGGGCTGAGGTAGGCGTCCATGCCGCGCAGCTTGCTGAAGCTGAAGGCCGGCGCTTTGACATACCAGCGCCTTTTCTGCGGCGCGATCACATCGGTGATGCCCTGCTCCCGCAGGCTTTGCCCCAGCATGGCCCGTGTGCCGATATCCGCCAGCGGCACGCCCGTCGCCTTGCTGATAAACGGCACCGTGCGACTGGAACGGGGGTTGACCTCAATCACAAACACATGATCCTGCTGATCGACAATGAACTGGATGTTGTAAAGCCCGACAATCCCGATGCCCAGCCCCAGCCGAACCGTGTAGTCGATAATGGTCTGCTTGGCTTTTTCGCTGACGCTGAAGGTGGGGTAGACGCTGATGGAATCGCCGCTGTGGATGCCGGTGCGCTCCACGTGCTCCATCACCCCGGGAATGTAGACGTCCTTCCCGTCGCACACGGCGTCGGTTTCCAGCTCTTTGCCGATGATGTATTTATCCACCAGCACCGGCTCTTCCTCGTTGAGGAGCACAGCGGTGCGCAGGTAGTGGCGCAGGGCCTTTTCGTTGTTGACAATCTGCATGGCGCGGCCGCCCAGCACGTAGCTGGGGCGCACAAGCACCGGATAGCCGATGCGCTCCGCCGCCTTTACGCCGGTTTCGATATCGGTAACCGCTTCGCCCATGGGTTGGGGAATGTTCAGCTCGTTCATGATTTTTTCAAACGAGTCGCGGTTTTCCGCGCGGTTGATGGCTTCCACATCGGTGCCGATTAGCCGCACGCCCATGGAATGGAGGCGTTCGGCCAGGTTGATGGCCGTTTGCCCGCCAAGGCTCACAATGACGCCCTCCGGCTTTTCCAGCGTGAGGATGTTCATGACATCCTCCACGGTGAGCGGCTCAAAGTAGAGCTTATCGCTGGTGGTGTAATCGGTGGACACGGTTTCGGGGTTGTTGTTGATGATGATGGCCTCGTACCCTGCCGCCTGAATGGTCCAGATGGCGTGAACCGTGGAATAGTCAAACTCCACGCCCTGACCGATGCGGATCGGCCCCGAACCGAGCACGACGATTTTCTTGCGTTCCGATACGATGGACTCGTTTTCTTCCTCGTAGGTGGAGTAAAAGTAGGGCACGTAGCTGTCAAACTCGCTGGCGCAGGTGTCGATCATTTTATACACGGGCATCAGGCCGAGGGTTTCGCGCAGGCGGAACACATCCTTCTCGTTCATGCCCCACAGCTGGCCGATGTAGCGGTCGCTGACGCCCATGCGCTTGGCCGCGCGCAGCGTTTCCGCATCGCCCTTGGACACCCGGAGAGTGCCCTCGAACTCGACGATGTTTTTCAGCTTTTCCAGAAAGAACATGTCAATCATGGTCTGGTTATAAATCAGGCTGAGATCGACGCCCTTGCGGATCAGCTCAGCGATGGCAAAAAGGCGGTCGTCTGTGGCGTTGTGGATGTAGCGGAGCATTTCGTCCGCGGTAAAGCTGTCAAACTTGGGGCTGTACAGGTGGCACGCGCCGATTTCCAGCGAGCGGATGGCTTTCAGAAGGCTTTCCTCAAAGGTGCGGCCGATGCTCATCACCTCGCCGGTCGCCTTCATCTGGGTGGAAAGCTGGTTGCTGGTGCCTTCCAGCTTGTCAAACGGGAAGCGGGCGATCTTGGTCACAATGTAGTCCAGCGCAGGCTCAAAGCAGGCGGGGGTGTTGGCCAGCCGGATTTCATCCAGATGCAGGCCTACGGCCACCTTGGCGGATACGCGCGCAATCGGGTAGCCGCTGGCCTTGCTCGCCAGCGCGGAAGAGCGGCTCACGCGGGGGTTAACCTCGATCAGGAAGTACTGGAAGCTGAAGGGATCCAGTGCAAACTGCACATTGCAGCCGCCTTCGATTTTCAGCGCCCTAATAATTTTGAGCGCGCTGTCGCGCAGCATGTGGTATTCCTTGTTGGTCAGCGTCTGGCTGGGGCAAACCACAATGGAATCGCCGGTGTGCACGCCCACGGGGTCCAGGTTTTCCATGTTGCAGATGGCGATGGCGGTATCGTTCCGGTCGCGCATCACTTCATATTCAATTTCTTTGTAGCCTTTGATGCTTTTTTCCACCAGCACCTGATGCACGGGGCTGAGTTGCAGGGCGTGCTCCATCATGGGGATCAGTTCCGCTTCGTCGTCCGCGAAGCCTCCGCCTGTGCCGCCCAGCGTAAAGGCGGGGCGCAGCACCACTGGATAGCCGATTTCCAGCGCGGCCTCCTTGCCCTCGGCCACCGTGGTGGCAATCTTGGAAGGGAGCACCGGCTCGCCCAGCCGCTGGCACAGCTCCTTGAACTTTTCACGGTCCTCCGCCATTTCGATGGAGGGGAAGCTGGTGCCAAGGATTTCCACCGCGCACTCGTCCAGCACGCCTTTGCGGGAAAGCTGCATGGCAAGGTTGAGGCCCGTTTGCCCGCCAAGGCCCGGTAAAATCGCGTCCGGACGTTCATAGCGCAGGATTTTGGCCACATACTCCAAGGTTAGCGGCTCCATGTACACTTTATCGGCAATGTGGGTATCGGTCATGATGGTGGCGGGGTTGGAGTTGACCAGAATGACCTCGTACCCTTCCTCGCGCAGCGCCAGACAGGCCTGCGTGCCGGCATAGTCAAACTCCGCCGCCTGACCGATGACAATCGGGCCGGAGCCGATCACGAGGATTCTGCGGAGGTCGGTGCGCTTAGGCATGGGCTTTTCCCTCCTTGTGGCTTTCCATCAGATCGATGAAACGGTTGAACAGGTAAGTGCTGTCCTGCGGGCCGGGCGCGCTTTCCGGGTGGTACTGCACGGAAAACAGGTGATCCTCCGCGCATTCCATGCCCTCGGCGGTGCGGTCCAGCAGGTTGATGTGCGTGAGCGTAAGCCCTGTGCCGGCAAGGCTGTCCGTATCCACGGCGAAGCTGTGGTTTTGGCTGGTGATTTCGATTTTGCCGGTTTGCAGGTTCATCACCGGGTGGTTGCCGCCCCGGTGGCCAAACTTCATTTTATAGGTTTTAGCGCCGTATGCCAGCGCGATCATCTGATGGCCAAGGCAGATGCCGAAAATCGGCAGCTTGCCCCGGAGCTTGCGCACCACCTGAATCACGGGGGTCACATCCTCCGGGTCGCCGGGACCGTTGGAGAGGAAAAGGCCGTCGGGCTTGACGCTCAGGATGGTTTCGGCGGGGGTGTTGTAGGGTACGACCAGCACGTTGCAACCGTAGCTTTTCAGCTTGCGGATAATGTTGAGCTTCACCCCGCAGTCCATGCACACCACGTTGAAGCGCGCGTTGGGCGTGCGGGCGTACCACTTCTTTTTGCAGCTGACGCGGCTGACCACGTCGTGCGGGTACTGGTAGGCGCGGATCCTTTCCAACGCCTCCTCGCGGCTGACCTCCGGGGAGCAGAGCAGCGCGCGCTGGCTGCCCTCCCCGCGGATCATTCGGTTGATTTTGCGCGTATCCACCCCGGATATGCCCGGGATGCCGTTTTCTTCCAACAGCTCGCTCAGGGTTTTGGTGTAGCGGAAGTTGCTGGGCAGGTCGTTATACTCCCGCACCACCAAAGCGCTCATGCTGGGCACTCGGGTTTCGTAATCCTCATCAGTTACGCCGTAGTTGCCAATCAGCGGATAGGTCATGACCACCATCTGCCCTGTATAGCTGGGGTCGGTTACAATTTCCTGATAGCCGACCATGGACGTGTTAAACACCATTTCGCACAGCGCGTCGCTTGCCGCGCCAAAACCTGTGCCCAGAAATTCGGAGCCGTTCTCCATCACCAGCTTGCGGTTCAGCGTTGCCATACGGGTTTGCCTCCTACCAATGTGAGTTCGCAGCTCCCATAGACCCGCGCGCCCTCAAACGGCGTCGCGCGCCCCAGAGAAAGAAAATTGTCGGGCTCGACCGTCCAGCATCGGTTAAGGTCGAACACGGTCAGGTCCGCGTCCTGCCCCGGCGTCAGGGTCACGGGGGGCAGCCCGAACCGCTCGCGCGGCGCGTCGGTCATCATGCGCAGCAACCGGGCCAGCGGCACCAAACCGCTTCGCACCAGCCCCGTATACAGCACAGCGAAAGCGCATTCCAGCCCTGTCACGCCCATCGCGCTGTGCTCCAGCCCCTTGGCTTTTTCCGCCGGGGCGTGGGGCGCGTGGTCGGTCGCAATCATATCGATGGTGCCGTCCAGCGCCGCTTCCAGCAACGCGTCCCGATCGGCGCGGCTTCGCAGGGGCGGGTTCATTTTGAAGCGGCCGTCCTCCTGCAAATCCTCGTCGCATAGCAGCAGGTAATGCGGCGCGGTTTCGCAAGTTACGTCCACCCCTTCGGCTTTCGCGCGGCGGATCAGGGCGACGCTTTCCTTGCAGGATACGTGGCACACGTGGTACTTGCAGCCGGTTTCCTTTGCCAGCCGCAGATCGCGCTCCACGGGCTGCCATTCGCTTTCGCTGCATATGCCCCGGTGCCCGTGCGCGCGGGCGTATGCCCCGTCGTGGATGTAGCCCCCAAGCAACAGATCGTTCTGCTCGCAATGCGCCGCCAGAATGCCGCCGACTCCGGCGATGCGCGTCATCGCCTCGCGCATGGTGCTTTCGCTTTGCACGCCGCGCCCGTCGTCGGAAAAACCGGCGACCAGCGGTTGAAGCGCCGCGAAATCCACCAGATCGCCCTCGCCTTTCTGCCCCAGCGTGATGCACCCGTAGGGCAGCACGCGCACCTGCGCGCCGGCCCGGATCAGCGCCTGCTCAACGGCCAGATGCTCCGGCGTGTCGGGCGGGGGGTTCAGGTTGGGCATGGCGCATACGGTTGTGTACCCGCCGTGGGCCGCCGCGCGCGTGCCTGTTAAAATTTGCTCTTTGTACGAAAAACCCGGTTCCCGCAAATGAACGTGAACATCTGCGAAACCGGGACTGACAATACAATTTTCAATGGAAACACCGGGAAAAACAGGAACGCCGTCTTGCTTTGCCAACACTTCGGCCTGAACGATTTTACCATGGTCAATGGCAATATCACCCTTGCAGAGCTTACCCTGCCGGTACATCGTCGCGCCTTTCAGCAAGCCGTTCAATCCGCGTTCCCCCTTGCTAAGCGATGCGGTTTGCGCATACTCAACTATATATATTACACCAACATCCCGCCAGTGTCAATATATTCGGGAAATTTTGCGGCGGCCCGCGCCCAATCCCCGAAAGCCTTGTTCCGGCGGCGCGCAACCGGGCCGGCGCGGGCTACAGGTGCTGCGCCAGAAACATCAGCATCAGCGGAAGGGTGATGACGGATAAAATAGTGGTCACGAACACCCCCATGGCGGCGGTGCTTGCCTGCAGGGGGGTTCCGTACTGGCGGGACACCATCGCGCACAGCGAGGCGGAGGGCATGCCCAGACTGATGACCACCACGCCCGCGAGCATCGGATCCTGAAACAAAAGGCGCGCCCCCAGAAACCCAAGCGCCGGGAACAGCAGCAGCTTGAGGCCCGAAAGCAGGAACAGCTTCCGCTCCCCCAAAACCTCCCGGAAGGAGAACCCCGCGATCATGCTGCCGATCGCCACCATGGAAAGCGGCGTGGTCACCCCGCCGATAAAACCCAGCGTGTTCACGATCACCGAGGGCACCGGAACCTGCGCAAAGTAGATCACAAGGGACAGAATCCCCGACAGAAACCCGGGGGAAAGAATATCCTTCGCCCGAAGGGCCGTTACCGGCGCGTCCCCTTTTTCCCGCAGCAGCGTGATGCCTAAGGTGAAAATCAGCAGGGTAAAGGGGATGTTGAATATGTTCATGTAAAAAATGGCCTGCTCGCCGTATAACGCCTGCGCCACGGGAAACCCCATAAACGTGACGTTCCCAAACACCAGAAGCATCCGGTACACGCCGCGTTTGCCATGTCCGGGGCGAAGCAGCGCGGTCAGGCCGGCGGCCGCAAACGGCAGCACCGCGTACAGGATCACCCCCAGCCCCAACAGATAGAGCACCTGAAGGTTGACCTCGGTTTGCTTGCACACCGAGTACAGAATCAGCGCCGGGCAGGTGACCGTGATAATCAGACCGGAAAGGCTCGCGTTGGCTTCGTCGTTTAAAATCTTCGCCCGGTTCAACCCAAAGCCCACGGCCATGGCCGCGCATAGCTTAAAAAGGGTGTCGAGTATCTGCGTAAAATCCATGCTGTCCCCCAATATCGCTTGGTTTTGCATGCCGTTGCCTTTTGCGGGGCGCGGGTAGCGCCCTGCGAATGCGCAAAACGATTTACTGCCGACTGAGCCGTGCCGAATAGTCCCGGAGCACCGCCGCGGACGCGGCGAGCTGCTCCTGCTCCTGCGCGGTCAGGTTAAACTCGCCGATCTCCGCAACGCCGTTGCGGTTTATCATCGCGGGTACGCCGCAGTAGAGGCCGTCGATGCCGTATTCCCCTTCCAAATAAGCGGAAACCGGGTAGATCTTGTTTTCATCCCGAAGGATTGCCGTAACCAGCCCCGTAACGGCGCTGGCAATGCCGTACTGGGTGTTGCCCTTGGCCTGCATCACCTCATGGCCCGCGGTGCGGATTTTTTCGACTATCCCGTTCAGTTGAACGTCGCGGTATCGGTCGGGGTTGTCCGCGAGGATTTCGGTAAAGGGCTTGCCGCCCGCGCGGATATGGCTCCACGGCACCATCATGGAATCGCCGTGTTCGCCCATCACATACGCGTCGATGCTGCGCAGGTCCATATCCATGATTTGCCCGATAATCTGCTTGAGGCGGGCGGTTTCCAGAATGGTCCCCGTGCCGATGACCCGGTTTTTCGGAAAACCTGAAAGCTCCTTGACAAGGTAGGTCATAATATCCACAGGGTTGGAAACCACGATAAATATGCCGTCAAAGCCGCTTTGCACAATCGGGGGCACGATCTGCCTGATAATGGCCGCCGATTTGTCCATCAGGTCCAGGCGGCTTTTCGCCCCGCTCACCGGCATCGACGCAGTGATAATCACAATATCCGCGTCCCGGCAATCGGCGTATTCTCCTGTCGTTACGCGCACGTTGCGGCTTTGGAAATCCATGCTGTGCTGCAAATCCCAAACCTCGCCCATCGCCTTGGCGCGGTTGATGTCAATGATCGCCACCTCGGCGGCTACCCCTTTGACCACAAGGCTGAAGGCGGTCGTCGCGCCCACCGCGCCCGCGCCGACGATCACCACCTTGGTTACGTTGCTTTTCATAGGTTCGACCTCCGTTTGTTATGGATCAGCGTTTGGCGTTGGGCGCCTGCGGAGCCGACCGCCCCATTGCCCGAGAAAGGAAAGGGCGACGGTCGGTTTCAGGGGCGGCCCATCCAAAAGGCTAACGCCAAACCGCTACCATCATACCATGAAAGGGCTGAAATGCAAGCGGCAACGGGCGGCGCGGCGGCTTTGCGGGTACGCGCCGCCCGAACGCCAAACGCCGGATCGCATCTTGCGTTTCTCTTGCCGTTCCAGTACAATGAACGCAGGTTTTGAGAAAACGGACGGGGGTTTTTCCAATGGGTCGCATGCGCAATCGCAACGCCTTACTGCAAACCATGTTTGATATTCGCGGCAATCAGCGGGCCTGCCTGTATACCGAGCCGCTCTGGGGCATTCCTTTCAACCTCTATACGCCGTTCGCGTCGGTTTATATGGCGCTGCTGGGGCTTTCGCCTACCATGATCGGCATTGTCGGCTCCATTTTTATCGCTTCCCAAATGGTGTGGGCGCTCCTGACCGGCGTAATTACCGACAAGCTGGGCAGGCGGCTGACCACGCTCCTTTTTGACCTGCTATGCTGGAGCGTGCCGATGCTTTTGTGGATGTTTGCGCAGGATTTTCGCTGGTTTGTGATCGCGGCGGTGTTCAACGGCTGCATGCGCGTAACCGATACCTCCTGGAGCCTGCTGCTGATTGAGGATGCGCCTACCCAGTCGCTTGTGCACCTGTATTCCATCACCCACATCAGCGGCTTTCTGGCGGGCTTTTTTGCGCCGCTGGCCTATACGTTTGTGCAGCGTTATTCGGTTATCCCCACCATGCGCGTGCTGTACGGCATTTCCTTTGTGATGATGACCGCCAAGTTTGTGATTTTGTACTTTGCTACGCGCGAGACCTCCGTGGGGCTTCGCCGCATGGCGGAAACGCGCGATACCCATCTGTTGGGCCGCCTGTGGGACAGCCGCCGGGTGCTGGGAAAGATGCTCAAAAGCCGCCGGGCCATGCTCACCGTGGGCTATTTTGCATGCTTTACTGGGTTCAAAGGCATCAACGATACCTTCTGGCCGCTGCTGATTACGGAAAAGCTGGGCATCCCGGCTGAAAACCTATCCCTGTTTTCCACCCTGAAAACCCTGCTGCTGCTCGCCTGTTATTTTATGATTGTGCCCAGACTGGATTTGCGCCGGTTTCGCAACCCTGTGCTGCTGGGGCTTTGCCTTTTTGTGTTGCAGGAAACTTTGCTGCTTTTGATGCCGCAGGGCGCGTACTGGCTGGTGTTGCTCACGGTGGTCATGGAGGCTTTCGCTTTAAGCCTGCTGAACCCGCTGAGCAACTCGCTGCAGGTTGTGAACATCGACCGGGAGGAACGGGCGCGTATGCTCGGCTTTTTCGCCGCCATCTGCATGCTGGTGACCTCTCCCCTGAGCACTGTGGCGGGCGCGATGGCCGAGCATAACCTGGCCCTGCCGTATGGGCTGAACCTTGTGCTGACGCTGGCCGCCGCCGTGTTTGCGGTGAAGCTGTGGAAAATCGGCTTGCCCGAAGAAGAACCAACGGACGCGGCCGAAGCGGACGCGCCGCAGGCGGAACCGAACCCCGGCGCGGCGGTGTAACCGCCCATACCGGGAAAGCCATTCTGGAACGGCCCTGGGCCAGCCTGCCGAGCCGCTTTTGAACAAACGTCGCGCATAGCGGCCCGAATATCGGGCGGCGCGCCGCCTTACAACACTCAATCGGGAAGGGATTGCATGCTTAAGAAGCTGACCGAAGCAAAAATCAACGAGATACTGGAAACCGGTATCTCCGAATTTGCGAAAAACGGTCCGGATCAGGCCAATATCAATGTGATCGCCAAAAAATCCGGCGTGAGCATTGGCGTGATCTACAAGTATTACGAAAACAAAGACGCCTTTTTTCTGGCGTGCCTGCGGCATGCCCTGAAAGCGCTGGAAAGCGCGATTAACGACGCGCTTTCCGGCAAGCACACCCTGCTGACGCTGGCGGAAAAGCTGATCCGCGCCGTGCAGCGCAGCGCCAAGGAGCAGCCGAGCTACAACGTCCTGTACCACGAGATTACCTCCGGCAGCTGCCGCAAGTACGCGCCCGCGTTCGCCCGTGAAATTGAGGAGATTTCCGCCACCACCTACGCAACCATTCTTCGGCAGGCGCAGACGGCGGGCGATATCCGTACCGATATTGACCTCAGGCTGTTCGCCTTCTTTTTTGACAATATGCTGATGATGCTTCAGTTTTCCTACTGCTGCGATTATTACCGCGAGCGTTTTGCCATCTACTGCGGCAAGGAAGCGCTTGCTGATGACGAGCGCGTGGTGAGCGAGCTGCTTAAATTTTTTGGCGCGGCCTTTGGCGCGCAGGAGGGCTCAACCGTGCGCGGCTCCGACGGAGCGCGGGCGAATGATATGGAATAAAGTGCCCGCAGACGGTTGAAAAACCTCTGGCCGAAGCAAATTCGGGGTCGGGGCCATGACCATTCAGTGTGCGCTGGCAAGACCCCTGCCCGCCGAGAGCCTGATGCGGCGGCCCATGAAACGTAAACGCCACAGGCAACGAAGGCGCAATGCGGCGCGGCTTATGAACACAGTTGACTTAGCCAATGCCCTGAGGCGCAAAGCCCCGCGCGGTCTTTCGGAGCCACATCCACCGCCGGGGGAACCTACGCACGCGCCTTTACGGCCAAACCCGATCGCGCGGCTCGCCCCTGCGAACCGTTTGCTACGCGGGTTCAGGCGTTTGTTTTCTGCCTTGCAAAAAAGGAAATGGCCCCGAAACCGCGTATATTGTACAGTGGATATTGAGGCGTTCGAACATCAGTTTTTTGCGTTGACCCGGCATGGAACCCGTTTGGCTTAGCGGGAGGGTTCCTCGGCCGTATGGCCATAAAGGAGGTTTCCCATTTGAAAATCATGATTACCGGCGCGGCCGGCTTCATTGGCTCGCAGTTGGCCTACCGGCTCTGGCAGGGCGGCAATGAGCTGATCCTTCTGGACAACTACTCCTACGGGCGGGAGGATAACCTGATTTTTCCCGATCACGATTTTCGCAAGGAACTGATCGTGATGGATATCCGGGACCGCGACGGCCTTTCCGTCCTGCTTTCGGGGGATGACGTTCAATACCTTTACAACTTGGCGGGCATCGCGCCGCTGCCCGATTGCCAGACCCGCCCGCAGGAAGCGGTGGACGTGAACGTGACCGGGTTTGTGAACGTGCTGGAAAACGCCCGTTTGCACGGCGTTCGCAAGGTTATCCAAGCCAGCAGCAACGCGATTTACGAAAACGAAACCGTGTTTCCCACCCATGAGGATACCTTCGCGCCGCCCACGCTGATTTACCCCAACACCAAGTATGTGAGCGAGCGTTTTGCGGAATCGTACTGCAAAACATATGGCATGAGCGTTACCTGCCTGCGGTTTGCCAATGTGTACGGCCCGCATATTGATTGCCTGCGGAAACAGCCGCCGTTTGTGGCCTACATGATCCGGGAGCTGTACTATGGCCGCACGCCCGTTTTCCACTCCGACGGCAATCAGCGGCGCGATTATGTGTACGTGTCCGATTTAACGGATCTGGCGATTCGCGTGCAGGCCCGCGCAGGGTTTGACTGCGTGAATGTTTCCTCCAACCAGAATTATTCCGTGAATGAAATCTACGGGATCGCCCAACAGATCATGGGCACGGATATCCGGGCTCAGTATGCCTCCGACGCGCATTACTGGGAAAACTATCCCGCGCTGTATCAGGGGCATTACCCCATCCGGGAAGAAATTCTCACCCGCGAAATCAACAAGTATTCGCTGTGCGACAACGCCTATGCCCGGGAAACCTATGGCTGGACGCCCCGCGTGAGCATGGCGGAGGGGCTGCGGCTTGTGATCGAAAACGAAACGCGGTTGCTGGCCTCGTTGCCAACCGCCGCGCCATCGCACACGGCCTGAGCGCCGGACAGGAGGCAACCCTTGAAAAAGCTGCATTTGGTGATGCCGATGGGCGGCCGGGGGTCCCGTTTCGCAAACTACGATTTTGCCTATCCCAAGCCGTTGATTGAGATTCAGAACCGGCCGTTTTTTTACTGGGCCGCCCAGTCCGTGTGCAAGTTTATGCCCGTGGCGGATGTGATTTTCGTTGTGCTTCGGGAGCATGTGGAAAACCATCATATCGACCGCCGCATACGGGAATTTTACCCGCAGGCGATCATCCGCGTGCTGGACGAAGTGCTGGCGGGCGCGGTGCTGACCTCGCTGGAAGGCATCCGGGCGATTGGGGACGATCAGCCGATACTGCTGAATGACTGCGACCATATTTTCCGTTGCGACGCCTTTAACCGCATGGGGCTGGAGGGATTTCCCGAGGATTTGGACGGCGCACTGCTCACCTTTCCCTCCCGCGAGCCGAAATACAGCTTTCTGGAATATGGGCGCGACGGGTATGTAACCCGCACCGTGGAAAAGCAGGTTATCAGCGGGGACGCGATTTGCGGGGCGTACTACTTCCGCAACGCCGCGCTGTTTTCCGATGCGGCCGCCGAGTACCTGCACACCTGCCAATATCAGGAGTATTTTATTAGCGGCGTTTACAATGTAATGGTGGCGGCCGGGCAAAAGGTTAAAGGGCTTCAGACGGATTTCCACATCCCGTTTGGCGTGCCTGAAGAATACGAGGCCGCGAAAACTTCGGAACGGTTTGGAGAATTGCGCTGATGAAAATCTTACTGCTTCTTTCGGCAATGGCTGTATTTGTGGTGGGCCATGTGTTCAAGGTCTACCGCTGGAAACAGTTCATTGGCGTTTATGAAAAACCGAAAACGCTGGACCTGCTCAACGCCCTTTCCATAGGCCATACGGTGAACACGCTGGTGCCTTTCCGGGCGGGCGATTTTTTCCGCGTTTATTTATCCGGCAAGCATTTGAAAAACGGTTACTCGCTGGCCATCGCCACGGTGCTTGCGGATTTGTATGTGGATGTGATCACCGTTGGGCTTGGGTTTCTGGGGCTGGCGCTTGCCGGCGTCGGCTCGGTGGAGATTCAGCGCCTCGCGCGGGCGTACGCCCTGCTGAGCGTGGGGCTGATCGCGGCTTCCGCCATCGGATTCCGCTTCAAAAAAACCCTGAAACTGCTGGTACAAAAAGTCAGCTCGATTTTCAACAGCCGGATTGAGCTGGCGCTGCTCCATACCTCCTACTGCACGCTTTCCTCCCTCAAGGATATCTTCCGGCGGCTGAACAGGCGAAAGTTCGCCGCCTACACTGTCGGCATCTGGACTGCGTACGGCGTATCCTACCTGCTGTTTACAGCCGCGCTCGGGCTGTTCGGCGTTCAGGTGGACGTATCGCAGGTGTATGCCACGCTGTTTTCTTCCAACTGCCTGCAGTTTTTAATTGCCAGCTGGCGCGCGCAGGGC
Source organism: Candidatus Limiplasma sp. (assembly GCA_035353615.1). GTDB lineage: Bacteria > Bacillota > Clostridia > Christensenellales > Aristaeellaceae > CAXXOK01. The sequence continues at coordinate 83,010 of DAOPZY010000003.1, forward strand.
ACGGTGGGGCTGTATCCGTTGCTGCTGCTCGCCTTTGTGCTGGCGCCGCTGATCGGCATTTTTATTTACGTGCGGCTTGCCAACGCGGCGCGCGCCCAAAAAGGCGGCCAAACCGAGGACGATACGGCCACGCATGTGTTGCCGCAGCTGAACCAGAACGAGAGGCTCGCTTTTCTGGAAACCTACTTTTTGGAGGATGAAAAGCGGGACGATCTGGAAATGTACCTGAAAATCAACCGGGATGTGAACATCCTGCGCGATTATTCCGCCGGGTCCAACGCCACCACCATGCTTTGCATCAACCAGAGCGGCACGTTTTTCCGCAAGTACGCCTTTGGCAAGGACGCCGTTAAGCTGCGTGAGCAAATCGATTGGCTGGAGGGGCAGCAGCGCGCGCTGCCGTTGCCGGTGATCCTCAAAAAAAACGTGACTCCGGAATACTGCAGCTACGATATGGCGTATAACCCTTATGCCGTAGGCTTTTTTGAATATATCCACTCCGCGCCGATGGAAGCGTCCTGGCAGGTGCTTCAAAACGTGCTCACGCTTTTGCAAAGGGAGCTGTATGCCCAAAGCGCACCGCCGCCCACAACCGACGCGCTTCAAAAGTACATCCGGGACAAGGTGCTTGGCAATCTGGAGCAGATTCAAAACGGCGACCGTTACCTGCGCGCGCTGTGGGATTATGACACGCTGACCATCAACGGCGTGGCGTACCCCAACCTGAAACAGTATGCCGACCGGCTGTCCTACCCCGCGCTGTTTGAAATTTTCAGGCACGACGCGTACGCTACCATCCATGGCGACCTGACGGTTGAAAACATCATCTGCACGCGGGATTCGGCTAATTCCTTCTATATTATTGACCCCAACACCGGCAACCTGCATGAGTCGCCCTTTTTGGACTATTCCAAAATGCTGCAATCCCTGCATGGCGGTTACGAATTTCTTATGACCACCGGCACGGTTAACATTGATCGCTGCACAGTCAGCTATCTTTCCACCCAATCCTCCTCGTACCGCAGGCTGTACCGTCTCTACCGGGATTATCTGTTTGCGACCTTCACGCGGGATCAGGTGCGCAGCATCTACTACCACGAAATTGTGCACTGGCTGCGCCTGATGCCCTATAAGATTAAAAAGGACCCCAAGCGCGCGGTGCTGTTTTACGCCGGTATGCTCATCGTTATTCACGACGTAATGGAGATGTTCCCGGAAAACGTTGCCGCGGGGGAAACGGGGCCTGCCGCATGAGCGCACTTCAAAAGCTGCTGGGGCACCGGCTGATCCGTTTCGCGCTGGTGGGCGGCACGGCTACGCTTTTGGATTACGGCCTGTACATGGCGCTGGGTTGGGCGCTTCCGTTGCCCGCGGCCAAAGGGATTTCCACTACGCTGGCGTGCGTATACTCGTTTTTTCTGCAAAGGCGGTGGACATTTCGCGCCGCGCCAGCTTCCCTGCCCATGGCAGTCCGGTACCTGCTGACGCAGGCGGTGAACATTAGCGTGAACGTTTTGGTGAATCAGCTTGCCTACGGGGTTTTGCATCAGCGAACGCTTGCCTTTGCGCTGGCCACGGCGGCGGCGACCACGGTGAATTATCTTTTACAAAAGGCGTTTGTATTCTCGCCTCCAAAAACGGATGGGAGCGATGGCCCATGAAATTCTCGATTATCATCCCCTGTTACAATGAAGCCGCCAACCTTTCGCAAATGGTGAATCGGCTCGCGACGCTGTCCACGGCTGATCCGGTGGAGTGGATTTTGGTTGAAAACGGCTCCACGGACAACAGCCGGGCGCTTTTTCACACGCTGGCGGGCATCGACGGGCAAACGGTCCGCGCGGTGTATGTGGACCATAACCGGGGCTATGGCTTTGGCCTGAAACAGGGCCTTGCGGTGGCAACCGGGGATTATGTCGGCTGGATTCACGCGGATTTGCAGGTGCCGCCGGAGGCATTGCCGCCCCTGATGCGCCGCGCCGCGCAAAGCGGCGCGCAGGAACGCCTGCTGCTCAAGGGCAGGCGCATGAACCGCGGCTTATTGGACCGGTTTTTTACCGGCGGCATGAGCGTGATGGAATCCGCGCTGTTTGGAACAACGCTAACCGATATCGGGGCCATTCCCGTGCTGTTCCACCGGGAGCTGATGCCGTTTTTGCTGTCGCAGGCTCCCGATGATTTTTCCGTTGAGCTGTTTACCTACGTGACGGCTAAACGCCATGGCTTTCGGGTCATCCGCTTTCCCGTTGTCATGCAGGCGCGCAAGGCGGGCGCGTCCTCCTGGAACCACGGTTTTCACTCCAAACTGCGGCAAAGCGGCGTGATCCTCCGGGACAGCCTGAAAATTCGCCGCGGACTTCCAGTGACATGGGAAGGGTGATCGCGTTGCAACCCAAAGACTGGCTGGCGATTTTTGACCTGGACGGCACGCTGTTTGACACCACGGCCGTTAATTACCACGCCTATCGGGAAGCGCTTGAGGCCTACGGTTTTCCGCTGGATTACGACTACTTCCGCCAGCATTGCAACGGGCGGTATTACATGGATTTTCTGCCGCAGATCACCACCCGGGACGAAGCGACGCTGCAAGCCATGCACCTTATCAAGCAGGACAGCTATGCCAAACATTTGAACCGGGCCGTGCCCAACGCGCACCTGTTCCGGATGCTTCGGCTGATGCGCGCTCAGTACCATACCGCCGTGGTGACCACCGCATCGCGGATCAACTGCATGCAGCTGCTGGACGCCTTTGAGGTTACGCCGCTTTTTGACCTGATTGTAACCAGAGAGGATTACCAGAAGGTTAAACCGGACCCGGAAGGGTTTTGCCTGGCGATGGACCGTTTCGGCATTACCCCTCAAAATACGCTGATCTTTGAGGATTCGGAACCCGGCGCGGAGGCGGCGCGGCGTTCGGGGGCGCAATGCCTGCGCGTTACGGAGGGGTTTGCCTATGGAGACGCGTGAAAGGAACTACGCCGTCAGCATCATCCGCGCCATCGCGCTGCTGTTTGTGTTCCTGTGCCATGTGCTTCAGCAGTCGCGCGTGCCCATCGTGGGCGACTATTTCAGCGTGTGCGTGCAGATGTTTCTGGTGCTTTCCGGGTGGCTGTACGGCAACCGGCCGTTGGATACCCCACGGAGCAAATGGAACTTTGTGCGCAGGAATTTCGGGAAAATTCTGTTGGATTATTATGTGTACCTCCTGCTGTTTGCGCTGCCGCTGTATGCCCTGCTGAAACCCGGCTCCGTAAACCGGGACAGCCTTTTTGGGGTGCTGACCTGCTCCTCGACCATCGTCGGAATCCATCACCTGTGGTACATCCCCTACATTCTGGCGTGTTACCTGCTCACCCCCCTGCTCAGCGACATCCGGTTGCTGCTGGGGGAGCGCCGCAACAGGAATCCGTGGCGCGCTGCGGCGGCCTTCGCGGTTGCGGCTGCGGGGTTTCAGGTGTTATTGTATGCGTTCCACGACTACTTCATTGGCGCGTGGCTGCTGTGTTATGGGGTAGGTTATTTTGCGCGGAGCTGGTGGCCCGCGCTCAGCCCGCGAGGCCGGAAAGGCGGCATGGCTTTGCTGATTGCGGCTACGCTGATCGCAAACCTGGTAAAGCATGTGTGCAAGTACATGCTCAAGCTTCCGCTGACCGGCCTGAAGGGCGAATTGCTGAATCTGGAATATTTATACGCGCAGGCGCTATTGGGCATATGCCTGTTTGCGGCGCTTTATCTGTGGTTGCGCAGGCTTCCGCTGGGCCGCCATGCGTGGGTGCGGCGCTTTTTAACGCAGGCGGACCGATACTCCTACGATATTTACTTAACGCACATGATTTTTGTAAAGGGCATCCTGAGCCTGATTGGCCTAACCGGGAGCTGGCCTGCCGATTTGCTGGTGATTGTTGTAATCTCTGGCGTTTGTGGTATAGTACTGTATAAGGTTTCACAATGGATTCGCACCTTGATTCTCAGGATGGGGGATCGTAACCGTGCAACAGCGCGCAGGTAAAATGAACGGGCTCCGTACCGCAGGCTTGCTGGCCCTGGCCCTTGGCATTCTTCTGTGCTTTACAAGGAATGCCATTGACAGCAACAATGTCAATTACGCGGTCGAACAGCTGCATCAGTACGATTCCGCACTTTATCCGGACAATCCGTCCCTGACCGGGGAAGGCATTTCGCCGCGTTTTTTTATGAATTGGCTTACGAGCCTGATGATGCGGACCCTTCGCATGCCTTGGGAAGGGGTCACGCTGTTTTTCATTTACCTGTGCGTGGCCGTAACCGGCGTGGCTATCGTGCATGCAGTGCTCCAGCTGACATCCAAAAACCGTGCCGCGTGCGTGGCGCTGCTTTCGCTTTTTGTGGGGCTGGGCATCACCAGCGGGTTTCCCGGGTGGAGCACCTTTGAGCCGGGCACCGTTGGCATGGGCACAGGGTTTGCGTTTTCCATGCTGGCGCTCTCCTTTGCGGTGGGGGAGCCGAAGCGGTGGAACGCGGCGTGGGGGATTCAGGCCCTCGCCATGCTGCTGCATGTGCACGAAGGCATCTGGGGCTTTACGGCGTTAATGCTTCTGTGGACGATTGAGTGCGTGAACCGGCGGCGGATTGTGTGGAAAACCCTGCGCACGCTGGTTGTGTATTTGGCCGTTGCCGCCCTGTGCATCCTTCCCGGGCTGAAAGCCAGCCCTTCAACGCTGACCGACGCGCAGTTTGCGAACCTTTATGCCTTTGAGCGAACCCCTCACCACCTGTGGCCCACCTCCTGGGGATGGACTACTATACTGCAATATTTTCTGCTGTTGGTATACCCCGGGCTATTCCGGCTGCAATCCATAGGGGCCGACAGGGCGGAGCGGAAGGCGTTTACGGTGGAGTTTTCCCTGAGCCTGTTCGCGTGGTGCGTTGCGCTGACCTTCACCTACCTGTTTGCCGAGGTGTGGCCAAGCGCGACCCTGATTACCCTGTATGCGTCTAAATTTCTCCGGTATGTTTCGCTGTTGGCGATGTTCTGGTACCTGCGAACCCTGATGACCCATTGGGAAAACGGCCGGTGGGAAACCGCGCTTTCCGTGGCCGCGTTCGCCTTGGCCGCTCAAGCCGCCGGCATTTGGCTTTCCCTGCTGCTGTTTGCCGCCGTATGGCTGACCACGTGGCAAGCGCGCCGTTGGAAGCGAACAGCAGCCCGGCTGGCGCTGGGGCTGCTCAGCCTTGGGCTGCTCGGCTGTTGGGCGCTTACCGCAGCCCCACGCATAGGGCTTCTGCTCCTATTGGTTGCGCTGCTCCCGCTTCTAAACGGCCTGTGGGCGAAGATCAAAGCCCCGCAAACCCTCCGCGTTGCGGCGGGCGCGCTGCTGACGCTTGTGATTCTGCTGTACGGCGCATACGGCGTGGTGTACACCGCTCAAAACCGCGCGTTGGCCCTGCGAAGCGGGCATGACTTTCTGGTGGCAGGCGCGTCTGAGGAGATTGACAGGCTGGCGAATGATTTTCAGGCGCAAACTGCAAAGGATAGCGTATTCCTGGCCCGGCCGACCATCGACGCGTCGAACTGGTTTCAGCTGATTTCCCGCAGAAGCTGCTATGTGCTTTGGAAAACCGTGCCCGCTTCCAAGGCGGGCATTGAGGAATGGTACCGCCGGTATTTGCGGGTGAAGGATTTGGCGAGCATGACGGCGGAGGAAACGGCCTCCCTGATGCGTGAAATTGGAGTCCCTTACCTGCTGGTCAGTTCATCCCAGAATGGAGAGTATGCGACAAACGCCGATTTTTCTCTATTCATGCGTTCCAATCATTATTTTGTGTACCGGCTGAACGCCGTTTAACCGGTAGAATTTTGTTGAAACCGCATATGCGCGCAGAAAAACAAGCGGCCACACGCCCGCCCGGGGAAGCGCCGCCCAAACGATGGGCGTTCGGCTTCGCTTCGGACAGGGGCGCGCGATCGCTTGTTCGATACAAACAACTTGGGTTCAGCGGGTTTGCTTTATTCCAGCGTGAAATCCTTGCCCTCCAAAGTGGGGTACAGGTTGGCAATCGGGCTAAAGTCCTTCACCTTGCTGCCCTCCGCCATCAGTTCCCGCAGGTTGGTCAGGCTGGCAAGCGGAGAAACATCCTTCACTTTGGTATCCTTGATGTGCAGAACTCTGAGGTTGCTTAGCCCGCTCAACGGGGACAGGTCCGCAACCGGGTCTTTGGCAAGGTATAGGGCCTCAAGCGACGTTACAGCGGCAAGGGGCTTTAAGTCCTTGACTTTGTTCCCCGTTAACTCCAACGTTCGCAGGGCCGTAAGCCCGGATAGCGGGGCCAGCTTGCTGATCTTGTTTTCTTTGAGCGACAGGGTTTGCAGATGGATCATCCCCGAAAGCGGCGTAAGGTCCGCGATGCTTTGACAATCCAGCTGCAATTGACGCATGCCGGTCAGCGGCGCAAGCGCGGCAATGCTCTTGATTCCGTTGCCCACAAGGCGCAATTCCGTCAGGTTCAGGAACGCCCCCAGCGGCGTAAGGTCGGTGAAATTCGCGTCGCCGCCCTCGGTTTTCGTAAAGTCCAGCACGGTCACGCCTGCCGCGATCCCCCGGGTCAGGGGTTGATCCCCAAGGCTCAGAAGGTTGCGAACCGCTTTTTCCAGGTTGTGATCTTTAAACGCGATCACTTCGTCGGGGTTGTCGGGCACAAGCGCCGGGCTGTCCGCCGAACCGGCGTCGCTTTGGGCGTCGGGCTTGCCATTGTCGCCTTGAACGTCCGTTTTCCCGCTGTCGCCTTGGGGCTGCGGAGTGCTTTCCGCATCCGGGTTTGCGGTTTCCATGGGCTGGTCAGGGTCGAAATCCTTGCCTTTCAGGCCCTTGGCAATGCTCTTGAAGCCGCTCGCGTCCGTGGTAAGGTTGTGGCTGATGTAGAGCACGTTCAGCTTTTGAAGCGCGTACAGCGGGCTTAAATCGGCAATCTGGTTATAGGACACGTCCAACCCGTCCAACTGCGTCAGGTTGGCTAAGGGCGTCACATCGGTAATTTGGTTATTCTTCAATTCCAGATAACCCAGCTGTTTGGCATCGCCGAGCGCCGTCAGGTCGCTTACGGCGGAATCGTCCACCCCTAAAAACCTCAGCGATTGCAGCTTTACAAGCGGCGAAAGATCGCTAACCTGCGAGCCGAAGATCATCAGGCGTTCAAGATTCTGGAAGCAGGCGAGCGACGAAATGTCCGAAACCCCTTGCCACATGCTTTCCACACCGACTTGGATTTCATAAATCCGGTAAGCGTCCCGCCAGGTAATATCCCGGTCCTTCACCTTGGTAACCTGCCTTAGCAGGGGCAACAGGTTGGGGTCCGGCATGGGGATCGGCTCGTTGGGCACACTGTCGGGGATCGCCTGAAGGTTGGTGTCCGTTATCTTGGAAAAAATCGCGTCCAGCGGCGCGTAATCGCACACAGGTTGCCGTTCCAGATACAGCACCCGAAGCGGCTCGATCCCCGTCAGCGGGGTCACATCCGCGATGGGGTTACCTTCCAGGTACAGCGTTTGCGCCGCGTTGGCCGTAAGCAGCGGGCTGAGGTCAGTAATGCGGTTGTTGCGGGCGCTTAACCAGCTGAGCGCCTTGAGACTGGCGAGCGGCGAAAGGTCGCTGACCTGATTGTTTTCGATGTTGAGCGCGTACATGTGGGTAAAGGCGCTCAGGGGCGAAATATCGCTGTACGGTTCGCCGGCGCCGTCCACGTAATTGATATCCAGCTTTTCCGTCACGTATGCGTCCCGCAGGGTGATTGGCCGGTCGTGGATATTCATCGCGTCGCGCAGCGCCCGTTCCAGGTTGGCGTCCGGGATGGGCAGCGGGTCCTCCGGAACGTTGTAAGCGGTTACGAGGGCGGTATTGAAATCCGTGCCCTGCAAGGTATCTGCGCTGTTACGGAGGGGGCTGTAATCGGTAATGGGGTCGCCCGCGATGTAAAGCTCTACCAGCTTCAAATCCTTGATTGGGCTTAAATCGGACACCAGATTCCAGCTGATGTCCAGCGCCGTGAGCTGCGGCATTTGTTCAAGCAGGCTGATATCCGACAGCTCTCCGCCTGCCGCGCAAAGCGTTTTCAGTTTTTTCATGCCCAGAATTTCCGGCGGCAGCGTCTTACAGCCGCCGATGTTCAGTTCCTCCAGTTGGGTCAGGCTCGCAAGGAACGGCAGCGCCTGAAAACCGCCGTCAAACCCAAGCCGGATCAGCCCGGTCATGTCGCCAAGCGGGGTTTTGTCCTCCAGCGGGTTGCCGTTTAACCACAACTGGGTAAGCCGCGTAAGCCCTTTTAATGGGGTGATGTCGCTGACGGCGTTGTTGTTCAGGTTAATCCCGTCCAGGTTTACAAAATACCGAAGGGCGTCAATGCTCTTGATCCGGCTGTCATCCGCGGCATCGCCGGGGAGGCTAGCGTCCAGCCAGGTGAGCGTTGCCGCGGTTTCGGCGGTAATATCGCCTTCCGGCTTGTTGAGCGCCTCCCGAATTTTGCTTTCCAGCACATCGTCGCCAAACACGATGCCGCCTGTCAGCGTGGCCGCCGGCACCGCCATGGTAAAATCGGTTTCCTCCAGCGTTGCCCCAAGCGGAATCAGGGGAGAACAGTCCTGCGTGGCATTCTCGTTTAAGTAAAGCTTCTTGAGCGTGCTAAGCCCTGCAAGGGGGCTGTAATCCGCAATCTGGTTCACTCGCAGGTCGAGCTGCTGCACCTTGTTTAGTGTAGCCAGCGGCGAAATGTCGCTGATCTGGTTTCCCGCCAACCAAAGCTCCTCCACGCCGCTGCCCTCAAGCGGGCTCAGGTCCGTGATCCGATTATTGGTTAAGTCGATGGTTTTCAAGCTTTGCAAGGCGGACAAGGCCCCGATATCCGTGAGGCTTTGGTTAAACAGGGCCAATGAAGTGATGTTTGTGAAATAGCGCAGGCTTTCGATATCGTGAATCCGATCGCTGTCCGGGATTTCTTCCCTGCCGCCAAGGTCGAGCCGGCTCACGGAGGCCGCCTCCGAAACCGTGATATCGCCCGTGGGCTTGCCCATCGATTCCCTTACCTTAGCTTCCAACGGCGCGTCGGTAAACACAATAGCAGCGTCTCCCGCTGCGGCGGTTGTTTCGGCGGGGGCGACGCCCGCCCATAGGCACAGGATCACAAGTAAAGCCAGAAATACCCACATCGGTTTACGCATACGGGTTGCTCCTTTCAACTGGTGCGGTGAAGGGAAGGGGCGCAAGGCGCTTCGGAATGAACCGGTTTTGGCAGGGAACGGCGTTACAGCTGGGGAACGCGTGCCTTTTGTGTTCAATTGTTGTCGGATCATCTGCTCATCTGGGTAATATTGTAAAGCATTGCCTGCAAAAAAGCAAACGGGGATTTGCCGCCGGTTGTTTTTGTGGCCGGTGCGCCGCGCTTAAATGGGGTTGCGAGGGGCTGTAAAGGATTGCAAATATTACCACAAGGTGATACAATTTCTTCAGACTCATGGGTAGCCGCGCGCGGCCGACCCTGCGGATATGTTCTGTAGAAAACGCCATATCGACCCATCCATGCCGCCCTCTGATCCCGAAGGGAAAATCGCCTTGGAGCGGAGACTTTTCATGGAAAGGCTCTCCGGTTTGCCGTGAGAACCCGGGGGTTCGTCCCGTTCGGATGAATGCCGTTAGCGGCGCGCCCCTGCCGCAAACGGAATGCCCCCGCGCCTGTGTAACCGATGCTGTGACAAGCCCGCGCCCCGGATTGGCCGCGCGCACGCGACCGCAGGGCCGCCAAAGCCCCCTCCCCCAAGCGCCCGGCCCGCGCCCCGGGAAGCCCCAACCGTACTTCCGTCAGCTGGCGAAAGCCCGGGCCGTATTTGCAAACGACCGAAGGAGATGCACCGATGAACCAGATCAGCACGTATATCCATTCGTTTTTTCAAAACCTGACCATCGATTGCGATCACCATGACGTTCACCATTACAAGAGCATTCTGGAGGAGGCCATCGACCGGTTTTTGCTCAAGGAAACCAAGGAAACCGCCTACGATGTATACAGCGTTTTTCTGGAATGCTACGGCTATACCAGCGAAACCAGCGACATGAAGTTTATTCATTTTTTAGAGAAAATGCGCGGCTATGAGGAAAGCGCCTCTGTGCTGACCCAAAAGCAGCGGGACCATTTTATCCACTCGGTCAACGTGTTTCTGCTGGGGCTGGCGGTGTACCAATGCTGCCCGACGTACCGCGAAGCGTTTTACCGCGCCTGCTTTAAGGGGGAACTGTACGCCGCCCGGCACGACACGCAGCAGGAGGAATACCTCTATCGCTGGGGGCTAACCGCCCTGTGCCACGATATCGGATACCCGATTGAAATTATCACCAATCAGGTGAACGATTTTATCAACTATACCACCCGCCTGTCGCCGGACGCGCCGCAAATTCACGCCCATGTGGAATACGACCGCTTTGATCTGGTGAACGCGATCCCGGAAAAGGTGCCCAAGCGCGCTTTCATCAGCAAGTTTTATAACAGGAATGAGGAATGCGTGTATATCGACCTGCTCAAACCGGTCGATCTGCTCGCGTTTAAGCTGCACCAAACCCTTGGGGTGGATTTGTGCGCCGTGAAGGAAAAACTGGACGGTTACATCGCGGATTCCGGACGGCTGGGGCGCGTCGATCACGGCTTTTTCTCCGCGGTGATCCTGCTCAAATGGTACGGGTACCACATTCAGGTGTCGGATCACGATCCGGACGAGCTGTACTACCCGATGCTGGACATTGCCAGCGCGGTGCTTTTGCACAATTTTTACCACATTGCGCTGGTGGCCAACACCAAACGCCCGAACGCGTTCAACTTAGGCCCGCTGGAACCGGAGGCGCACCCGCTCGCCTATATGCTGATGCTTTGCGACGAATTGCAGGAGTGGAACCGGGAGGCATACGGCCGGGAGGATCAGTTCCTGATTCAGATTCAGTCCGCGTCCATCGCGCTCACGGAGGGGCGGATGGCCGTAACCTACATTATCACGAAGGGCGCGATGCCCGAGGAATTTATCGGCAAAAAGATGGGCACCCTCAATACCCTGCTCAAGCTGGACCGGGTTTTCCCGGGCGGTATCAGCATTGGGTGCGAAGCGCTGGCGCTGGCGCCGCAGCCGCCGCAAAATTCCCACCTGACGCTGGAACAGCTGGAACAGCTCGCCATTGCCATCCACAATGGCTACAACGCGACCGCCCGGCGGCTGCACCCGGAAAAAGCCGTCAAGTACCCCAACTTTTCCGATTTGCCCAAGGAGAAAAAATTCTACAACTTCCGTTCCGCTATGGAATACCCGGATATGCTGGCCAAGGTGGGTTGCGAAATTCGCACGCTGGACGCGGAGGATCCCGACCAGCGCGTGATGGCCTTTACGCCGGCGGAAATCGAGGTGCTGGCGGAGTGCGAGCACGAACGCTGGATGCGCGGGCGCGTGGAGCGGGGCTGGCGTTACGGCGAAAAGAAAAGCAGCGCGGAAAAAACCAACCCCAACATGGTGCCATATCCGGATTTGACCGACGCGGTGCAGGAGTTTGACCGCGACCCGGCCCGCAACATCCCGGCCCTGCTGGACGCGATCGGCTTGGGCGTGTACCGGCGCGCGCCGGAGGAGATTGAACATTTTACTGAGGAAGAGATCGAGAAGATGGCGCGGATCATCCATAACTACTACAACGAGCGCACCGCCCTGCTCCACCCCAAGGCTCAGCTTTCCGGCTTTGACGAACTGAGCGAAGAAAAGAAGGAGGCCAACCGCCGTCAGGCGCGCGGGATTCCCAACAAGCTCAAACACATCGGTTGCTCGCTTTACAAAATCGGCGCGGATCACCCCGGCGCGCCCATCACGTCATTTTCGCTTGGCACCATTGAAATGCTCGCGCGCATCGAGCATGACGAATGGATGGGGGAAAAGGCGCAAAACGGATGGAGCTACGGCCCGCGCGACGAGTCGAAAAAACGTAACGAATACATGGTTGCCTACGATTCGCTGACCGAGCCGGTCAAGGAATATGACCGCGACACGGTGCGACATATGCCGGACGTGGTGAAAGCCTGCGGATACGCCATTTTCCCCAACGCGAAAAAAACCGAAGCATAAGCGGCCCATGGAATCCGCCCTTAAACTCAAAAACCGTCGATCCCCCGAATGCAACCGGAAACGCATGACCGACCGCAGAAAGGGTGACCCTGATGAAAGAAAGGAAATGGCTGGTATTCCTCCTCACGGTATGTTTCCTCGGCGGATGTCTGTTTCCCCTGGCCGTGGCGGACAGTCAAACGTACCGCCCGTATCAGGCCGCAAAAAAAGCGGCGGTCAGCCACCTGAGCGCCGCGCTTGCCTCCGGCGAAAACTGCGTGTATGTGTACCGTGATTTTGCCCAAACAGAAAACCATTTTACCCAAAAGGCTAAAATGGCCGGCACGGATGGCGAACTGGTGAAGAACATGAACGAGGATTGGCGCGAGCAGCCCTACGCGGGGCGCAGTTGCATTCGATGCCAGATTGACACGCGCGCCTCGGATTGGGGCGGCTGGTTATTCCTGAACGGCGCCCTGCCGGAAGGGGAAACCGTGCCTGAGCTGAACGACGGCCAGCAGGACGGGCAGGGCATTGATCTGAAGGGCGCGCAGGCGCTCCGCTTTTGGGCGCGGGGGGAAAACGGAGGCGAGCAGGTTGAGTTTTTCACCGCCGGGTTTGGGTATGACGGCGAGTGGGACACGCAGCTGGTGCCCTACCCCGACAGCGCCGTCAAGCAATCGCTTGGCTTTGTGACCCTGACCCAACAGTGGAAGGAGTATGTCATCCCCCTGAAACGTTGCGATATGAGCGACATTACCTGCGGTTTTGGGTATGTGTGCAGCGGCGCGGAATCCGGCGAAAGCTCCAACGTGTTTTATCTGGATGAAATCCGCTTTACCGGCAAAATCGCCTCCACCATCGGCGCGCCTTTCCTGCTGCGCTCTTACGACACGGACAACGTGTACATTCAGAACGCCGCTTTTTCCTATGATAACGCGCTGGTCGCGATGGCGTTTCTTTCCGAAGGGAAAAAGAAAGAGGCGACGGCTATTCTGGACGCGTTTGTTTACGCGGTGGAAAACGACCGCCAGGCGCCCGGACGCGTGCGCAACGCCTACGCGGCCGGCGACATTCGACCGTTTGCAGGCTGGGGAAGCTCCGCCCGGCTCCCCGGCTGGTATGACACCGCCGTGGGCGAAACCGGCGTATGGTACGAGGATCGGTATCAGGTGGGCAGCAACGTGGGCAATACCGCCTATGTGGCGCTGGCGCTGCTGCAAGGCAATGCGCTGGAAGCGAACCCGACCTATGTGAAAACCGCGCGGCAGCTGATGGATTGGGTGCTGGCCAACTGCACCGACGGAACCGACGGCTTCACCGCGGGGTTTGACGGCTGGGCCGAAGCCGACCCGCCGGTGGCGTACCCGTTCACGTATAAATCCATTGAGCACAATATCGACGCCTATGCCGCTTTTCAGCAGCTGTACGCCCTCACGGGCGAGGATCAGTACCGCGCGGCTTGCGAAAGCGCGCTGCGGTTTCTGCACGCCATGTACAGCGAAGGGCAAAGTTATTTTTACACCGGCACTCAGGAAGATGGCGTAACCCCCAGTGTGGACCCTGTTGTGTTGGACGCGCAGGTGTGGATGGCGCTGGCCCTTGGCGATGATTTTGCCCCCTATGAGGCGGCGCTTGCGCGCGTGGAGGCGATGCGCGTGGCAAACGGCGGCTATCCTTTCTGCGAAGCCAACGAAAACGGCGGTTGGTGGGCGGAGGGCACGGCCTACACGGCGCTGATGTTCCGTTTGCGCGGCAATGACGCGCGCGCGACGGAAGCGCTGGACGCGCTGTGCAATATTCAGCTTCCCGACGGCGCTTTCCCAGCCGCTACGGTGGACGCGCTTTCGACTGGTTTTAACCTGTTCACCGGCGAACCGTGGGTTTACTCGCGGGATGCGCACATTGCGCCCACGGCGTGGTTTATCATGGCTGTGAACGGCTGGAACCCCTACGCGTTTGAACCGGTTGAATAGAGACAACCCCTGTTGCCAATGGAGAACAGGGGCACGGGCTGTTTTGAGGCGGCGCATGGATTCGCTCGCCCGCCTCAAAACCCTTCGGGCTATTCGCTCGCTGATTGGCTTTTGACTGAGGGTCAGGCTTGGGGTTACAGCAAAACCCCAACAGGGGTTTCACCTCCGCGTCCTGACAAGGGCGTTACGCTTGCCCATCTCCGCTGCGGCGGGGGAGGGGGAATGAAAATAGCCCCTGTTCCCAATGAGGAACAGGGGCTACGGTGTGTTTTGCGAACGGTTTTACCGGAATACCGCTATCGCCTTCTGCTTGCGGATGCGGGGTAAAACGCTCTCGATCAGCCGGAAATGATGGTTCAGCTCCCGTTGCTCGAGGTATGCGGCGGCTAAATCCTGCCCAACCACCAAATCCATATTTTCAGGCTGGGCGCACAACAGCACCGCCTGATCCTTGCCCAGCACCGGGGATTTGTACAGCTGACCGCCGACCAGCTTGGCTACGCGGTCAATTTCCAGCAAGCCCGTGCCCGGCTGCAACCGTTGCAGCTGCGTGTGCAGGTTGGGGCTGAGCACCAGCGTGTACGCGCCGAATACCCCTTGGTTCACCAACGCGTCGATGGCGGCTGCCACATCGGTAAACGCGTTTTCACCGACGGACCAGTCGGATTTGGGCACCTGATTGGCATTGGGCGCGGTCAGCAGCCCGTCGATCCCAAGGTTTGCGTTGCCAAAAAAGATCAACCGATCCTCCTTGAGGGCGGCGGCCTGCGCCGCGCCAAGCACCGCGGACAGGTCCGTCGGGTAGCCGGAGGCTTCGCTCACGGCCAAATCCCGGGCCAGAAGGGTAAAATCTTCATATATAGTAGGGATTTCAACCGTCCTGCGGCCCTTGTTGACAATAAAGCCGTCTTCCAGGTTTTCCGCGCGGGTATCCGCGTCGTCAATCTGAACCGAGGCAACGCCGATGCCCAAAGGGCCGTTGAGGTGAAGAATCCGCCTGCCTGTGAGCACGTTCCTGGCTACGTTAACGGTAGCCGCGTCTATCTGTTCCCATAACGCGGGCGCGATGGGCGATGTGGTTCTGGCTAGAAAATCCATAATGTTTGCTCCTTTCCAAACGCCGGTTGCGGGTTAGTCCCGCAGGGTGCCAACCGTGGGTTTCGCCGCGCCGTCATCCGTGGCGGCGGGCTGGGTTTTTCCCAGGGATTCCATCATTTCCTGCACTTCGGCGCGGCCGGCGGCAAAATGTTCTGCCTCCTGAGGGTCCAGCGCGTACAGGAGCGTCATCAGCTCGCCCACATGCGCCTTTTCCTCATCCCGGATTTCACCGATCACACGCTTAGCCAGCTCGATATCGGTGGCCTGCACGTGCGCGTCATACAGGAAGATGGCTTCCAGCTCCCCGGCAATGTCCAGCCGGATGGACTGGATCAGCTCTTCCTTCGTCATTCTGCGGGGCACGTTTCCCTGAAACGGATTGGCAAAACTTGGCATATTGATACGCTCCTTTCGGGCTTCCCTTTGGGTTACGGTATGCAGTATCAATACACGGGCGTTTGGAAAGTGAAACCGTTTTATGCGGCGGGGATTTCCTCCCCCGCGAGGGCGGAAAAACCGTCGCTGCGCACAATCTGGCCGTCCAGTGTAACCCAGAGGGCTTCTGTGTTGGGGTAGTTTTGCAGGAGCGTCTTACCGTCCTCAATGCTCAGGTTGAAAAGCGCTGTGGAAAGCGCGTCCGCAAGGCCGGAATCCTGCGTGACCACGGACACCGCCCACACGAACTCGGCAGGCATCAGCGTATCCGGGTCAATGATGTGGTGATACTGCTTGCCGTTAACCGTATAATACCGTTGGTAGCTGCCGCTGGTCACCAGCGACAGATCCTTCAGGTCCAGCGTGGTCAGGCTTTGTTCGGCGGCGTTCAGGTCGGGGTTTTGGACGTTGACCCGCCATGAGGTGCCGTCGCCCCGCATGCCAATGGAGCGCACATTGCCGCCGATGCTGAGCAGCGCGCTGGTCACGCCGCCCGCGATCAGCTCCTGCGCGACGCGCTCCACGGAAAAGCCCTTGGCAATGGCGCCCACATCCAGGCTCATGGCCGGGTCGCTCAGGTAAAGGGTGCTCGCGGCGGTATCCACAATGATGTTATGGATATCGGTATGCTCGGCGGCCGCCTGCAAATCGGCCATGGGGGGCAGGGCGGCGACGGCGGGGTCATTGATGCCGGCTTCCCGGTAGGTGTGCCAGATGCTCAGCACGCTGCCCATGGCGATGTTCATGCGACCGTTTGTCTCCACTTCCATTTGCTTGGCATAGGCGATCAGGTCGATCAGCCGCTGATCCACCTTAACGGGGGCGACGCCGGCGTTGTCGTTGACGGTTTTCAGGTTATTCATTCCATCGTACAGGTTATAAATGTCAAAAAGCTGATGGCACGTCAGCAGCTCAGCGTGCGCCTTGTCCAGAATTGTCTGTGCTTCCGTTTCGCTTTGGGCATAGACGATAATTTCGGAATAGGTGTCAAACACATCAAAAAATGATGCTTTGTAGCGCGCGGTTTCGCCCAGCGCACCTTGGCCCGGCGCGAACGCCAGCAGAAGCGCGAGGACGAACCCCCCGATTCTACGCATACGCATACCTCCTTCATGGTTTAAAAGGGACCCGACGCGAACACGTCGGGTCCCTGATTAGCATTGTAGCATATTACCGGGCGTTTGCAATGGCTTTGAGCACAGTCGCCTGGAACGGCCCTACGGGCAGGGTCACGGAGGCGGTCAGATCCGCGCCTGTGGGTTTGGTGCTTTCGTCCACGGCGATACCCTGAATGTCCGCAGCGGTTTTGCCAACCACATAGGCGGCAAAGGCGTTGGCCTGCTCATACCATTCCTTGCCGATGGAGGAGGCGCTCTTCATGCCGTACGCGTCGCCCAATTCCTTAATGGTGGTAACGCGCGCGCTCAGGTCGGAGGTGATTTTTCCGGTCGCGTCAAAGGTTACGGCGCCTTTGGTGCTGTCAATCTGGCAGGCGGTCACCACGCCGTCGGCGTTCACCGCGACCGCCGCGTAGTAGGAGTAGGCTTCGCAAAGGCCGTCCTGACCGTCGGCCGCGTCGATGGAAGAATCGGTCGAGGTCGTGATGCCAACCCCCACCTTGTCGGTCGCGGATGCTTCCGCGGGCGAAGCCGCGCCGATGGCGGCGCTGACGCCGCTGATGTAGCTGCCAACCGCCATGGTGCAACCGGCGGTCAGGTCCGCGCCGGTCGGCCGGGTGCTTTCATCCACGGCAATTCCGTTCACTTCGTCGGCGGTTTTGCCGATCACGTACACGCGGAACGCCTCAATCTGCTTATCCCAATCGCCCAGCTTGGATACGGCGGCCATACCGTAGCTGTCGCCCAATTCCCTTTTGGTTTTCATCTCCGTGGGGAAGTTGTTGCCCAGCTTGCCGGCGGCGGTAAACGGCATTTTGGTCTGCATGGAATCAATGTCCAGATCGACAATTTTACCCTGCGCGTCCACCAGCACGGCGACCGCGTCGGAATCCACCTGCGCGTTTCCGTCCGTGTCGGACGCGTCGCTGGACTGGGCCATGGTGGTGTTGATATATAGGCCAAACTTGAGGCCGGTTCCCTGCTCGGCGGTTGCGGACAGCATTCCGACGCTAAGCGACAGGGTTAGCGCGAGGAACAGTGCGAATGCTTTTTTCATAAGAGGGGTCCTCCTTTTTTGTTGAGTGCTGTGTTGTCGGGAAAGATTGAGATGTTTTTAACAATCTCGCTCGGTGTAACGATATCATAACCTGCCACGCCCCGTCAAGGCCTGTGCGGATTTTATATAGCGCCATGCGTCCGGCGCATAGCCAAAACCTCCCTTCCGATAATCTGTGGATTGAAACCTGCGCTGTTGAATGGTATAATATCTGCTAGACCGTTTGGCTCTGGGGAGGTGCGCATGAAACGCAGGGATTGGTGGATCATCGCCGCAGTTTTGGCGGTCAGCCTTACGCTTCTGCTGCTGCGCCCCAAGGCGGACACCGCCGGAACCGCATCGGCGTACCTGCGCATCACCGCGCCGGGGCAAACCTTTGATCTGGTACCGCTGAGCGGGAGTCAGGAAATTGTGATTGACCAGGCGGACGGTTCCCACAATGTGGTTGAGGTGTTTCAGGACGGCTTTCGCATGAAGGAAGCCAACTGCGCCAATCAGGACTGCATTCTTCAGGGGGATGTTACGCTTTCGAACATGGAAAGCCGGGCGTTGGCAAACGAGATTATCTGCCTGCCGCACAAGGTGGTTTTGGAGCTTGTGACGGGGGACGAAACATCGCTGGGGATTACGCAATGAACAAAACCGGGAAACTGACGCTTGCGGCCATCCTGATTGCCGTTATGATCGTATTGGGCTATCTGGAAAGTCTTTTGCCCGTATCGGCCGTGCCGGGCATCAAGCTGGGGCTGTCCAACTGTGTGCTGTTGATATCGCTCTACTGGCTTGGCGTGGCGGTCAGCTTTGAAATCATGGTGGTCAAGGTTGTGCTGCTGGGCTTTTTATTTGGCAATCCGATGATGATTTTGTACAGCCTGGCCGGCGGAGCGCTGAGCCTTACGGTGATGTCGCTGCTGCAATCCCTCAAAGGCGTAAGCCCCATCGGGATTGGCGTCGCGGGCGGCGTAACCCACAACATCGGGCAGGTCGCGGTGGCCATGCTGATTTTGCAAACGCCCTCGCTGATCTACTATCTGGGGATTCTGATGCCGGTTGGCGCCGGCATGGGGTTTTTAACCGGCTCGGTTGCCAAAATCCTGATGCGATCCATACCGCCTCTCAGGCGGTTGCAGAAAAGGGAAGAAACACAAGTGGAGGAGAATAACCCGTGAAGAAGCATGCGTGGCTCATCCTGTGCCTGATTACCGTGGTGGCTGGTCTTGCGCTGAGCCTGACCAATATGGTAACCGAAGAACCCATTGCCCAGCAAAAATTGCAGCAGAGCAATGCCGCGCGCATTGCGGTGTTCCCCAATGCCAACGGGTTTGAGCAGATGACCGTTGACGAGGGCAGCAAACTGGATAGCGTTTATGCCGCCACCCAGGACGGGAAAACCGTAGGCTATGTGCTGCAAACAACCGTCACCGGGTACGGCGGGCCGATCGAGATCGTGATGGGCGTGGATAACGAAGGCGCCATTACGGGGATTTCCGTTGGCGGAAGCGATTTCTCGGAAACCGCGGGCCTTGGCACCCGCACGCGGGAGCCGGAGTTTACCAACCAGTTTATCGGGTTGAAAGCCGCGCCCAAGCTCCGTGAAAACATTGACGGCATCAGCGGCGCGACCATCAGCTCCAGCGCTGTAACCAACGGCGCAAACCGGCTTTATGTGTACTGGCAGCAGCTGGCCGGCGTGGCCGTAACGCCCGCCGCCACCGAAGCCCCCCTGACAGCCGCAACCGTGAAAACCGTTACCGTTAAAGGGTACGGCGGCGATATTGACGTGACGGTTGGCATCAATGCCGATGGCACCATTGAGGGCGTGCAGATTGGCGGAGACAATTTCAACGAAACCGAAGGGCTTGGCGCGCGCGCGCTGGAAGCGGACTTCCGCAACCAGTTTATTGGCAAAAGCGGCCCTGTGAGCTATGGCGACGGGATTGACGCGATCGCCGGGGCGACCATCACTTCCACGGCGGTATTGAAGGCGATTAACGAAGCGCTGGGAACCCCGGCCGACGCGACCGCCACGCAAGCGCCGGAAACGGCGGAGGCCGATGCGGACACGACAGCCGCGACGGGCACAATGGTTGCGCTGGACGCGCCCGACGCGGACGGCGCGGTGAAAGTGTACACCGAAACCGTGCAGGGGTTTAAAAGCGAAATCGTGGTGACCGTAGGGTTAACCGCCGACAACGTAATCGCAAGCCTGACCATTGGCGGGCCAAACTTTGCGGAAACCGAATACTACGGCGCGGAAGTGAAAACCAATAAGTTCCGCAGCCAGTTTATCGGCAAATCCGGCACGCTTGCCTACGGCGACGGGGTGGACGCGGTTTCCGGCGCGACCATCACATCCACCGCCGTGCTCAAGGCGATTAACAATGCGCTGAGCAGCGGCGCATCCGCCCAAGCGGGCGCGGTGACTCAGGCGACCGCTACCCCCGCCGCCCAGACGGACGCCCAGACGGCCGTGCAGGTTGAAACGCTTGCGACCCCCGACGCGGACGGCGCGGTGAAAATCTGCACCGAAACCGTGCAGGGGTTCAGGGGCGAAATCGTGGTGAAGGTTGGGCTGGACGCAACCGGCACGATCGTATCGCTTTCCATTGGCGGCCCCAAATTTGCGGAAACCGAATACTATGGCGCGGAAGTGAAAACCAACAAGTTCCGCAACCAGTTTATCGGCAAATCCGGCACGCTGGTTTACGGCGACGGCATCGACGCGGTATCCGGCGCGACGATCACATCGACCGCCGTGCTCAAAGCCATTAACGACTGCCTCGCGCAGTAAGCCAAGGGCGGGTTGAAGCGGGCGGCGGGCGATTCCGGCCCGCCGCCGATTCCCCGCCGCAGCGCAAGCCTTTTCAGGGCGCGAAGTCTTAAAGGATATCAAACAAAGGCGGCCTTCCCGGGCAAGTTTTTACCGCTGGGAGGTCGCTTGGTTTATACTGGCGCACGGCCAGGAAAACGGTGCTATTCACGGTTGTTTTGCAGGGAGGAACCCAACACCTGATTGATGTTGCGCAAACTTTCGTTTAACTCGCGCAGTTCCGCGCTGCTGAGCGTCGTCGCCCATTCGCCAACCAGCTCGCGCATTTTTTGGCGGATTTCCATCAACCGACTTACGCCCAGCGGGCAGATGCTGACATTTACCATGCGGCGGTCGTTTTCATCGCGTTTGCGCTCTACGTAATGCTCCTCGATCAGCCGATCGATCAGCGGGGTAATGTTCGGCTTGGCAATCCCCAGCCTGCGGGAAATCTCGCTCACGTTCATGCTGCCGTTATCATTGAGCATAGCCATCACCTGCACATGCGACAGGGGTACATTAAACTCCCGTTGAATCACGTCCATATGTAACAGGCGTTTCCGGAAAATCGGCAACGCCAGAAACAGATTTTGGGCCACGCTGTCAATCAGGCCATCATTTGCAACGTGTTTTCGAGGCATAAGGAAGTACCTCCTGCAGATTGGTAGCGTATGGAAAGTTACATCAGCAAAGAACTATTAACATTATAACCATTATTTAGCAAGAAGGCAAGCATAATCTTGCAACCGGGCCGGACGCGGATATTTTTTCCGCTTTTCAAAGGGATGCAAATGTAAAACAGAGCGGATGACGGGATAGAAGTTTACAAAGTGTGAAAAAAATGTTAAGATGTCAACATAAAACGGAACAAGACGGGTGGTGTGCAACATGGTAAACGAACTGATTGCGCAACTGACCTCCGGGATGGCCGGAGCGTTTGTGTACGGCGCCATTGCGCTGGTTACGCTGATTGGGTTTTCCAAATGCGTGTACCCTGTGTTGCGCAACAGCGCCCTGCTGAACCGCGGGATTATGAAGCTTGAACGAAGCGCGGTCAGCAACGAGCGGCCTGTGTGGCGCGAGGCCCGTTTTCTGGGCCGCGCGCTCCGGCCCGAGTGGCAGCGCTTTTTGCTGAACGCGGGCCAGCTGGATCTGCGCGGTATGCCCTGCAACACGCAGGAATATATCAATGAGGATACCGTGATTTACAAACCGGGACACGCGCAGCTTGCGGAGCTGATCCCCAGCCTGCTCACGTCGCTGGGCATTTTGGGCACGTTCATGGGGCTGATGTCCGGCCTTTCGGACTTGGACCTGACGGACGCGGCCAAAACCATCGGGAGCATCCCAACGTTGCTGAACGGAATGAAATTCGCGTTTGCCACATCGGTCGCGGGCATTTCGTGCTCGCTGCTGTTTAACATCATCAACCGCGCAAGCGTCGGGCACGCGTTCAAAACGCTGGATTCCTTCGACGAGGCGTTTTATGAGCTTGCCATGCCGCGCCCGCTGGACGCCGAGGTGCAGATGATCTGCCAGAAGCAGGATGACGAGCTGAACCTGCAACGCGCCGCCGATCAGGTGGGAAGCCAGCTGGCCACGGCTGTGGAGGTGGCGGTCAGCCGCGCGGTGCACCCGCTGACGATGTCGCTGGATAACTTTATTCAGGGCACAACGCGCGAGCAGGTCGAAGGCGTGCAGCGCATTGTGGGGCAATTTATCCATCAGATGAACACCACCATGAACGGGCAGTTGACCGCGCTGGCGGACACGCTGACCATTTTAAACCAAAACCAAGCGGCGACGCAGCAGAACCTGCAACGCACCCTCAAGGTGGCCGAATCGCTGGTGGACGACGCGAAGCGCATTCAGCAGAGCAGCCGCGAGTTTGCGAGCGCTCTGGAAAGCGATACGCAGGCGGTGGCCCATGAAAAGCAGGATGAACTGATCGACCTGCTGCGGGAAAACGTGAACCAGCAGGCCGCGCTGACCCGAGGCATGGGCGCGATGCAGAACGAGCTGCTGGAAACCCTGCGCAACATCGAAGCCCGCCTGCCCGTCAGCAGCGCGGAACAGACCGCCGCGCAGGCCGAGGCGCTCACGGAATCGCTCGGTCGCATGCGCGAGGCGATGGACGCGGTGAGCGGACGCGTGGAGGCCAGCCTGCCGGAAACGAACATAAAGGGCAGGAACCGCAAGCATCCGAGCAACACGGAGGGCATCTGACATGACGCGCAAAGCATACTCCCGCAGGCGTGCCGGCCGGGTGGATTCGGGCGCGGCCTGGATTTCCTACTCGGATATGATGGCGGCGCTGCTGTTGGTGTTTGTGCTGGTGCTGTGTTACAGCATCTATCAGTACTTTGCGATGCTGGAAACCAAAACCGCCGAGCTGGATCAGAAAAGCTCCCAGTTGACCGCACAGGAACAGCAACTGACGGATCAGCAGTCCAAAATGGACGAGCAGAATAGCCAACTGCTGGCAAAGCAGAATGAGCTGAACGGGGCGCTGACGGCGATTGACACCCAAAAGGGCCTTTTGACCTCCCAATCCCAGACGCTGGCGGATCAGCAGGCGACCATCGAAGCCGCGCAGGCGGCCCTGCAGGAAAAAGAGGACGCGCTCGCGCTGGCGCAAACCGCTCTGGCGGATCAGCAAACCAAGCTGAACGCGGCGACCGATCTTGTGAAAACCCAGCAGGACGCGCTAGATAGCCAGCAACAGAAGCTGGAGGATCTGGTCGGCGTGCGCACAAAGATTATCCGCGACCTGAGCGATTCGCTCACCACGGCCAACATCAAAGCCTCGGTGGATAAAAACACGGGCGATATCATGCTGGAAAGCACAGTGTTTTTCGATGTGGGCAAGTTTGATATTAAGGATACCGGTAAAAAGTTCCTGAACCAGTTTATACCGCTGTACCTGTCCGTGCTGCTCAAGGAGGATTACGCCGATTATCTGGGCGAGATTATCATTGAGGGGCATACCGACACGCAGGGCACGTACCTGAGCAATCTGGAACTTTCACAGGATCGCGCGCTGGCGGTCGCCACCTACTGCCTGCAAATCCGGGGTCTGACCTCGGACCAGCAGGAGAAGCTGCGCCAGCTGATTTCCGCCAAGGGCCGCAGTTATTCCGACCCGGTTTACAACGCGGACGGAACGGTCAATATGGAAGCATCCCGCAGGGTGGAGTTCAAATTCCGCCTCAAGGACAGCGAGATGATCGATGAAATGCGCACGATCCTTTCCACCGGTGAATAAAACAAGCATGGGGAGGCCGAAGGTTTGCGTATCCTGAAAGCTGTCATGATCGTGATGATCGCGCTGGTGGTGTTGACGCTTGCGCTGGTCGGGTATTTTTTCGCAACGGCCAAGGTGAGCATCGCGGCCTACAACGCGCAGGGGGTACCGGCGACCGAGCGCGCCGATCAGTTTGAACAGATCAAACAGCAGGTGGCCCAGAAGGCGTTTCAGGGTACGCTGTTCCAAACCGGAGCGCTGGGCAATGCCGACCAGTACGCGCTGATTACCTACACCCTGCGCCTAAGCAACCAATGCCTGGTGCCGGTAGATATGATCGAGGTTCAGGTGGTGCCTGATCCCAAGGATATTTTGCAAATTGGCGACCTGAGCGTCCACTCGCTGGACGCAAAAACGCAGGGGGATATCACCGCCACGATTTTGACGGCGAAGGATAGCAACTCCATCCGTGAAATCATTGTGACCTATTATGTCTGGGGGGTCAGTTTTTCCATTCGGGAAACCTATGGCGGCTGATCCGTGACTTTCAGGGGAAAAACCCTCCGCCGCAGCGGAACCGGGTCAAGGGCGAAGCCCTTGTCGGGGCGCAGGGGTGAAACCCTTGCCGGGATTTGGGGTGGAACCCCAATCCCCACGCCGCAGCGTATCACCAACAAGCGAGCGAACAGCCCGCAGGGCTCAGACTGATGAAACCCCTCGCCGCAGCGAAACCGGGTCAAGGGCGAAGCCCTTGTCGGGGTGCAGGGGTGAAACCCTTGCCGGGATTTGGGGTGGAACCCCAATCCCCACGCCGCAGCGTATCACCAACAAGCGAGCGAACAGCCCGCAGGGCTCAGACTGATGAAACCCCTCGCCGCAGCGAAACCGGGTCAAGGGCGAAACCCTTGTCGGGGTGCAGGGGTGAAACCCTTGCCGGGATTTGGGGTGGAACCCTAAATCCCCACGCCGCAGCGTATCACCAATAAGCGAGCGAACAGCCCGTAGGGCTATGAGGCGAGCGGCGATAACCGCCTGCCTGTGTTTTTTCAACTAGAAAAAGCAGCACCCCCCGCGCTTACGGCGCGGGGGGTGCTGCCTGTAATCAATCCGTGGCCGGAGGTCTGCACGCCAGAATGGGCAAGCATACGGCAGTCGCCCCGGGGTTTCGCTTTCAGCCCCTGCGGGTGTTTCCGGTTTAGCCCCGACTTTTGACGGTTCAGGGAGCGTTAAATTTCCATGATGATGGGCAGCACCATCGGGTTGCGCTTGATTTTATCAAAGATGTACCGGTGCAACTCGTCCTTGATGCGGTTTTTCATGTTTTGCCACTCGCTGCCGTCGATGCGGCCGTAGCTCATGATGATATTGCGCGCAAGGTCGCGGCTGCTTTCGATGATATCCTCGTTCTCCCGCACATACACAAACCCGCGGCTGATGATATCCGGCCCGCTGACCAGTGTGCCGTTGTCCCGGTCGATGGCCATCACCACGATAATCAGGCCGTCCTGACTCAAATGCTTGCGGTCGCGCAGCACAACGTTGCCAACGTCGCCGATGCCGAGGCCGTCCACCAGCACGCCGCCGGTGGGCACAACGCCGGTGATGGCCAGGCTGCCGGGGGCCATCTCAATCACCTGACCGATTTCCGGAATCACAATATTCTGGCTGGGCATGCCGAGGCTTTCCGCCAGCTCCGCGTGCTGCCAAAGCTTGCTGTACTCGCCGTGGTAAGGGATGAAGTACTGGGGCTTCACCAGCACGTGCAGCAGCTTGATTTCTTCCTGACAGGCGTGGCCGGAAACGTGCACCTCGGCGATTTGCCCGTAAATGACGTTCGCGCCGCACCGGTACAGCTGGTTAATGACGCGGCTGATCGGCTTTTCGTTGCCCGGGATGGGGTTGGCGGAGATAATGACCATATCGGTCGGCTTAATTTGCAGCTTGCGGTGCTCGCCGTAGGCCATGCGGGTCAGCCCGGCCATAGCCTCGCCCTGACTGCCGGTTGTGACCACGAGGATTTCCTCGTCGGGGTAATTATCGATATCGTCGATATCCACAATGCTTTCTTCCGGTATGTTCAGCTCGCCGATGGACATGGCCACGCGGGAAACGTTAACCATGCTGCGCCCGATAAAGCACACCTTGCGCCCAAACATCGCCGCGCTGTCCACCACCATTTGCACGCGGTGGATGTTGCTTGCAAACATCGCGACAATCACGCGGCCCTTCGCCTGCTGAAAGGTGTCGATGAAGGTTTGCCCGATCTTGGTTTCGCTCATGGTGTGGCCTTTGCGTTCAATGTTGGTGGATTCGCAAAGGAATGCAAGCACGCCATTTTTACCGATGGTCGCAAATTCCGCAAGATCGGTCACTTCGCCGTCGATGGGGGTGTAATCGATCTTGAAATCGCCGCTCACCACAAGCGTGCCGGCGGGGCTGGTGATGGCCAGCGAAACGGAGCCAGCGATTGAGTGGTTAACATGGATGAATTTGACGGTAAAGCACCCGAGCTTGATTTCGTCGCCGGGTTTGACCACGTTGAGCTGAATGCCGGAGATCCGGTGCTCCTTCAGCTTCAGGTCCACCAGCGCCAGCGTGAGCTTTGTGCCGTACAGGGGCATGGGCACCTGACGCAGCACGTACGGCGTTGCGCCGATATGGTCCTCGTGGCCGTGCGTAAGCAGCATGCCGCGAATGCGATCTTTATTTTTAATCAGATAGGTTACATCGGGGATCACCAGGTCTACGCCGAGCATATCCGCCTCGGGGAAGATGGAACCGCAGTCCACCACAAGAATATCATCCCCACATTCCACTACGGTGATATTCTTGCCGAACTCGTCCACGCCGCCCAGGGGGATGATACGCAGCTTAGGCTGTTCGATTTCTGTCATTCGGGAACCTCCTTTAATCAATGGCGACGCAAAGCGACGCACAGCGTTGGGCTACCTAACCGTGAAAAAGCGTTGGGAACGCTTTTCTTGAGCGAAAGCCATTCGGATATAGGACAGTAGCGGCACAATGTGCCGGAAATCATACCTGACGGGCGACTTTGCAAAAAAATGCACTTTTCGCACGCTTTTGGCTAACGATCCCAATAACAAGCGTAGTATACCATAAACACAGACGCTTGAACAGAGCCGCCGGATTTTGTTCGCCTGCGCCCTTTCCGCTCCGTTATTCACAAAAAATGAGACGCAGTAAGCGTTTGAAACAGTTTGATGGTTCTGCTGGCAGAAACATCGACAAACCTTACCGTCGGCCGCCCGATTGGCTGTGAAATGGCGTTTGGGTACAACAAAACCGCTTTCCTGAACCTCATTGTTCAGAAAGCTTCAGGCGCGCGCGTTGCGCCTAACTGGCAGAAAGGATACATCGGAAACGCGGGTTCCCGTTGCACTGGCATGTGGGAAAAACGGGTTTCGGTAAGGCGTGCGGAGGGCAAACCGTCCCCGGCCTTCAAGACGCCATGAGGCAAGCCCGGGGCGATTATTCCACAGAACAGCCGATATCCTCCGTCGTGGGTTTTTCATCGAACACAGCGGTTACGCGGGGCGTCCATTCCGGCCGACCGGAAATGCTGCGGTTCACCAGCCACAGGATGCCGGCGGAAACCGTCAGCCCCGCGACCGCGCCCAACAGGGTTACGCCGTCGCTGCCGCCGCCCAAAAACCAACCGGAGGCAATTCCGGCCAGCAGACCGATCAGCGGAATCACATAGGCAATGGCGGTCGCTTCCAAAAAACGCCCTTCGGGCAGCTCTACGCGCACCCAATCGCCAACCTTGCAAACAGCTTTCAGCGTGACGGTGCCGGTTTGCGCCAGCGACCCGCACGCGCCGCACTTGGCGCACGCTTCCGGACGCGAAAACTTGATGGCCGCCAACTGCTTTGCTTCATTATACTCATAAACCTGACCGAATTTCGTCATTTTTTATATTTCCCCTCGCAAATGGTAACGGAACCTCCCGGTTACAGGGCGGTGATAAAACCCTTGCCTAAAAGTTGGCGCAGAGCTTGACACCGGTAACCACAAGTGCTAAAATATAAACTTGCATCAGTATCGTTACTATGCGGAGCCATGCCTGCCCGTTAATCAGTATTGTACATGCTGTGCGGGAAAAAATCAACAGGAACTTTCTTGTTGCCGGCATACGGCGCGCCCGGTGCGATGCGCTGCGAGAACATAAGGGGTGATAGCATATATGGTGCATGAGGTTCAAATGGGGAAGCTGAGGAAGCGCATGAGCTTCTCGCGCATCGACGAAGTGTTGGACATGCCCGATCTGATCGAGGTGCAGAAGAACAGCTACAAGCGTTTTCTGGAGGAAGACCTCCGCGAGGTGCTTGCCGACGTTTCGCCGATCACCGACTACACCGATAATCTGGTGTTGGAGTTTGTTGATTATTCGCTCGACGAACCCAAGAACAGCGTGGAACGTTGCAAAGAACGTGACATGACGTACGCGGCGCCTCTGAAGGTGTTCGCGCGCCTGAAGAACCGCGAAACGGGAGAAATTAAGGAATCTGACGTTTTTATGGGGGATTTCCCCCTCATGACTGAGCACGGCACCTTCATCATCAACGGTGCGGAGCGCGTCATTGTGAGCCAGCTGGTCCGTTCGCCCGGCGTGTACTACGGCGATGCGATCGACAAAGCCGGCAAGCACCTGTTTTCCACGACCGTGATCCCCAACCGCGGCGCTTGGCTGGAATATGAAACCGACTCCAACGATGTGCTGTGGGTGCGGATTGACCGCGCGCGTAAACTGCCCATCACGGTAATCCTGCGCGCGCTTGGCTACGGCACCGACGCCGAGATTGTGGATCTGTTGGGCGAGGATGAGCGCCTGATGGCTACCCTCCAACGCGGCGACAACGCCCAAAGCCAGGAGGACGGCCTGATTGAAATTTACAAACGCCAGAAGCCGGGCGAGCCGCCGACACGCGACAGCGCCCAGAGCCTGCTCAACTCGCTGTTTTTTGACCCCAAGCGCTACGATCTGATGCGCGTGGGCCGCTATAAGTTTAATAAAAAGCTTTCGCTGGCAACCCGTATTCAGGGGCACACAGCCGCGGAGGACATTGTCGATCCCCAAACCGGCGAAGTGTTTGTGAAAGCCGGCGAAAAAATCGAAAAGGAAACCGCGCGCGATATCCAGAACAGCGGGATCAACGCCGTCAACATCCGCATTGACGACCATGTGCACAAAATTGTGGGCAACCACTTTGTGGACGCCAAACAGTACCTGCCCTTTGACCCCAAGGAGTGCGGCGTGCTGGAAATGGTGCATTACCCGACGCTGCAAACCGTGCTCGCCTCCTGCGGCAAGGAAGAAGCGCAGATTCGTCAGGCGATCACGGACAATGTGCATAACCTTGCGCCCAAGCACATCCTGACCGACGATATCGTCGCCTCCATCAGCTATCTGCTGGGCTTGCCCTACGGCGTGGGCACGAGCGATGATATTGACCATCTGGGCAACCGCCGCCTGCGCCGCGTGGGCGAGCTGCTGCAAAACCAGATCCGCATCGGCCTGAGCCGTCTGGAGCGCGTGGTGCGCGAGCGCATGGCCATTCAGGACGCCAATGACGTGCGCCCCGGCGAGCTGATTAACATCCGCCCCGTAAGCGCCGCCATTAAGGAGTTCTTTGGCTCCTCGCAGCTTTCGCAGTTCATGGATCAGCCTAACCCGCTGGCGGAACTGACCAACAAGCGCCGCCTGTCCGCCCTTGGTCCCGGCGGCTTAAACCGCGACCGCGCCTCGTTTGAGGTTCGCGACGTGCATTACAGCCATTACGCCCGCATTTGCCCCATTGAAACGCCTGAAGGCCCCAACATCGGCCTGATCGGCTCTCTGGCCACGTATGCGCGCATCAACGAATACGGCTTTATCGAAGCGCCCTACCGCCGTGTGGATAAAAAAACCCACCGCGTCACGGACGATATTGTGTACATGACCGCCGACGAGGAGGACTTTTACAAGGTCGCGCAGGCGAACGAACCGCTCAACGCGGACGGTTCCTTTGTGCATGACCGCGTAACGGTGCGCGACAAGGCGGAGATTATCGAAGTGCCGCTGGAGCAGGTGGACTACATCGACGTAAGCCCCCGTCAGGTGGTATCCGTCGCAACCGCGATGATCCCCTTCCTTGAAAACGACGATGCCAACCGCGCGCTGATGGGTTCCAACATGCAGCGCCAGGCGGTGCCGCTGCTTGTGCCCGAAGCGCCCATCATCGGCACCGGCATGGAGTTTAAGGCGGCGCAGGATAGCGGCGCGGTGGTGCTGTGCAAAGAGAACGGCTACGTTGAAAAGGTATCCGGCGACGAGGTTGTGGTGATGGACGCCCACAAGGAGCGCCACCGCTATCACCTGCAAAAGTTTGCCCGCAGCAACCAGGGCACCTGCATTAACCAGCGGCCGCGCGTCAAGGTGGGCCAGCCGATTGAAAAGGGCGATCTGATTGCCGACGGCCCTTCCACCGAGATGGGCGAAATCGGCCTCGGCCGCAATGTGCTGATCGGGTTTATGACCTGGGAAGGCTACAATTACGAAGACGCCGTGCTCATCAGCGAGCGGCTGGTGAAGGAAGATTACTATACCTCAATCCACATTGAGGAATTTGAATCCGAAGCCCGCGAAACCAAGCTGGGGCCGGAGGAGATCACCCGCGATATCCCCAACATCGGCGACGACGCGGTGAAGGATCTGGACGAGTTTGGCATTGTGCGCATCGGCGCGGAAGTGCATGCCGGCGATATTCTGGTTGGCAAAGTGACGCCCAAGGGCGAAACGGACCTGACCGCGGAAGAACGCCTGCTGCGCGCCATCTTTGGCGAAAAGGCACGCGAGGTACGCGACACCTCGCTGCGCGTGCCCCACGGCGAAGGCGGCATCGTGGTGGATGTGAAGCTTTTCAC
Source organism: Candidatus Limiplasma sp. (assembly GCA_035353615.1). Lineage (GTDB taxonomy): Bacteria > Bacillota > Clostridia > Christensenellales > Aristaeellaceae > CAXXOK01. Next base: position 113,765 of record DAOPZY010000003.1, read on the forward strand.
CCGCGAAAACAAGGACGAACTCAGCCCCGGTGTAAACGAGATGGTGCGCGTGTACATCGCTCAGAAGCGCAAAATCAGCGTCGGCGACAAAATGGCCGGCCGCCACGGCAACAAAGGCGTTGTGTCGCGCATCCTGCGCGAGGAGGACATGCCTTTCATGCCGGACGGAACGCCCCTGCAGATTGTGCTTAACCCGATGGGCGTGCCTTCCCGTATGAACATCGGCCAGGTGCTGGAAGTTCACTTGGGCATGGCCGCGCGCGCGCTGGGCTGGCATGTGGCAACGCCGGTGTTTGACGGCGCGACCTTCGAAGAAATTAAAGACTGCCTCGTCAAAGCGGGCAAGGACCCGGACGGCAAAACCATGCTGTATGACGGCCGCACCGGCGACCCCTTTGAAAACCGCGTAACGGTGGGCATCATGTACTTCCTCAAGCTGCACCATCTGGTAGACGACAAGATGCACGCGCGCTCCGTCGGCCCCTACTCGCTGGTTACGCAGCAGCCTCTGGGCGGCAAGGCGCAGTTTGGCGGCCAGCGCTTCGGCGAAATGGAAGTGTGGGCGCTGGAAGCGTACGGCGCGGCCAACACCCTGCAGGAAATCCTGACCGTCAAATCCGACGATATCGTAGGCCGCGTGAAAACCTACGAGGCCATTGTCAAGGGCACCAACATCCCCGCGCCGGGCGTGCCGGAAAGCTTCAAAGTGCTGCTCAAGGAATTGCAGTCGCTGGCGTTGGACATCCGCGTGCTGGATACGGAGAAAAACGAGATCATCATCCGCGAGCTGGACGACGACGACATGGACGAAACGCCGACGACCGACCGCTTCGAGCTTGAAGAGGATGTAGAAGAAACCACGGGCGAAGAACCGCACGCCGATACCGATGACGAAGCGCTGGACGTGGACTTCAACCTTGAAGATGACGATCTGGACGATTTCAACATGGATTTGGGCGACGATCTGGGGATCGACCTGGACAGCGACGCGGGCGAACCGAAAAACGACGACGAGTAAACGGCGGAGCCTTTGGTCCTTCGCGTAAAGGCGGAACGCCCGCGAGGGCCAAAGGCGCGCCCCAATCCGGTTACCCGAGGCAGACGCTTTGGGGCAACCACCGCATATGTTCAAATCTTCCCCGTTCACCGCTTGCCAAGCCCAAGCCGGGCCGCGCGGCGGTAAGGGGGTCAGGGGCACAGCCCTTGCCCGAAAGGAGTGGCCATACTTGTTTGAACTGACAAACCTTGACTCTATCCAGATTGGCATGGCGTCGCCGGAAAAAATCCTTGAGTGGAGTTTCGGCGAGGTTTGCAAACCTGAAACCATCAATTACCGCACGCTGAAACCCGAACGCGACGGCCTGTTTTGCGAGCGTATCTTTGGCCCAACGAAGGATTGGGAGTGCAACTGCGGAAAATACAAGCGCATCAAGTTCAAAGATAAAAACAAAATCTGCGACAAGTGCGGCGTGCAGGTGACGCGCGCCAAGGTTCGCCGCGAACGCATGGGGCATATCCAGCTGGCGGCGCCTGTGAGCCACATCTGGTATTTCAAGGGCATTCCCAGCCGAATGGGCATGCTTTTGGATATCAGCCCGCGCGCGCTTGAAAAAGTGCTGTACTTTGCCAACTTTATTGTGCTGGACCCCGGCGACAGCAAGGTAACCGGCCTGAAACGCCATGAGCTGATTACCGACGCCAAGTACCGCGAGCTGGAAGCGCAGCTGGGAAAAGGCGCGTTCCACGCGGGCATGGGCGCGGAAGCGGTCAAGGAAATGCTTTTGGAGCTGAACCTGGACGAGATCAGCGTGAAGCTTAAAAAAGAGATCAGCGACCTGGCCGAAAAAGAACGCGACCGTGACAGCGAAGGCCAGAAACGCGCGCGCGCGGTCAAACGGCTGGAAGTTGTGGAAGCGTTCCGCCAGAGCGGCAACAAACCGGAATGGATGATCTTGGACGTGATTCCGGTGATCCCGCCCGATCTGCGCCCCATGGTGCAGCTGGACGGCGGCCGCTTTGCCACCAGCGATTTGAACGATTTGTACCGCCGCGTCATCAACCGCAACAACCGCCTGAAACGGCTGCTGGAGCTGGGCGCGCCGGATATCATTGTGCGCAACGAAAAGCGTATGCTTCAGGAGGCTGTGGACGCGTTGATTGACAATGGCCGCCGCGGCCGCGCGGTCACCGGCCCCGGCAACCGCGCTCTCAAATCGCTATCCGATCTGCTGCGCGGCAAGCAGGGCCGTTTCCGCCAGAACCTGCTGGGCAAACGCGTGGACTACTCGGGCCGTTCCGTAATCGTCGTCGGCCCGGAACTGAAGCTGTACCAGTGCGGCCTGCCCAAGGAAATGGCGTTGGAGCTGTTCAAACCGTTTGTGATCGAACGGCTGGTGGCGCTCAAGTATGCCCACCACGGCAAAAACGCCAAGCGCATGGTGGAAAAGGGCAAGCCTGAGGTGTGGGACATTCTGGAAGGCGTTATCAAGGAGCACCCGGTGCTGCTGAACCGCGCGCCTACGCTGCACCGCTTGGGCATTCAGGCGTTTGAGCCGATCCTGGTGGAAGGCCGCGCCATCAAGCTGCATCCGCTGGTTTGCACCGCGTACAACGCGGACTTCGACGGCGACCAGATGGCCGTTCACGTGCCGCTTTCCATGGAGGCGCAGGCGGAAGCCCGTTTCCTGATGCTGGCCCACAACAACATTTTGAAGCCTCAGGACGGCAAGCCCGTCATGAGCCCTTCGCAGGACATGGTTATCGGCTGCTACTACCTGACCATGACCTACCCGAAGCGCGAAAACCTTACGCTGGAACAAATTCCGGTATTCTCCAACTACAACGAGGCGATGATGGCCTACCAGACCGGCCACATCACCCTGCAACAGCCAATCCGCGTGCGCATCTGGCGTACGTTTGAGGGCCAGACGGCCTCCAAAATCATCGACTGCACGCTGGGCATGATGATCTTTAACGAGATTATCCCGCAGGATATCGGCCGTAAAAACAGGGACTGCCTGGACGATCTGTTCGCCATGGAAGTGGATACGCTGGTTGGCAAAAAGGATTTGGGTAAAATTGTCGATCAGGTGTACCAGAAGCACGGCATCCACGATACGGCGCTGGTTTTGGACGCCATCAAGGCGCTGGGCTTCAAGTATTCCACCCGCGGCGCCGTAACCGTATCCGTGAGCGACATTGTGGTGCCCCCGGAAAAGCCGGTGATGCTGGCCGAAGCGGACGAACAGGTTAAAGAAACCAACGACATGTTCAACATGGGTATGTTGAGCGAGGACGAGCGTTATAACCGCGTCATCGAAATTTGGGGCAGCACGACCAACCGCCTGCGCAACATGATCCTGCCGGGGCTGGACGAACGCAACCCCATCCGGATGATGACGGACTCCGGCGCGCGCGGCAGCGCCTCGCAGGTGGCCCAGCTGGCCGGTATGCGCGGCCTGATGGCGTCGCCTTCCGGTAAAACCATCGAGTTGCCGATTCGCGCAAATTTCCGCGAGGGCCTTTCCGTGCTTGAGTTCTTCCTTTCCTCCCACGGCAGCCGCAAATCGCTGGCTGACACGGCGCTGCGTACGGCGGACTCCGGCTACCTGACCCGCCGTCTGGTGGATGTTTCTCAGGAAGTGATTGTGCGCGAGCCGGACTGCTTTGCCAAACGCGGCGAAAAAGTGCGCGGCATCACGCTTTCCGAAATCACCATCGGCAACCAGGTGATTGAGAGCCTGGAAGATCGCCTGATTGGCCGCGTGGCCGCCGAGGATATCGTGAACCCGGCGACGGGCGAAATCATCGTGGCGCTCAACGAAACCATTACCCACCAGAAGGCCAAACAGATTGCCGGCGCGGGCCTCAAAAAGGCGCAAGTGCGCAGCGTGCTGACCTGCCGTAACGAAACGGGCGTGTGCGCGCGTTGCTACGGCGCCAACCTTGCCACCGGCGAACCCGTGGACGTAGGCGAAGCCGTCGGTATCGTGGCCGCGCAAGCCATCGGCGAGCCGGGCACACAGCTGACCATGCGTACCTTCCACACCGGCGGCGTGGCCGGCGGCGACGATATCACCCAAGGTCTGCCCCGCGTAGAGGAGCTGTTTGAAGCCCGCAAACCGAAACGCGACGCGATCCTCAGTGAAATCAGCGGCCGCGTGAACATTGGCGAAAGCAAGAAAAAGCGCGAGATCATCGTCACCGGCGAGGAAGACGGCCATGAGCAGAAGGCTTACCAGATCAATTACGGCAGTCGCCTGAAAGTGACGGACGGCCAGCACGTGGAAGCGGGCGACGAGCTGATCGAAGGCTCCATCAACCCGCATGATCTGCTTCGCATTCTGGGCGTGAAGGCCGTGCAGGATTACCTGCTGCGCGAGGTGCTCAGCGTGTACCGTCAGCAGGGCGTTAACATCAGCGATAAGCACATCGAAATTATCGTTCGCCAGATGCTGCGCAAGGTGCGCGTGGAGGATAGCGGCGATACGGCGCTTTTACCCGGCGCGCTGGTGGATATCTTCCGCTTTGAGGAAGCCAACCGCGATACCATCGACAAGGGAGGCCGCCCCGCCATTGCCAAGCGCATTCTGCTGGGCATCACCAAGGCTTCGCTGGCCACCGAAAGCTTCCTGTCCGCCGCTTCCTTCCAGGAAACGACGCGCGTGCTGACCGACGCGGCCATCAAGGGCAAGATTGATCCCCTGCTGGGCTTGAAGGAAAACGTCATTATCGGCAAGCTGATCCCGGCCGGTACCGGCATGAAGCGCTACAAGGATATCGATCTGGTGGAAAATTTCTAAATCACATGCAGTTGCCGGCGGAAGGAGCGATTCCTTTCGCCGGTTTTGATCGGGGGCATTATGCAAAACGTGACGATGCGGCCCGCGACGGCCGAGGATATGGAAACAGTCTTTGCCATTTACCGTGACGCGGTAGCGGATATGAATGCCCGCTCCATTCCTCAGTGGGATGAGATTTACCCCACGCCCGCCCTGCTGCGGGAGGACTTGGCCAAGGGAGAACTGTATGTGGGGCAAACTGAAGTAGGCGTAGTGGGGGCGGTTGTGCTCAACGAGCGTTGCGACCCGGCGTATGGGAACGGTCAGTGGGAGGGGCAAGGCCCTGCCGTGATTGTACACCGGCTGTGCATTTCCCCATCGGCGCAGGGTTGCGGGGCAGGCCGGGGGTTGATGGGCGCGGTGGAAGCCTGGGCGCGAGAGCGCGGTTACCGGGATATCCGGTTGGACGCTTTTTCCCTGAACCCTCAGGCGTTGCGCATGTACGACCGACTTGGCTACGCGAAACGGGGCGAGGCCGTTTGGCGCAAAGGACTGTTTTACTTAATGGAAAAACGGATCGGGTAGCGCGAGGCTGAAAATGCGCGATCCGTTGGCGAAAAAAGGCTGAATTAAAAGCGGGAACCCAAGGAGCCAAAAGCTTCACGGGTTCCCGCTTTGTTTCATTTGTTTGAGCGATGGGCGGCGTTACGGTTTATTCCTGCTTTGCGGCGTAGGTTGGCACGGCGATGGGGTTACCCTGCGCGTCGTACAACGCGTATGCGATTGTGCGGTCAATTTCCACCAGCGCGACATTGGCGGGGTCTGTCGGGGCCGGGGTTTCGCCGGCGGCGGCGACAGTCGGCAAAGGCGTTGCAACCGGCCGTTCGGTTTCGGTGATGGCCCGGCTTTCAATAAAACCGCAGAGGCATTCCACCGGCACGCTGCCCGAAAGGTTGAAGCCGCGTTGCGATTTGTTAAGATAGCGCAGTTCACCTTTGGAAACCGTGACCCCGCCGTAATCCGCGCGGAAGGGCGCGGCGTTTGTATAGGCGTTGGTAATGCGGATTTTGCCGCTGGAATCGATGTAGCCATAACGGTTTTGGTAGGCAACGCGGCACAGCGTGTTGCCGTTAAACTCGTCATGCTTGCCCCACGAGGGCTTCAGCACCACGTCGCCTGTGGCGGAAACCAACCCCCAAAGTTTGTTGAGCCGGATCCACGCGCGGTGGTACACGGGGTCAAAATCACCAATTTCGCTGTATTTTATCCGTAGCACCACCTCGCCGGAGGTATTGATTAAGCCCCATACGTTGCCTTTTTGCACCGCGCACAGGCCGTTTTGGAAGGTTTTGATGCCCGCGTAAGTCGGCTTGAGAACCATCTGGCCCTGCGCGTTGATGACGCCCCAACGTTTTTGTGCGCGAACGCCCGCCAATCCTTCGGAAAAAGCGCCCGCTTGACTGTATTGCAGCGCGATCACCACCGTGCCGGCGGTGTCGATGAAACCGTAAAGCCCTTTTTGCGACACGGCCGCTTTGCCTTCGGTGAAGGGTTGCGCGCTTTCCCACACGGTTCCGTCGCCCAGCAGATTACCGGTCGTTGGGCTCAGGTAGCCCCAAAGGCCGTCCTTTTCCACACCGATCCAGCCTTCCTGATAGGCGGTTACCGCCTGATAGGTTTCGCCAATCGGCTGCCCTGTCACTAGGCTGAGCAGGTGAACGCCCTTCTCGTCGGTAACGGCGGCAACGCCGTTTACGGTCCAAAGGATTTCGGTATACTGCGCGGGCACAATCAGGGTTCCGTCGCTGCGGATCAGGCCGTAGCGACCTTCGAGCGGTTCTGTATCGGTGGGGCTGATTTCGGTGGTTCCGCTGAACACGACCGCTACGGCGTACAGCTCCTCCGGCTGGTAGGCGGACAGGTTCGGATCATGGGTGAGCGCGCTTTGGCGGCGGAACGTGCGCTCCGCCCAGTCAAACTGCGGGGCGATGACCCACGCGCCGGTCGCGTCCACATAGCCGAAACGGCCGTCCTGCGCGTAACGGTGCAGGCGAAGGGCTTTTGTGAGCGCGAGCTGATAGGCACCGTCCAGAAAATCCCCCATGCTGGCGAGCGTTTCCATGGCGGCGGCGGGGTTTTCCCGCATCAGGGAAAGCTGCGCCTGCGCGTAGGCGGCGTAACGGTCCGCATCCGGCTCGTCGCCCATTTTAGCCAGACTGTTGATCGCGTCCAGATAGCTTCCGGCGTTGATTTGCGCAATGGCTTGGGTGAGGGCGGCGCTTGCGTTGGCCGGAAGGGCGATTTCCGCTTGAGGCGTGGCGGTCTGCGCGGCGGTCGCGCCTGTGGCGGAGGTCGCTTCCGCAACCAGAAAATCTTGCGCGGTTGCCGGCGCGCCAAGGCACAGCAACAGGCAGACCGTCAAGCCCAGAGTCAGGATGGCGTGCTTTTTCATGCGAACCTCCAAATGAAATATTCTCATGTTTTGATGTTAAATTCTAACATTGCGCAACCGGGCGCGTCAAGGTTTGGATAGCCATAGGCGTTTCGGCGCAGACAGCCCCGCTGTAATGAATAACGGGGCGGGTTTTGGTTTTGTTGCGCGTCGGACGGTTTTTTTACTGTACTAAGCTTGACAACGCCCCCTGCCGCCGTTATAATCCCTGCAAGGCCATGAAGGGATGAGTACCTCCAAGCCCGAATCTCTCAGAGAGCCGCCGACGCTGGAAATGCGGCAGATTCGATGGAGCGAAGAACAGCCCTGAGCATCCGCTTGAAAAGCCGCCAAACGGCCCAGTAGACGCGGACGGGTACGCCCGATACAGCGAATGGAGATCACGCACAGAGGGCGCACGTCGCCGTCGAACGCCGTTTCCGTCAAAGAGCGGGCCGAATATCGGCCAATGCGGGTGGTACCGCGAAAGGCAAGCATAGCCTTCCGCCCCGAAACCAATCGGGGCGGAGGGCTTTTTTGATACCCGCCCCACGAAAGGGGAACCGTATGCAAAACCGCCGAAACCCCGCGCAGGTTGCGCCTGCCGCCTGATCCGGCTGAAACGAGTGCAGCCGCACTGAATAACAGGGCGCGAAAAACCGTGAACGCCGGGTATCCGGCCGCGCCTGACAACACAGCAAGGAGGATCGGAACCATGTATCGCACAGAATATTGCGGCAGCCTGCGCCGCGAGCACATCGGCCGGCAGGCAACCGTCTGTGGCTGGGTGCTGACCCGCCGCGATATGGGCGGCGTGATCTTTGTAGACGTGCGGGACCGCGAAGGCACGCTGCAAACGGTGTTTGACCTGTCGCTGGTGGACGCGGAAAGCTTTACGGCCGCCGAGCGGCTGCGCAACCAGAGCGTTGTGCGCATTACGGGCGATGTGCGCCTGCGCGACGCGAGCACCTATAACCCGTCCATCCCCACGGGGGAAATCGAACTCGCCGCCACCGCGATGGAGGTGCTCTCCGTGGCCGAGGCGCTTCCCTTTTCCCTTACGGATGACGAGCCGATCCGAGAGGAGTTGCGCCTGCAATACCGTTACCTTGATTTGCGCCGCCCCAAGATGTACGACGCGCTCCGTTTCCGGGCGCGGGTGCAGCGCGAAGCCCAGCGCCTGCTGGACGATCAGGGCTTTTTACAGGTGGAAACGCCCATCCTGTGCAAATCGACCCCCGAAGGCGCGCGTGATTATCTGGTGCCAAGCCGTGTGCACCCCGGCACGTTTTACGCGCTGCCCCAAAGCCCGCAAATTTTTAAGCAACTGCTCATGGTCGGCGGGATTGACAAGTACTATCAGGTAGCGCGTTGCTTCCGCGATGAGGATTTGCGCGCCGACCGCCAGCCGGAGTTTACCCAAGTGGATATGGAACGCAGCTTTGTGGATCAGGAGGACATGCTCGCCTTTCTTCGGGAGCTGTTTACCCAGCTGTTTGAAAGCGTCATGGAGCGCCCGCTGGAGTTGCCCTTCAAACGCCTGACCTGGCAGGAAGCCATGGATAGCTACGGCAACGACAAACCGGATTTGCGCTTTGATCTGCCAATTGTGGACGTGAGCGAAATTGCCGCGGAATCCAGCTTTGGCGTTTTTACGGACGCGATCAAACACGGCGGCGTAGTACGCGCGATCAACGTCAAGGGCGGCGGATCGGTTTTTACCCGCACCGCGATCGAGCAGCTGACCGAGCACGCCGTCAAGCTGGGCGCAAAGGGCATGGCTTGGATTTTGTTCAAGGAGGATGGCGAAATCAACAGCATCCTGCCCAAATACTTTACCCCGGAATGCTGGCAGGCGCTTACGGAAAAAACGGATGTGGGCAAAGGCGATTTTCTGCTTTTCTGCGCCGATCAGCTGGACGTTGCCCGCCGCGTGCTCAGCGGCCTGCGCGTGCGCTGCTGCGAGCTGATGGGGCTGATTGATAAAACCCAGTTCCAGTTTGCGCTGGTGACGGATTTCCCGATGTTTGAATATAAAAAGGATGAAGGCCGTTACGCCGCGATGCACCACCCCTTCACCATGCCCTATGAGGAGGATTTGGACCTGATGCTGGAGGACGCGACCAAGCCCATGGTGCGTTCGCAAGCCTACGATGTGGTTTTAAACGGCGTGGAGCTGGGCAGCGGCAGCGTCCGTATCCACCGGCCCGATGTGCAAAGCCGCGTGTTTTCCGCGCTCGGGTTCAGCAAGGAGGAGGCGCGGGATCGTTTCGGCTTCATGCTGGGGGCGTTCCGCTTCGGCACCCCGCCGCATGCCGGCTTCGCGTTTGGGCTGGATCGGCTTTGCATGTTGCTGATGGGGGCCAGCTCCCTGCGCGATGTGATCGCCTTCCCCAAAATTAAGGACGCGAGCTGCCCCATGACCGGCGCGCCGGATTTTGTGGATCAGAAACAGCTGGACGATTTGAAGATTGGCGTTGGCGTTGCCGAGGAACTGAAACGCGAGCACGAAGAAAAGCTGACCCGCGAAACGGTGCAGAACACGGCGCTGCTGAGCATGCTCAGCCTCTCCGCCAGCGATGAAAAGGCGCTGGACAAAGATTTTATCAGCATTGTGGACTTTGCGGGCGAGCTTGCGGCGCTGGATCGGCAGGCCCCGCCCGCGCCGCGCGTGCGCAATGAGCGGAGCGTGAATGTGCGGCCGGACGAAACGGCGGAGAGCTTCCCGCTTTCCCGCGTGCTGATGAACGCCAAAACCGTGAGCGGACCGTATATTACCGTGCCGAAAACCTTTGAATAACAGGGCGCGGGGGTTGCATACCCCCGTTTGCCGGAAAGGAGCCTCCGATGCGACCGTACCCCGAAATTTGCAAGTTGACGGTGGTGGAGCTGATAGCCGCGCTCAAGGGCGGCGAGCTGACCGCTTCAGATATCACGCAGGCTTATCTGGACAGCATCGCCGCCCAGAACGGAGTTATCAACGCGTATCTGGATGTGTTCGCCAAAGACGCGCGTAAGGAAGCCGCCGCAAGCGACGCGCGGCGGCAGGCGGGCTGCCCGCTCTCCGCGCTGGACGGCATCCCCGTTGCCGTGAAGGATAACATGCTGGTGGAGGGCACCCGGTGCACCTGCGCCAGCAAGATGCTTCAGGACTTTGTTTCGCCTTACAGCGCCACCGCGGTGGAAAAACTGCGTGCGGCGGGCATGGTGCTGTTGGGCAAGCTGAACATGGACGAGTTTGCCATGGGCAGCAGCACGGAAAACAGCGCTTTTGGCGTTTGTCGCAACCCGTGGGCGCTGGACCGCGTGCCGGGCGGATCCTCCGGCGGGGCGGCGGCGGCGGTGGCGGCCGGTATGGCGCCGGTCGCGCTGGGCAGCGATACGGGCGGGAGCATCCGCCAGCCCGCGTCCTTTTGCGGCGTGGTGGGGGTGAAGCCCGCCTATGGCACGGTAAGCCGTTACGGACTGGTCGCGTTTGCCAGCTCGCTGGATCAGATTGGGCCGCTGTGCAAAACGGCCGAGGATGCCGCGATGGTGATGAGCGTGATCGCCGGGCGTGACCGCCGCGACGCCACCAGCGACGCGACGCTGGCCAGCGAGTTTCCGCTGACTGATCTGCCAACGCTTACGGGCCTGACCATCGGGATGCCCAGAGAATGCTTTGGGGAAGGGCTGTCCATGCCGGTGTACCACGCGGTGCAGGCCGCCGCGGAACAGCTGCGGGCCATGGGGGCGAATGTGGTGGAAGTGAGCGTGCCATCCTTGCCGTACGCGCTTTCCGCCTACTATGTGCTTTCCAGCGCCGAGGCCAGCAGCAACCTTGCCCGTTTCGACGGCGTGCGCTACGGTTACCGCGTCCGGGAATATGCCGATTTGGACGAGCTGTACCGCAAGAGCCGCGAGGAAGGCTTTGGGCTGGAGGTAAAGCGGCGCATTATGCTGGGAACCTTCGCGCTCAGCAGCGGCTATCAGGATCAGTACTATCTGAAAGCTCAGCAGGCGCGGGAACTGTTGCGCTATGAGTTTGGGCTGGCGCTGGAAAACTGCGACGCGCTTCTGACCCCCGTAGCCCCGACCTACGCCTACAAACTGGGCGAAAAAACCGCTGACCCCATGGAAATGTACATGGGCGATTTGTACACCGTGCCCGCTAACCTGACGGGCTTGCCCAATGTGAGCGTGCCCTGCGGCTGCGCCGAGGAAAACGGCGAGCGCCTGCCGGTGGGCATGAGCCTGCTGGGCGCGCGCGACAGCCTTGGCAAGCTTTTAAGCATCGCGGCCGCCTATGAGCGGCAGGTGAAGCCCAACGAGGGGTTGCACCCGTACGACCGTTTACGCAAGGGAGGCGAACGCGTATGAGCTGGGAAATGGTGATCGGTCTGGAAACCCACGTGGAGCTGAACACAAAGAGCAAAGTGTTCTGCACCTGCGAAACGGCGTTTGGCGCGGAGCCGAACACGCACGTTTGCCCTGTTTGCATGGGGCTGCCCGGCGCGCTGCCGGTGTTTAACGAGGCGGTGCTCAACCGCGCGGCGATGGCCGGCTTTGCGCTCAACTGCCATGTGCACCACCGCAGCCGGTTTGACCGGAAGAATTACGTTTACCCCGACCTGCCCAAGGCGTACCAGATCAGCCAATTTTACCGCCCAATTTGCGAAGGCGGCTGGTTGACCGTGCAGACCGCCGAGGGGGAAAAGAAGATCGGCATCACCCGCATCCACATTGAGGAGGATGCCGGAAAGCTGGTGCATGACGAGGAAAACGGCACCATGCTGGACATGAACCGCTGCGGCGTGCCGCTGATTGAAATTGTCAGCGAGCCGGACATCCGTTCCGCGGAGGAAGCGGTGGGCTACCTGCGGAAAATCCGCGCCATCCTTACCTACATCGGCGTGAGCGACTGCCGCATGAACGAGGGCAGCCTGCGCTGCGATGTGAACCTGAGCATTCACAAGCCCGGCGAACCATTCGGCGTGCGCACGGAAATGAAAAACCTCAACTCGTTCCAAAGTGTGGAACGGGCGATTCAGGCAGAGTTTGACCGTCAGGTGGCCGCGGTGGAGGCCGGCGAGGAAATCGTGCAGGAAACGCGGCGCTACGATCAGAAAACCGGGAAAACCTCCACCATGCGCCGTAAGGAAAACAGCGCCGATTACCGGTATTTTCCCGACCCTGATTTGCCCGAGGTGCGCCTGACGGATAACGACATGGCGGCGATTGTCGCCGCGATCCCAACCCTGCCGGACGCGCGCCGCGAGGCCTATATGCGGGATTATGGCCTGACGGCTTACGCGGCCGAGCAGTTGACGGTGGAACGTTGGATGGCGGAATATTTTGAGGAAGCGGCCGCGCTGGCGCAGTCGCCCGTCGGGGTTGCCAACCTGTTGCAGGGCGAGGTGTTCGCGCTGATTGGCGCGCGCGCCGCCGAAGCGGAAAAAAATGGCCTGCCCGCGGTGGAAGGCCGGGAATCCCTGCCCGTTGCGCCCCAAAACCTTGCCAAGCTGGCGGATTTGCTCTCGGACGGGCGCGTGAACAGCTCGACCGGCAAGAAAATCCTGGCGGCGTTGTTCTGCGAGGATTGCGACCCGGAAGGGTACGCGGCGGCGCATGAGCTGTTCACCGTGAGCGACGACGAGGCGCTGCTTTCCGCCGCCCGCCGCGCGATGGCGGAAAGCCCGGATATGGTGCTGAGCTTTCAAAAGGGCAAGCTGAACGTGGAAAAGGCGCTGATGGGCAAAGCCATGGCCATCATGCGCGGCAAAGCCAACCCTGAGCGGCTGGCGGAATTGCTGCACCGGGAGCTGACCCGGTAAACCGGGCAGGCAAAGGACTTTGCCGGTTTACTCACGCAGGGGGACAGCGATGCACCCGCGATGCGGTTCAGACCACGCGAGGCAACCCCATTGGCTTTCCGCCGGGAAGCGGCGACGCGGCTCGGCTTAGCGAATGCTCCCGATATGGCCGAACAGACGCACAGGCAACGTATTCGCGGGCGTGGAAGGAAACGTCCCAACCCGCCGCCAGCCGCGGGACGCCACCCGCCGGGCAGGACAACCCGGGCGCCCATAGCGCGATGGGTTACGGGGAAAGAGGGCTTAACCCCTTCAGAGCAGCCCAAGCCGCATGGCGCCTCCCCACATGGGGCGGAACATCCATGCGGCGTTGCTTTATGCGCCTGCGCCCGGCCGACTGTGAAGGCGGGGGAATGAGCGTTTCAAGGGCAACCGGCGCGTTCCCGGGGCGGGCGCGCCGGGCCGGGAAATCATCTTACAAATGCAGAAAAAATACACAAACCCGGGCCCTGACCCGGTTTGACAACTTATATGAATCATGATATGCTTTGCTGGTATCCTTGCAGCGGGCATAGGCCCGTAAACGGAACCGGGTCGGCATCATCCAACAGAATTGAGGTTTTCACCATGCAGCAATACCGCGTAGGCATTATCGGGGCAACGGGAATGGTTGGCCAGCGCTTCATTTTACTGCTTCAGGATCATCCGTGGTTCAGGGTCACATGCCTGGCCGCGAGCAGCCGTAGCGCGGGTCAAAGTTACCGGGAGGCCGTGGGTAAACGTTGGGCGTTTGCCGACGCGCCCATCCCCGCATATGTCGCCGATATGACCGTGGAGGACGCGGCCAATGTGGACGCCATCGCCCGGCAGGTGGATTTTGTTTTTTGCGCCGTGGACATGATAAAGGATGAAATCCTCGCGCTGGAGGAACGCTACGCCAAGGCGGAGGTTCCCGTCATCAGCAACAACAGCGCCAACCGCATGACTCCCGACGTGCCCATGATGATCCCGGAAATCAACGGCGCGCATGCCGCCATTATCGAGGCGCAACGCAAACGGTTGGACACAAAGCACGGCTTTATCGCGGTCAAGCCCAATTGCAGCATCCAGAGCTATGTGCCGGCCCTGTGGCCTCTGCTCGATTTTGAGCCGCAGAGCCTGATTGTGTGTACCTACCAGGCCATCAGCGGCGCGGGCAAAACCTTTGCCACGTGGCCGGAAATGGTGGATAACGTGATCCCCTACATTGGCGGCGAGGATGAAAAGAGCGAACGCGAGCCGATGAAGATTTTTGGGCGCATTGAGAACGGCCAGATTGTGCATGCCGCATCGCCCAACATCAGCGCGCAGTGCCTGCGCGTGGCCTGCACGGACGGCCATATGGCGGCCGTGAGCGTCAAGTTCGGTAAAAAGCCGACGATGGAGCAGATTCTGGAACGGTGGGCGAACTGTAAGCCGTTGACCGACGGGATGGATTTGCCCAGCAGCCCCGCCAAATTCCTGTATTATTTTGACGACCCGAGCCGGCCGCAAACGCGCCTTGATCGGGATTATGAGCGCGGCATGGGCATCACGATCGGCCGCCTGCGCGAGGATAACGTGTTTGATTACAAGTTTGTCTGCCTCAGCCACAATACCGTGCGCGGCGCGGCGGGCGGCGGCGTGCTCAGCGCCGAATACCTGTGCAAGCTGGGCTACATTCAGGCAAAATAACGGATAAGGCTGTCGGCCGCTCTGTTTGCGCGCCGGGAGCAACCGTTTGGGATGAATGGGCAACAGCTCGGGTATGCAAAGACCGGGGCTTTGGGAGGAGGTTGGATCAGGATGCCTTCTTTGTTTCAGGGCAGCGCGGTTGCGCTGGTAACGCCGTTTGTGAACGGCAAAGTGGATACGGCGGCCATTGAGCGGCTGGTAGAAATGCAACTGGCCGGCGGCACTTCGGCGATTGTCGCGTGCGGCACGACCGGCGAGCCGACCACCATGAACGCCGACGAACGCGAACTGACGGTGCGCACAGTGATGAAGGCGGTGAAAGGCCGCGTTCCCGTGATTGCGGGCACCGGCAGCAACTGCACGCAGAATGTGATTGATACCGCCAACCGTTATGAAGATTTGGGTTGCGCTGCACAGCTGGTTGTGACCCCCTATTACAACAAAACCACGCAGGAAGGGCTGTACCGCCACTATATGGCGATTGCCGAGGCTACCAAGCTCCCGATTGTGATCTATAACGTGCCGTCGCGCACCGCGCTGGATATCAGCCCGGAAGTGCTGGATCGGCTGGCGAGCTGCGAGCAGTTCGTCGCCCTGAAGGAGAGCAGCTACAACCTGCCCTATGTGATGGACAAAATTCGCCATGTGGGCGGTCGCCTCGCTGTATACAGCGGCAATGACGACATGGTGGTGCCGATGATGGCGCTGGGCGCGGAGGGCGTTATCTCCGTGGTGGCCAACCTGTTGCCGGACATGGTTTCCAAAATGGCGAGAAGCTATTTGGCGGGCGATCACGCAACGTCGCTGGATTTGCAGCTGACGCTGATGCCCGTGATCTGCGCGCTGTTTGCCGAGGTCAGCCCCATCCCCTGCAAGGCGGGGATGGAAATGATGGGCCTGTGCGGCGGGGACCTGCGGTTGCCGCTGGTGCCAATTGGCGAGGCGAACCGAGCGAAGCTCCGGGAAGCGCTGATCAGCGTCGGGGTGTCGCTGTAACCAGCCGACGGTTTGATGAAAACGGGAACCGCATGGAAGCACACTGGGGCCAGATTCGGTTTTGATTCGGTCTTGCCTTATCGATGCCAGGCCGGGACTTAACTCCACGCGCGGTTTAAGGCGATCTGCAAAAGCTGACGGTCGCAGCCTGCTGACCTGCGCTTGCAGCCCGTACCGCCCCCCAATCCCGGCAGAATTCCCTGAAAGTTTTAGCAACAGCCAAAGCCGGGCCGATATGCCCGGCTTGTTTTGAAGGGAGAATACAATCATGGTCATACTCATCGGCGGTGCGCTGGGGCGCATGGGACGCGAACTGGCCAAGGCCGCGGCGGAAGCGAACATAACGGTCGCCTGCGGGGTGGATGTGGCGTATACGGGGCAAACGATGGATTTTCCGATGGTGAAGGATTATACCGCCCTGACGGCTGAGGCGGATGTGCTGATTGATTTTTCCCATGCGGACGGGCTGCCCCATTTGCTGGCGTACGCAACCCGGGCGCAAAGGCCGCTGGTGCTGTGCACAACGGGTTACAACGAAGCGGAACAGGCGACCATTGCCGAGGCGGCGCGGCAGATCCCAATTCTGCGAAGCGCAAACATGAGCCTTGGCATCAATGTGCTGCAACAGCTTGCGAGCATGGCGGCCCGCGCGCTTGGCGACGGTTATGATGTGGAGATTGTTGAAAAGCATCACCGGCAGAAAATGGACAGCCCCAGCGGCACAGCGCTGATGCTGTTTGATTCGGTACAATCGGCAAAGAACGGAGCTTATAAGCCAGTTTATGGCCGGTATGGGCGTTCCGCCAAGCGTCAGGAGGACGAAATTGGCATCCACGCGGTGCGTGGCGGCACGGTGACAGGCGAGCACGAGGTAGGCTTCTATGGCAAGGGAGAGGAAATCATTCTGACCCACCGCGCGGAAAGCCGCGCGTTGCTTGCGGAGGGCGCGCTTCGAGCCGCCGCTTTCCTTGTGGGCAAACCGGCCGGCCAGTACAGTATGCACGATGTGGTGGCGGAAATGCTCGCCCGGTAAACTCTGTGGGATCGTCAGCTCGCTTTGTAGCTAATGCGGCGGCTTTGGTTTGGATACTCTGCACAGCCCAGGCAGAAGCTTCACTCCGGCGCCCTGAGGAGGGGGTTCAACCTTAACCCTTTTCCGCGTTGGCGGTGAAAATCGTTGAGCTTGCGCGGTTAGCGGCGTTGCCGGAAAAAGGCGATGCCGCTTTTCTCGTGCTTAACAGGCGGCGTTTGACGGAGAATAGCGCTGGTAAAAGAACGGCGCACAGCCCGGAATGATAGGCGCGAACAAGGAAGCGAATACCATTAACCATACAATGCGGAACAAATGCCATCAAATAGAAATATAATGCTTATAGTACACAATGGAAAAAGCAACGGAAAAAAGAATATTCTTTCTGGATGAACCCGGAAAACGCGCTTGATTTTGATGCGCATCCCTTGCCGGGGTTCGCGGTGAATATTGCGAAAGGCAAGCCCACAAAAGGTTTGCATACCGGCGAATCGTTTGATGCGGCAATATTCTGCCGTATTAACGCGTGGGGCGCGGTTCGGTTTTCAGTTGCGGCGTCGGTTACAAGGGGGCGTCAAATGAAAAACTCCATCAGCTCGCCCGAGCCGTGGAGTTCATGATTAGCAATCTGAGAACCTATTCATCTTTTTCCCACTCGGAAAGGTTATCCTGAATGGTTGAGAGGATTTCCTTCAGCGCTGTTCGCTGCTGGCTGTTAAGCCCCCTGGGCATCGGCCCGATTACGCTGGTATTCATACTGCCGGAAAGCAGATAATCCAGACTGACGTCCAGTACGTTGGCGATAGACACCAACGTTTCCAAGCTGGCCTTGCGCGTGCCGCGCTCCACGTGCCCAATGAAGGATGTCGATACATTGACACGTTCGGCCAGCGCCTCCTGTGTCCAACCGCGCTGTGCGCGCTGCTTGCGAATCCGGTGGCCAAGATCGACGTAATCCATTTCCTCAACCCCATGTCCTATGTCGTCACATTGCTCCCAAGGAATACAAGAGAACACTATACAATATAGCGGATGCGCCGAGTTTTGAAAAGTGTCTAGAAGTCGTTAATGTTACCAATTAACCGCATTGCCAACGTTGTAAATTGGAAACAGGGATGGGTCCGATTCAGGCCGGACAAGCAGAAATTTGCCGAAAAAGGTATACAAAGCCTTTGTTACATGATATAATATCTGCGTTGACCCAGCCGAGGTATAAGGTTTAGGTTCTTCCGGATTCGTTCATCTATGTCCGAATGATTGGAAACCCAATACCCTAATCACAGAGAGTTGGGACACAGATTAACAATTTTGGAGGGAACCATCATGTATCAAGACAAAACGCTGACCTGCCGTGACTGTGGCGCGGAGTTCGTATTCTCCGCCAGTGAACAGCAGTTTTTCGCCGACAAGGGCTTTCAGAATGAGCCCAGCCGTTGCCCCGCTTGCCGTTCTGCGCGCCGTTCCGCTCAGAACCCCAACCGCGGCGAGCGCCAAATGTACGAAGTAATCTGCGATGGCTGCGGCGCGACCACTCAGGTGCCGTTCCAGCCCCGGGGCGACCGTCCCGTGTATTGCCGCGACTGCTTCGAGCGTAACCGTCAGGGCGGCCAGTACTAAGTCACAACACGCCTTTGGGCGTATGGGCGCTTCCCGGTTGGGAAGCGCCTTTTGCATGCCCAAACGCAACCGCGCCGCGTGCTTTGGGTTGCCCACCCCGGGCAACCGGTTTGGAGCGGGCTTACGCTGTACAGGGGCCGTACTAAGGTTGAGCGCGAGTTGCACTGTGGCTGTGCTTGGGTTGTGCCCGGTCGCGCATCAGCCGTTTTAACCGGGTTTCGGCCTTAATTACGCGCAGGTGATTTGTCTGGCAACGCAATCAACTGCCCGTATGTTCGTAAACGAGGAAATCTGTGAACAACAACGGCGCGCCGGCAATGCCTGACGCGTCGTTGTGATATTTCCCTTTACTTGGTGCCCGTGCGCTTGATGCTTTCCCGCAACTGAGCGAAAACGTTGAGGTAATCGTCCTTAAAGTTCAGCGGGTAGGTGATCTGGATGCAGTAGAGCACGTTGTCGATATACGTGGCGTGGATGCGCCCGCCAACTTGAACGCCGTTGGCAAGCGTGCCGCTGTAATTGGCGTAAATGCCCTTTCCGCCCATCAGGTAACGCGATGCGGTGAGGCTTGGCTTCCACTCCACAAAGTTGGTGGAACCGATGGTGCTCAGGCGTTGCTTTACCTCGGCGACAAGGCTGTTATCGTTGTAATTGCTGTTTACGGGCACGGCGTATACATTGATCACCCCAAGCTGGCCATCCTTAATCTGCGCTTCCGGCTCCGTGAGGGTGTACATTTCATTGACGCTGTCATCCGGAACCCAACCGGCCGGGGCTTGGAAAGAAAGCCCGAGCGAGGTAACATCGTAGGGCACATAGGTAAAGGCGAGGGCCGTACGCGGCGTGGGGGAGGGCGCGTCAATCGGGATCAGCGGTATGGGAGAACTGCCCGCGTAGGGGTACACGGTCGCGTCCGCGTCGGCCTGGCCGTAGACCACCGTATCGCTGGTCTGCCCGCTTTCTTCGCCCAAGGCAGCCTGAGCGTCCGGGTCGGCGGCGGTGTCGGCGGAGGGATCGACCACGTACGGATTATCCGCAAATATGCTGTCGCTGCCGTCGCCGGTCGTGTCCCCGTCGCTCACGCCCGTAACATCGCTGTTCACGGGGACGGGCGTATCGGTAACGGCCGGGCCTAAGTATTGCGTGACCTCCGCGAAGGTCTGGCCGGTTTGCTGCTGACTGTCGCAGCCCGTCAGGAGCGCCGCGACCGCCAACAGGCACAGTACCGTGAGCCATTTGCGCTTCATAGGGTTTTCCTCCGATCTTTGGCGCGCATAAGGCTACGCGCGTCGGTTCAAAGCGAATGGAATGCGTTTTCTAAATGGGAAAAACTTCCCGGCAACGTCATTGTATCATTTTGGCCCGGGAGCGTCAACCTTCGGGCGTAAGGTCACCGTACTGTGGGTGGTAAAGCCTGCGTTCCAGCGACCAGATTTTTTCGCTGAACACGCCTTCGGGCAGTTTATCCAGCGCGGTTTGCATCTCGTTCATGCGCGCATCCATCAGGTCGATCCAGTGCAGCGCCTCCGCTTCGGGAAACATCGGCTTGCGGGGGCTGCCGTAGGCTTCCTCGCCGTGGTGACTGAGCATCATATGCTGCAACAGCGTCACCGCTTCGCCGGACACGCCCGCGGCTTGTGCCGCCTCCGCGATGCGGCCAACGCCGATCACAATATGCCCCAGCAACAACCCTGTTTCGGTATAATCCCGAACCACGCCGAGCGTGTCGCTGTCCATCTCCTCCACCTTGCACAGGTCGTGCACCATCACGCCCGCGAGCACCAGATCGGCGTTCAGCTGCGGATACACCGTCAGCACCGCCTTGGCCAGTTTCAGCATTCCGGTGGTGTGGTGCAGAAGCCCGCTCCGTTCGGCGTGGTGGATGCGCTGGGCTGCCGGGTAATACGTCAGCTTTTCCCGGTAGCGGGCCAGCATTTCCCGGACGATTTTTTGCAGCGGATCGCTTTGAAACTGGCTCAGGGTGGCTTCAAGCTCCGCAAACATGGTTTCAGGGCTTTCGGGCGCGCACGGCGTCAGCAGCGTCATGTCCACGTCGTCGCCTTCCTCCTGCCCGCGCAGCTTTTCGATGCGCAGTTGCAGGCGGCCGTTGTATTCCAGGGTTGCGCCGCGCACTTTGACAACGCTGCCCACCGCGGGCGGGGCGACGGCGCCGTCCCAGAGCTTGCCGTTGATTTCGCCGGTGCGGTCCGCAAGGGTCAGGTCAAGGTATTTTCCGCCGTTGCTTCCGGTGCGCTGCTCGCTCATGCGCACAAGCAGAAAACCTTCGAAACGGTTATCCTTGGCAACGGTGGCGATGGTTGGCTGTTGCATGTGTATCCCCAATCTTATCCATCAAAGTTTGAAACGGGCGCGGGTTTGCCGCTACGGCTGATCCGCGTACAGGGGCACGCGCGTGCCCGGGAGGTTCACGTAGCGGGCAAATTCCGCCTGCCACTCCACATTCACCGTGCCTACCGGGCCGTTGCGCTGTTTGGCGACGATGATTTCCCCGGAGGTATCGTCGGCTTTGTTCTCCTCCTGCGCTCCGGTCTGGTAATATCCTTCGCGGTGGATAAAAAGCACAACGTCCGCGTCCTGCTCAATGCTGCCCGAATCGCGCAGATCGCTTAAAAGCGGGCGTTTATCGGTGCGGCTCGTATTGGCGCGCGCAAGCTGGGCGCAGGCGAGCACGGGCACCTTCAGCTCCAGCGCGATGGATTTGAGGCCGCGGCTGATTTCGCTGACTTCCAGCTGGCGGTTTTCCACCCGTTTGTCCGCGCTCATCAGGCCCAGATAGTCGATCACAATCAGATCCAGCCCCTGCTCCATCATCAGCCGCCGGGAGCGGCTGCGCACCTGCGAAGGCGTGAGGCCGGAGGTATCGTCGATGAAGATTCGGCAGGCGCTCAGCCGGTTGAGGCAATCGCCGAGCTTCATCCACTCGTCGTCGCTCAGCATTCCGTTGCGCACCCGCTGCATGTTAATGCTCGCGGCGTTGCACAGGATGCGCATCCCAATCTGCTCCCGCGGCATTTCCATGCTGAACAGGGCGACGCACTTTTGGGTTTTCACAGCCGCGAAATGGGCGATGCCCAACGCGAGCGATGTTTTGCCCATGGCAGGGCGCGCGCCCGCGATGACCAGCTCGCCGCCGTGCAGGCCGGTGAGCATCCGATCCAGATCATAAAGCCCGGTGGGCACGCCCGCGAGCCTGCCCTTTAAGCGGCTCATTTCTTCAATTTTATCAAAGGTTTGCATCAGCACCGCGTTGAGCGGCTGCAAGGATTCAGCGCCGCTGCGCTTCATCACTATATCGAAAATGGAGCGCTCGGCGTTGCGAAGCACGGTTTCCAGCGGGTCCAGCTGACTGTAGCACTGCTCCTCAATGCGGCGGGCCGCGCCGATCAGCTTGCGCAGCGTGCTTTTTTCCACCACGATTTGCAGATAGCTGCGCGTGTTGGCGGTGGTGGGCACATAGCGGTAGGCTTCCAGCAGGTAGGCGGCGCCCCCGACCCCGTCCAGCGTGCCGCGTCGCGCCAGCTCGTTGCTGACCGTCATCACGTCGATGGGGGAGCCGGTGATGTGCAAAGCGCGCATCGCGTCGAAAATTTCGCGGTGCTCCGCCGTGTAAAAATCATCCGGCATCAGGGTTTCGAAAACGAGCGTCGCAACGCCCGCGTCCTGCAACACCGCGCCCAGCACGGAACGCTCCGCGTCCACGCTGTTGGGGGGCGCTACGCGCATCAGTTCCTGATCGGCCAACTCCGCTCGCCTCCCTTCCCCAATTCAGGCGGCATGCCGGGCACGGAAGCCCCGGCGGTTCGCGCCCGCTTTGTGCGCCTGCCCGATGCTATTTACCGGGCGTTGCTACCACGACGACTTTCATTTTTACGGTGATGCCGCTGTAAACCCATACGGTCGCGTCATACTCGCCTACCTGACGAATGGGTTCGCATTCGATTTTCCGCTTTTCAACTTCCACGCCGTGCTGCGCCTTCAGGGCGTCGGCGATTTCCTGAGCGGTGATGCTGCCGTACAGGCGGCCTTTTTCGCCGCACTTGGCAACCAGCTGGATGGTCTTGCCCTTGAGGGCCGCCGCGCGCTGGGCGGCTTCCTCGCGGCGCTCGGCCTCCAGCTTTTCTTCCAGCGCGTGTTTGCGCTCCACTTCCTTCACGGCGGCGGGGGTGGCCTCCACGGCCCATTTGCGCGGGAACAGATAGTTGCGCGCAAACCCGTCGGAAACGTTGAGCACCTCGCTCTTTTTACCGGTGCCCTTCACATCGCAAAGCAGAATGACTCTCATAAATTATTCCTCCTCCTGATCCTGATGGTGAATGCTGAAAGCGCGGAGATTGACGAACTGATCCACCACGCCCAGCAGAAACAGCGCAACGGGGAATATGAGATACAGGATGGCCGCGAAAACCCCGTACAGCGTTTTGCGCTCCGGATGCCGTCGGGTCAGGCTGAAAACCATGACCGCCGCGCCCAGCAACTGGTAAACCGTGGTGAACGCCGCGTACATCAACGCGCAAACCAATGACGTTACGCCGTTATCCGTGAGGCTGGTCAGCGCCGTGCCAATGCACAGCATCAGCATAAACCCCTGCTCCCGCCGGGATAACCGCAGCAGCGTAAAGGCGGGGACAATTCGCGTGCCCTCGGCGCGGCGTGCGCGCGTGCGCTCGGTGCTTAGCGTGGTAAACAGGCCCAGAATCACCGCGCCCTGAACCAGCAGCGAGGGAATCCACTGGGTTAAGCCCTCAATCAGCCGCAGGCGCAGCATGTTCATCAGCTCGCGCTGAAGCGCCGGGTTCAGCCAGATCATTCCGCCAAACTGGATGCCGGTTGTTTGGCTGTACGCCTCCGGCACGGTTAAAAACCCTAACTGCGTCAGGCGGTACAGCAGGTTGCCGGACAGCGCCGAGGACTGAATCGTCTGCACCGCGTATTCCGCAAGCCCTGAAAACAAGGGCGCGCCTAGCAGCTCGCTCAGGCGGAGCAGCATCCCCATCGCGCTTAGCGCAAACGCGCCCGCGCAAACGAGAATTTCGCCGATAAAGCTGAGCCGCCAGCGCTGCTTAACAGATACGGTCAGCAAGCACAGATAGGGAAACACCATCAGCAGAACGCCAATCACGGCGTCGCCGCCCCCAAGGATCAGGGCCGCCGCGGGCGCGACCGGCAGCGCAAGCGCAAACCAAACGTCGCCCTCCACAATCATGGGGCACACGGCAAGCGGAAGGGTAAAGGCAAACACAAAAGCCAGCGGAGGGAAAAAATACGCGCAACCAAGCAGCGCCGCGAAAGCCAGCGCATGGCCCAGATACCTTTTCCAAGTGCCAAGCGAGGCTGTCGCGTCCATGAAAGCTCCTTCTTGCGCGTTTCCGCGTCTGCCGATTCCGTACTATTATAAAGCGGGACGGGCGGTTCGTCAATGTTGCGGCTGTAAATAGAAACAACTGTGCGCATGGCGGAAAGGCGAATCTACCCGGCGTGTGGGCGAGCCAAACTGGGGGGGTTGACAGGCATGCGCCCGGCGAGGCTGTCGGAAAAGGGTGAACATCGCGCGCCAAGGTTCGATGGATTCATCCGAGTTCATCGGGGGCGCACGGGAGCCTGTGCGTGCCAAAACGCAAGGCGGAACAACGATTTTCCGCTTTTTACCCCGGTAGTGACAAATTCTTGCGCTTTATGCTATAATTCTATTTTGGATAAGAATGTTGAGAGGGGGCCGCTTTGATGGAGAACCGCTTCAAAGCCGAAGCGCGTACAAAGCGCCGTTCCCCCGCTACCGTTCTGGCATGGCTGTGCGCGCTTATATTGCTTGCCGGCGTGCTGCCTCTGTACGCGATCGCCTTTGACAACCACCCCTATTATGACGATTACGGATTTTCCGCAAACGTGCGTCAGGCTTGGTCGCAAACCCACAGCTTGGGGAATGCGCTGGTTGCCGCGTGGGAAAGCGCGAAAACCGTGCGCACGAGCTGGCAGGGCACCTATACCGGCACGTTGCTTTCCAATTTGCAGCCGGGCGTTTTTTCCGAAAACCTCTACTGGGTTACGACGTTCCTGTTGCTCACGATTTTCCTGCTTTGTTTTTACTACCTGTTCAAAACCGTATTTCGCGGCGTGCTTTTGGCGAGCCGGGCGGAAACCGTGTGCATCGCCAGCCTTGCGCTGTTTTTGATGACGCAGTTTCTGCCCGCGGCCAATGAGGCATTTTATTGGTTTAACGGCGGCATTGGCAACACGTTTATCTATTCCCTGCTGGCGCTTTCGCTTGCGCTGATGGTGAAGCTGCGCCGCGCCGCGCGCCGCGCGCCGGGGCTTGTGGCGGCGCTGTTTTTACTGACGGCTCTGCTGGGCGGGGGAAGCTATGGCGGCGGGCTGTTGGGCATCTTGCTGTTTACGCTGTTTTGCGTTTTCGCTTTTGCACAGAAAAACAGACATCGCTGGGTTTTTACCGCGCTGACGCTTTGGTTTTGCGTTTGTTTTGCCTACAGCATGCTCGCGCCGGGCAACGGCGTGCGCGCGGCGATGATCGGCAGTCACCCCTCCGCGGCAAAGGCGGTGCTGCAAAGCCTGTATTATGGGGTCGCGCTGCTGGGCAGTTACACAACCCTGCCGGTGGCGGCGGTTGCGCTGGCGCTGGCTCCGCTTTTAGGGCGATTGGCTAAGGCCAGCCCGTACCGCTTCCGCCATCCGCTGCCTGTGCTGGCGGGCGGCGTTTGCCTGTTTTGCGCACAACTGACGCCGCCTTTATACGGCGGGGTGTTTCTGGGCGCGGGGCGGATTACCGATACCTATTACTATGCTTACATTGTGCTGGCGCTTATCCTGGAAACCTACTTTCTGGGCGCGTACGCGCGGCGGCGCGAGCGGTTGGGCCTGCCCGCCTTCCAACTGTCCGGCGCGGCGCGGCGTGGGCTGCTGGTGGCGTCCGCCTGCCTGCTGCTGACCGGGTGCATTGGGTATAAACCCAACGGCGAAACCCTGTACGGCCCCATGAACATGGCGGGGGGCAGCGCCGCGCTTTCCCTTTTGACCGGCGAGGCGCAACAGTATAACCGGGAAATGACCGCCCGGGAAACGTTGCTAAACGATGCTTCCCAGCCGGTGGTGACGCTTTCGCCGCTTTCGGCCGTGCCGAAAACGTTCATGGCCGATTTGCTCGCCCCCGACGCGACGTACGATGTGCGGCCCATGCTGTGCGGTTACTATGGAAAAACCGCCATCTTGCTTGAGGGAGGCGATGCGCAGTGACCCGGTTCCGGTCGCTCCCGCGCCGCACGCTGGCGTGGCTGTGCGCGCTGCTATTGTTGCTCAGCGTTTTACCCTTGTACGCGCTGGCGCTTTATAACCATTCCTTTTATGACGATCTGGGCTTTTCCCTGCTGACGCGCGCCGCGTGGCAGCAAACCGGCAGCCTTGCCGCCGTGCTGGAAGCCGCCGTGCGAAACACGGTGGGGATCCGGCAAACTTGGGAGGGCACGTATACCACATCGTTCCTCAGCGCTTTGCAGCCCTCGGTTTTCGGCGAAGGCGCGTACTGGATAACCACCTTCCTGCTGCTGACGTGCTTCTTACTGGCGGTAGGGTACTTTCTCCGGCAAACCCTGAGCGGCCTTTACGGGATGGACCGCACAACCGTAGTGACGGCATATGGCATTCTGGGGTTTGTGCTGGTGCAGTTTGTGCCGGACGCCGCCGAAGCATTTTACTGGTATAACGGCGGGGTGGCGTATACGCTGCTGTGGTCGGTTATGCTTTTGGAGGCCGGCGTGTGGCTGGCGTTTGAGCGCGCGTCCGGCAAGGCGCGGAACGTGTGGCTTTTTGGGCTGTTGGTGGCGCTGACCGTGCTGGTAGGCGGCGCAAAGTATTCAACCGTGCTGTTTGCGGCGCTGCTGGCCGTTTGCTTTACGGTCTGGGCTTTCTGGCACAGGCGGCCCAAGCGCTGGGCCTACTTGCTGCTTACGCTGCTGCTGCTTGGCTGTTTTGCCTTTAGCGCAATGGCAGCCGGCAACAGCGTGCGCGCCAAAACCCTCGGCGGCGGGCTGAGCGCGCCCAAAGCGGTGCTGGAAGCCCTCTACTTTGGGGTTGCGCTGATTGGGCATTCGTTTTCCCTGCCGCTGCTGGCGGCGCTGATTCTGCTGGTTCCGCTTTCGGCCCCCGCGCTCAGGCAAAGCAGCTTCCGTTTTGCTCATCCGGTGTGGGTTACCGGGCTGGCGGTCGCGCTGTTTTGCGCTCAACTGGCCCCCACGCTGTATACGGGGAATTATCTGGGCGACGGCCGCGTGTTGGATACGTATCATTACACATGGGTGCTGACGGCGGCGCAACTTGTGCTGTACTGGACGGGGTGGTTTCTCCGGCGTGGCGAGCGAGGGCTTGCGCCAGCCGACAGCGCCCCTGAACCGCCGACCGAGCGCCCAGAGATGCCGCTGACGGATGGGGAGAGCGCCCCGGCCGTTCCGGACGCCTTGTTTTCCGGCGGCAACGTCTTGCTCACGGAAAACCGTTTGAAGGCGGCGACGCTCGCGCTGGTCGCGGGGATGTTGCTGATGGGCTGCCTCGCCTACCACCCCGACGGCTCGCAGAGCTACGGCCCGCAGAACATGGCGGGCGGCAGCGCCCTGCGCTCGGTGCTCAGCGGCGAGGCCGCCGCCTTCAGCGCCGCGATGGACGCGCGGGACGCGGAACTGAACGACCCCGCGCTTCAGGATGTGGAGCTGATCCCCGTAGAGGGCGCGCCCGCCAATTTGATGGGGGACGCCCTGAGCGGCGACAACCTCGACTACGTGCTTCGCTTGTACACGGAGTATTACAACAAAGCGACCGTAAGCGTCGCGGAAACGGAGGGCCGGCATGCTCCTTGAGGGAAAAAACGCGATCATAACCGGCGCGGCGCGCGGCATCGGCGCGGCGACTGTGCAGGCTTTTGCGGCCGAGGGCGCGAACGTGTGGGCGTTTGCCCGCACGCCAAACCCCGCGTTTGAGGCGCGCTGCGCCGAGCTATCCGCCCGTTTTGGCGTGTGGATCAAACCCCTGTATGCCGACCTGACCGATGAAGCCGCCGTGAGCGCCACCATCCGTATGGCAATGGCCGATAAGCTGCCGCTGGACCTGCTGGTGAACGACGCCGGCGTGATGGGCGAGGATAAGATGTTTCAGCTGACCCCTGTGGCGGAAATGCGCGCCCTGTTTGAAACCAACTTTTTCGGCACGCTGTACCTGACGCAGCTCGCCACCCGTTGGATGGCCCGCAAACGGCAGGGCGCGGTGGTCAACATCGCTTCCGTGGCCGGGCTGGACGGGGACAGCCGTCTGGACTACTCCGCCAGCAAAGCCGCGCTGATCGCGGCCACCAAAAAGCTTGCCCGGGAGCTGATCGCCGTTGGCATCCGCGTGAACGCCGTCGCTCCCGGTTACACTGAAACCGATATGACCCGCAACCTGGGCGACAGGATTGAAAAAGAGGCCGTAAGCCATAACCTGATGGGGCGCAAAGGCAGGCCGGAGGAAATCGCGGCCGTGACGGCGTTCCTGGCCAGCGACCGCGCCAGCTTCGTAACCGGTCAGGTATGGCGCGTGGACGGCGGCATCCTGTAAACCGTTTTTCCCTGTTTCGCGGCAAGCCGGACGGCGCCGCTCCGGATAGTTCCCAACCATCAAAACGACGTGAGGAGCGATGAACCATGACCAATCAGGAAAAGTATGTTAACGCTTTTGTGCAGGCCTTGGAGGTATCCGCCGAGGAGGCTCCGGCCCTTGTATACGGCGAAAGCCGCGCGTGGGACAGCGTCGGCCACATGACGCTGATTGCCGCGCTGGAGGACGCCTTTGATGTGATGATGGAGATGGACGACATCATCGACCTCAGCTCGTTTGAAAAGGGAAAGGAGATCCTTCGGAAATATGATGTGGAGATTTGAGCGCTATCAGGCCAACACCGCCGTGGTGGACGAGTATGGCGCCAGTCTGAGCTACGCCGAGCTGCGCCACGAGGGGCGGATGCTCTGCCAGCAGGCGGATGGCCGCTGCCTGGTTTTCTGCCTTTGCAAAAACGTTATGGGCAGTTTTGTTGGCTACACATCATTTGTGAACGGCGGGGTCGTGCCCGCGATGCTCTCCGCCGATATGGACCCGGCGCAGTTCGCCGCGCTGTATGAGGCGTACAAGCCTAAATACATCTGGGCTCCGGCGGAATTTGAGCTGGAGGACAGCTGCTGCCGTTACGAGCGCTTTGGCTACCGCCTGCTGCAAACTCCTTTTGGGGATGCGACCCGCCTTTCGCCGGAGCTTGCGCTGTTGCTGACGACCAGCGGTTCCACCGGCAGCCCGAAGTTTGTTCGCCAGAGCCATAACAACATCCGCGCCAATACCGATTCGATCGTCGCCTATCTGGCGCTTACCGAACGGGAGCGCCCCATTACCACCCTGCCGATGAACTACACCTATGGGCTTAGCATCCTCAACTCCCACCTGGACGTGGGCGCGACGATTTTGTTAACGGACAAGGGCGTTGCGCAAAAGGAATTTTGGAATTTCTTCAGGGAGCAAGGCGCCACCAGCTTTGGCGGCGTGCCCTACACCTATGAAATGCTGGATCGCATGCGCTTCACCCGCATGGACCTGCCCAGCTTGACCACGCTGACCCAGGCCGGCGGCAAACTGTTGCCCCAGCTGCACCAGAAATACGCCGAATGGTGCCGGGACACAGGCCGCAAGCTGATTGTGATGTACGGTCAGTGCGAGGCGACAGCGCGCATGGCGTACCTGCCTTGGGAAAAAAGCCTGGAAAAGATCGGCTCGATGGGCATCGCCATCCCGGGCGGCTCGTTTGAGCTGATCGACGCGGAAGGCGGCTTGATAAACGAGCCGAACGTAACCGGCGAGCTACGCTACCGTGGCGATAACGTAACGCTTGGGTACGCGACCGGCGCTGTGGACCTGATGAAGGGGGACGAGCGGCACGGCGTGCTGGAAACCGGCGATATGGCGCAAAGGGACGCGGACGGCTATTACACCATCGTGGGCCGGAAAAAGCGCTTTTTGAAAATGTTTGGCAACCGCGTGAACCTGGACGAAACCGAGCGTATGCTCAAAGCGCAGTTTCCCGCCTCGGAGGTTGCCTGCGGCGGGCATGACGATCACCTGACCCTGTTTTCTACCGACGAAGGGGCTTTACCGGCCATGCGGGCGTATCTGGCGGAAAAAACCGGGCTGAACCAGAGCGGCTTTTTCACCCGCGCGGTTACGGAAATCCCCAAAAACGACGCTGGCAAAACGCTGTATGTGGAGTTGGAGAAGTACGATGATTGACGAAGCGGCGCTGCTTGCCTTGCCCCCTTACGGCCTTGCGCGGGAGGAAAAGCACGCTTTGCTCACCCGGGAACTGGTCGCGCTGACCCTAAGCCATCAGGAACGCTGCCCGCAATACGCCCAAATGCTCGCGGCCACGGGAACGGACCCCGCCGCCATCACGGCGTACGAGCAGTTGCCGCCGCTGCCGGTGCGGCTGTTCAAGGAATTTGCCTTAAAAAGCGTGCCGGACGACGCGGTTTATAAGACCGTTACCAGCTCAGGCACCACGGGGCAGCAGGTCAGCCGAATCTTTCTGGACCGGGAAACCAGCGCCTTGCAAAGCAAGGTGCTGGCCAAAATCATGGAAAACACGCTGGGCGGCGCGCGCCTGCCGATGATGATTTTGGACACGAGCGCCGTCATCAGCAACCGCGCGATGTTTTCGGCGCGCGGCGCGGGCATTGTGGGCTTTGGGATGTTTGGGCGCGATAAAATATACGCGCTGGACGAATCCATGCGCCTGGACGTGGAAGGGGTGCGCGCGTTTTTAGCGAAGCACGCGGGGGAGCCGATCTTCCTGTTTGGCTTTACCTTCATGGTCTGGCAGTATTTCTATGCCGAGCTGAAACGCCTGAACCTGAAGCTGGACTTAAGTCAGGGTATTTTGCTGCACGGCGGCGGCTGGAAAAAGCTTGCCGACCGGGCCGTAAGCCCCGGGCAGTTCCGCGACGCGCTGAAAGACGTATGCGGCATAACGCGCGTTTTGGATTATTACGGCATGGTGGAGCAGACGGGGACCATTTATGTGGAGTGTGAACAGGGGCACCTGCACGCGCCGGTATGGTCGGACGTGCTCATTCGTAGGCCGGCCGATTTTTCTGTGGCGGGCCTTGGGGAAACCGGGCTGATCGAGGTGGTCAGCCTGTTGCCGCGCAGTTACCCCGGCCACGCGCTGCTCACCGAGGACGAAGGGCGTTTGCTGGGCGAAGATGACTGCCCCTGCGGCCGCAAAGGAAAGTATTTTGAAGTGTTGGGCCGTGTGAAGCGCGCCGAAACAAGGGGGTGCAGCGATACCTATGAGCCAAAGCGATAATCTGGCCGAGGCGGCAGGCGCTGTGAAAACCGCAACCGCGGCCGCCGATCCGGAAACGGGCTTGCACCCGCAAATGGCGGAGGCTTCGCGCCCCACCGCCGCGTCCGGCGGCGAAACCCCCGGTTGGCGGGTGCTGTGCGGGCTTGACGATCCCCGCGAGGCGGCGCTCGCGTCGCCCATGCCTCCGTTTGACCCGCGCGTGACGGCGTTTCTGGCCGATGTGTCGGCGACGCTCCTCCGGGACCCGCTTACGAAGGAATACCCGGATGTGGCCACCTTTGCGTTTTTTTGCCGACGCGCCAATCTGGAAACGCTTCGCGCGCCATACGGTTCGCTTGCCGGGCGGCTGGGCCGGGGGCTTGCGTTCCATATCGCGCCCAGCAACGTGCCCATGAATTTTGCCTACTCGCTGGCGTCCGCGCTGCTGGCTGGCAATGCGAGCATCGTCAAGGCCAGCAGCCGGGATTTTGCGCAGGTCCGTCAGGTTTGCGCGGCCATGCAGGGCCTGCTGGCCGGCAAGCACGCGGCTTTGCGCCCGTATGTGAACGTGGTGGAATACCCGCGCGAGCGGCAGGATATCACGGTGACGCTGAGCGCCCTGTGCGATGTGCGCGTGATTTGGGGCGGGGATGAAACCATCCGCCGCGTGCGGGAAGCGCCTTTACCGCCGCGCGCGTTTGACCTTACGTTTGCGGATCGCTGGTCGCTGATGGCGATGGACGCGCAAACGGTCGCGGCGATGGACAGCCGCGCGCTCTCGGCGCTGGCGCAGGGTTTTTACAACGATACCTACCTGTACGATCAGAACGCCTGCACCACCCCGCGCCTGATTGTCTGGGTGGGGGAAGGGGAAACGCTGAATGTGGCGCAGGAGCAGTTCTGGAATGCCGTGCATGCCTGCGCGCAACCCCGTTACCCCATTGACGCGGTTACCGCTGTGGACAAGCGGATTGCGCTGTACCGCGCGGCGCTTACTCTGGGCGATGCCGCGCTGGCGCCCATGCCCGACAATCTGGCCGTGCGCATCCGGCTCAAAACGCTTGTGCCGGCGGTGGTGGACTTTCGCTGCGGGGGCGGCTGCTTTTTGGAATTTGCGGCCCCCACGCTGGAACCTTTGGTTCCGCTGCTGACCGCAAAGGCGCAAACCCTGTCGCTGGTTGGGCTGGATGCCGGGGCTGTGCGCGATTTCGCGCTGGCGCACGGCGTTCGCGGGTTGGACAGGCTTACGGCGGTTGGCCACACCATGGACTTTTCCCTCCTGTGGGACGGTTATGACCTGATTGAAACGCTTTCGCGCCGCATCGCCCTACCCTGACGGTCGCTTGCGGCCCCATATTATCCTTTGAGGTGCAACATGCCAAAAACGCTGCTTTCCTTTGTGATTCCCTGCTACCGGAGCGCCGGAACCATCGGCGCGGTTGTCCGGGAAATTGCCGATACCGTAGCGACGCGCGCCGACGAGTACGATCATGAAATTGTGCTGGTGAACGACGGCAGCCCCGACACGGTGGCGAATGTGATTGCCGGGCTGTGCAAAACGTACCCGCAGATTGTGTTTATTAACCTGAGCCGCAACTTCGGCCAGCACAGCGCCATTATGGCGGGCTTCGCGCAGGCTAGAGGCGGGATCATCATCTGCCTGGATGACGACGGCCAAACCCCGGCGAACGAGTGCTTTAAGCTGATCGACAAGGTGGCCGAGGGCTACGATATTGTGTACGCGGAATATGAAAAACGCGAGCAAAACGCGCTGCGCAATGTGGGCAGCCGCTTTAACGCCGCCTGCAACCATTTCTTTTTTAACCAGCCCAAAAAGCTCAAGGTAAACAGCTATTTCGCCTGCCAGCGCTTTGTGGTGGATTCCGCGCTGCAATACCCCAATCCGTTCCCGTATGTGACGGGGCTGCTGTTCCAAAGCGTGAGCCGATACTGCAATGTGCCGGTCACGCACCGCGCCCGTTTGGAGGGAAAAAGCGGTTACAGCCTCAAAAAGCTGATTTCCCTGTGGACCAACGGGGTTACGGCGTTTTCCATCAAACCGCTTCGGTTTGCCAATTACATCGGGTGGCTGACTGCCGTGTTCGGGTTTCTGTTTGCGCTGTACACGGTGGTGCGCAAGCTGGTGAACCCCAATGTGGAAGCCGGCTGGTCCTCCACCATCGCGGTGCTGCTGGTGTTGGGCGGGGTCATCATCGCGCTGATCGGCGTGGTGGGCGAATACGTCGGGCGGATCTACCTGAGCATCAACCGTTGCCCCCAGTATGTGGTGCGCAATGTGATCGACCGCCGGGGGCCTGAAACCGAAACGGCGCGTGTGGCGGAAATGCCCGATGCAGGCGCGCCGGGAGGCGAGAACCCATGAAAATTACGCATGCGGTTTGGGAAATGCGCAACCTTGGCGTGGACGCGTACGAGACGCTCCTGACCGAGGAGGACACGCTGCAAGCGTACGCCGAAGCGGAGCGGGAGATGCTCGCGAAGGGCGCGGAATATCTGGTGGTGAAAACCCCTGTGAATTGCCCTCCGTTTCTGTTTGGCCTGCCTAGCCTGGGGTATGCCAATATTGAAACCGTGTTTCATGTGGCGATCCGCCGGGACGAGTACCATATGCCCGCCTCTGTCGCCCGCTTTGACCGTGGCCTTGGCGTAAGCGAGCTGCAAAGCGCGGAGGAACGCGAGCGCGTGTACCGGCTGATCCGCTCGGGCGTGTTCAAGAGCGACCGCGTGTCGGTGGATCCGTCGTTTTCAGCCGCGCAGGCCGGTAACCGCTATGCCAACTGGCTGGCGCAGATGTTGGAACGCGGGGGCAAGCTTTTCGAGGTGCAACAGGGCGAAAAGCCGATCGGTTTTTTTGTGATTATGCGCGTGGACGAACAAACGGTGGACCCGGTGCTCATGGGCATGTATGACGAGGCGAAGGATCGCGGCATGGGCGCGCTGTTGCACAAGAAAACGCTGGATACCTGCTTTGAGCAGCCCTGCGCGCGCCTGACCTCCACCATCGTAAGCAACAACGCCAAGGTGCTGCGCGTGTACACCAACGCGGGCGCGACCATCGCCGACACGCTGTACACCTATGTAAAGCACGCCCACCCCGCCGAACCCGACGCGGGCAAACCGGACAGGGAGGCGCGCTGAACCGATGAAACCGCAACTTTCCGCCTCGGAAGCGCCAATGCGCGGCCTGAACGCGACGCGCGTGTCGCTTCGGGACTTTCTGCTTTTGCATGGCACGCTTTTTCTGTACGCGGTGGTCAGCGTGCTTGGCAAGTACGCGGGCGTAAACCTGGCCGCCAAGGCCATGGGGGCCACGATCCTGTTCATGGGGCTTGAATTTCTGGCGCTCGCCGCGTATGCTGTTTTGTGGCAGCAAACGCTCAAGCGCATGCCGCTGAGCTTTGCTTACAGCAACAAGGGCGTTTGCACGCTTTGGGCCTGCCTGTTTGGGATTGTCTTTTTTGGCGAAAGCCTGACCCTTGGAAAGGCGGTTGGCATCGTAGTGGTGCTGGCCGGAGTCTGGCTCGTGGTGAGCGATCATGAATAGCGGCGTGGTCATCTATCTGGTAACGCCGCTGATCTCGGCTGCGTCGCAGCTGATGCTGAAAAAAGCGGCGGACAATCCCCGCTATACCGGCGTCCGCTTCTACGTGAACCCGTTGGTGGTTTTTGCCTACCTGCTGTTTTTTGGGTGCATGGTGCTGAACATTGTGGCGCTTCAAACGCTGGACCTGACCGTGGCAAGCGTGCTGGAAGCCTCCGGTTTCCTGTATGTGATGGTGCTCGGCCGCCTGTTTCTGCAAGAAAAGATCACGCCGAAAAAGCTGATCGGCAACGCGCTGATTGTGGCCGGCATCGCGATCACGCTTACTTTACACTGAAATCAATCGCTGGGAGGGTTTATACGATGCAGCATTTGGGTACCCGAAGGCTTGAAACGCAGAGGCTGATCCTGCGCGCCTTTACCATGGATGATGCAAGCGCCATGTACCGCAACTGGGGCAGCGACCCTGAAGTGACCCGCTACCTCACCTGGCCCACCCACACAAACGAGGAAGTGTCCGCGCAGGTGTTGGCCGATTGGGTGGGGCACTATGACGAGGCGGATTACTATCAGTGGGCGATTGTTCCAAAAACGGTCGGGGAGCCGATAGGCGGCATTTCCGTTGTGCAGCGCAACGACAGCGTGCAGTCGGTGCATATCGGCTATTGCATCGGGCGGCGCTGGTGGCATCAGGGTATCACCAGCGAGGCGTTGGACGAAGTGATCCGATTCTTTTTTGAGGATGTGGGCGCGAACCGGATCGACAGCCGCCATGACCCGCGCAACCCCCATTCCGGCGCGGTAATGGCCCATTGCGGCATGACCAGGGAAGGCACCGTGCGCCAGGGCGACCGTAATAACCAAGGCATCTGCGATTATACGCTGTACGGAATCCTGCGCGACGAGTACTTCGCCAGTAAGGGCTGAACCCCACAAAGCGTCAGGTAACAGACGGTTTTGAGAATCGACGGGTATTTTGCTCGCAAAGGCTAACCCCCCGCCCCGGAAGCCTTTGGCGGGCAGGCCGGCGGTTTTCAGCCCTGAAGCTTCCATGTTCATTCAGGCATTCATATTCATTCGCATTCGCATTCACCCCGCCCCGCCGTTTCACGCGGCGCGGGCCAACGCGGCCGCAAACGGCCCGCGCGGGGTTGCCGGAGCCGCGCTCCGGCCATAGGAGGAGGACACAACCATGCAAACCCAACCCGAACTTTCGCGGAAACAGGTCATTTTTTCCGGCATCCAGCCTTCCGGCACGCTGACCCTCGGCAATTACATCGGCGCGCTGCGTAACTTTAAGCTTTTGGAGGATGAGTACGATTGCGTCTACTGCGTGGTGGACCTGCACGCCCTGACCGTGCGGCAGGACCCCGCCCAACTGCGCAACCGCTGCCTGTCGCTGGCCGCCGTGTACATGGCCGTGGGCCTGAACCCGGACAAGAGCCTTATCTATTGCCAAAGCCATGTGAGCGCCCACGCGGAGCTGGCGTGGATCCTCAACTGCTTTACCTATATGGGCGAATTGCAGCGCATGACGCAGTTCAAGGATAAAAGCGCCAAGCATACCGATAACATCAACGCCGGTCTGTTTACCTACCCTGTGCTGATGGCCGCGGATATCCTTCTGTACCAGACCAATCTGGTGCCCATCGGCGCGGATCAGAAACAGCATCTTGAAATTACCCGCGACATTGGACAGCGCTTCAACTCAGTGTACGGCGATGTGTTCACCATCCCGGAAGCCTACATTGGCAAGGTGGGCAGCCGCGTGATGAGCTTACAGGAGCCGACCCGGAAAATGAGCAAATCCGACCCGGAAGAAACGTACATCGCCCTGTTGGACAAGCCGGAGGATATCCGCCGCAAATTAAAACGCGCCGTAACGGACAGCGATGGGGAAGTCCGGTTTGATCCGGACAACAAACCCGGCGTGAGCAACCTGCTTTCCATCATTGCCGCGCTCACCGGCGAGACGATCGATACCGTGGTGGCCGATCTGTCCGGCAAGGGGTACGGCGAGCTGAAAAACCGCGCGACCGAATGCGTGCTGGACACGCTTGCGCCCATTCAGGCCGAGTATGCCCGCATTATGGCGGACAAAGCGGCGTTACAGGCCGTACTGGATCGCAACGCGCAGGAGGCTTCCCGCCGCGCCAACCGCATTCTGGACAAAGTGAAGCGGAAAGTTGGCTGCGCGCCGCACGGCAAAGCGTAACCCCCGCAGAGCTGAACCCCTCCGTCCGGTTTGGAACCGCACCTTTCCTTATGCCGCCCGGGCCGGGCGGCGCACGCTTCGCCAGAACCTGCACGACCCCGCCCACACAGATCCGCCCAAAGGAGCGCAAGTATGAGCCAAAATTATGACGTGATTATTATCGGAGCCGGCCCTGCCGGAATCTTTACCGCGCTGGAAATGACCGAGCGCAAACCGGACAGCCGCGTGCTGATTGTGGATACGGGCCGCGCGATTAAGCACCGTACCTGCCCGGCCCGCATCAACGGGCAGTGCCTGCACTGCAAACCCTGCGGCATCGTGCATGGCTGGGCAGGCGCGGGCGCATTCAGCGACGGCAAGCTGAGCCTTTCCGACGAGGTGGGCGGGCAGATCAGCGAATATCTGGGCCACAAGCGCGCGATGGAGTATATTCAGCGGGCGGACGATATTTACATCCGCTTTGGCGCGAGCCCCGTGGTGCACGGCCGTGATGACCGCCGCGTGGAGGAGATTGCCTATCAGGCCAGCCGGCATAACATCCGCCTGGTGCCCTGCCCCGTGCGCCATTTGGGCACGGAAAACGCCGGTCCCGTGTTGGGCGCGATGCACGACCATCTGGTGCAGAACACCCAGACCACCTTCAGGGAGCTGACGACCGCGCAGGATATCCTTGTGGAAGAAGGCCGCGTGGTTGGCGTGCGCTTTCAGCCGCAAAACGGCGAAGCCTTCACAGCCACGGCGCCCTATGTGGTGGTGGCGCCCGGCCGCGGCGGCGCGCAGTGGCTGAGCGAAACGGTTGGCAAACTGGGCCTGCGCACTAAAAACAACGAGGTGGACATCGGCGTGCGCGTCGAGGTGCCCAACTCGATTATGGATGGCCTGACACGCGACCTTTACGAGGCAAAGCTGATTTATTACAGCGACACCTATGAAAACAAGGTGCGCACCTTCTGCATGAACCCCGGCGGCGAGGTGAGCCAGGAATACTACGAAGGCGGCATCGCCGTTGTGAACGGCCATAGCTATGAGGATCAGGAAAAGCGCACCGGCAACACCAATTTTGCGCTGCTGGTGAGCACCTCGTTTACGGAACCGTTCAACCAACCCATTGAATATGGACGATATATTGCCCAACTGGGCAACATGCTCACCGGCGGCCCCATTATGGTGCAGCGTCTGGGTGATTTGCTCAAGGGCCGCCGCACCGACGCGAGCAGGCTTCGCAAATCCACAACCATCCCGACGCTTTCCACCGCCGTGCCGGGGGATTTGAGCTTTGTGCTGCCGGCGCGCCACCTGACCAGCATCATTGAGGCGCTGCGCGCGTTCGACCATCTGGCCCCCGGCCTGTACAGCCAAAACACCCTGCTCTATGGCGTAGAGGTGAAATTCTACTCCAGCAAGGTGTTGGTGGGCAACAACTTTGAAACCGCGATCGGCGGCCTGTATGCCATTGGCGACGGCGCGGGCATCACCCGCGGCCTGATGCAGGCGAGCGTGACCGGCATGGCTGTTGCGGATGACATCGTTGGCAAGGCATGAGGTTTGCCTGATAACCGTGAAAGAAACGTCCCCTTCCGCATTCGCGTGCGGGAGGGGACGTTAGTATGCCGGGAAATCCCGGAGGCCGCGCTCAGCGCTCAGGAAACCGCTTTTTTTGCATGCCATGCGCCGCCTGCGGTAAACATTGACTTTGGCATTGCCCCAACATTTGCGGGTAAAAATTTACCGTAAAAAATTGGAGATCGCGTCTTGGTTTGCGGATAAATCCGGCACCAGCACCATCATGCCGTGGATGGTTTCGCTTTGGTAACCCTTAGCCACGGGTACCGTCAGCTCCTCAAACCCGATGCTGTTCAGTTGCATAAGTGTGGGGATCAGGGCGACGGCGTCGGCGAGTGTAAAATCTGTTTTCACCTTTGGCAGCATCCGGGTCAGGAGATTGGCGAGGGAAAGCGCGTCCATCGTGCGGATGCGTTCATAGATTCCCTCAAGCACCTTGCGCTGGCGGCCTGCGCGGGCAAAATCGCTGTCCATTTTGCGAATCCGGCTGTAACACAGCGCCTGTTTGCCGGTCAGGCACTGCGCGCCCGCGTCGTTCAGCAACCCGTCCTTGGCCCGGTAGCCATTGTGGGTGTTGTAGAATTTGAGGATGGAGTTCAGCTGCTTTCGCTCCCGCTCGCTCACGTCCACGGTTACGCCGCCAATCTGGTCGATCAGGTCCACCATCAGCGAAAAGTTGACCGCGAGGGTGCGATCCGCTTCCACGTGAAAATTGCTTTGCAGCGTATCCTTTAGCAGCGCCGCGCCGCCGTATACATACGCGGCGTTCAGGCGCGTTTTTCCATGCCCGGGTATTTGGACATACAGATCGCGCAGAAACGAAACCATGCGGATTTCGCCATCCCGTAAATCTACCTGAAGCAGAATCATGGTATCGCTCCGGCCTGCCTCTTTCAGGGTGTAAGCGTCGGTGCCAATCAGTAGCACGCGGAGCGCGGTTTCATCCTTCAAGCCCAGCACGCCGGGCAATGCGGCCTGCGTTGGGCTGGCGGTGGGAGTAAAATCGTCCGCCCAATCGTTCAGGGACGAGGGGGGCGGCGTTGCGGTGGGCGACGCGCCTG
Source organism: Candidatus Limiplasma sp. (assembly GCA_035353615.1). Lineage (GTDB taxonomy): Bacteria > Bacillota > Clostridia > Christensenellales > Aristaeellaceae > CAXXOK01. Next base: position 152,905 of record DAOPZY010000003.1, read on the forward strand.
CGCCGACCGCCAACGGAGCTTCGGTCGCCTGCATTTCGGCGGGCGACGGCGTGGGCGTACTCGCGACCGGCGCCAGCCAGGGCTTGGGCGTAACCGGCGCGACGCGGGAGCCGGAAGGGGCCGCTTCCGCAAGCGCCGCGCCGCAAGGCCCAAAAAGAGCAAGCAACATCAGCAGCGCCAGTAGCGCAGCCCCCGCGTTTCGGATTCGGACAGCCACCGAAAACCCTCCCCCCGCCGGTTGCCGGCGCGCGACGATACCCGCGCGGGCAGCTTAATCGCAGCATCGGTCAGGAATAATCCGTATCAAACTGAACCACTACCGCGTAGCGGGGGTCCAGCTTCTGGGCAAATTCGTTCAGCTTCGCGCGCAGGCCTTCCCGGTCGGCATAGCCGTCCGGCAGCAGACAGTCAAACACAAGGTTAATCTGCTTTTGCCCCGGTACCATCCGAAAATCGTGCAGGGTCAGGCGGGCATCCACACCGTGCAGAAAATCCGTCATCTGCCGGTGCACGTCGTTGATGACCGGGTCATCGGTTACGGTTGGGTCCATGTGGATGCAAACGACAATGCCCAGTTCCTTCTGAAGCTCGCGCTCCGCCTGATCGATTACCTCGTGGATGGCGACGATGTTGTCCGAAGCCTGCACTTCCGCGTGTACGGACGCGATGCAGCGCCCGGGGCCGTAGTCGTGTACCACCAGATCATGCACGCCGCGGATGCCTTCATATTGCATAAGACGGTCCTTAATGTCGCGGGTTAACGCGGGGTCCGGTTTTTCACCCAGCAGCCGGTCGATGGTATCCTTGCAGACCGACAGCCCGGTTTTGAGCACAAACAGCGCGACCACCACGCCCATCCAGCCGTCGATTTTCCAGCCGAACAGCTTTTGGAGCACCATGCTCAGCAGCACCGTGCCGGTCGCCGCCACGTCGCTGATGCTATCCTTGGAGGCGGCATACAGCGCTTCGCTGTCGATGATGCTCGCGATTTTGCGGTAATAGAAATAGAGCCAGAACTTGACCAGACACGAACCTGCCAAAATCAGCAGCACCAGCAGAGTGATCGTCAGTTCCGACGGGTTCAGAATGGCCTGATACCCCTCGCGCAGCAGCTGCACGCCGGCGACCAGGATCAGGATCCCTACGGCCAGCGCGCCGATGTATTCCATGCGCCCGTGCCCGAAGGGATGCTCCTTGTCGTCCGGTTTTCCGGCCAGCCGCACGGAAATAAACGCCATCACGCTGCCCGCCGCGTCGGACAGGTTGTTCACCGCGTCCGCCATGATGGCGAGCGAGCCGCTGAGCAAACCAATCACAAATTTGGCGGCGGACAGTAAAATATTGATCGTGATCCCCGTACAGGTACCCAGTGTACCGTATGCGCCGCGCACCTTACGGTCGGTCGTGCGGTCCGGGTTTTTTACAAACAGGTGAATCAGCCATGCGGTCAAACCTAAGCGCCTCCTTGAGCAATGCGGGCAATCCAAAACCGCGCCACCCGCCCTGAGGGCAGATGATGCGTTCAATACGCCCGAAAGTATTTCCGACAATTATATCCGATCAGGCATGAAAATGCAAATAGAATTTTCTTCGCGGAGTCACTTGTGAATTGCAAGTTGAATTGCCGCCCCCCTGCCACATCATGCAGTCTTGAAGG